>NZ_CABVHQ010000001.1 GCF_902497895.1 Pseudomonas fluorescens
GCGCCGAACAACGCTGGACCGTCGGCAGCCTGGCCACCGCCGCGACCTTCGTCGGCAGCGGCCTGGGTTTTGCCTGGTTGCCACGGCACATGATTGAACGCGAACTCAAGGAAGGCCTGCTCAAGCTGCTACCGTTGGACCAGGGCGGCAGTCGCAATCCGTCGTTCTATCTGTATTCGAACAAGGACAAACCACTGGGCCCGGCCACGCAGATTCTCATCGAATTGCTGCGCACCTTTGACACCGCGCCGCTGGATGCCCCTTTCGCCGCCCCACAGCAAGCCTGAATCCCGCTAAACCAGACAAGGAGTTGCGCCATGGCCTATTTCGAACATGAAGGTTGCACCCTGCACTACGAAGAATATGGCCACGGCGAACCCGTGCTGCTGCTCCACGGACTGGGCTCCAGTTCTCTGGACTGGGAGTATCAGGTCCCCGAGCTGGCAGCCCGCTACCGGGTGATCGTCCCGGATACGCGTGGTCATGGCCGCTCCGACAAACCCCGCGAGCGCTACAGCATTGCCGGCTTCAGCGCCGACCTGATCGCGCTGATCGAGCACCTGAACCTGGGACCGGCCCATGTGGTCGGGCTGTCCATGGGCGGCATGATTGGCTTTCAGCTGGCAGTGGATCAGCCGCACTTGCTCAAAAGCCTGTGCATCGTCAACAGCGGACCCCAGGTCAAATTACGGACACCAACTGAGTATTGGCAGTGGTTCAAGCGCTGGAGCCTGATGCAGCTCTTCAGTATGAGCGCGATCGGCGCGGCGCTGGGCGCCAAGCTTTTCCCCGAACCGCAGCAAGCCGAGCTGCGCAGTAAAATTGCCCGGCGCTGGGCAAAAAACGACAAACGTGCTTATCTCGCCAGCTTCGATGCCATCATCGGTTGGGGCGTGCAGGAACGACTTTCCCGTGTCACCTGTCCAACCCTGATTGTCAGCGCCGACCGTGACTACACACCGGTCGCGGTCAAAGAGGCCTATATAAAACTGCTGCCCAATGCGCGGCTGGCGGTGATCGCCGATTCCCGCCACGCTACGCCACTGGACCAACCGCAAGCCTTCAACCAAACCCTGCTCGAGTTTCTTACCGCAGTCGATACCACTAAATCAGGAACACTGACCCATGTTTAAAAAAATCGCCCTCGTCGCTGGCTCTGTTCTGTTCGCCGCTAACCTGATGGCCGCGACACCGGCCAAGGCGCCGCACGTGTTGCTGGACACCACCAACGGCCAGATCGAAATCGAACTGGACCCGGTCAAGGCGCCGATCAGTACCAAGAACTTCCTTGAATACGTCGACAGCGGCTTCTACAACAACACGATTTTCCACCGGGTGATTCCGGGCTTTATGGTCCAGGGCGGTGGTTTCACCACGCAAATGCAGCAAAAAGACACCAAGGCACCGATCAAGAACGAAGCCAGCAACGGCCTGCATAACGTCCGTGGCACGCTGTCAATGGCGCGTACCTCGAACCCGGATTCGGCCACCAGCCAGTTCTTTATCAACGTCGCCGACAACGCCTTCCTCGACCCGGGTCGTGATGCCGGTTACGCGGTATTCGCCAAAGTGGTCAAGGGCATGGACGTGGTGGACATCATCGTCAACTCCCAGACCACCACCAAAGGCGGCATGCAGAATGTGCCAATCGACCCGGTGCTGATAAAGTCAGCCAAGCGCATCGACTGACGCGAGAAAGGAGTTCCGAGCGACTGAGGTCGCTCACACTTGATAAGGAGAGCCCGCCCCGCGGGCGTCGAACCAATGCTCTATCGTCGTTTTGAAAAACTGATCGATATCTTCCGCGATGCGCCGACGGCCGCTCCGCCGAGCCGGGTTCTCCCCTTCTACCTGTATTACCTGCGTCAGGTCTGGCCAAGTTTTGCCGCATTGCTGGTGGTCGGTCTGATCGGTGCGCTGATCGAGGTCGCGCTGTTCAGTTACCTGAGCCGGATCATCGATCTGACCCAGGGCACACCAAATGTCGACTTCTTCAAGATTCACGGCACCGAGCTGATCTGGATGACGGTGGTCGCGCTGGTCCTGCGTCCGATCTTTGTCGGCTTGCATGATCTGCTGGTGCACCAGACCATCAGCCCGGGCATGACCAGCATGATTCGCTGGCAGAACCACAGTTACGTACTCAAACAAAGCCTGAACTTCTTTCAGAACGATTTCGCCGGGCGCATCGCCCAGCGCATCATGCAGACCGGCAACTCCCTGCGTGACTCGGCCGTGCAGGCCGTCGACGCGTTATGGCACGTGCTGATCTATGCCATCAGCTCGCTGGTGCTGTTCGCCGAGGCCGACTGGCGGCTGATGATTCCACTGCTGACCTGGATCGCTTGCTTCATCGGCGCCCTGTGCTTTTTCGTGCCACGGGTCAAAGAGCGTTCGGTGGTTTCCTCCGACGCCCGTTCGAAACTGATGGGACGAATCGTCGACGGCTACACCAACATCACTACCCTCAAGTTGTTCGCCCACACCAACTTCGAACAGCAGTACGCCCGCGAGGCCATCGAAGAACAAACCCGGAAATCCCAACTGGCCGGCCGCGTGGTCACCAGCATGGACGTGGTCATCACCAGCATGAACGGCCTGCTGATCGTCAGTACCACCGGCCTGGCCTTGTGGCTGTGGAGCCAGTCGCTGATTTCGGTCGGCGCCATCGCCCTGGCCACCGGGCTGGTGATCCGCATCGTCAACATGTCGGGCTGGATCATGTGGGTGGTCAACGGCATCTTCGAAAACATCGGCATGGTCCAGGACGGTCTGCAAACCATCGCCCAGCCGGTCAGCGTAACAGACCGCGACCAGGCACAACCCCTGGCCGTGGCCTGCGGCGAAGTGCGGTTTGAACATGTCGATTTCCACTATGGAAAAAAAAGCGGAATCATCGGCGACCTCAATCTGACCATCAAACCCGGGGGAAAAATCGGCCTGATCGGCCCGTCCGGTGCCGGCAAATCAACCCTGGTCAACCTGCTGCTGCGTCTGTATGACGTGCAAGGCGGACGGATCCTGATCGACGGCCAGAACATCGCCGAAGTCGCCCAGGAAAGCCTGCGCGAGCGGATCGGCATGATCACCCAGGACACCTCGCTGCTGCACCGTTCGATCCGCGACAACCTGCTTTACGGCAAACCCGATGCCACCGACGAAGAGCTCTGGGAAGCGGCGCGCAAAGCCCGGGCCGACGAGTTTATCCCGCATCTTTCCGATGCCCAGGGCCGTACCGGCTTCGACGCCCACGTGGGTGAGCGCGGGGTGAAACTCTCCGGCGGCCAGCGGCAACGGATCGCCATTGCCCGGGTCTTGCTCAAAGATGCGCCGATCCTGATCATGGACGAAGCCACCTCGGCACTGGACTCGGAGGTCGAAGCGGCAATCCAGGAAAGCCTGGAAACCCTGATGCAAGGCAAAACCGTGATCGCCATCGCTCACCGGCTCTCGACCATCGCCCGCATGGACCGCCTGGTGGTCCTGGAAAAAGGCCGGATCGCCGAAACCGGCAGCCACGCCGAATTGCTCGCCCATGGCGGGTTGTATGCAAGGTTGTGGCAGCACCAGACCGGTGGGTTTGTCGGGATTGATTGAGCGCCCAGGATCAAAAGATCGCAGCCTGCGGCAGCTCCTACAGGTGGTGCGTACACACGATAATTCACGGTGTACGGGATCGGCGTAGGAGCTGCCGCAGGCTGCGATCTTTGATCTACCGGATCACAATGAGGATCAGTCTTGCCGATAGGGCAAGGCGGTCTTCGCTTCTTCGGCATAGGCCAGAACGCCGAGCCGTTCCTGTTGCAGAAAGTCTTTCACCGCTGCCTTCAACCCGGGATGGCGCAAGTAATGCCAGGAATGGGTAATGACCGGCTCGAATCCGCGTATCAGTTTGTGCTCGCCCTGAGCGCCGGCATCGAAACGCTGGAAACCGTTGGCGATCGCGTAGTCCATGCCTTGATAGAAGCAGGTCTCGAAATGCAGGCGGTCGAACTCCGCCAGGCAACCCCAATAGCGGCCGTAGAAACTGTCGCCACCCACCAGGCTGAAGGCCATGGCCACTGGCCGTGAACCCTGTTTGGCCAACACCACGCGAATCGCTTCGGGCATGCGCTCGGCCAACAGACTGAAGAATTCCCGGGTCAGATACGGCGCCTGCCGGCGTATGGCGTAGGTGTTGGCGTAGCAGGCGTAGACGAAGTCCCATTGCACCTGATCGAGTTGCCGGCCCTCGAGCCATTCGAACTCGATGCCCTGCCCCGCTACCTGCTCACGCTCCTTGCGCATCTGCTTGCGCTTGCGCGAACTCAGGGCGTCGAGAAAGTCCTGAAAGTCCCGATACCCCCGGTTCTGCCAGTGGTACTGGCAACCCACCCGTTGCAGCCAGCCGGGCTGCTCGGCCAGCGCCGCATCGGTGAAGGGGTCGGTGAAATTGATGTTAGCACTGGAGAGTCCTTCGATTTCCAGATAGCCCGGCAGGCTTTTCAGCAACTCGAAGCCGTCCTGCAGCTTGGCGGCCAGCAGCCGTGGGCCGCTCACCGGACTGAACGGCACGGCGGTCAAGAGTTTCGGGTAATACTCGATGCCGGCTCGTTCACAGGCATCGGCCCAGGCGTGGTCGAACACGTATTCGCCATAGGAATGCCATTTGCGGTAGCTGGGCAGTGCGGCAATCAGCTGATCGCCTTCGACGTGCAACAGATGCTCGGGCCGCCAGCCGGAATGCGGGCCAAGGCTGCCGCTGTCTTCCAGGGCACCGAGGAAGGCGTGGCGCAGGAATGGCTGAGCGTCGGGCACCAGGGCATCCCATGCTTGAGGCGCGATGGCGGACAGACTCTCCAAACGTTGTAGCGGCATCGCATTCCCCGACGATCATGACTCTCAGACCCGCCGAGTATCGCCCATCTGCAGCCCTTGCCGAAACAAAAAACCCCGCCGAGGCGGGGTCAAAACCAGAGGAGCTTTAACGGATGAAGGAAAAGCTCGTTAAGCTTTTGTTACTTAGAACACGTACTGGGCACGGACGACGAAACCGTCACCGCTGTCGTCGCCGGTACGCTGAGCCGGAGTACCATTGCTGGCGGCGGTCGCGTTGGTCACGTTGTCGGTCTTGGCCTTGAGGTAAGTCGCAGAGATTTTCACTGCTTCGTTGGCGTACCAGTTGACACCCAGGTTGTGGACTTTGACTTCGGCATCGCCGACATCACGGGTCAGGCTGGCAGTGGTGATGTTGTCGTCTTCGACGGTCAGGCTGTCGTAGCGATAGAACAGCTCCCAGGCGCCGATGGACTTGTTGGCCGGCTTGATGGCGTCGAACTTGCCGACTTTATAGCCACGCGATTCACCGGTGAGGGTGTAGGCCGCCTGTGCATAGAAACCACGGCCCTCGACATCTTCAAAGGCGCTGGAATCAGCCCTGGTTTTGCG
Source organism: Pseudomonas fluorescens (assembly GCF_902497895.1). GTDB lineage: Bacteria > Pseudomonadota > Gammaproteobacteria > Pseudomonadales > Pseudomonadaceae > Aquipseudomonas > Aquipseudomonas fluorescens_BP. The sequence goes on from NZ_CABVHQ010000001.1 coordinate 5,428, forward strand.
GGCGATGTATTCACCCTGGAGCGAAGCCGGGCCAAAGGCGAAGGCGGCTTCCAGGCCGACAGCATCGTCGCGGTCATAGGAACCGGCAGGCGAGGCGGAACTGCCGCCCAGCACCGGACGGTTGCCGTTGGTGCCGGCATCGTTGCCGCCGAGGGTTTCGACGCCACGCATGCCCATGCGGGTGCGATAACGCGAATCGAAGGCGGTGTCGGAAACATCGCGGGACGCGACGTTCACGCCGAAGTGCACCACGCTGCCCGCTTCATGCATCGGAGCGAAGACGAAACGACCGTTGGCCTGCTTGATGCTGTCGCCATCGGTATCGTCGGTGTCCTTGCTGAAGATGCCGGCGGAGGCGTAGAACGAATCAGCGAAGGTGCTGGAGACTTGCAGGCCCAGACCATTCTGATGACCGTTCGCCCAGTCGATCATGTCATACGCCACGTTACGCTCTGGCGCGGTGACCCACTTGGAGCTGGTGGCTTTTTCCAGGCCGAAGTCCGGGTCGAAACGACCGACCTTGATCGACACTGGCTTGAAGCCGTTGTAGGCCAGGGAAGCTTCGTCGAAGTAGCCGTTGTCGGTGTCGCCGGTATTGTGGGAGAAGTCGTAGTTGATGGTGTACGCCCAATCCGTGTATAGCACGCCGGACAGCTCCAGGAACGCGCGACGGAAGTAAGCGGCGTCGGCGGTGTCACCATTCTTGGTGTAGACACCGTCGAACTGGCTGTAGTCTGCCTGAATGCGTCCGCCCAGCTTGAAGCTGAACTCTTTATCGGCCGTTGCGACCTCAAGGCCGCCCTTCGTCTTGACAACGATATCGGCGCCGTCAGTAGTGACGGTGCCAGCGAAAGCCTGGGCGGTAACAGCCAGGGCCAGAGCGCTGGCAGCGAAACCGGCGAAGTGCTTACGGATCATCGAAGAATTCCCCTAATTAATGGTCTTTAACCTGAAAAACACGCGGGATCTGGCCCGCTGGTGTTGGGAGGGAATCTTGGCGATGGAATATTTCAGAAGGGTTGCTGATATATAAAGATTTGATGACAGTGGAACTTTTTTACTTCGAATGGAAATAAGGGAGGAGTAGTGGAAAGCTATGAGCTGAAAGCCGCGGGCTAGAGTGATGAAGGATCAAAAGATCGCAGCCTACGGCAGCTCCTACAGATCAAAAGATCGCAGCCTGCGGCAGCTCCTACGTCGACCGCATTCAACCGCGATATAACGTTTGTACATCAATCCCGTAGGAGCTGCCGCAGGCTGCGATCTTTTCGGGCGCACCCTCAACCCGCTGTGAACTCAACGCTTGCGCAGAATCACACTACCAATCGAATAACCGGCACCGAAGGAGCTGAGCACCGCCAGCGAGCCGCTCGGCAGGTCATCCTGGTGCGTGTGAAACGCGATCACCGAACCGGCCGAACTGGTGTTGGCATAGGTGTCGAGAATGACTGGCGCTTCTTCTTCCGTGGCTTCGCGGCCGAGGAGTTTTTTGACGATCAGGTGGTTCATGCTGAGGTTGGCCTGGTGCAGCCAGAAACGCTTCACGTCGCTGATGTTGAGCGCGTTCTCTTCCAGGTGGGCGGCAATCAGTTCAGCCACCATCGGGCAGACGTCACGGAAGACCTTGCGACCTTCCTGCACGAACAGTTTGTCCGGTGCACCGACACCCTCTTCAGCTGCGCGGTTGAGGAAGCCGAAGTTGTTGCGGATGTTGTTGGAGAACTTGGTCAGCAGTTTGGTGCTGACGATATCGAACTGGTAGGTGGAGGTCGCCAGATCGGCACGTTCGATGATCACGGCCGTCGCCGCATCGCCGAAAATGAAGTGGCTGTCGCGGTCGCGGAAGTTCAGGTGACCGGTGCAGACTTCCGGGTTGACCATCAGAATCGCCCGGGCCTGGCCAAGCTGGACGCTATTGGTAGCGGCCTGGATACCGAAAGTCGCCGAGGAGCAGGCCACATTCATGTCGAAGCCGAACCCCTGGATGCCCAGTGCTTCCTGGACTTCGATGGCAATGGCCGGGTAAGCCCGTTGCAGGTTGGAGCAGGCGACGATGACGCCGTCGATATCGGCGGCGGTTTTGCCGGCGCGCTGCAAGGCTTGCTCGGCAGCGCCGATGGCCATTTGGCAAAGCACCGACCATTCATCATTGGAGCGCTCGGGCAAGCGCGGGGTCATGCGCTGCGGATCGAGGATGCCTTCTTTGTCCATGACAAACCGGCTTTTGATCCCCGAGGCCTTTTCAATGAAGGCGGCACTGGATTCGGTCAACGCCTGAACTTCACCGCGCTCGATGGCTTGAGCGTTATCCGTGTTGAACTGCTGCACATAGGCATTGAAAGACTGCACCAGCTCTTCGTTGGAGATGCTGTTGGCCGGGGTGTATAGGCCGGTGCCGCTGATGACGACGTTATGCATGGTCGTTTCTCTAATCCGTTCAGGCAGAAAGCATTGGCACCGACGTACCAATACATAAAGGGTCCGATCCCACTCGCAGGAATCAACCTTGCGTCGCTTTATTCCGATCCGCTGCCGCCTTGAAGGCTCAAATCCACGGGCCGGTGTTTATAACCGCGAAGTTTGCCATAAACCCTGGCATTTGGCCCCTGTCGCGAGAGGAAGCCACGTAACGTATTAACTGTAGGAGCTGCCGCAGGCTGCGATCTTTTGATCTCGGCTTTTTCGAGTCCAGGAGACCGCCGAAGATCAAAATCAAAATCAAAATCAAAAGATCGCAGCCTGCGGCAGCTCCTACAGGGGGTTTAGGCGTCGACCTGGGTCCATTGCTTGCTCAAACGTTTATCGGAGATCGGCACCTTGGTCCCTAGCTGCTGGGCAAACAGTGAAACCCGGTATTCCTCGAGCCACCAGCGATACAGTTCCAGCTGCGGATCGCGCTTGCCTTCCTGGGCGTGTTTGCTGGCCCGCGCCTGATACTGCGCCCATAACCCCGCCAGTTCGGTGCTCCAGACCCGGTCCTTCTGTACCTGGCTTGGCAGTTTCTCCAGACGCAACTCGATGGCCTTGAGGAAACGCGGCAGTTCCTTGAACCAGACCGCCGGGGTTTCGCGGACAAATCCCGGATACACCAGCTGACTCAATTGTTGCTTGATGTCATTGAGGGCCACGGCCTGGGCCAGGTCGATCTTGCCCTTGAAGCGTTTTTGCAGACCGTGCCAGAGCTTGAGCGTCTCCAGGGTCAATTTCGCCAGGCGCTCGGCGTGCTCGGTCCAGCCGCCCCGCTTGCGCTCGGCCAACGCAGCCAGGCCGGCGCCATCGCGCGGCAGAGTGGCTTCGCCATCGAGAATGCAACTGTCGAGGCTGGCCAGCAGAATGTCTTCCACCAGGCTGTCGATACGCCCCAGCTCGCGGTACATCAGCCCCAGCTCGGTCAGCCCGGGCAGCTTGCCACGGAGGAATTTCGCCGGCTCGGCCAGTTGCTGCATCAGCAAACGCTGCAAGGCCCGACGATGCTGGAACTCGGCCTCGGCGGCGGTGGAGAAGCGTCCTTCCTTGACCGTGCCGTTCTCTTCCACCAGTGCCGGATAAACCGTCATCGACAGCCCGGCGATCTTCTGCTGGGTCTTTTCGGCCACCGCGGCGAAGACTTTGGCCTCTACCGGCTGCTGGCTTTTCGCGGTTTGCGGCACGGCCAACGCGGCCTGGCTGGCCTCGGCGAAACGCGCGGTCAGTTCGGCCAGGTCGCGGCCTTCGCCAAGGAACTTGCCGTCGCCGTCGACGATTTCCAGGTTCATCCGCAAATGCCCATCGACCTGCTGAGCCGCTTCGGCCCAGGCTTCGTCACTGACCCGGGCACCGGTCATGCGCAGCAACTCACGGCCCAGGGCCTGAGGCAACGAACCCTCGGCAAAGGTCATGCGCTGCAATGCGGCTTTGACAAAGTCCGGCACCGGTACGAAGTTCTTGCGCAGGGCCTTGGGCAGGTTGCGCACCAAGGCGATGCATTTGGCCTCGATTACCCCCGGCACCAGCCATTCCAGACGCTCGGACGGTAGCGCCGGCAGCAACGGCGCCGGCACCCGCAAGGTCACGCCATCGCGTGGGTGATTGGGCTCGAAGTGATAACTCAAGGCCAGCGCCAGATCGCCCAGGTGCAAGGTATCCGGGTAATGCGCGGCGGTGACTTCACTGGCTTCGCGAGCCAGCACGTCTTCTTCGCGCATCACCAGCAGTTGCGGGTCTTTCTGGCTGTGGATGCGGTACCAGCTGTCGAAGGTCGCGGTCTGGTGAATATCGGCCGGCAAGCGGGCGTCATAGAAAGCGAACAGGGTTTCTTCGTCGGCGAGGATGTCGCGGCGGCGAGCCTTGGCTTCCAGTTCGTCGAGTTGTTCCAGCAGTTGTGCATTGGCGGTCAGGCACTTGGCCCGGGACTGGATTTCCCCGCGCACCAGGCCTTCACGAATAAACATCTCACGGGACAGCACCGGGTCGATCGGGCCGTAATGCACCGGCCGGCGACCGACCACGATCAGCCCGAACAAGGTGATCTGCTCAAAGGCCACAACCTGGCCGCGCTTCTTCTCCCAATGGGGTTCGAAGTGGTTTTTCTTGATCAAATGCCCGGCCAGCGGCTCGATCCAGTCCGGCTCGATCTTCGCTACCATCCGCGCATAGAGCTTGGTGGTTTCCACCAGTTCGGCGGCCATCAGCCATTGCGGACGCTTTTTACCCAGCCCCGATGACGGGTGAATCCAGAAGCGTCGTTGCCGGGCACCGAGGTAGTCGCCGTCTTCGGTCTTCTGGCCGATCTGGCTGAGCAGACCGGAGAGCACGGCTTTGTGCAGTTTCGGGTAGTCCGCCGGTTCTTTATTGAGGCTCAGCTGCATGTCGCGGCAGATCAGGCTCAACTGCCGATGGGAATCACGCCACTCGCGCAAGCGCAGGTAGTTGAGGAAATGCTTCCGGCACCAGTTGCGCAGCGGGCTGGCAGTCAGGGCCTGGCGTTGTTCTTCAAAACCGCGCCACAGATTGACCAGCCCGGCGAAGTCCGAGTCGACGTCCTTCCACTGGGCATGGGCCTGATCGGCGGCCTGCTGACGCTCCGGCGGACGCTCGCGCGGGTCCTGGATCGACATGGCACTGGCGACGATCAAGACTTCCTGCAGGCTGCCGAGGTTCGCGGCTTCGAGCAACATGCGGCCCATGCGCGGGTCCACCGGCAGCCGCGCCAGTTGCCGACCCAAGGGGGTCAACTGACTCTCGCGATCCACCGCCGAGAGCTCTTGCAGCAGGTTGAAACCATCGCTGATGGCCTTGCCGTCCGGTGGCTCGATAAACGGGAAATCGGTGATCTCGCCCAGGCGCAGATGCAACATCTGGAGGATTACGGCTGCCAGGTTGGTGCGCAGAATTTCCGGATCGGTGAATTCCGGCCGGCCGATAAAATCCTCTTCTGCGTACAGGCGAATACAGATACCTGGCTCGACCCGCCCGCAACGGCCCTTGCGCTGGTTGGCGCTGGCCTGGGAAATGGCTTCGATCGGCAGGCGCTGGACCTTGGCGCGGTAGCTGTAGCGGCTGATCCGCGCGGTGCCGCTGTCGATCACGTAACGAATGCCCGGCACCGTCAGCGAGGTTTCCGCGACGTTGGTCGCCAGCACTACGCGGCGCCCCGGGTGAGACTGGAAAATCCGCTGCTGCTCGGCCGGCGACAGCCGTGCGTACAGCGGCAGGATTTCGGTGTGCTTGAGCTGGGCTTTGCGCAGCATGTCGGCGGCGTCGCGTATCTCTCGTTCGCCGGGCAGGAACACCAGCACATCACCGGGGCTGCGACGTTCGCTGCGTTCAAAAGCGGCAATTTCGTCGAGGGTGGCGAGGATCGCCTGATCCACGGTCAAGTCGTCTTCGACCCGGTTGCCCTCTTCGTCCTGCTCCAGGGTCAGCGGTCGATACCAGGTGTCCACCGCAAAGGTCCGGCCCGAGACTTCGACGATCGGCGCATCGTTGAAGTGCTTGGAGAAGCGTTCCAGGTCGATGGTTGCCGAGGTGATGATGACCTTCAGGTCCGGGCGACGCGGCAGCAGGGTTTTCAGGTAGCCGAGCAGGAAGTCGATGTTCAGGCTGCGTTCGTGGGCTTCGTCGACGATGATCGTGTCGTAGCGTTCGAGGTAGCGGTCGTTCTGGGTTTCCGCCAGCAGAATGCCGTCGGTCATCAGTTTGATCAGGGTGTTGGAATCGCTCTGATCCTCGAAACGCACCTGATAGCCGACCAGCGCGCCCAGTGGCGTCGCCAGTTCTTCCGCGACCCGGCTCGCGACACTCCGCGCAGCGATACGGCGCGGCTGGGTGTGGCCGATCAGGCCGTACTGGCCGCGACCGATTTCCAGGCAGATTTTCGGCAATTGGGTGGTTTTACCCGAACCGGTTTCACCGGCAATGATCAGAACCTGATGCTTGAGCAGCGCCGCCTTGATTTCGTCGCGCTTGGCGGCGATCGGCAGGCTGTCGTCATAACGAATCAGCGGCAGGCTGGCACGCCGCGCCACCACCCGATCACAGGACGCCTGCGCGCGCTCGACCCACTGCGCCAGCTTGGCCTCGTCGGGTTTCTTGCGCAGCTCGAGCAACTGCCGCCGCAACCGGTGGCGGTCGGCAAGCATGGCGTGATCGAGGTTTTTCAGCAGTTGATCGATAGCAGGCGGTTGGTCAGTCATCAGGTACGCAAAAGTCGTCTAGTGGTGCAGGGGGCGGATTGTCGCAGATTTTACGACCTCTGCGCGGCCGATCGCGAGCAAGCTCGCTCCCACACTTGATTGCGTCGAGATCAAATTTTGCGACCGACACACATCCAATGTGGGAGCGAGCTTGCTCGCGATCGATTGCGCAGCAATCGCAGAGAACTACTCGTTATCCAACCCCTTGCGCCGATACGGGAACACATCGATCACCTTGCCAGCGCGAATCGCTGCTTGCAGGCCTTTCCAGTAATCGGCGTTGTACAGCTCGCCGTGCAGTTCATCGAACAGCCGCCGCTGCCCTGCGTCGGCGAACAGGAAGGGCGGGAACTCCTCGGGGAACACATCATGCGGCCCGATCGAGTACCACGGCTCCGAAGACATCTCATCTTCCGGGGTACGCGGGGCCGGGATGTGGCGGAAGTTGGCTTCGGTCAGGAAGCAGATTTCGTCGTAGTCATAGAACACCACCCGGCCGTGCCGGGTAACGCCGAAGTTCTTCAGCAGCATGTCGCCGGGGAAGATGTTCGCCGCCGCCAGTTGCTTGATCGCCAGGCCGTAATCCTCCAGCGCTTCACGCACCTGCGCGTCGTTGGCGTTTTCCAGGTACATGTTCAACGGCGTCATCCGGCGCTCGGTCCAGCAGTGGCGGATCAGCACCGTGTCGCCTTCGACCTCCACCGTTTTCGCCGCCACTTCCAGCAGCTCGGCCAGGCACGCCGGTTCGAACTTGCTCAGGGGGAAACGGAAGTCGGCGAACTCCTGGGTATCGGCCATGCGCCCGACCCGGTCGACGCTTTTTACCAGGCGATACTTTTCGATTACCGTCGCGCGGTCGACGTTTTTCGACGGCGCAAATCGGTCCTTGATGATTTTGAATACGGTGTTGAAGCCTGGCAAGGTGAACACGCTCATGACCATGCCACGCACACCCGGGGCCATGATGAACTGGTCGTCGGTGTTGGCCAGGTGATTGATCAACGAGCGGTAGAACTCGGACTTGCCGTGCTTGTAGAAACCGATCGAGGTGTACAGCTCGGCGATGTGCTTGCCCGGCAGGATACGCTTGAGAAAGCCGATAAACTCGGCCGGCACCGGCACATCGACCATGAAATACGAACGGGTGAAGGAGAAGATGATCGACACATCCGCCTCATCGGTGATCAACGCATCGATCTGAATCCCGCGGCCTTCTCGGTGCAGAAAGGGAATCACCAATGGCCATTGCTCGTCGTGGGTATAGATGCGTCCCACCAGGTAGGCGCCCTTGTTGCGGTAGAGCACCGAGGAAAACAGCTCGACCGCCAGCTCCGGGTCCTTGCAGACCCAATCCGGCAGGTTCTCGCGCAACTGCGCTTCGAGCCGGCGCAGGTCGCCAGGCAAATCGGCATAGGGCTCGCTGAAGCTGTAGTCGACGAAGATCTGCTCGAGCATGCTCGACAGTTCGCCCTCGGGCTTATAGATACGGGTTTGCGCCGCACGGGCCCGACGCAGGCTTGGCCGAGTGGTGTGGATAAACATGCAGCCGTCGCTGATCAGGTCGTGGCGGAACAGCCCGCAGAACGCCGAGTTGTACCAGGTCTCGGACAGTTCATCGTCGAACCGCAGGTCGATCAGGCTGATGTAGGCGCTTTTCACCAGCGGCCAGTAGGTAACGTCCAGCATGGCCTCGCCGTCAAAGGCCTGGTGCAGTCGAGCGACCACTTCACTGACTTTTTCTTCATAGAGGTTGATCCGCGCCGCCGAGGCGACCTGCGCCTCCTGCCACTGCGCCTGCTCGAACCGCGCCCGGGCGCCGTCGGTGATCTGACGGAAATGCTCGCGGTAATTGTCGAAGCCATCGAGGATCATTCGGGCGATATCGGCGGCTGGCCATTGCTGCGGCATAGAAAAACCTCTGAGGGATGGTTCTTGGCATTTGAGGGCTGAGCTTAGAGGGCTAGTGTTACGCAACGCAACCATTGCCATGCGTCACACTTGCGCGCCAATCAAGGAAGGAACAGCCGTGAACCCCGTCGATATCCTGCGCCTGCTGTCATTGGCCGCCATCTGGGGCGCGAGCTTCCTGTTCATGCGCATCATCGCCCCAGTGATTGGCACTATCCCCATCGCCTTCTTTCGGGTATCGATTGCCGCCAGCGGATTGCTGGTGATCCTCGCGCTGATGCGTATCAGCTGGGATTTTCGCCGCAAGTTCAAGACGGTGCTACTGCTCGGGGTAATCAACTCGGGGATTCCGGCGACTATGTATTCGGTGGCGGCCCAGGTATTGCCCGCCGGCTACTCGGCGATCTTCAACGCGACGATGCCGCTGATGGGGGTGTTGATTGGCGGGGTGTTCTTCAGCGAAAAACTTTCTCCGGCGAAGATGGGGTGTGCCTTGGATTGTTCGGGGTTGGCATTCTGACCCGCGCCGGTCCCATGGCCTTCAACCTGGAGCTGCTGATGGGCGCCCTCGCCTGCCTGCTCGCGACCACCTGTTACGGCTTCGCCGGTTTCCTCGCCCGCCGCTGGCTCGATCAGCAAGGCGGGCTCGACAGTCGCCTGTCGGCGCTGGGCAGCATGCTCGGCGCGACGCTGTTTCTGTTGCCGCTGTTCGGTTACGAAAAGATCGCAGCCTGCGGCAGCTCCTACAGACGGCGGGGTGTCATGTCATTCCGCAGCCCGTAGGAGCTGCCGCAGGCTGCGATCTTTTCGGCGGCGGTTAGACCGTGTGCACCGCCTTTGCGTACATCCTGTTCTTCCGTTTGCTCAGCTCGATCGGCCCGGTCAAATCGATGACCGTGACCTTCATGATCCCGCCGTTCGGCGTGCTCTGGGGCGCGTTGTTTCTCGATGAACCCTTGTCCATGGCTCATGTGTATGGCGGAGTGTTGATCGCCGGAGCGTTGTGGTTGGTGCTCAAACCGACGGTGGCGAAGGTATCGAAGGTGGTTGCCCGGTAGGTCCTTGAAAGATCGCAGCCTGCGGCAGCTCCTACGCCGATCGCATACACCCGTTATGGATGTACGCAAAACCCGTAGGAGCTGCCGCAGGCTGCGATCTTGGCAATCTCCCTTGCACAGCAAATCTGTTGATAACCTCAACCCGCCGCGACCCGCACCCGCCGAGCCCTCAACCCGGCCATCAGCGATGGCCCCAGGGCGACCAGTGCCGAGCCGAGCACCACCAGTACCGCACCGCCATAACCCAGGCCATTGATCTGCTCAGCCTGCACGTACTCAGGCCAGAGCCAGGCGGCCAGCGCCACCGCGCCGAAGGTCACCAGCGGCGTGATGGCCAGGGTCGCGCTGACCCGCGAGGCCTCCCAATGCGCCAGGGCTTCGGCAAAGGCGCCGTAGGCGATCAGGGTATTCAAACAGCAAGCGAGCAGCAGCCAGCCTTGCAGCGGACTCAGTTGCAACGCCTCCAGGGGATGCACCCAAGGGGTCAGCAGCAGCGCGCAAAACAGGTAGATCACCATCATCACCTGAAATGAATTCCACACCGTGAGCAATTGCTTCTGCCCCAGGGCATAAAAGGTCCAGACCGTCGACGCCGCCAGCACCAGCAAGACGCCAGCGGTGTAATCGCTCAGCGAGGTCAACAGTTCAATCAGGCGCTGATTGAAAAATAGCCCGAAGCCGATCAACAGCACCAGCAAACCCATGCCCTGGCCCAGGCTGAAGCGTTCCTTGAACACAAACAGACTGGCAATCAGCAACAGGACCGGCCCCACTTGCACCACCAACTGCGCGGTGCCTGCGCTGAGCAGGTTCAGGCCCATCAGGTACAGCACGTAGTTGCCCACCAGCCCCAGGACTGCTATCAACACCAGCCAGCCACCCTTCGGGCCGAGCACTCGCCAACTCGGCAAGCGCTTGACCGTCGCCAGGTAAATGAACAGCAACCCACCGGACACTGTCAGTCGATACCAGGTCACCGTGACCGGGTCCATCACCAGCAACACCTGCTTGAGTTTGATCGGCAAGATCCCCCACAGCAGCGCGGTCAGCAAGGCCAGGAACAAGCCATAAACCCAGCGACCGGACGAAATATGCATGCAAACCCCAAAGCCAGACGACGAGAAAATCATTCTAGGCCTGGACGGTCCCTCTACACAGTTACAGTTTGGGACCAGCCGCTAACAAGACTGTGCTGGTCGCAAGGTGATATTAGCGATGAGCCACTGATCGGAAGGCCAGGCGCCTCCGGGAATTCGGACATAGTCTGAGATCGAGGTACCACAACCTTTTCAGGAGATCCCGCTATGTTCAGCATGCGCGCACAAGACCCTGCCCCCTCCATTCACTTTCGTTGTGGTCGGATCTGTCGCGTCAATGGGGAGTTGTATTTCAGCACCCGAGAAAACACCCTGGAAGGCCCGTTCAATGACCAGGATCATGCCGAACAGGAGATCCGGGCTTATATCGAGCGGGTGCAGGCGCGTACCGACGAATGACCGTGGTGACATAAAAGATCGCAGCCTTCGGCAGCTCCTACAGACGGCGGGGTGTCATGCCGTTCCGCAGCCCGTAGGAGCTGCCGAAGGCTGCGATCTTTTCGGCCGCGCACCAGACTCGATTACTCGATTAGAAGAGCGCTACAACACTAACCGCCTGGCGCAGATTATCGCACCGCCTCAAACAACCCCGTAGCCCCCATCCCGCCCCCCACGCACATGGTCACCACGCCGTAACGCAGGTTGCGCCGCTGCAGTTCGCGCACTAGATGCCCGACCTGACGCGAGCCGGTCATGCCGAATGGGTGACCGATGGAAATCGAGCCGCCATTGACGTTGTATTTCTGGTTGTCGATTTCCAGCCGATTACGGCTGTACAGGCACTGCGAGGCGAAGGCTTCGTTGAGTTCCCAGAGATCAATATCGGCCACCTGCAAGCCCTTGGCCTTGAGCAGCTTGGGCACCGAAAACACCGGACCGATGCCCATCTCGTCCGGTTCGCAACCGGCGACAGTGAAACCACGGAAAAATGCCCGGGGCTTGAGGCCCAGTTCCAGGGCTTTTTCCAGGCTCATCACCAGGGTCATCGACGCGCCATCGGACAGCTGCGAGGAGTTGCCCGCGGTGACCGAACCGTCTTGGGCAAACACTGGCTTCAACCCGGCCAGGCTTTGCAGGGTGGTATCCGGGCGATTGCAGTCATCACGGTCGACGACGCCGTCGACGATCTGCACCTGACCGGTGGTTTTGTCTTCGACTGCGTATTTCACCGCCATCGGCACGATTTCATCATCGAACAACCCGGCGGCCTGGGCCTGGGCGGTGCGCTGCTGACTTTGCAGGGCGTACAGGTCCTGCTCTTCGCGGCTGACGCCATAGCGGCGGGCGACTATTTCGGCGGTCTGACCCATGGGAAAGTAAATGCCCGGCACCTGCTCCTGGAGCAGCGGGTTGATCAGGTTGTCGGTGTTGACGCTCTTCATGGTCAGGCTGATGGACTCGACGCCACCGGCAATGATGATGTCGCTGCAACCGGAAGCGATCTGGTTGGCGGCAATGGCAATCGCCTGCAAACCCGAAGAGCAGAAACGGTTGAGGGTCATGCCGGCGGTGCCGGTGCCCAGTTTCGATAACACCGCGACGTTGCGGCCGATGTTGTAACCCTGGGCGCCTTCATTGGAACCGGCGCCGACGATGCAATCCTCGACGCTGGCCGGGTCGATGCCGTTGCGGGTCAGCAGTGCATTGACGCAATGGGCAGCCATGTCATCCGGACGGGTCCGGTTGAACTTGCCACGAAAGGATTTGGCCAGACCTGTGCGCACACTATCGACGATCACCACTTCACGCATGGCATACCTCATTGTTGTTGTCGGGTTGGAAGTGGACTGAGCATAAATCCACCCTATTACCGACCGCGACAATCATTCACCCCGCGTATGCATAACCATCGGCTTACTTCTTGTTGTCTTTCGCCTTCCTGGCCTGTTTGTCGGACTTCTCGAAGGCCTCCTCCAGTGCCTGATTGATGGTGCGCAACACTTTGACCCGGGCCCAGCGCTTGTCGTTGGCCTCCACCAGGGTCCAGAGTGAAATCTCGGTACTGGTGCGGTCGACCATGTCGCAGACAGCGGCTTGATAGTCATCCCACTTCTCGCGGTTGCGCCAGTCGTCCTCGGTGATCTTGAAACGCTTGAAGGGAATCGCTTCGCGGGCCTGGAAACGTTCCATCTGGGTTTGTTTGTCGATGGCCAGCCAGAACTTGACGACAATCAGCCCAGCCTCGCTGATCTGCTCTTCGAAGTCGTTGATCTCGGCGTAAGCACGCATCCAGTCGGCCCGACTGCAATAGCCTTCGACCCGCTCCACCAGCACCCGGCCATACCAGGAGCGGTCGAACACGGTGAATTTGCCGCGCATCGGAATATGCCGCCAGAACCGCCAGAGGTACGGGTGGGCGCGTTCTTCTTCGGTCGGCGCGGCGATCGGCACAATGCTGTATTGCCGCGGATCGAGGGCCGCCGCCACTCGACGGATCGCCCCGCCCTTGCCGGCCGCGTCATTGCCTTCGAACACCGCCACCAGGGCGTGCTTGCGCATGCGTTTATCGCGCATCAGGCCGGATAAGCGCGCCTGCTCGGTAATCAGTTGCTCTTCGTAGTCGTTTTTATCCAGGCTCCGGGTCAGGTCCAGGCTGCTGATCAGACTCGGTTGATTGAAACTTGAGGGCAACGGAGCGGCAGTCACCGAGACGGGTTTGATTCTGGGCCGGTTCAGGGCGGCTTGCAGCCCGTCGAGCAAAATCTTGCCCACCGTCAGGCTGCGGTAATGCGGGTCGACGCCTTCGATCACATGCCAGGGTGCATAGTCGCGGCTGGTGCGGCGCAGCACCCGCTCGCCGTATTTGACGAACTTGTCGTAGGTTTGCGATTGCTGCCAGTCCAGCGGGCTGATACGCCAGCTGTGCAGCGGATCATCCGCCAACACCTTGAGGCGGTTTTTCATCTGCTTCCTGGACAGGTGAAACCAGAACTTGAAGATCAGTGCGCCTTCATCGCTGAGCATTTTTTCCAGGCGCTCGGCACCACTGATCGCTTGATCCAGCACCGCGTCCTTGAACAGCCCATGAACCCGGCCCTGCAGCATCTGGCTGTACCAATTGCCGAAAAAAATCCCGGTCCGGCCCTTGGCCGGCAGCATCCGCCAGTAGCGCCAGGCGGGTGGCCGCGCCAGCTCTTCATCGGTCTGCTGGTCGAAGGTGCGGACTTCGATCAGCCGCGGGTCCATCCATTCGTTGAGCAACTTGACCGTCTCGCCCTTGCCGGCGCCTTCTACTCCATTGATCAGCACGATGACCGGAAATCGCCCTTGCTGACGCAGTTCGAACTGCGCTTCGAGCAAGGCCTCACGCAAGGCCGGCTCCTCGGCCTCAAAGCTTTCTTTGTCGATGGCGTGACCGATTTCAGCGGATTCGAACATGAGCGGCTCCCTTCCCAGATTGAGCAAGACTAACGGATTGGGTAATTCTGTGTGGTAAGAAATCCTGTAGGAGCTGCCGCAGGCTGCGATCTTTTCGGCTGCACCGGAATGATCAGGAATAAAAGAAAGATCAAAAGATCGCAGCCTGCGGCAGCTCCTACGCCGACCCAGTTCACCCGAGAATTACCAGGTGTACGCAACACCTGTAGGAGCTGCCGCAGGCTGCGATCTTTTGGCGATGCTACAGGCTCCACAGATTTCGGCAGCCGGGGATTTTCACCCCCCTATCAACACCCAACCTTGCCACAGATCAATCCCGCTGACAGCGATCGGCTAGAATGGCTGCCTTGCCGCTGCCGAGCCGACCATGATCACTGAACTGCCCCACGCCCAGCTCGACTGGGACGACCAAGGCCGCCCGCGTTCGCGGGTGTTTGACGATGTGTATTTTTCCGACCAGTCGGGCCTTGAAGAAACCCGCTACGTGTTCATCGAGCAGAACCGCTTGAGCGAGCGCTTTGCCGCGTTACCGGCCAATGGGCGGCTGGTCATCGGCGAAACCGGCTTCGGCACCGGGCTGAATTTTCTTTGCGCCTGGCAGTTGTTCGAGCAACAGGCCGTGGCCGGCGCGCGGCTGCATTTTGTCAGCGTGGAGAAATACCCGCTGAGCCCGCCCGACCTGCAACGGGCCCTCGCCCTCTGGCCTGATTTGAAGCCCTTTGCCGATCAGCTGCTGGCGCAATACGTCGCCATCCACCAGGGCTTCCAGCGCCTGGTACTCGATGGCGGACGGGTAACCCTGACCCTGCTGATCGGCGACGTGCTGGAGCAACTGCCGCAACTCGACGCACAGATCGATGCCTGGTTTCTCGACGGCTTCGCCCCGGCGAAAAATCCCGAAATGTGGACCGCCGAACTGTTTGCCGAACTGGCCCGCCTGGCCGCCCCCGGCTCCACCATCAGCACCTTTACCAGCACCGGCTGGGTCCGGCGCCTGCTGAATGCGGCGGGTTTCAAGATGCGCCGTACCCCAGGCATCGGCCATAAATGGGAAATCCTGCGTGGCGAATTCCTAGGCTGGCCCGAAGACGTGCCGGCGCCGGTCGCGAGCAAGCCGTGGTTCGCCCGGCCTGACCAGTTGATCAGCGAACGCCGGGGCCTGGTGATCGGCGGTGGACTGGCCGGTTGCGCCAGTGCCGCGAGCCTTGCAGCACGCGGCTGGCAGGTCAGCCTGCTGGAACGCCATGGCGCCCTCGCAGAGGAAGCTTCGGGTAATCCGCAAGGCGTGCTGTACCTCAAACTGTCGGCCCACGGCACGGCGCTGTCGCAGTTGATCGTCAGTGGTTTCGGACATACCCGACGCCTGCTCGAACAGCTGCAGCGCGGTGTCGATTGGGACGGTTGCGGGGTGCTGCAACTGGCCTTCAACGCCAAGGAAGCCGAGCGTCAGGCACAGCTTGCGGCAGCCTTTGCCCCGGACCTGTTGCAGCTGCTGGATCAGTCGCAAGCACAAGCCCGGGCGGGTATCGCGCTGGCCCATGGCGGCTTGTTCTTTCCCGAAGGCGGCTGGGTTCACCCCCCTGCCTTGTGTCGGTGGCAGGCGGCGCATCCGGCGATTGAAGTGCTGGGCCATCACGATGCATTGGAGTTGCGCAAGGTCGATGAGCAATGGCAAGCCTGGGATGGCTCAAGGATGCTGGCCTGCGCTCCGGTGGTAATTTTGGCCGGTGCCGCCGAGATCAAGCGCTTTCCGGCCAGCAGCCAGCTGCCACTGAAACGGATTCGCGGGCAGATCACCCGCCTGGCACAAACCCCTGAAAGCGCGAGTCTGGCCACCGTGGTCTGCGCCGAAGGTTATGTCGCACCGGCGCGGTTGGGCGAACACACCCTGGGCGCCAGCTTCGACTTCAAGAGCGACGACCTGACCCCGACCGCCGCCGAGCACGCCGGCAATCTGGAGTTGCTGGAAGAAATCTCCAGCGACCTGGTCAAGCGCCTGCACGCCGAACAACTGGACCCCGAGCAACTGCAAGGCCGCGCCGCCTTTCGCTGCACCAGCCCCGATTACCTGCCCATCGTCGGCCCCTTGGCCGATCACCAGGCTTTCGCCCAGACCTACGCCGCGCTGGCCAAGGACGCCCGGCAAGTGCCAGACCACCGCTGCCCTTGGCTGGACGGTTTGTACGTCAACAGCGGCCATGGCTCTCGTGGCCTGATTACCGCCCCGCTGTCCGGCGAACTGCTGGCCGCCTGGCTGGAGAACGAACCGCTGCCGCTGCCCAGAAGCGTGGCCGAGGCCTGTCATCCGAATCGTTTTGCCTTGCGCACCTTGATTCGCGGCAAGAGCTGATATCGATCATTGGCTCGAGGCGACCTTTTGCGCCTCGGGCTCCAACGATTCCCGCTCCCGATCGAACGCCAGGTAGTACTTGTTGACGCTGTTCACATAGCTGACGGCGCCCATGCCCACCTGTTCCATGGCAATCCGTTCCACCTGGAAGAACCACTGGTTGGGATTCAGACCACGACGCTTGGCCTCGGTGCGCATGCCCTGCACCCGCTCCGGGCCCATGTTGTAGGCGGCCAGGACAAAGGCCATGCGTTCGCGCTCGTTGAGCTTGGGGCTGGAAAAGAACTTGCGGCGGATCAGCGCCAGGTACCTGGCCCCGGCCTGTACGTTGCTGTCGAGGGACTGAATATTTTTGACCCCCACCCGCTGGGCCGCAGAGGGGGTAATTTGCATCAACCCGGTCGGCCCGCTGCCACTCCTGGCATTGGGTTGCAGCGAGGATTCCTTGAACGCCAGCGCCGCCAGGTTCAGCCAGTCCATGCCCTGTTCGCGGGCATGCTTTTGCAGAACCGGGCGCAGTTTTTCCAGGCGCTGGCGATCGGCGCGGGCCAAGGGATAGTGAACCTTGTACAGGCGACGGTAGGTGCGCTGCAACGCGACGTCCTGATCCGACGGGGCATTATAGGTTTTCAGGAAACGGTCGATGCTCGCCCGCAGCATCGAGGCATCGCGCCGGACAAACCAGAACTCTTCGCCCGGTTCGCTGATGACCACCTGCCGGTCGAAGCGCAGCTTGGGAAAAATCTTGCCCCAACGCTCGGCAATCGGTTGCTCGACGATGGTCAGGGGAAAAATCTTGCCCTGGACCATTTCCAGCACATCTTCGACGGCCAGGCTTGGATCGACCCATTCGATCTTGATCGGCGCTAACTTGTGCAACGCCAGTTTCTGATTGATCTCATTGATCGCATCGCCCGCCGCGCTGCCCGTGGTCAACGCCACCGTACGCCCGGACAGTTGCTCAACGCGGGTGAAGCGCCGCTCACCTTTGATCCCGACCAACAATAACGGCACGTTACTGACAATCGGGTCACTGGCGCTGACTCCTTTAGTGGACTGCAGGTCGAGCAATTCACCGGGAGCCACCAGATCACCCTCGTCGCGCCGCAGGGCGCCGAGCAGTTGGTCCTTGGCTTTGGGAATGATCTTGAGGCGGATTTCCTGACCGTCGCGGGCGCGGCCGTTGAGGTATTGCTCAAAGGCTCGCAGGCGATGGTATTCGACGCCAATGGCCTGGCCCTTGACTTCGCCGGAACTGTTGCGGCTCTGGTTGACCAGTACCCGCAGGACTTGGCTGCCGCGGATCTGCGCCAGGTCGCGAACCTTGCTCGCCTTTGCGGCCACCAGCGGGCCGGCCAGACGCGCAACCGCCGGCAGGGGCAGCAGCATCGACAAGCACAGCAATAGCAAAACCAAGGGTCGCGTCATCCGCTCTCCGGGAAGAATACTGTCCAGCTTCACCCGTTATTTGGGGAAGTTGGGCGACAGAAACAGAGCGCCTGAGCGCAGACATGGGTGCGAAGACGAGCTGCGCGACGGCTGGTTTTTCAGCCGAAGCTGTCTTCTGGCATCAAGAGACAGCTTTAACTCATTGTAGTTCTGGGCTTTTCTTATAAATCTTCAGCTCTGATATGCTTTCCGGCCTTGGCCTGAGGTAGCACCATGCAACTCATCGATATCGGCGTCAACCTGACCAACCCCAGTTTCGCCGACAAACACCAGGCAGTACTCGACCGCGCTTATGCCGCCGGGATCTGCCAACTGGTGCTGACCGGCACCAGTGTCGAGGGCAGTGAGCAGGCGTTTGAACTGTGCCAACACCTGGACGAAAGCGGGCAGCGGCTATTCTCCACTGCCGGGATTCACCCCCACTCTGCCAGCGACTGGAACGCCGACAGCGCCCAACGCTTGCGCGGTCTGCTCAAGGAATCGAGCGTGCGTGCCGTGGGGGAATGCGGGCTGGATTTCAATCGTGATTTTTCGCCACGTCCGCAACAGGAAAAGGTCCTCGAAGAACATCTGGCGATGGCCGTCGAGCTGCAACTGCCGGTATTCCTCCACGAGCGTGACGCCAGTCAGCGACTGCTGGAGATCCTGCGCGACTTCCGTGATCGCTTGCCCGCCGCGGTGGTGCATTGTTTTACCGGCGAGAAACGCGCGCTGTTCAGCTACCTCGACCTCGATTTGCATATCGGCATTACCGGCTGGATCTGCGACGAGCGCCGTGGCACTCACCTGCACCCGCTGGTTCGCGAGATTTCCGCCAATCGCTTGATGCTGGAAAGCGATGCGCCCTATCTGCTGCCGCGCAGCCTGCGACCGAAACCGAAAAACGGCCGCAACGAACCGGCGTACCTGACCGAAGTGCTGCGCGAAGTGGCGTTGCATCGGGGTGAGAGTCTGGAGGACGTGGCGGCGAATAGCAGCGCGTGTGCGCGGGCGTTTTTCGGGCTGCCTTCGATAGAGTGAAGCAGCCAGATTAATTGTGGGAGCGAGCTTGCTCGCGATGGACGTTAACGATAACGCATGTTTGCTGAATAAACGCGCCGCCCTTGAGTCCATCGCGAGCAAGCTCGCTCCCACAGGGGGCCATCCCCGCCATTGACCCACATCAACACCCCTTCCCCTGCGTACCGGCACAATAATGGCACCTTGCCAAAACTGTTTCCGCTATCAGAGAAGACCTTCCATGGGTGCCTGGCTTAGCAATATCTCACTGAAGTACAAATTCTGGGCCGTCAACGCGGTCGCGTTTATCACTACCCTGTTGTTGGTGCTGTATGCCGTACAGCTCGAGCAGCAAGCCCGCAGCCAGGCTTCGCAAGCCTCGGCCCTGGCCCAGGCGCGTTTGCTCGATGCCTGGCCCGAGGGACAAGCCTTGCCCAAGGCCGGGCACCTGTTGAGCTTCAGCCGTGGTGAAACGCCCTCCTTGAACGGACAGCCCTTGACCGAGTTGAAAAGCGCCAGCGGCTGGGTCGATTTCAACGTTATGCCGCTGTTCGGCAACAACCCGCTGATGGGTGCCCAGGTGGTGTCCCGAGCAGACGGTCAGCAGGTTGCGATACTCGCCTACGGCCCGAGCCTGAGCCAGGTGTTCGGCGAGCGTCTGCCCAATTACGCGGTGGCGGTATTCATCCTGATGCTGGCGATGCTCGGTGCCTCGCAGCTGCTGATCCGGTTTTTGCTCAGCCAGCTCAATACCTTGAAAGACGTGATGTTGCATGTGGAGAAGACCGGCGACCTGTCGGCCCGCGTGCCCTTGGCGTGCACCGATGAAGTCGGGCAGATGGCCAGCGCGTTCAATGCCATGCAGGCCGGCTACCAACGGGTGGTCAACACCGTGGCGAACACCGCCAAACAACTGGATGTTGGTGCCGCGCGTCTGGCGTCGAGCATGAACGAGGTACACCAAGGCATGCTCGGTCAGCAAAGCGAGACCGACCAGGCCGCCACCGCAATCAACCAGATGTCGGCCACGGTTTATCACATTGCCCAGCACGCTGGAGCGACCCGTGACTTGTCGCAGACCGCCGACACCCTGGCCGGCAGCGGGCAGGAAGTGGTCAGCCGCGTGCAGAAATCGATTGCCGGGCTGTCCAGCGGCGTCCAGCAAACCGCCGAGATGATTCAGCGCCTGGCCGAAGACAGCCAGAAGATCAACGGCGTGGTCGGGGTGATTCACAGCATCGCCGAACAGACCAACCTGCTCGCGCTCAACGCTGCGATCGAGGCAGCTCGGGCCGGTGAAATGGGCCGCGGTTTTGCGGTGGTCGCCGACGAAGTGCGTAACCTGGCCAAACGGGTCCAGGCCTCCACCGACGAAATCACCCTGATGGTCTCCACCCTGCAAGCCGGGACCCGGGACGCCGTGGACTTCATGCAGGAAAGCTCGTTCAAGGCCGACGATTGTGTGCAACAGGCCCAGGAAGCCGGCGCGGCGCTTGCCGAAATCACCAGCGCGGTGGCGCAGATGCGCGAAAGCAATACGCAGATTGCCGTTGCGGCCGAGCAGCAAAGTCAGGTTGCCGAAGAAATGAATCGCGCGGTGGTGAGCATTCGCGACGTGACCGAAAACACCGTGCAACAGACCGTCGACTCGGCCACTACCAGTCACGAACTGGCGACGTTGGCCGGTGAATTGAGCAAGGCCATAGGTCAGCTCAAGTTGTGACGACGCGGTCAAACAAGAAAGAGGCGCCGAGCGCAGACCTTGTGGCGAGGGGGCTTGCCCCCGTTGGGCTGCGAAGCAGCCCCAAAACCTGAAAACTCATTCCTTCCAGGCACACCACATATACCGGGTTTACGACTGCTTCGCAGCCGAGCGGGGCAAGCCCCCTCGCCACAAATGCCCTCCAGACTAAAGCTTGACTGACACTCTTAATCTCCCGTCCCCATCTATCACCCCCATAGCCAGCCTCGATTCGCCCAAGCCCTCTGGCGGGCCTATTCTTTATCTATAGGTTGCAACGGATCGAGGACCGCGATTATGGGCAAACGTCACCCCCACTTCCCCGCCTGGCAATGGCGTGTTCATCCAGGCCACCCGCGCAATCCGACCAATCGGGTGTTGCAGCTGATTGCCCTGCAACTGTTTGTCCTGGGGTTCCTGTTGATTGTTACGGGGGTGTTCGGGATGAGTTTTTCGAGCGTTGCCATTGGTATCGTCGGGCTGCTCGCCGCATTAGTCCTGCAACGCCACGGTCACAGCCTCGAGGCGTAAGCCTGCGGGCCGTTTACTGAGTGGGTTTAACCAAAGACGGTAACCGTCTGCCGGCTCATGGCGATCAACTGTCCTTCAGCACTCCACAATGCTGCCGCCGCGTGCCCATAACCGTCGCGGGCATGCTCGATCACCACCAGGTACTTGCACCAGTCCAGAGTGCTCAATTTCAGCAAGGGCTGGACGAATTCGATGGTCCAGGTCAGGGTACTGCCTGCCGCCGGTTTGCTCAGGTGCGGCAACAGGGCCGGAGGCCAGGCATCCACCAGTGCCAGAATATGCGCCTCGCTCAACGGTTCTTCCTTCACATCCCCGCGCAAGCGCACCCAGCCGCCCATTTCCCGCGACTTGTTACCGGTGAACGGCAAACCACCGAGGCTCCAGCGCATCGCCAGATGGCGCATGAATTCCGGGGTCACGCCTTGGATGTAAGGCAGTTCCTGGCACTCGTCCCAGTGTTTCATGGCCGGTGCCGGTTCGGCCGCAACGTCGATTTCGGATGGACGCGAGGCGCCAAAACTGCCCTGGACCAGGGTCACCACCTGACCGTTCTGCATGGCCCGGCCCAGCACCTGGCTGACCGCCTTGCCTTCGCGCAGCACATCCACTTCAAAGCTGATGGGTACATCGGGCTCGGCCGGCCCGACAAAAGTAATGGCCAACGAGCGCACCGGACGATCGGCCGGGACTTTGGCGCGCATGGCTTCGTACTGCAGGGCGGCCATCAACCCACCAAAACTGGCACGCCCCTGAGCCCATTGCGCCGGGATAGACAGCTCGAGCGGATGGCTGCGGACAGCATCGACCAAATCGGAAAAGCGCATGAAAACCTCAAGCCAGGAAAAAGACTCAAGGATCTTAACCACCCGTCGCTGACTGCACAGCACCTATTCCAGCCAAAAAGACTGACAGATAAGCCGCACGCTTCCGCCGTGCACACACTCCCGTAGCAGCTGCCGAAGGCTGCGCAGCAGTCGTGAGTTCGGTTATCGCGTTTTAACAGGAAAACCCCGTCGGCAGGTTTTACGACCGCTTCGCGGCCGAACGCAGCCTGCGGCAGCT
Source organism: Pseudomonas fluorescens (assembly GCF_902497895.1). Classification (GTDB taxonomy): domain Bacteria; phylum Pseudomonadota; class Gammaproteobacteria; order Pseudomonadales; family Pseudomonadaceae; genus Aquipseudomonas; species Aquipseudomonas fluorescens_BP. The sequence goes on from NZ_CABVHQ010000001.1 coordinate 27,675, forward strand.
GCTACGAGTCGTGAGTTCGGTTATCGCGATTCAACAGGTGAACCGCGTCGGCAGGTTTTACGACCGCTTCGCGGCCGAACGCAGCCTGCGGCAGCTGCTACGAGTCGTGAGTTCGGTTATCGCGATTCAACAGGTGAACCGCGTCGGCAGGTCTTACGACCGCTTCGCGGCCGAACGCAGCCTGCGGCAGCTGCTACGAGTCGTGAGTTCGGTTGTCGCGATTTAACAGGTGAACCGCGTCGGCAGGTTTTACGACCGCTTCGCGGCCGAACGCAGCCTTCGGCGGCTGCTACGAGTCGTGAGTTCGGTTGTCGCGATTTAACAGGTGAACCGCGTCGGCAGGTTTTACGACCGCTTCGCGGCCGAACGCAGCCTTTGGCAGCTGCTACGAGTCGTGAGTTCGGTTGTCGCGATTTAACAGGTGAACCGCGTCGGCAGGTTTTACGACCGCTTCGCGGCCGAACGCAGCCTGCGGCAGCTGCTACGAGGAGTGCGTCAGGAGTTGAGCGCGGCTTTCGGCCTGGGCCATGGTGTACGAAGAGCGCGTCAGGATTTGAAGCAAGTCGCGCTCAACTTGTCCAGCACGCGATCGGCGCGCTCTTCGGCCTTGGCCATGGTGGTTTGCCAGACCGCCACACACGGCAGTAAATCGGGCTCTTGCTCGGCTTTGGCCAGCCATTGCAAGCAATCATGCCAGTTGCCGAGCGAGTCTTGAGCGGCTTTCAGCCGTGGCATGGCCTGTTTGGGCAGGCGATCCAGTTCCGGATAGGCTTCGATGGCGTAACGCACACGCTTGATCAGCAGGCGCAAGCGATGCCGATCATGGGCCGGATCGTGCAACGCCTTATCCAGTTTCTTCCATTGCTTGGCCAGACGCTTTTCGATGCGCTGACGCAAACTTTTGAGCAAGCCCTGACGCTGGGAAGCGCGCAGAAAGCGCGGAAAGGCGTCGAGGATCAGGAACAGTTGCGCCAGCTGCGGGCTGTTCGCCACGTCGGGATAGGCTTTGGCCATTTGCAGCATACGGCGCTCGGCCGCTTCAGGCTGACCGTGGCTGTGCAGGTACGCGGCCAGGACTTCGCGGTCGCGCAAGGGTGTGGTCAAGTCGCCAACCGCAGCCGCCGCGGCCTCCAGTTGCTCGACACCGGGCAAACCGCGCAGAGGGCGCAACAGGCTGCGCAGACGGCGAACCGTGGTACGCAGGTCGTGCAGCGCTTCAGCATCGGTCAGCGCATTCAAGCGCGCCTGGCAGGCCAGCAAGCGAACTTCCAGGCCGAACAACCGAGCCACCAACCGGTCAATCATAGGTTTACTCCATAGAGGCAGCCGCAAGGTTCAAGCGGCAAGCTTCAAGCTAACAGCCGGCGTGCATCGAGCTTGCGGCTTGCGGCTTGCAACTTGCAACTGCTCCTCTGCATCACCGCCCCGCGCGGGACTCGCGGATGTAGAAGCGGGCTTTCTCGGCCTTTTTGGTACAGCCTTCGTACGCTTCGAACTGCTGCTGAGTCTTGGCCCCGGTCAACAAGGATAGTGCCTTGGAGTAACTGACGGTGCCCGCGAATCCTTCGACCTTGGCCAGGTCCAGTTCACGCCAGGCCGTATCAAGCTGACTGGCGCAACTGTCACGGTACGCCGTTTTACCGGCACAACCGGCCAGAGCCAGCGCAATCAAAGGCAGACAGATCCAGGCTTTCATCAATGACACCTCAACATAAAAAAATATTCGTGCACGTAAGACGGTAGGCCGCGCGAAAAGTGCCTTGCCCACCGCTGAAGAATGTAGCTGGCGCGAGAATACTCGCCTGCCGTCAGTGAGTGTCGAAAAAACGACCCTGGGCCGCCACCAGCCAGCCACAATGATTGAAGCGGTACCCTTGATGGGTGCATTGTTGACGCATGTTCGAGAAGGGGCCAGTCATGAAGAAGCGCGTCGCATTGGTACTGGGCTCGGGTGGAGCCAGGGGGTATGCCCATATCGGGGTGATCGAAGAGATCGAAAGACGCGGTTATGACATCGCCTGCATCGCCGGATGTTCCATGGGGGCAGTGGTGGGCGGAATCTATGCCGCCGGCAAGCTCAATGACTATCGGGACTGGATTGAAAGCCTGGACTACCTCGACGTATTGCGCCTGGTGGACGTCAGCTTTCGTCTCGGGGCGATCCGTGGGGAGAAGGTATTCGGGCAGATCCGCAAGATCGTCGGCGAAATCAATATCGAAGACCTGCGCATCCCCTACACGGCGGTGTGCACGGACCTGACCAACCAGCAGGAAATCTGGTTCCAGGAAGGCTGCCTGCATCAGGCCATGCGCGCCTCGGCGGCGATTCCCAGCCTGTTCACCCCGGTGATGCAAGGCAATCGGATGCTGGTTGACGGCGGCCTGCTCAACCCGCTGCCGATCGTCCCGGTGGTCTCCAGCCACTGCGACCTGATTATCGCGGTCAACCTTAACTCAACCAACCAGCGCCACTATCAATTGCCGGTGATTCAGCGCCCCGCCGCGTTCAAGAGCCGGTTCGACAGTCTGATCAACTCCCTCGGTTCGCATTTGCCCTTTCGACGCAAGCCAGCCGAGCAGTTGTTGCTGCTCGAACAGGAGGCCATGCGCAGCGAGGCTGCCGACCTGAGCAACCCGTGGATCGAGTCCGCCGAACCGCAAGCCCAGCAACCGGCTGCCGCCCCGGAAATCGAAGGTGCAGGAGCGCCGAGGTCGGCCACCGGTTCGTTCATCATCGACAACGTCGGCCCAGCGTCGCTGCTGGATCTGATCAACCAGAGTTTCGAGGTGATGCAGACCTCCCTGGCGCAGTACAAAATCGCCGGTTATCCGCCGGATATCCTGATCAACGTGCCGAAGCGGGTGTGCCGGTTCTTCGAGTTCTACAAGGCCCCGGAGCTGATCGCCCTCGGCCGCGAGATCGCCCGGGATACGCTGGAACGGTATGAGAATGAGAAAAATTAAAGATCAAAAGATCGCAGCCTGCGGCAGCTCCTACGCCGACCGCGCATACTGCAGATATCGAGGCGAACACAAAACCATAGGAGCTGCCGCAGGCTGCGATCTTTTCAGGATCGACACCTAACTCAAGACATCCAACAACCGATACCCCACCCCCGCCTCGGTCACGATAAACCTCGGTTGTGTCGGGTCGTCCGCCAGTTTCTGCCGCAAATGTCCGACCACAATCCGCAGGTAATGGCTGTCCTCGGTATGGGTCGGGCCCCAGATGTCCTTGAGCAATTGCTGTTGGGTGATGACCCGTCCCGGATGCCGCGCCAGTTGCGCCAGCACTGCGTATTCCTTGCGGGTCAGGGCCACTTCGTGGCCATCCAGCAGTACCCGGCGATAGGCCAGGTCGACGGTCAGCGGGCCGAAATTGAGCGCCGCTTCCCGGGCTTCGCCCGTCGGGGCCTGACGCAGCAAGGCGCGCACCCGGGCGAGGAATTCCTGAATGCCGAACGGCTTGGTCACGTAGTCGTTGGCACCGCCATCCAGTGCTTCGACTTTCTGCCCTTCGTTCGCGCGCACCGACAGTACCAGCACCGGCACCGTCGACCATTCGCGAAACTCACGCAGCACCTGTTGCCCGTCCATGTCCGGCAGGCCGAGGTCAAGCACTAGCAGGTCCGGTTTGTTCAGTGCGGCCTGGGCCAGGCCTTCGCTGCCGCTGCCGGCTTCAAGGACTTTGTAGCCTTGGGAGACCAGGCTGATGCGCAGGAATTTGCGGATCTGCGGTTCGTCGTCGATGACCAAAATGGTCGCGGTCTGGCTCATTAATTCCGGTCGCGGCAGGGAAAGATCCCAAGGGTATCAGGCTTCACTTTCAAAACCCGGCTGTTCCTGCAAGGGTAGATGCAGAGTGATGCAGGTGCCGCGGCCGTCGATGCCGTCGGCGACGCTGATTCGCCCGCCATGGGCGCCGACCATGCCCTGACAGATCGCCAGCCCCAGCCCCGTGCCCTGCCCGCCCCGGTCACCGCGAGCGGCGGTGTAGAACATGTCGAAAATCTTTGCCCGCTCCGCTTGCGGAATGCCGGGGCCTTCGTCGCTCACGGAAAAAAACAGCTCACTGTCAGTCGCACCGGCACTCAATTGCACACGCCCCTGAGGCGGTGAAAAGCGCGCAGCGTTTTCCAGCACGTTGACCAAAGCCTGTTCGATCAGCGCGGCGTGAACGTAGAGCAACGGCAATTCCCCCGGCACCTCGGTGCTGACCTGCAACGGCGCCAGCACCGCGCGCAAGCGGTTCAGCGCACTGCCGACGATATCTGCCGGCGACACCCAGTCCCGCGCCAGCTTCATGCCACCGTGGCCCAGACGAGTCATGTCCAGCAGGTTCTGGATATAGCGATCCAGCCGCTCGGCTTCATCGCGAGTGCCTTCGAGCAGTTCACGGCGGTCCTCCAGCGGGATCGCTTCGCCCAGGGCCAGCAAGCTGTCGATGCTGCCGCGCATGGACGTCAGCGGCGTGCGCAAATCGTGGGACACCGAAGCCAGCAAGGCGCTGCGCAATTGCTCGGTCTCGCCATGCAGGCGTGCCGCCTCCAGATCCTCGGCCAATTGCGCCCGGGCCAGGGCCTGAGCCAACGGCTGGCTCAAGGCGGTCAACAAACGACGGCGCTGACCGCTGAGTGGCTGGCCGTCTTTGCTGCACACGCCGAGCAACCCCAGCGGGCCCTCTTCCACCGACAACGGCCACCACCACCAGCGCCCGAACGGCAAGGTGCCGGTGCCCCTGCCCGCCGGTTGATCGTGTTGCCAGGCCCAGTCGGCGGCGGCGCGCTCGGTTTCGGAAAACTGCTGCGGGCCGCCGGTTTCGACCTTCCAGCTGCTCGGTCCGTCGCGATTGAGCAGGCACAGTTGCAGATCGTTCCAGCCATTGAGGTGCTGGGCGGCGGCGCTGACCACTGCCTGGCGGTCGGTGGCCGCGGTCAGTTTGCGCGACAGGTCGAGCAGTTCGCTGGTCTCTTCCTGGGTATCGCGCAGGGCCTGCAACTGCCGACGCTGGCGCGCCGCGAGGTTGCCGGTGAGGGCCGCCATCAGCAGGAAAAACAGCAAGGTCAGGACGTCTTCTTCGCGCTGGATGCTTAAGGAGAAATTCGGCGAAATGAACAAAAAATCGTAGGTCAGGAACGACAACGCCGCACAGGCCAGGGCCGGGCCGGGACTGCTGCGCACCGCCACCAGCAGCACTGCGGCGAGGAATACCAGCGAGATGTTCGGCAGCGGCAACACACTGACCACCGCCCAGGCCAGGGCGCTGGCCAGTACCGTCGCCAGCACCGCCAGCCCATAGTCGAACCAGACCAGCGAATGCGCCGCACGCATGCGCGGCACCGGTTGGTCGGCTTCACTGTCGAGGACGTTGATTTCCAGCCCTCGCGCATCGCGCAACAGCCGTGAGGCCAAACCGCCGCCGAACAGCCGACGGCGCAAACGCGGCCGCGACTGCCCGACCAGCAGCAGGCTGGCACGGCGTTCGGCGGCGTGTTGGATCAAGGTTTTCGCGACCTCGCCGGCCCGCAACAACACCACTTCACCGCCCAGACGTTCGGCCAGTTGCTGGGCACTTTGCAAGCGTAAACGCGACTGCTCGTCGCGCACGCTGCCGTTATCCACATGCACCAGGCTCCAGGGCAAATGCCGGCGCTGGGCGACCCGACTGGCGTGGCGCACCAGGCGTTCGGCCTGGGCATCGCCATCGATCCCCACCAACAGGCGTCCGCGCACCGCTGGTGCCGCCTGGCCCAATTGGCGGTAACCCTGGGTCAAATCATCATCTACCTGGGCCGCGGCGGTCTGCATCGCCAGCTCACGCAAGGCGGTGAGGTTGGTCTGGGTGAAGAACGCGTCGATCGCCGCCCGCGCCTGTTCCGGCACGTAGACCTTGCCCTCGCGCAAACGCTCCAGCAGTTCCCGGGGTGGCAGGTCGATCAGCAGCAGTTCGTAGGCTTCCTGGAGTACCCAGTCGGGCAAGGTTTCGCGGACCTGCACCCCAGTAATGCCGCGTACCTGATCGTTAAGGCTTTCCAGATGCTGGACGTTGACCGTGGTGAACACATCGATGCCGGCGGCCAACAGTTCCTGGATGTCTTGCCAGCGCTTGGCGTGGCGGCTGCCGGGTGCATTGGTATGTGCCAGTTCGTCCACCAGTGCCAGCGTTGGCCTGGCCTTGAGCAGGCCATCGAGGTCCATCTCTTCGAGCATCACCCCGCGGTATTCCGAGCGCAGCAACGGCTGCTGCGGCAAACCACCGAGCAGCGCCTCGGTTTCCGCGCGACCGTGGGTTTCCACCACACCGACCAGGAGTTTCACCCCCTGACGTAATTGGGTGTGGGCTGCCTGCAGCATGGCGTAGGTCTTGCCGACCCCAGGGGCGGCGCCGAGGAAGACCTTGAGCCGGCCACGACCGTCGCGGGGCAAGTCTGCTAACAGCGCGTCGGCGCGGCCGGAGTCACTCATGCTGGTTTCGCCTTGTACGTCTTGAGATTGGTTTATGCCCGAAAAGATCGCAGCCTGCGGCAGCTCCTACAGGATCGGCGTCACCCTTATCAACCGGGTGTAGCGGTCCATGATCGGCGTCACCCTTATCAACCGGGTGTAGCGGTCCATGATCGGCGTCACCCTTATCAACCGGGTGTAGCGGTCCATGATCGGCGTCACCCTTATCAACCGGGTGTACGCGGTCATTGTAGGAGCTGCCGCAGGCTGCGATCTTTTGATCTACAGCTGTTGCAGCGCGATATTCAAGGCCAGCACATTCACCACCGGCGGCCCCACCAGAGGCCGCTCGACATGGGCATCGACCAGCTGTTGCACAGTGGCAACCGGCAGGTTGCGGGCGGCCGCGACCCGCGCCAGTTGATAGGCAATCGCCGCCGGTGGCAAGTGTGGATCAAGGCCGCTGCCGGAGGTAGTGAGCAACGCCAACGGCACCGCCCCCTGCCCCGGCACCAACTGCTTGTTGGCCTCCTCAATTACCCGGGTAGCCAGCGCCGGATTGCTCGGCGCCAGGTTGCTGGCGCTGCTCGATACCGTGGCAAAGGCACCCGCCGATGGCCGCGGATGGAACCAGGCATCACCGCTGAAATCCTGGGCGATCAGCGCCGAGCCGCGGACCTTGCCGTCGGCATCGCGTACCAGGCTGCCATTGGCCTGATCCGGGAATGCCAGCTGGGCTATCCCGGTGACCACCAATGGGTAGGCGATGCCGGTGATCAGGGTCATCAGGACCAGCAGGCTCAGGGCCGGACGTATCATTGTGGACATTTCAGAATCCTCGATTCGGAAGAATTGTGGTGTGTCAGGGGAATCCACCCCTCACCCTAACCCTCTCCCCAAAGGGGCGAGGGGACTGACCGCGGTGTTTTTTAGAAGTACTGCGACCTGAAACTTCGAGTCGAACTCAGGTTTTGAACAGCACAAAGATCGGCTCCCTTTCCCCGTACGACATAAATATCTACACAACTTTGAAATACGGTGAAGGACTGAGTCCGTATTTCAATGTTGTGCCCCTAGGGGAGAGGGTTGGATCTCATTTCAAACCAAAAGCTAGAGGCACCCCACCACTAAACCAACTGCAACCCCGTCAACACCATGTCGATCGCCTTGATCCCCACAAACGGCACCAGGATCCCGCCGACGCCGTAGATCAGCAGATTGCGCCGCAGCAATGCCGCCGCGCTCGCTGCCTGGACTCGTACTCCGCGCAAGGCCAGCGGGATCAGCACCACGATGATCAGGGCGTTGAAGACAATCGCCGAGAGGATCGCGCTCTGCGGGCTGCTCAGGTGCATGATGTTGAGCACGCCAAGCTGTGGATAAATCGAGGCGAATAGCGCCGGCAGGATTGCGAAGTACTTGGCCACGTCGTTGGCGATGGAAAAGGTGGTCAGCGCACCACGGGTCACCAGCAATTCCTTGCCGATCTGCACCACGTCCAGCAGCTTGGTCGGATCGCTGTCGAGGTCGACCATATTCGCCGCTTCACGCGCAGCCTGGGTGCCATCGTTCATCGCCATGCCGACGTCGGCCTGGGCCAGCGCCGGCGCATCATTGGCACCATCGCCGCACATCGCCACCAGGCGCCCGTCATTCTGTTCATGCCGAATACGCGCCAGCTTCTTCTCCGGAGTCGCTTCGGCCAGCACGTCATCCACACCGGCCTCAGCGGCAATGGCGGCGGCGGTCAGCGGGTTGTCGCCAGTCACCATGACGGTGCGAATACCCAGCTTGCGCAGCTCGGCGAAACGCTCGCGAATGCCGGGCTTGACCACGTCCTTGAGGTGGATGGCGCCGAGCAACTTGCCCTCGGCGCAGACCAGCAACGGCGTGCCGCCGCTCTGGGCGACCCGGTCGATTTCCCGGGCCAGCGCCGGCTGCAGATCGCGACGTTGCAGACCGACGAAAGTCAGCAGCGAATCCACCGCGCCCTTGCGGTAAATCCGACCCTGGCAGTCGACTCCGGACAAGCGGGTCTCGGCACTGAATGGCACCGCAGTCAGCACCTCGGCAGCCGGTTCAACCTGTGGATAAAGTTCACGCAGGTACTCGACGATGGATTTACCTTCCGCGGTGTCATCGGCCAGCGAAGCCAGCAATGCTCCTTCGGCCAACTCTTTGGCGCTGACCCCGGGTGCGGGGTGAATCGCTGTGCAGCGGCGATTACCGAAGGTGATGGTGCCGGTCTTGTCCAGCAGCAACACATGCACGTCACCCGCCGCCTCCACGGCGCGCCCGGATTTGGCGATGACGTTGAGCCGCACCAGACGATCCATCCCGGCGATACCAATGGCCGAGAGCAGGCCGCCGATGGTGGTCGGAATCAGGGTCACCAACAGCGCCACCAGAAATACCAGCGGCAGGCTGCCGTTGGCGAAATGGGCGAATGGCTGAAGCGTCACCACCACCAACAGAAAGATCAGGGTCAGGCCGATCAGCAGGATATCCAACGCCACTTCGTTGGGGGTTTTCTGACGTTTGGCACCTTCCACCAGCGCGATCATCCGGTCGAGGGTCGACTCGCCGGGGTTGGCGGTAATCCGCACCAGCAGCCAGTCGGAGACCAGCCGGGTGTTGCCGGTGACGGCCGAGCGGTCGCCGCCGGACTCGCGGATCACCGGCGCCGACTCGCCGGTAATCGCCGACTCGTTGACCGCCGCGATGCCTTCGATCACTTCGCCGTCACCGGGGATCATCTCCAAGGCTTCGACCCGGACGATATCGCCTTTGCGCAGGCGGGTGGCGGGCACCACCTGATAGCTTCCATCAGCGCTCTTGCGCCGGGCACTCAAGCCTTCGCTGCCGGCCTTGAGACTGTCGGCGCGGGCCTTGCCGCGGCCTTCAGCGAGGGCTTCAGCGAAGTTGGCGAACAACACGGTAAACCACAGCCACAGGGCGATTTGCGCGGCGACGAAAGTCGGCACCGCCGGGTCCGGCACCAGGCACAGGACGCTGGTGAGGATCGCCGTCAGTTCGACCACCAGCATCACCGGCGCGCGCTTGAGTTGGCGCGGGTCGAGCTTGATGAAAGCTTGCAGCAGCGCCGGCCGCCAGAGGGCCGAGATCGCAGTTTTTGGTGGTGCCGGCGCCTTGACGACGGCGGCTTTGGTTGCGGGCATATTCATCATCGGATCCCTCAGCTCTTCAGTCCAAAAGCGGCTTGGCCCAGGTGTTCAGCAACAGGCCCCAACGCCAGGGTCGGCAGGAACGTCAGGCCGCCCACCAGCAAAATGGTCACGGCCAGCAAGGTCACGAATAGCGGACCATGGGTCGGGAAGCTGTTCTGGCCGATCGGCGCGGTTTTCTTCATGGCCAGGCTGCCGGCCAGGGCCAGCACCGGGAGGATGTAACCGAAGCGACCGATCAACATGCCCAGGCCGAGCATCAGGTTATGGAACGGCGTGTTGGCGCCCAGCCCGGCGAAGGCCGAACCGTTGTTGGCACTGGCCGAGGTATAGGCATAGAGCAACTGGCTGAAACCATGGGGACCTGGGTTAGTGATGGCCGCCGCCGGGCCGGGCAAGCTGGCGGCGATCGCACCGAGCACCAGCACGCCCACCGGCATCACCAGCAGAGTCACCACCAGCAACTGGACTTCCCTGGCCTGGAGTTTCTTGCCGAGGTATTCCGGGCTGCGGCCGATCATCAAGCCGGCGAGGAACACCGCGATCAGCACGTTGAGCAGCATGCCGTAGAGCCCGGCACCGACGCCGCCGAAGATCACCTCGCCGACCATCATATTGACCAGCGCGACCATCCCGCTCAGTGGGTTGAGGCTGTCGTGCATGCCATTCACCGAACCATTGGACGCCGCGGTGGTAGTCACCGACCACAGCACCGTGGCGGTAGTGCCGAAGCGCGTTTCCTTGCCTTCCAGCGGCGCGGTGTGTTCGACCGCAACGTGGTCCAGGCTCGGATTCGGCTGGTACTCGGCCCACAGCGAAGTGGCACCGCCGATCAGGAACAGCGCCAGCATGCAGGCGATGATCGCCCGGCTCTGACGCAGGTCCTTGACGTAATGGCCGAAGGTGAACACCAGCGCCACCGGGATCAGAATGATCGACGCGACTTCGAACAGGTTGCTCCAGGCCGTCGGGTTCTCGAACGGATGGGCCGAGTTGACGCCGAAGAAGCCACCACCGTTGGTACCCAGTTGCTTGATCGCAATCTGGCTGGCTGCCGGGCCCAGCGCAATCACTTGATCCACCCCTTGCAGGGTCAGCGCATTCACGTAGTGGCCGAAGGTTTGTGGTACGCCCTGCCAGACCAGGAACAGCGCCAGCAACAGGCACAACGGCAACAGGCCGTAGAGGGTGGCGCGGGTCATGTCGACCCAGAAATTACCCAGGGTTTGCGCCGAACGCCGGCCGATGCCGCGACACAGGGCCACCAGCACCGCGAGGCCGGTGGCGGCGCTGACGAAGTTCTGCACGGTCAGGCCGACCATCTGGCTAAGATAGCTCAGCGAGGCTTCACCACTGTAGGCCTGCCAGTTGGTGTTGGTCATGAAACTGATGGCGGTGTTGAACGCCAGCGTCCACTCCTGACCCGGCAGGTGCTGCGGGTTGAGCGGCAAATAACCCTGCAACAACAGGATCAGAAACAGCAGCACAAAACCCGCGAGGTTAAAGGCGAGCAAGGCCAGGGTGTATTTCTGCCAGCTCTGTTCGGCCTGCGGATCGACCCCGGCCACTCGATAACAGCCGCGCTCCACTGGCCCGAGGACCGGCGTCAGCCAGGTGCGCTGGCCTTCCATCACCTTGTAGTAGAAGCGCCCGAGAAACGGCGCCGGTATCAACACCAGGGCGAAGAAGGCGAGGATCAGTCCATAGTCATAACTGTGCATAACCGCTCCTAGTTCCGATCCGCGCGCACCAGCGCAACCAGTAGATAAATGAACAGCCCCATTGCCAGCAGCAGTGACACTCCGTCCAGAACGCTCATGGAATTTCTCCGTCATACGGCGATTGCCGCGTGTGCATTCATTGTCGGCAGGGAGGCTGTAAAGGAGCGAGATCGAGGGGTGAGGCGAGGCATAAAGAATGTGTAAAAAGTGGGGAAATGCCCCGATCAAATGCGATGCTGACCGGGCGGCAATACAACCTCCTGTAGGAGCTGCCGAAGGCTGCGATCTTTTGATTTTAGAGGTCAGTCGCATCGCCAAAGATCAAAAGATCGCAGCCTTCGGCAGCTCCTGCGAGGAGTAACAGGCCTACAATGAAACCACTGAGAAACGCGATTACTCAAAGTGGTATATGCACAACCATCGGGCGAAATCCTTCGCCCCGTGGCTGCCTTGAAGGAGAGCCCTATGCCCTGGTATGCCTGGTTGATTCTGATAGTTGCAATCGGCTCGATCGTCGGCGGCTTGATGATGCTGCGCGACACCGCCAACAAGGTGGAGCTGACCGAAGAACAACGTAAACGCGTGGCAGAACGCAATGCGGAAGCGGACGCCAAGGATGCGCAGGATCGTTGACTGAAACCCCGTCATTGAGAACCAATGACGGGGTTTTTCATATCTATCGCCATGCACAGAACTTGTGGCGAGAGGGCTTGCCCCGCACTGGCCCCGTAGCAGCTGCCGAAGGCTGCGTTCGGTCTGGGCCGCATCCGGACGCAGCGGTCGTAAAATCAGGCACTGCGGTATTCCAGACAATCCGTGCAAGCAGGATTTGCGACTGCTGCGGTCGAGCGCGACCCCGGTCCGAACGCAGCCTTCGGCAGCTGCTACGGGGTGCGGCGCCTCGTCCTACATATTCCCCCTCCAAGTCCTACATTCGCAGGACGGATCCCACACCAAATCCAGACGCACGCCCCCGTATTTGCTGGCCCAAAGCGCTTTAGACTTTGTGTTACAGCCATTGGCAATTACGAGTATCGGGCTTATGCCGAATGTCCATTTCCGGTTCGCACTCCGCACCTCCGACTTCTGGTTGGCGATCATCCTGTCGATTGGACTGATGTATGTACCCTCTGCCTGGGGTGACGATCCATCGATCAGCGATCTGAACCTGCGCTCGCAAGACCGTGAACGGCGAACCCGCGAGCAACTGGAGCTCGACCAGCGTCTGCGTCTGCTGGAACGCTCCGGCCCCGCGCAACCGGAACACACGACCCCCGAGTCGGCTTCGCCTGGCAGCGAAAGCTGCTGGAGTTTTCAAGGACTGCGACTGGCCGGCAATACCTTGATCACTCAGCAGCAGATCATCGCCCGACTCGACACGCTGATCACGCCCTGCATGAATGCCCAACAGATCAATCAGCTGTTGGCAGCCCTCACCCAGCTGTATGTCGATGCCGGCTATATCGCCAGCCGCCCCTATCTGGCGAGCCCACCGCAAGATGCACAGAGCCTGGACATCATCATCGAGGAAGGCTTCGTCGAATCCATCGAACTGGAAGATCCGACCCAAGCTGTGTCACTCCAGGGCGCGTTCCCCGGGATGCTTGGCAAACCCTTGCAGTTGCGCGATCTGGAGCAGGGCCTCGACCAGTTGAACCGCCTGCGCTCTCTGGACCTGACCGCTGACATCGCGCCTGGCGCATTGGCCGGCGGCTCGCGGCTGATCATTCGTTCGCGCACCCAAGCGGCGCCATGGGCCGCAGCGTTGAACGCCAACAACCGAGGCAACCAGCAAACCGGGCGCAACCGTGCCGCGTTGAGCCTGAGCCTCGATAGCCCATTGGGGCTGAACGACTTCGTCAGCCTCAATGGCAGCACATCGCTGAATCGGCAAGACGCCTACAGCCGCAGCCAAAGCCTGTACTACAACATTCCTTATGGTTTCTGGACCCTTGGCCTGAGCCTGAGCCGCGCCGAGTACCGTTATCCGATTCAGCTCAAGCACCAGGTCGTGGTCAGCAACGGTCAGACCGACCAGTACGCTCTGAGCCTCAACCGCATGCTTTGGCGCGATCAGGGCACATTGCTGAACGGCACGCTGCGCCTGAGCTCCAAGCGCTCGGACAGCTACTTTGCCGGGCAGCACCTGCGCATCCAGAGCCCGCGTCTGACAGTGGCCGAGGCCAGTCTCAACCTGCTCAAGGTCTCGGACGGAATCTGGAGCAGCACCCTCAGTTACGCCCAAGGGCTGGACTGGCTGGGCGCCGACCGCGATAGCGAGCGGCTTACCCAGCGCTTGCCACAAGCGCAATTTCGCAAGTACCGCGCCGACATCAGCTACTGGCGCCAAAGCCGCGACGCCCTGTGGAACTGGGACAGTCAACTGGCCCTGCAATACAGCCCCGACCTGCTGCCGAGCCTCGAGCAAATGCTGTTGACCGATGACTACGCGGTCCGGGGTTTTCGTCTTGGCTCGCTGTCCGCCGCCAAGGGCGCCGTATGGCGCAATACCCTGAGTCTGCCGCGAACATTCAGCCCACAGCTACGCATCACTCCGCGCGTGGGGCTCGACAGTGGCTGGGGGAAATATACCCAGGGCGCCAGAAGCCAGCGGTTGGCGGGCGCGAGCGTTGGCCTCGGTTTCAGCGGAAAAAACTTTCAAGTCGATGTCGACTACCAACGCCGGCTGTACAGCTCGCGACCTTTAAACCCGGAGCCGGGTTTCTGGCTAATGGAGGTGAACCTCTGGATTTGAAACAAAGGAAATCCTGGAAGATTTCCCAAGGAGCGATCAATCGTGCCCGCAAGGACGATAAGGACATTGCACGCAAACCCATAACAACAATCAAAAGGTTTCGTCATGAAAACAAAAACAACACTCCCGCCCCTGCGACTGAGACCCTGCCAGACATTGCGCTGGGTCATTTCCGGACTGGTATTCGTCCCTTACATACAACCGGCACTGGCCGAAAACCTGACCCCGGTACCCGGCGGCGCCCTGGTTTCCCGTGAACAAGGCGTTCCGGTGGTCGGCATTGTCGCGCCCAATGGCGCGGGTGTTTCGCACAACCAGTTTTACGACTACAACGTCGAACGCCAGGGTCTGGTGCTGAACAACTCACTGGTGCCCGGGACGTCCCAATTGGCCGGTCAGCTCGGTGCCAACTCGCAGTTCAACGGACGCGACGCCAGCCTGATTCTCAACGAAGTCATCAGTCGCAATGCCTCGAGCATCGCCGGGGCACAGGAAATTTTCGGCCGGGCTGCGGACTATGTACTGGCCAATCCCAACGGCATCAACGTCAATGGTGCGAGCTTCATCAACACCCCCCGGGCCAGTTTCGTGGTTGGCAGCCCGGAACTCGAAGACGGTCGCCTGACCCGCCTGAACACCTTCAACGCCAGCGGTGATTTGCAGGTCGGACAGCTTGGCCTGCACAACAACGGCGGCGCCATCGACTTGCTCGCACCGCGCGTGACCACCGACGGCGACATCAGCGCGCAGACCACCTTGAACCTGACGGCCGGGCGCAACCAGGTGAACTACGCCAGTGGAAACGTCGAGCAGAGCCGCAACTCGCCGGGCAGCCAGCGACGGGTCGACGCACAACTGTTCGGCGCCATGCGTGCGGGACGAATCAATATCGTCAGCACCGCCGATGGCGCCGGGGTCAGGATTGCCGCGCCCATCACTTCGAGGGCAGACCTGAAGATCGAGTCAGCCGGTGATCTGGAGATCACCGGCAAAACCCGACCCAACAACCTGAATGTGCAACGCACGGTTCTGAGCAGCACCGAGGGCGATGCCCGTCTGTCTGCCAAGGGCGACTTGACCCTCAAGGCCGCCGACGTTAACGGGCGCAATATCGATGCTGTAGCAGGCCGCAACCTGCGACTCGATGCCCTGAGCGCCGAACAAAAAACCGAGACTCATGAAGACTGGGAAAAGAAATTCTGGTTCATCACCACCGAAACCTACGACAAAAACCGCACTGAAACCCGCCGTCGGCAGCACGCCAGCAACCTGAACGCCAACGCCGACTTGCGCCTGAAGGCTGGTGAAAACGTCGAGTTCAAAGCCTCTACCGCCAAGGCCGGCGGCCAGTTACAGGTCGATGCCGGCAAGGACTTGCTAGTCACTGCGCTGAACGACTCGACCGATATCAAAGAGAAGGTCAATCACCGCAAAAACCTCTGGCGCGGTGACTATGAAACAAACGAGCACAGCGAAAAAGCCCAAGGCAGCCATCTGCAAAGCGGTGCCGCGATGAATCTCACCGCCAAAGGCAATGTGCAGGTACGGGGCAGCCAAGTCGAAAGCAACGGCGACATGACGATTCAGGCCGGCGGAAAAGTCCAGATTGACGCTTCCCGAGTCGCACAATCGAGCTACCAGAAGAATTATGAAGGCGACCTGGTCTCCGGTAGCTTTTTCGGCGAGAACGGCAAGGACGATCAGAGTAAGGATCTGGCGGTTGGCAGCCGGGTCGAGGCCCAAGGCAAGCTGCGGGTGATCTCCGAGGACGTCACCATCAGCGGCAGCCGGGTGCTGGGTAAACAGGACGCACTGTTGATCAGCAACAGCGGCGCGTTGACCGTCGATGGTGCGCAAAACCTTGAACACTCCGACAAATCAGATAAAGACAGCAAGCTCTTCGGCCTGATCAAGGATCAAACACGCACACAGAACGACACCGGCACTCACGTCGGTAGCCAGGTGCAATCGCAGAGCAATCTGCGCCTGCAAAGCGCCAGCGACTTGAACGTGATCGGCGCCGAGGTCAAGGCCCAAGGCAAGCTCGAACTCACGGCGAACAACGACATTAACCTGCGGGCAGCCAACAGCAGTGGGAAAACCATCCGCGAAACCGACACCCACAGTTTTTCGGCCTCAGCCGGGGAAACCAAAAAAGCCGCCGACGGAATCAAAGGTTCGAAGCAATACAAGGCCGAGGTCGGCTATAACCAGAAGGAAACCAAAAACACCCTGGATACCCTCACCCACGAGCGCAGCCAACTGAGTGGCGGCACAGTGGAACTGCTGGCCGGCAATAACCTGCAGGTCAAAGGTTCACAAGTCGAGGCCACGGCCGGAGATCTGCAGCTCAAGGCAAAATCCATCGAGCTGTTGAGCGAAGCGGACAAAACCACCGACCGTACCCAGGAGAAGAACCTCAACCTGGGTGCATTCGGCACCGGCGGCATGGACCGCGCCGGGACCGGCTACCAGGTCGGTAAAGAGAGCATCGACACCAACGCTCAAGCATCCACCGTCAAGTCAAGCCAGCTCAGCGCCCGTGATAACCTGAAACTGATCGCCGATAACGGCCAGGGAACCATCATCACCGAAGCGGCCAGGGTCAAGGCCGGTAAGGACCTGGTTGTCAGCGCCGGCAGCATGGAAAACCGTGAAGCCCATGACAGCAAGTCCGAGATTCGCGACGTCAACACATGGACCGCCAGTCTTGGCGCCAGCCTCGAGTATAAGGACGTGACCCGGCCCATACAGAAAATGATCGAGGACACCGGGCAGAGCAAGTTCTACCAACCCTTGGCGATCGATGCGATCGAAACGCCTAACGTCGGAGCCGACCTGGCCTTCAATCTGCTCGACACCAAGACCGGCACAGACTCCACCAAAGCCGTGGTCAGCGAGTTCGAAGGCGCAGCGGTGAAGGTCGCGGTCGAAGGTGCACTGACCGACACCGGCACCCGCTACACCGCTACTGAGGGACAGGTCGCAATCACGGCCGATACCCATGAGTTCCTCGCCGCCGAAGACACCTCCAGCACACACACCAAAGGCACCGACGTCGACGCCAGCCTGCGGGTCTATACCAGCACCGGCAGCGACATCAACGCCCGGGCGGCGGGTTCCGGCGGCAGCTTTGACCTGGCCAGAACCACTAGCACTGCGCTGCCCGGTAGCCTGTCAGGCAAGCAGGGTATCCAGATCCAGCTGGGCGCCGACGGCCGCTACGAAGGCACTCGTTTCGACGCGCAACAGGGCGTTCTGAGCATTCATACGCCTGGTTCATTGACCTTCGACGAAGCCCGCGACCGCCAAACTTCCAAGGAAAACACCCTCGGCGGCTTCGCCTGGCTGGAAGGCGGCACCAGCCCGACCAGCGGGAAAAAAGCCAACGGTGGCTTCCAGCTCGACAAATCCGGCCTGCGTACCGAGGACACTCAGGGCCGCGGCGCCATGCTGCACGCCAAGGGTCTTACCGACATCGTCGCCGGGCAGGACCTGACTGTGCATGGCGCGCAGATCGGTGACGCAAAAAACAAAAATGGCGAGGTCAATCTGCACGCTGGCAATACCCTTGAATACCTCGCTGGTGTCGATACCCATGAGGCCCAGGGCAGCAAGATCGGAGGCGGCGCCCGGCTGAGTTTAAAAGCTACTCAGACCGCCGAGAGCAGCACGAAAGGCGGTGGAATCGGTGCACAGTTCAGCCTGGGCAAAACCGACGAAAGCAGCCAGATCCAGCGTGGTGGCAGTATCGACAGCGCGGGCAAGGTTCATATCGAAGCTGAAAACGGCCGCCTGCAAGGGCTTCAGGGCAAGGCTCAAGCATTCGAACTGGCGGCCAATAACGGCGACCTGATTCTCGAGTCGGCGACTTCCACGCAAAAGCGCGATAACAAATCCATTGGCCTAGGCCTGGGCATCAATGCCACCGGTAGCTCGGACAACGCCAACAACGCCTCCGGACTGTTTGGCCGGGTGAAGCTGGAAATCGACAAGCTCGATAGCCTGACCCATGACAACACCCGACTGAACGCCGACCGGGTCCAGCTCGACAGCCGCGGTGACACTCGATTGGCGGGGGCGACCATCAACGCCAAACACGTCCGCGGCCAGATCGATGGCGATTTGCTGGTTGCGAGCCGCCAGGATCAAGTGAAGGGGGTAACTGTGAAAGTGGATGCGCAACTGACGACCGAAAAGAACCCCAACGGCGTAGTCGACAAAGTGGGGGCGCTCGGCGGTCCTGCCGCCGATACCCTCAAAGACAAGACCAAGGGCTTCTACGAGAAAGCCGCCGACAAGGCCAAGGACCTCAAGGACAACCTGGTTGCCAAGGTCGGTGACGCCAGGGAAAAACTCGGTAACAAGTTGACCCGCAGTGATAGCTACGATCTGGACAAGGCACGTACTGCTGCGCCGGCCTCGTCGCCAGTGCAGGAAGGTTTCAGCGCCAACGCCAGCAGCGCCGAAATCGCCCACTCACGGCTCAAGGACCTGTTCTTCAAAAATCCGCGAAACCGCGATATCACACCAACCTTGCTGGTGGATGTCAGCCATGCCAGCAAGGACAGCGTCGCCCAGGCTTCAAGCATCAAGGGCATCGACAGCGTGGACTTGCAGGTTGGCGGCAAGGTCAATCTGATTGGCGCGCGGATCAGCTCCACCCGAGGTTCGGTTGACTTGGGCGGCGCATCGGTCAACGCCAAGGACCTGAATGGCCGTGACTACCGGGCCGATGTCGGCCTGAATTCGTCGACTTCTGTCACGCAGAGCGGTACTGAAATAGTCAAGGAACTGCTGAAAAAACGCGACTCAAAAACCAAGGAGGACGAGTTGTTCAATATCGGTCTGCTGCGCGGCGGCGGACATAATGAAAGCCAGACCCTGGCCAGCGGCATCGATCAGAAAACCCGCTGACCAAACCAAAAGGAACCTATCGCAGCCTGTCACCAGCCCCGCTCTATGCAGGAACTGGTGCAGGTGGCCCAACGCCCGATGCACTGCGGCGGCTCATGGTGATTGCCTTATGAGTGCTCAACAGTCCTCAGCCAATCCATAACCACTATTGGTGCCAACCAGTTCCCAGAATCAGCGCATGCAGAAATAGAAGTACGGTCACCATCCAATTTACCTTGGTTAATATGCGCGATTGTTGTGGAGACTCTTAGATGCGTTACTCGCAAGACCATAAAGCCCGGACCCATCAGCGCATCATCAAGGAAGCTTCAGTGCGTTTTCGCCGAGACGGTATCGGCGCTACCGGTCTGCAACCGCTGATGAAAGCCCTGGGCCTGACCCACGGGGGTTTTTATTCCCACTTCAAATCCAAAGACGAACTGGTGGAAAAAGCTCTCCAGGCCGCCGGCGAACAAGTCGACGTTCGCTGCGCCGAACTCTTCGCCCAGGAACGCCCGCTGGAAGCGTTCATCGACACCTACCTTTCCGAATGGCACCAGACCTCCCCCGATCAGGGCTGCCCGCTGCCCACCATGTCTTCGGAACTCGGCCAGCGCGGGCAACCCAGCCCGACCAGCGATGCCATCCTCGACTCAAGACTCAAGCAAGTGGAAACCGCCCTCGGCGGCCCGAATGCCGCCGATCAGAGCATCATCGTGATGTCGACCCTGGTGGGGGCGCTGATGCTGTCGCGCAGTGTCGAGAACCCGGAACTGGCCACGCGGATTCTCGATATCACCCGCGACTTCTTGAAACAGCAGATTGACTAAGCGTCAACCCTGCCAGCGCTTGAACAACACACTGGCGTTCACCCCGCCAAAGCCGAAGCCATTGGACAACGCATACTCGATCGCCATCGGCCGCGCCTGGCCATGGACGATGTCCAGACCTGCGACTGCCGCATCCGGGTTATCCAGATTCAGCGTGGCCGGCGCGATCTGATCGCGGATCGCCAGAATGGTAAAGATCGCCTCAATCCCGCCAGCAGCGCCCAACAGGTGCCCGGTGGCGGACTTGGTCGAAGTCACCGCAACCTCCGGGTGCTCACCGAATAACGACTTGATAGCGGCGATTTCAGCCAGATCACCCACCGGCGTAGAAGTCGCGTGAGCGTTGAGATGCTGCACCTGGCCCGCGCTGATCCCGGCCTGGGCCAATGCCAGCGCCATGGAACGCCGCGCACCGCTGCCATCCTCCGGGCCGGCGGTCAGATGATAGGCATCGGCACTGGTGCCATAACCGACCAGCTCCGCCAACGGCTGAGCGCCACGGGCCAATGCGTGCTCCAGCTCCTCAATCACCAGAAGCCCCGCGCCCTCGCCCATGACAAAGCCATCGCGGCCACTGTCGAACGGCCGCGAAGCGCGCTCAGGCGTCTCGTTATAACCACTGGACAAGGCCCTGGCCGCCGCGAACCCGGCAAGACTGACTCGATCGATGGCCGCTTCCGCGCCACCACAGACCGCAATATCCGCCTCGCCACACCGAATCAAGCGTGCCGCATCACCAATCGCCTGAACGCCTGCGGCACAAGCGGTTACCGGCGCACCCAGCGGGCCTTTGAAACCGTGCTGGATCGACACATGACCCGCCGCCAGATTGACCAGGAATGACGGAATGGTGAACGGCGACAAACGTCGCGGGCCCTTGCTGTCGGTGGTTCGTACCGCATCGGCAATCGCGCCGAAACCACCCACCCCCGATCCAATGATCGTCGCCGTACGCTCCTGCGCCCGAGCATCGCCCGCCACCCAACCCGCCTGCTCCAGCGCCTGCTGCGCAGCCGCCATGGCGAACAGAATGAAGCGGTCCATCTTCTTCTGCTCTTTGGGTGACGTCGCCCGATCCGGATCAAACCCCGCCTCGCTATCCTCCGCCAGAGTAGGCACCACACCGCCAACCCTGGCCGACAAATCAGCCACCACCGCGTCCGGCAACTGGCGCAGGCCCGAACGACCGGCGAGCAAACGCTCCCAGACCGGCTCGACACCGCAACCCAACGGCGACACCAAACCCATGCCGGTCACTACCACTCGACGTCCGCTCATAACTTCACCACCTCAAATTCATTCATGGACCCGCCCATTACTTATAGCGGGCAGCCGCACTGCTCTTCGACAAATTTGGACCCAGGGCATGCCGCGCAGCCGTCATCGCCTGCCAATCCGCCGCATCCGGCAGCGACGGAATAGTGATCAACTCACCCTGATCAAAACCGGCCAACGCCGCACTGACCATCTCATCGGCCTCCATCACCATCTGCGCCGGAATCGCATTGGCATCAATACCCGAACGCTCCCAGATCTCGGTGCGCGTCACACCCGGCAACACCGCCTGCACCTGCACACCCGAACCCTCCAGCTCGGTGTTCAACGACTGGGTCAGACTCAACACATAAGCCTTGGTCGCCGCATACGTCGCATTGAATCGCTCCGGAATCAACGCCACCACCGACCCCACGTTGATAATCGCCCCCCGCCCGGCAGCCGAAAAACTCTGCGCGCCAGCCGAAGCCAAACGCGTGACCGCCACCACATTGAGCTGAATCATCCGCTCCAGCTGATCCATATCGGCACTGGCCAACGGACCATCGGCGGCGATACCGGCATTGTTCATCAGCAGGCTGATGTTGGAATCGCTGCGTAAGCGCTGTTCGACGTTCAACAGATCCGACTTGAGCGTCAGATCCGCCTTCAACACCTCAACCTGCACACCATACTCAGCCCGCAACCGAGTCGCGGCCGACTCTAGACGCTGCTCGTCGCGAGCCACCAACAGCAGGTCGTAACCACGTTTTGCCAGCCGCTCGGCGTAGATTGCTCCGATGCCGGAGGAAGCGCCGGTGATGAGGGCCGTACCTTTGGATTGGACAGGGTTCATAGCTGTACTCCTGGGGAATGCTGGGGGAGCCTGAGTGTCCGGTGGGGAAGGCTCAGACCGGAGAGGGTTTTATTATAGGCATAATTTCAAGTTAATATGATAGCCATAATTTAATGGCTCGAACAATCACCATGGGTCGGCTCCTCACGGTTCTGCGTGGGTTTGCGACTTATCAAACATAGCGGCGATGTATGGACGAATGCCCGAGGCGAGAAAAAATCCAGTAGGAAGCGGGGTGACCTCTGCCCTCCCGGAGCGCCGACCTACAGGGGCGAGGGAGCAGAATGTAGGTTTCTGACTTTGTGCTGCGACCTGAACGTCATTCGTAGAATCCAGAGTCGAAGTGGTGACCGAAGGTGAGGTCGCTTGACCTATAACATCGACGGCTATAACGAGCAGCAAAACATCGGCTTGGTCCGCGGATTTTTCGTCACGTCATCGTTGCCAGCGGAATCGAGCAGGCTGCGCAAAACCGTGCAGTGGCATCTGGAAAACCTGGAGCGGTGCCAACTGGTCCCGGAGGGAGCAATCAAGGCGAACGCCTGGGATTCACTGATTTCAAAGATCTGATTTGCCTGATCAAGCCATTGCTCTAATATGCCCTTTTTTTGGGCAATACTGGCCACGGCCATTACCCGTTCACTATCGCTGGAGAAAACCAATGAATGTAGTCACCACCGACCTGCCCGGTGTTCTGATCATCGAACCCAAGGTATTTGGTGACGAGCGCGGCTTCTTCTTTGAAAGCTTCAATGCCAAGGCTTTCGCGGAGGCGACCGGCCTGAACACGCAATTTGTTCAGGACAATCATTCCCGCTCGCAAAAAGGTGTGCTGCGCGGTTTACACTACCAGCTTGAAAACACTCAGGGAAAACTGGTGCGAGTCACCGCCGGTGAAGTACTCGACGTAGCAGTGGACGTCCGCCGCAGCTCGCCGAATTTCGGCCATTGGGTTGCGGTGCGTTTGTCGGCTGAAAACCATCGCCAGCTCTGGGTCCCGGAAGGCTTCGCCCACGGTTTCGTAGTGCTGAGCGACTACGCGGAATTTCTCTACAAAACCACCAACTACTACACGCCAGAGGCTGAGCGCTGCATTCTCTGGAACGACCCGACGCTGGCCATCGACTGGCAGCTCAGTGAAGCGCCACAGCTCTCGACCAAGGACCAGGCAGGCAAAACCCTGCAAGAGGTCGATCTGCTCCCGTGATCGTTCTCGGCCGAGGCTGGGCATAGTGCGTCTGTACTCACAGGCGTTCGATACGACTCCAGCCCACCAAAAAAAAGACCGGTCAATGACCGGCCTTAGCTGCTACGAACGAATCGTGTTTACTTGATTTCAAGCATGTCGCGGTTCTTGTCCAGAATCGCCTTGCCGATCCCCTTAACCTCCAACAACTCATCCACCGAAGTGTATGGCCCGTTGCTTTCACGGTAAGCCACAATCGCCTTCGCCTTGGCCTCGCCGATCCCGGAGAGTTCACGTTGCAAGGTCGCGGCATCGGCCGCATTGAGATTAATTCTGGAGGCCTGCCCGGCAGACGCCACTTGCACCGCGACAGGCGCAGCGGGTTCCGATTTGGCAGGTGCGGCATTGACGGCAAGAGAGGCACTGGCCAGCAAAGCAAAGACCAGGGACGAGAGGTAGGTAGTACGCATAAGAGACACACTCCATGACATCGATAGGGGAGAAGCAGCTTTTCCGAAGCTGCCTTCCAAACCTAGGCGATGTCATGCGTATGTCAAAAATGGCTGAGTTACAACATATGTGAGATCAGGGTTCGAGGCGGCGTTGCTGGTAGATCCAGTCGACGATCTCGCCGTCTGGAGCATAGCCGCTGACTGTGGCGCGCAGTAATTGACGGACCCGGGCATAGTCATCCTGCTCAACGGCAGGCGGGTGACGGCATAGCCAAATACCGCGATCGCCTCCACTTCGACGAAGATCTTTCTGGCATTGAGACTGCCAGCGATTACCTCAAGCAGCGCCTCCCCCCTCTAATAGCCTAGCGCGTTGGTGATTACCTGCCGACCGAACACGACCTCTGCAGCGATCTCCCGCCCCTGACACAAGACTCTTTCGCCTGTAGAATCCTGCCGCATCCATGAACTCAGCGGTCCTGCGCGTCTCAAAATCTTTCAGGTTACAGCTGCCTCCAGATAGAAATTAAGGATTGAAAATGAAAATTTATGCAATTGTTGGAGCTGGTGGTTTTGGGCGAGAAGTAGCACCTCTCGCAACTGAAATGCTAGGCATGATCACTCAGGACGAGTTTAAAATTGTCTTCGTGGATGACAACGCTCAAGAAAAAACAATTAATGGATATAGTGTCATAAACACTGAATCCTTTATAGAAATGAAAGGCGATAAGTTTTTCAACATAACGATAGCCAACAGCCAGCTACGACAATCTATTTCTGAAAAACTAATACTACTGAACATACAGCCTTTTTCTATATCAGCCATGAACTCAGTAAACCTAACTAATAACTCAATAGGCGCTGGTGCCGTTTTTTGCCCATTCACTACGGTCACAGCAAATACAAAAATTGGTAATTTTTTTCACGCAAATATTTATTCATACGTCGCGCACGACTGTGTAATTGGTGACTTTGTCACATTCGCCCCTAACGTTCAATGCAATGGAAGTGTAGTGATTGAAGATCACGCTTATATAGGGACAGGCGCAATGATTAGACAGGGCACCCCGGACAGACCAATAACTATAGGAAAGGGCGCTATTGTCGGCATGGGTTCCGTAGTTACAAAAAGCGTTGCTCCATACACAACGGTTTTTGGAAACCCGGCAAAGCCACTCCGCAAAGATTCGAAGTAAAGGATTAAATTAGCAATGGAAAAAATCAAGGTTGCTGTTATTGGTTCAGGAACTATGGGAAAGGGTATTGTTCAGGTCCTTGCACAATCGAAATGTGTTTCTTCGATAGTGTGGGTTGGCCGATCTGCGCTAGCTTGCGCTCTACCACTGGAGGATCTTAATACTCAGTGGGACCGAATGGTTAACAAAAAAAAACTATCATCAGAAGACGTATCTAACTTCTCCAGAAAAATCTCTATCACGAGCGAATATAAAGAAATCTCAGATTGCGGCTTAATCATAGAAGCTGTGTCTGAAGATATGAATATCAAGCACTGCATATTCAAGGAAATTGCAACGACCGCAAACCCTAACGCAGTAATAGCATCCAACACGTCTTCTCTTTCGATAACAGAACTGGCAAGCCTGACAAAAAACCCACAAAACGTTATTGGCTTGCATTTCTTCAACCCCGCGCCAGTAATGAAACTGATTGAAGTAATCGTCGGGCTTTCAACATCAAAAGAAACCGAAATCTGGGCGATGAATCTTGCTAAGTCATTAGGTAAAGATCCGGTACTGGTTAATGAGGCGCCGGGATTCATAGTCAATAGAATGCTGATTCCGATGATCAATGAAGCCATCGGAATATTAGCAGAGGGTGTAGCCAGCGCGGAAGAAATAGACAAGGCTATGAAGCTTGGAGCGAACCATCCGATAGGACCGCTAGCCCTGGCAGACCTTATTGGCAACGACGTCAACCTATCGATCATGGAAACACTACATAACGAAACCGGCGACTCCAAATACAGAGCTCACCCACTACTAAGAAAAATGGTTAGGGCTAATCGACTTGGGCGGAAAACAGGTTCCGGCTTTTACAACTACTGAATGTAAAAGGCTAGATCGGGCCAGATCGAATTGTTTGATAGACTGGCCCAGAAGCTACCTCTACCGACTCCTGTTCATGGTCGACAGCCCAATTTCAACTATTGAAAGTGCTGACACTGCGATGATAAGTGGCCGAGTCATGATATTTATGTTGCGATCGAACTTCTTTTACCTAGTTCATTAAAAATGCAATTTGCCATAAAAATAAGTGACAGAACAACAAATACCGCAAAAATACTATTCCAAGTCATGATACTTATAAGAAACGTAGAGTATATATAGCCAATCATACAAATATACAGCGCTGCAGAGAACACTGGCTTTTTACTTGTTAACAGTCGATAATATGCGAGATTAAATAAAATCCCACTACACGCCATATAAACGAGCGCCCCAACAAAGCTAAAATCTTGAATTAGCCCACGATACATTGTGTAAATATTCGTTTGAATTAAATCATTGAAGTTATAGTACTCTTCATAATAACCGTCCGGTATATAAGTTGTATCGCCGAAAAACTTAAAAATCGCCATAAAAGTATACAGGCCATACGTATAGCCACTTGAATTGTAAAAAATGCTGCGCGATTCGCCCGAAGTAATACTTGAAAACCAATCGGAAAATGCATACAGATGACCGAATGCATAGGAAGACATATAATACTGTAGTCGCTCTATGGTCTGACTTGTGGTTCCATCACCAATCCCCCTTGCCATAAAGGATGCCAGTAAAATCGGGAACAGCACTAACACTGAGACAAGTGCAATTCTGTTGGTTTTTTTGTTTGTTAGGTCAGTGTCGCCCGCGTGCGTCCTTGCGATAATTACTCCACCATAGAATAGTGCAGCACATAAAAATAACGTTCCTTTGTCGGCATAAATGAGCATGTGTAGAGCGGACGGAATAAAGCTCATTGCAAACACAATCAGCTTTCTAAAAATATTTTTCCGATTGCCTACTATCATCCCTCCAATACACACGCCCGTGTAATTAAGAGCCACACCTAACTGAGCGTATATGTTCGGAGTTATTTTACCATCGTATCTTGCAACAAGATATTTGTTAGCTGTCCCGAGCAGATCGCTAAAAAAGTCAGCTGGTGAAAAACCTTGTATGGAGAGGTTGGCGAGTATGCAGGCGACAACTGATGTCTGCATGCAGTAGAAGGTCAATGAAAAAAGCTTTCCGGAGTAAAGAGTTGGGGATTCTTTAAGCTTCAACTTATTTGCTGCTATAGCAAATCCCCAAGGAAAAAACATACACGAAATTCCGAAAAGTATTACGCAGCACAATATAAACAGTATTGAGTAGGGGTCGATCGGTATCGAGAACATTACAACCAGCGGGAAAAATGTAAACAAAAACCAGAACAATGCAAATATAACAGGTGGCGACGACCAAGATCTTGTATATGACTTGAACAGCAGCGCGGCTCCAAAAATCCCGAAGCTGAATATTATTGCCAACACTTTAGAAACTATATCGGTATCTATCACTGGTAAGTTCTTTATCTGGTTTCTGAGTCTGCGTTAAAACAGGCTGAGATGAATCACTGCATCAATCGTCATGACTAGGCGTCTGAAGGTGCTAGGTACCGATACAAAATTTACTCCACCATGGTTCCCTTAAGCTTAGGGCGTCCCTGTCATCCAAACCGCAGTATTCTCAACCTTGATTGGTATCCATCCTACCCGTAACAAGATCAATACAGAAGCTTTAAAAGCGCCGAAACCAGCTTCGGCGCTTTTCTCGCAAAGAGTCATCTACTCATTGGACGTCCCATACGGCTTCGTGCCGACCGGGCTTGAATTGCAGCGAGCGTTGGCTGAAGTTTAATTTGGCCACTGTACCTTCTGGCACATTGAATACTATTTTCCGTTTTGGGTAGTCGTATGTGATATCGATCAATCCATGAGGTGTTGGTATCTTCGCCTTCGCGGAAAATGTCAATACCTTAGACGGTTTTATTTCCCAATTTTTCCAGCCAGGCGCTGTCGCATTAATACCCAAGATGAACCGTGGAATGATATTAGCCGGAGCAGCTCCCCAAGGATGGGTCCAGTCTTCGTTATCCTTAAACTGAACATCCCATGCCTCATGGGTAATGGTGGCATCATATTTGTTTAACATGTTCATCCAGCCGCGCTCAGTCTTGTTCAACATCAGCGCGAGAGCCAGATCGTCTTCACCCGATTCAAATAACGCTTCCAACAGATACTGAGCCGTGAAAACCGAACCAGGGAAACCACCACCATAATTTCCGACTTTCGTGGCCAGCATCTTCAAGACACCGCTGCGCTGATTGTTATCAACCATGCCGAACGCCAAGGGGATAAACAAGCTGTGGGCAGATGTGTGCGTGGAGCCAATACCATCGACATACAACCCGTCCTGCCCCCTCACTTTAGCATCCATGACATTTTTCAGACTGCTGGCCAGAACGCTGAATCTACTACGATCCGATTCCTCTCCCAAAACACGAGCGATATCAGCCATGCGCATGAAGCCCATGTAGACAAATGCGTTGGTAACTGTGTTGTTTGCAAGCATTTCGTGACCGTCCCGTTGATTGGGTGGCCAATCAACGATGTCCCCTAGCGGGTAGGTTACTTTGAGCTTTTCTTTGAACTCCTGAGAAATTTTCGTGACATCCACCATCCCGGTTTCGGAGATAGCCTCCTCTAGGCTCATCGTTTTGAGCCAGTCATAATGCTTGCGCAAGAATTTGGAGTCGCCGGTCTGTAAATAATCGGCCCACGCCATGAATATCATGTGTGCCTGCCATTCCGTGGGCCAACTTGGATGATCAACCAGGTATTCGAAGGTTCTTCGAGGTACGGTAACGTCACCCACGTTGGCAAACCAGCCAAGCATGTTGATGTAAGCGTCAGCCTCATAAGGCAGCCGCTCTCTGTCACCATCCACGAATATACCCGCAAAGCTGGTGGTTTCGATCGTATGGTTCGCCAAATCAAGGATTCTGTTTAACTCATTGGCCGTTTGACCACCGGAGAAATTGATTACGCCTCGGTTCTCATATTTCGATGAACGAGAAAACTCGACACTGATGAATTTTTCCGAAAACTCCCCCTTCCATCCATAAATATCGACGTAACGAAACGGCATTACAGCCCCAATACTGACAGGCATCAACCTCTTGTCCGCGACAGGAAGCGGTAGTTCCTGTGGACCTTTACGCAAGGTAATATTTTCTTCCAGATAGCGAACGCCTATTTTTTCCTGACCTGTACTCGGAAGCGGGTCTGGCTGACTGCTTTCTCTTAACTTGATTGTTATCGTCTTACCCACATTCTCCGAGTTGGGGGTAATTGTCACCTTTGAAAAATATACTTTTCCATAATCAACAGTGATTTTGCTCTCGCCAATGTCCACCTTGACGGGCGCAAGCTTAAACAGCTTGACCGATCCTTCTATACCCACCGGACGCTCCTGCTCCGCCGCCGAAACCGATGAAAAAATAAAAGTTAAATTAAAAGTAAAAAACAATATGCAGAACGATTTCATCTGTACGATCTCTCGTCTTTTTTATCGTAAAATCAATTTGATCGGGATCATTGAATGATGTCCCGACGGCCCACCGTATTATGAGAATTTCGAGGCCGTAATCCGCTGAAGTCAGGTGTTTCTGTTCGCGAACACACTCATTTAATGATAGAAAGAGCTCAAGGCGCGCATCATAGCGAGCGCGCAGAGCATCATTGATACGTAATTACGGATCCAGGCGTCGTTGCTGGTAGATCCAGTCTACGATTTCCCCATCAGGGGTATAACCGCTTACGGTTTCACGGAGCAGTTGGCGAACTCTAGTATAGTCATCCGCAACAACCGCTGAATTCAACTCTACAAGCTTAGCCTTGAGATGGTCCCAAGCGACATAGTCCTCATTGGCACTCAGGATCATCGGATGTTCGGTAGCCACGACATCATCACCAATTAACAGTTCCTCGTAGAGCTTTTCGCCTGGCCTCAGACCGGTGAATTCGATAGCAATGTCCCCATGCGGATTGGTTTCCGAGCGAATACTCATACCGGACAAGTGAATCATCTTTTGTGCTAATTCGATGATTTTAACGGGCTCCCCCATATCCAGAACAAAAACATCACCGCCAAGTCCCATAGAGCCTGCCTGTATAACCAGTTGGGCCGCTTCGGGAATAGTCATAAAGTAGCGTGTGATTTTTGGATGCGTAACGGTCAATGGTCCCCCAGCTTTGATCTGCCTATGGAAGAGTGGAATGACGGATCCGGATGAACCGAGAACGTTACCGAAACGAACCATGGTGAAACGTGTCTTGTTAACGCTTGAGACGTTACTTGTGTCGCCGAATAACACAGGTGCCACTTCATGGCTCAAGGCTTGCAAAATCAACTCTGCCAGGCGCTTGGTACTGCCCATAACATTTGTTGGCCGAACCGCCTTGTCCGTCGAAACGAGTACAAAATTTGATACACCGGATCTTAACGCTGCTTCCGCAGTATTTAACGTACCGATAACATTATTCAAAATACCTTCGGAAATATTATGCTCGACCATAGGTACATGTTTATAAGCAGCAGCGTGATAAACCGTATCGACTTTCCAAGTCCTCATTACGTCCAACAGCTTGGGTTGGTTGCGGATAGAACCAAGGATCGGAAGCAACTTGATGGGAAGGGACTCTCTGACCAACCGATGTTCCAGTTCGGAGGTGATTTCGTATAGATTGAATTCGCTGTGTTCGAACAGCAACAGTGTTGTAGGACCCAGCGACATGATCTGGCGGCACAGTTCCGAGCCTATGGATCCGCCAGCTCCCGTTACCAGAACGGCGCGCCCTTTGATGCAGTGCTCCAGTAAGTTATCCTTCGCGGGTACGGAATCACGCCCTAGCAAATCCGCTACGTCTACTTCTTGGATATCGTCAACTTTGACCCGTCCGCTCGCCAGGTCCATAAAGCCCGGAACAGTTCTAACGTGTAACGGAAACCCTTCCAGGTAAGTAAGGATTTCGCGGCGACGGGCGCGAGTTGATGAAGGAATAGCTAATAAAATTTCCTGAGCTCCCGTCACCTCAATCATCCGCTTGATATGTTTGGGCTTATAAACTTGCAAACCGGCGATTGCACTGTTTGAAATACTATGATCATCATCAATATATGCGACAGGTCGCATTAACCTGCCCATTCGAAGCGCAGCAACAAGTTGATTACCTGCAGCGCCGGCTCCATATATGGCAACTTTAGGTATTCCATCATTCCTGCTGGCAAATGGCACATGCTGAGCAGCAGCAAACCAGTCACCCAGAAAATACTGGCGCATGGCCAAGCGTAGCCCACCGATCATTATCAGGCTGAGCCACCAGTAATTAAACATAATGGAGCGAGGCACCACATGCTGATGGTTACTATACCAATAAACGATAAAACCCAGTATAAGCGCAGACAGCGTCACAGCTTTGATGATTACAATTAATGCGTCATTTCCAAAATAACGCATTACCGCACGGTACATACCGCACCTGATGAATATCGGAATAGCTACAACAGGGGCAACCAGAAACAGCCAGAAGTGCTCTTTAAAGGGGTTTATCATTTCGTCGATGCCCAGACGCACAATAAATGCCATCCAGAGCGCGACCCATACTAAAACAACATCAGCAGTTAACTGAAAGGCACGTTTTTTTCGGCGTGGCAAACCCAGCAAGAAACCTCTCAACCTTTCTACTCCCTTCTGAAACACCGCAAAAACCCTCAACGATGAGCGTTAAATCCCTGAGGCTAATGCAATAAAATAAACTTTAGCTACCAGTTGGCCGTGCCTCCAAAATAGCACAAAAAACTGCCTCATTTCAGGCAGCTTGTTGGTCCATGTCCCGCGTCAGCCTATCCCGTAGCAGCTTAATGCGTCGCGAGCAGCATCACTTCTGTCAACACTTGACAGGTTTTGTCTATTTCAGCCTCGCTAAGCGTTGGGTGCACCATAAACATAATGCTTGTTTCGCCAAGCTCGGCCGCCACTTCAAGCCGCTTGGCAGGGCGCCAGTCAGTATTATCGAAGGCTTTTTCTAGATAAACTTCGGAGCAGGAGCCGGAGAAACAAGGAATGCCGCGCGAGCCAATTTCGGCCAAAATCCTGTCCCGCGACCATCCGTCCTTCAACGTTTCAGATTTCAGGAACACATAACATTTATAAGCTGCATGGGAATAGTCATTCGGAACAGCGGGTACGCGAAGCCCTTTCAGGTGCTTGGCGCAATCCCAGATCTGGTTCGAATTCTTAACTCTTCGCGCGGTCCACTCCGCCATTTTACTGAGTTGGATACGCCCCAACACTGCCTGAACCTCAAGCATCCGCCAATTTGTCCCGAAGCTCTCGTGCAACCAGCGGAATCCAGGCTGATGTTCCTGCTCGTAAACCGCATGCCAACTCTTGCCGTGATCTTTATAGGCCCACATCGCTGCCCAGAGATCTCGATCATTGGTTGTCACCATGCCGCCCTCCCCTCCGGTCGTCATGATTTTATCCTGGCAGAAGGACCATGCCCCAACGTGACCTATGCTACCGACCGGCAGCCCCTTGTAACACGCGCCATGGGCCTGA
Organism: Pseudomonas fluorescens; assembly: GCF_902497895.1. Taxonomy (GTDB): domain Bacteria; phylum Pseudomonadota; class Gammaproteobacteria; order Pseudomonadales; family Pseudomonadaceae; genus Aquipseudomonas; species Aquipseudomonas fluorescens_BP. The sequence goes on from NZ_CABVHQ010000001.1 coordinate 59,921, forward strand.
GCGCAATCCTCGATAACCTTGAGGCCCAGCTCGTCGGCAAGCGCCATGATCGGGTCCATGTCACATGGCCAGCCCGCAAGGTGTACGCAGATGATTGCTTTAGTGTTGGGGGACAAAACGGCGCGGATGGTGTCAGCCGTAATATTCTGCGAGTCGCGATCCACATCAGCAAAAATCGGGATCGCCCCGGCATTGACAATACTTGAGACCGATGCAAGGAACGTTCTCGAAGTAACGATAACTTCGTCACCATTACCAATGCCCAAAGCCTTCAAGGCCAGATCCAAAGCAACAGTGCCGTTCGCGACGGCAACTGCATATTTAGTCCCACTCCACGAGGCAAACTCTTTCTCAAACTCTCGACACTCTTGCCCTGTCCAATAATTGACTTTATTGGAGAGAATCACATCACGAACTGCATTAGCCTCCTCTTCGGAAAACGATGGCCAAGGAGAAAATGGAGTGTTAAGCATAATTAATAGGTCCAAATTTTATGGATAGGCGAATTGGAGCTTAACAGCTGGGTCCTGGAAAAATCACCTAGAGTGGTGTCTGGCGCTGCCGCCTGCCGCTGCGCCCTCCCCGGGAGAAACGTCACCGGGCGCAACTGATCGATCTACTCATTGCCCGTGAATTTTGACATAGAAACCTCGCCGTCAGCACTAATCCCGTCACGGATGACCACTTTTCGTATCGTTTTGAAGATTATTTTGAGGTCAAGACAAATCGACTTGTTATCGACATACCAAACATCCAGTGTAAATTTCTCATTCCAACTCAGCGCATTGCGCCCATTGATCTGTGCCCAGCCCGTAACACCTGGCCTCACCTCATGCCTGCGGTATTGCTCGGCATTGTAGAGCGGCAAGTACTCGACTAGAAGAGGGCGCGGCCCAACCATACTCATGTCGCCCTTGAGTACATTCAGCAGCTCCGGCAACTCATCCAGGCTCGTAGCGCGCAAGAAGCTCCCGAAAGGGGTCATCCGCTCGGAGTCAGGCAAAGGGTTGCCCTCGGCATCCAGTGCATCGCGCATGGTGCGGAACTTGATCATCTCAAATGGCACGCCATTGAGACCCGGACGTAGCTGTCGAAAAAGAACCGGCGAACCTAATTTGCGTTTAATTTGCCAAGCTGTAACGGCAATTACTGGCGAAAGCAGGAGCAGCCCCAAGAGTGACGCGACGATATCGAACATTCGCTTGATCAAGATTTCACCCCTTCCAACCAATCGACGAAATGATTTGACAACATTTTTCGATCAAATTCGCATTCAGCCAATTGACGCGCGTTCTTACCCATCAGCTTCAAAGCGTCTCTATCATCGGCCGCTTTCTCAAGCGCCTGTGCAAAAGTAACAGCGTCTTCCGGTGGCACGGAAAAGCCGCACTTATGCTCTGTTATCATCTTGGCCAGCCAACCCGGATAATTATTGAGTACCGGCAATCCCGCGGAAATATAGTCAAAAAATTTGTTGGGTGAGGTACCGAAATAGAAAGCCGGAATATTGGCCAATAATTGCAAGCCCACATCTGCACTGGCCATCAGTCCAGACAGCTTTGCCTTATTGATCGGGTCATGAAAAACTACGTTATCCAGTTGTTCTGCCTTGGCTCTGGCGACTAAGGCTGACTTTAGCTTACCCTGACCAATCAACAGCAACTTGATGTCGAGGCGTCCACGGCGTTTCAATTCAGCAGCCGCATCCAGCAATGAATCCAGGCCGTTGGCAATGCCATGCGTTCCCGCGAAGACCGCGAGCAAATCACTCTCCTCCACACCTTCAGGGCGCCAGGATGCAACCTCTGAATTAAAGATGTCCAAATCACAGCCATTGGGAACCAGCGTAATCTTGCTCGTCTCTATCCCTCTATGCGCGATGCCTTCAACGATACCGGGCGAAAGACCGATAAGACGATGCGCCGAGTGGTAAGTCGTCCATTCCAGCACTGACATGGCGCCCAGTATAAGCGGGTTCGTTATAACTCCCATGGCCTTGGGCAGTTCTGGCCATAAGTCTCTTACTTCAAAAACAAAAGGTTTACCGCGCAGCCAGCGAGCAAATATACCGGGTATTCCGGCGGTCAGTGGCGTGGTGGTCGCGAACACTAGGTCATAGCGTTCAGTTAAGGCGATACGAACGCTTGCCAATGCAAATTTCATAAACGTGAGGGCTCGTTTGACAAAGCCGTCTCTGTTTGAATATGAAAGGTCAAGTTCAATAATGTCGATTCCATCAACAACACCGCGACGACGCGAGTTCACAAAACTCGTGGTTAGCCCCGTATCGCCCCCGCCATAACTACCACACACCATGGTCACCGTATGACCACGTTCCAACAACCGTCGGGCCATTTCGTAGGACCGGGTACCAACACTTCCTTTGGGTGTAGAAAAATGTTGATGAAAATAAAGAATATTCATAAGCTCCAACGATACTCTGTCGTCAATGAACCTGACTGATTGACTTCCAATTCAAGAACTGGAACTTCAGTCTTGTCGAGATAATAAAGGGATTCCCAGCCTTCGACCATTTCCAGCCGGACAATCGGCATGGTGCCATGCACTTCAATGACATGATCACCGCACGTCAGCCGATTACCCTCCAGATGCCAGGAGCCCGGCATCAGGCGCCAGTGAAGAACAGCCTTTTGTTTAAAGCCAGAAATTTGGTCCACGACGGTCAGGGAATTGTCCGTCAGCATGACCTTGCGCTTATGCGCTGCTCCGGACGCATCCTTGTAGCCAGCTGCAAAACTGGCAACAGATTCCTCTGTGTGCAGCGGTTCTACATAAGAAGTCTTCAACCAGTTACCGAACAGAAAGCGACTGATCCTTGGCATTTGATCGCGGCTGTCGAACTGGACCGTGTTATGAGCTGCTGTGCCTGGAAAATAATTTAGCCACTTGGCCTCAGTGTTATAAGAATAAGTCCCTGCGTCACGCAGCAGGTTACTTGCTCCCACCCAAAGGTCGACGTGCAACGCATCCGCCTGACTGGGTCTAAATCGAAACCGAGGATATCTCAACATCACCATTGCATAAGTGTTACGAAGTACAGCAAAACCACCTTTATCGAAGACCTGACTAACCTGTGGATCTGCCCTATCTACCGATTCTTTCAAGCCTAGCCAGCCAGCAGGCTCGTTCCAGCTTCCTTCACCATAAGCGTTTTTTCCCAAAAAAAGATTCATGGCAAGTTGAACACTTGGACGAAAGTCACGGTAGTCCGAGCGACTCAACTGAAGCAAGCGTGCTCCGTCATTAGCCCCCAGATTCGGAGCGTCACCATTTTCTTCCCTTACCATCGCTCGAAGCCAGATCGTAGCCGCTGCGGCGCGCGAGTACCAGGTATCTGAAAGCTTCGACAAGTTCAGATGCCTGCGCCACACTTCAACCATGCTGAACGTATCGAGCATCACGCGGTGATAGTTGAGGGAGTATTGGCTGAAGCTGCCATCCACTTCGATCAAACGCTCCGCTCGGTTTTCCAGCCACTTATAACCCTGTCGGACCCACTCAGCGCCCTCTGCTTGTCCGTTATGAGTAAGCAGGCTGCCGCCAATAAAGAGCGCAGCGGCTTCGGAAGTTCCGTGGTTGTTATCCTGGGCCATTGCGTAACTCAGGGTCGGTGCGATTCTCTTCAGGTGCTGTTTTATAAGTTCAAGCAGCGCAATGGTCGCTTCGCCCGTCTGCTCCAGTATCAGCGATGCCATCGCCAGGTGCATGACTCGAATAGACGCTTCCTGACCGCACTTCCAGTTCACGCCTTTATAGGGAGGATTGTTTGCGCACCAGTCTGCAAGCCAGCTATCGAGTTGCGATAAATAGTAGCTTTCTCCCGCTTTCGCGCGCTGAGCAAATGCCAACAGCCAGTCAAGTCGGGAGGTTTCCCAAACCATCTTGATGTCGCCCAGGCGAGAATCAAAATCAGGAATCTCCCACCAGTTCCGATTTGGCTGGTCCACCCGAACTCCCGTCAGAGGGTTACAGTGCCAATCAGGCGCAGTAGCCGTTATCGGATATGGCCAATAGCTGAATAGCAACGCCGTTGTCGCCCAGTGAGTGGGTAGCGCAATATCTGATGGAGGATAATCGCGCTCAACAAAAAAAGGCCCCAGCTGTACAGCGTCGTGAAGACGCAGTACAGGGCTGATCCCGAGTTTGATTCCCATTCTGTACCGAAAAACCCGGATCAGATTGGGAATCCCCAGAGAGAGGATGGATGAAATTTTTATGAATAGCCGCATCATTGATTACGCAATAACTCTGCTACTTCAATAGAAATCCGTGCTACCTCAAAAACTTCATCAGCAGGAATGGCAGCTTCCCCCGCTTCGATCGCATTCATGAAGCTAGCCGCACAGCCATTCTGGCCTTTATCCTGTTTCCAGAGATTTAGTTTCTTGAACCCTGGCCAGCCAAACCCTTTAAGTTTACGGAAGTTATCCAACTGAAGAACGCGCCCGGCAGCAAAAACTTCGACGCGCTCTTTGGCAAAGCTGGAGGCACCATTGGCCACGTAAAGAATGGTGCCGAATGAACCATCTTCGAATCCCAACGTTATCGAGGCTTTGTCCTCAGTAATATCAACACCAGGTGTATCGCCCATTCGACGAGCTTGCACCGAAATGATTTTGCTACCGGCAAGGAATCGCATCAGATCGATAAAGTGGCATGCTTCGCCAATAATTCGACCACCTCCAACAGCATTGTCCTGAGTCCAATGATTCGCTGGAATGGCACCCGCATTCATTGTCATGAGGAACGTTTTCGGCTCTTTGACCGAGGCTAACAATTCCTTCATCTTCACAACATGAGGGGAAAAGCGTCGGTTGAAACCGACCATCAGTTGCGGCCCTTTGCCGCCCGAATGGGCCTCTGTATAGGCGGCTTGCACCTCGTCCAGTTCTGAATGGGTGATTGCCAGCGGCTTCTCGACGAAGACGTTTTTCCCCGCAGTCAATGCCTTGTTCACAAAATGTGCATGACTATCGTGACGAGTAACGATCGCTACCGTGTTTATTGTCGAATCAGCCAGCATTCCATCCACATCAGTGGAAGCAACTGCGAAACCGGCTTTTGCTCCGTGAATGACTCCGTTCACGCCACCAGCGGTAACGATTGTATGAAACTGCGCCCCGGCATTTTTGAATGCTGGAATCAACATGCGTGAAGCATAGTTCCCTGCACCAATGAAACCCATAACCGGACGCTGCGCATTAAAGGCGCTGGATGAGTCAAGTACAACAGTCCTGATTCCACGCTCAGCAACATCGGATGCATATTCCAGGCAAATGCCTAAACCGGATTTGTCTTCGGTGAGCATTTTGTAAGCTTCGGCCGCGTCCTCAAACGCAAATCGCTGGCTGATGAGCGGTTTGACGTCCAGCTGCCCTGCGGCAAGCATGTCGAGGATAGCTTCGAAGTTACGTTGTTCAGTCCAACGAACAAAACCTATCGGGTAATCCTGGCCTTTATCTTCATATAACGGGTCATAGCGGCCTGGGCCGTATGAGCACGAAACCTGGAAACTCAGTTCTTTTTCATAGAAATCAGCGCGATTAAGCTCCAGGCCCGTTACGCCGACCAATATGATGCGCCCACGCTTGCGAGACATTCGAGCCGCATGAGTTACCGGATCGCTCGCTTTTGTCGACGCAGTGATGATGACTCCATCGACCCCGTTGCCGCGACTGAACGCCATCCCTGCGCCAACCGGATCTTCACCTTTGGCCGGGTTACAGGTGCTCGCTCCGAACTGGCGTGCAAGAGCAAGTTTTGATTCGTCAAAATCAATCGCCAGGACTCTGCAACCTTGTGCACGTAACAGTTGCACAGTAAGAAGCCCGATCAAACCGGCCCCTATGACGACGAAAGCCTCTCCCAACGTGGGCTCGGCGAGCCGAATGCCTTGCAGACCAATGCTCGCGACAACGGTAAACGAAGCTTCGATGTCGCCTACTTCATCAGGAATAAGGGCGCACAGGTTCTTCGATATCTTTACTACGTCAGAGTGAGGTCCGTTGGAGACCACCCTGTCACCGACTTTGAAACCGTCGACACCCGCCCCTACCTCGTGGACGACACCTACGTTGCAATAGCCTAAAGGCAAGGGCTGTGAAAGCTTGGACTGGACAGCCTCGAGCGTAGTGACAAGGCCATCGGTCTGAATTTTCTCCAATACCATTTTTACTTTGTCGGGCTGCTGGCGCGCTTTCTCCAGATATGAGGCCTTGCCAAATCCAACCAACATGCGCTCGGTACCCGCCGAGATCAACGACACACGCGTATTGATTACAACGCTACCGCGTGAAACCTGGGGCGAGGGAGCCTCCGTAATAGTGGTTTCACCCTTCGCCATATCCTGCAAAATCTGCTTCATAAAACCACCGTCAAGAATGATAAGTGTCGACAATATATTTAAGGGACTTTACATGTTCGCTCGCGATAAATTCGAGCTTCTCGCGGGAAGTAGAGCCATGGTCATCGTCAATGATCGTTATACTCGGTTGGTATTGAACCTTTAGACCGACTCTCAGGCATTGCTCAGCGACGAAATCCTCCTCACCAAACAAAAATTGCGGATAGTCGACCGAGCCGCCCTGTGAAAAATACTGTTTAGTAAATAAAATAAATGAGCCGTGGGGGGAATAGAAGCTTTCGCCCGCAGCCAGAGAGCCGATGGAGCTTTTAACTTTCAAATCCGAAAGTTTTCGATAGATCTTCAACAACCAGAGGCGCTTGAAAATGAAAATATTTTTCAACAGGGAAAAACGCGTTGGTCTGTATAAAGTCTTCGGATTCAAATCACCTCCGCGGCCTTTGGAAAGGATGGCAGGCGCTATAATCCCAGTCTCATCAGAGACCGCATTAATTTGAGTTTTCAGCGATTCAAAAAAGTCCGCGCGCACGGTCAAATCGACGTTTGAAATGGCGACGCAGTCGAAATCAAGCAAAGAACCCAGCAACTCGGTTCCTTTCTTGAATCCTGGAAAGTACCCAACATTGTCCGACTTCAGGTAGTGCGTTGTGAAGTTCATGGCTGAAACGCTCACCAATACCTGCTCATCTATTTCCTTCGTTGAATTATCAACGATCACAAAGGTAAAACTTATGTCTTTCGCACGAGAAAGCGATTCGCTTAGAGAGGTTGCGAGATTCAACAGATGATCGTACGCATTATAACAAACACAAACTATCGCTACTCTCATGTCAGCCTGCTTAAATTAAAATTTCCGGTCAATTTGATCTGTACATACCGATGAAAAAACCAAAATTATTTTGGGAAATAACGATCCAGCAACGAATCCCGCTCAGCAAATGTTGGGTAATTTATCAACACAGCTTTATACACGCCCTTGAATACAAAAAGGCTGCCCGCCGCAGCACCCACTACTCCAAATTTGTTGATCAACGCACCTATATCGTCGATTGAGCCAGCCCCGCCCAATATTGTCAGCGGTACATGAACCTTGTCGTGGACTTTTCCAGCAACGTCCAGATTGTAGCCTTTCATAACGCCATCGTAATCGATGGAGTTGATCACGATTTCTCCAACACCCTGCTCCTGCAACTCGCTACACATTTCCAATAGGCACTTGCCAGTATTCTTCTTTCCATTGTTAATCCAGACATCGTATCGCCCGCCCAAGAGTTTCTTCTTGACATCCAGAACGACAACAACACTTTGGCTACCAATTTCCTGAGCAATTTCCTTTACCAGAGCAGGATTTTCGATCGCTGCCGAACTGATGGCAATTTTCTCGACACCCAATCCGATAATCTTGCGTGCCTGATTGGCAGTGGAAATGCCTCCGCCATAGCAGAATGGCATACGGCATTCCATCGCCATTTTCTTTATCAACGCGTAGTCGGGTTCACGACCTTCTGCTGATGCATCGATATCTAAAACGATCAGCTCATCGACTTCTTTCTCATTAAAAATCTTGACCGCATTGAGAGGATCGCCAATATATTTGGAGTCTTTGAACTTGACAGTCTTGACAAGACCTTTATTGCGAATAAGCAAGCACGGAATTATTCTGGGCCGTAGCATTTATGACAACTCCGAGAAGTTCTTCAGTAAGTTAACGCCGAAGTGATGACTCTTTTCCGGGTGAAACTGCACGCCGTATACTGAACCGGCATTGACCGCGCACGTGAATTCCTCTCCATACGTGGAGGACGCAAGCGCATGATCGCGTTCAGCACATTCAAAATAAAAAGAATGCAGAAAATAATATTTTGGAGTTTCCAGAAAGTTCTTGAATAGCCCACTTGCGTGCAAAGGCACGACATCGTTCCACCCCATATGAGGCAGTTGCTTTACTTTCTCGATATCAAACTTTCTAACGGTGCCGGGTACCCAACCCAATCCAGGTAGTTCGCCTTCATCACTAGAGTTGGCGAGCATCTGCATGCCTACGCAGATGCCCAATACCGGAATTTTTTTGTCCAGTACCAAATCATCCAGCGCTTCACGCATACCGGAACGATTGAGACTGATCATCGCGTGATCAAACGAACCGACACCAGGCAATATTATTTTACTCGCCCCGGAAAGGTCCTGATAAGACGTTGCAACACAACATTCGATATTCAGCCGTTTATAAAGATTTATAAACGACAGTATATTACCGAGACCATAATCAACAACAGTAATCATCTCTTGACTGCCCTTTCCATGCCCAACATATGCATGACTTTCGCCCCAAGCTCAAACAGATAGCGCTGAGATTTGTAATCGCGATAGGACTTGTTTGGCAATTCCATCAATGCTGTTAACTCGGGAACAGTCATATCCAGTTTGTTCGCGATGTATTCAAAATCCTGATCCACTGTCTCCGGATCGTACGCCGGCTGGGCCAGGTTATTCAACGCATCTTCACGAGTCATCTGCCCGGTGAGGATAAGGCTCGAATACTGGATCTTCCTTGTGTCGTAACCAAACTTGGTCGGCAACCAGTAACCTTCGTAGAACTTCGTGAATCTTGACTCATCATGCTTACGAGGATACGACTTCCAGCCATATTCTCTAGACAGCGTCTCGATCGCTTCGGAACGAATATACGGCACGTAGTTCAAGGGCTTAATCACCTTGACACCCTTGAAGAAACGCAAATAAATCTTGTGAAACCAGATACTGCTCAGTGGGTAGTCCACCAACGGGCGCTCGCCAAACTTTTTATGAATGTCTTTCAACTGCCACATATCAGTACCGTAGTACATCCACTCCAATGGATTCCTGACGCACTCAGTTGAATAGTTTCCGCCATTCAGAATGTATTTGATCCCGTGCTTATTGGCGAAGTGGTACAGGGTCGCGATGAAAGCGTGGTCCTGAGGGATATCGAGATGTGGAACAGAGGCCTTGAAAAAAGCTCTCTGAAAATCCTTCATTTCTTCCCAATTGATAACCTCGGTGTACAGATCAAGGCCCAGTTTCTCAACGATAACCTCAATATTATGCACTGCCAACTGAGAGTTCCAGCCGCCATCTACGTGAAAAACCAGCGGGCGCAAACCAAATTCTTTAACGGCAATATGCAGCAAATACGAACTGTCCAGCCCGCCACTCATGCCCATAATGCAATCGAATGGTTTGCCTTTACTATCCGCTTTGATTTTCTCGAAAATCTCGGTGATTTGCTGCCTTCCCTTGGGACCTGTATCCCAATGAGGAAGTAAATCACGATGGTAGCCGTTGCAGTGATCACAAACGCCTTTGTCATCAAATACAATATTTTCGTCTGTTGTATCCATCACACAGTTTGTGCAAATTTGATAGGGTCTTTTACTCATGCTAACTCCGAGTACACTTGACAAGTCGGCACGCTACATGCCTGAATTATACTTCGAGACATTAAAACAAGACTTTGCAAGTCAATTTTCAGCCTCAAGCTTTTAGGTATTTTGTTGTAATCAGGGTGAACAGAATCAATTCACCTAGAACAAAGCTGATTGCTGCGCCATAAACGCCCCATATGCTCGTCAATGTCACACAAGCGGACACTGTTACGACGCCCGTCAATATCAAAACCTTGGCATAATATTTCTTCGAATTCAAATTGTTCAAGCCCGCTGTTCCCAACATGAAATTGGCAACTCCAAAGAAGACGCCAATCGTCATAAATAGGAACAGCCCGGCCATAAGCTGTTTGTTTGGATAGGATCTCAAAAATTCCAGGTAATCATTAAACATAAGCCATATGATAATAAACCCCGAAAGAATAGTCGCAAGGGCAGCCAACTGCATCCAGGTCAATTTCATCACCTTGACAAAAGCGCCCGGACCGGGCGCATTTTCGTCACGCAACGAGTGAATCGCCCTGGTGAAGAAAAACTGGTTGAGCGGCCTAATGAGCGCCTGGAAGGCCTTGATGAGTTTCTCGACCACGGAATAGCTTGCTATGGCTGCGGGGCTCACCGAGAAAAAACTCAACACCAGCAAATTGGAGTCCCTGAACAAAACAACGGCGATGTTCCCGAAGAAAATATCCTTACCCTCATGCAAACATTCCCAGAGGCGAGAGAACGACACACTGATATATTTCAAACCCAGCGCCGCTTTTAAATAGATCGATGAGGCAAGTCCACCCGCCAGATAACATCCACCTACTATCAACGGCAGGAAATAGACAGGATCCTCTGCTTTCAAAAAGAGAAACACAACCAAACAGCAGGACAAACGACTTATCAATGTAAAAACTGCGACCGGAAGATTGTTCTCGATCGACTGATAGAAATAGGTTGACTGAAAGATAAAACTCAACGGCACCAGCATCCAGCATAACAATGAAAAGAAAAACTGCTCTTGCAAAAAAAAGCCGGAAATCAGCACCGCGATCGCGCAGACAAGCCAAATTATGATTCTTGAAAAAAAGATTTCACAATATACATTGGAAGCCGCGGCAATTCCGCCACGCGCGTATGAACTCACGACTCGCGAAACGCCATTGACTTCATAACTGTACAACACGACAGCAAGAATAATGAGCGATACGGCTTCGGACACAACAAGATCTGAAAACTTGGCTGAACCGAACAAATGCAGTACATACGGAAAAATGAAGATAGGCAGAATTGCGTTTGCGCCTTGAATGCAAGCTAGCGAGGCTATATTTGTTAGGTCTTTTCGCAACAATGTCATATCTCGAATCAAAGTAAGTTATTTAATTATATTTTCCTGCTTATTAACTGGTCCTTTCACCTCCCTCGTCTTTACTAAATGCGAACTGTATCGTTAATTTTGCACTTCGCAAACACACAGAAAGCAGTACCCGCCAAGGTACTGCTCATTTAGATTGTTGCAGCTGACTGCAACTAAACCATGACGACGTACTACTTCACTTACTCCAGACACCGCGCGTATCAATCAGCTTGATTGCACCCAAACGAGCAGGAGGCAGTTCTTTGAACACCTTATGGTCAACCAACATCAACACAATAGTGGCTTCGCTCAAAGCGTCTTCTACCGATTTGAACTCCACAACTTCGTCGAGTGTAGCCGGCAGTTCCGAAATGTTGGGTTCTACTGCGAATACACGCCCTGGGTGTTCGTGAGCGATGCGCTTGGTGATCGCGACCGCAGGGCTTTCGCGCAGATCGTCGATATCGGGTTTAAAAGCGAGTCCGAAACACGCCACCGTGACTTCTTTTGCTGTTTTTTCTGGATTGGACTGCAGATATTCCGCAACGGCCAGCTTGACCTTATCAATAACCCATTCAGGTTTTGCGTCGTTCACTTCGCGTGCACAACGAATAATTTTAGCTTCTTCAGGGGTTTTACTGACGATGAACCAAGGGTCTACAGCGATGCAGTGCCCACCGACGCCTGGGCCGGGTTGAAGAATATTCACCCTCGGATGGCGATTCGCCAATCGAATCAATTCCCAGACGTTGATATTTAGCTTATCGCAAATCATCGAAAGTTCGTTGGCAAACGCAATGTTCACATCCCGAAAACTGTTTTCGGTAAGTTTACACATTTCGGCTGTTCGAGCGTTGGTGATTACACATTCGCCTTCTACAAACAACTGATAAAGTTTGGCCGCACGCTCGGAGCATTTAGCGGTCATCCCACCAATCACACGATCATTCTGTACCAGTTCTCGCAGCACATGTCCTGGCAAGACGCGCTCGGGACAGTGAGCAACACGGATATCGGACGACTCTCCATGGGTCTGAGGAAAAGTAAGATCGGCGCGCATTTCAGCTAACCAGTTTGCCACTTGCTCCGTCGCGCCAACAGGTGAGGTGGACTCCAGGATCACCAGATCGCCGGCCTTCAGTACCGGTGCAATGGCCCTGCACGCTGACTCGATATACGAAAGATCAGGTTCATGGTCGCCCTTGAATGGGGTTGGCACCGCGATCAGAAACGCATCAGCTGGCTCAGGGGTCTGGGTTGCACGCAGGTAGCCCTCTGTTACTGCGGCATGAACCACAATATCAAGATCCGGTTCAACGATATGAATCATCCCTTTGTTGATGGTATCAACTGCGAGTTTGTTCACATCCACCCCAACTACCTTGATTTTTCGCGATGCGAAAACGGCAGCAGTGGGTAAACCGATGTAACCTAAACCAATAACTGAGATAGTCTTAAACACGATGCCCGCCCTTCAATTCCTGGGAGTTAAAATCTCCCGATTCCGATATATTAAATTTTTACAGTGACGGGAAAGTTAGCCAGCACTTCGATTATACGTTGGCAAGCTTTGCCATCCCCGTACGGATTATGAGCAAAGCTCATGCTTTCGTAGGCTGCTGTATCTGAAAGCAATAGCTCCAGATGCTGAGCTATTGTGCGTGTTTCAGTGCCAACCAGTTTTACGGTGCCTGCCTCAACGGCTTCCGGACGCTCGGTTGTCTCTCGCATGACAAGCACTGGCTTTCCAAGCGATGGCGCCTCTTCCTGGATTCCACCGGAGTCCGTCAGAATGATAAAAGACTGATTCATCAAATAAACGAACGGCAAATAGTCTAGCGGTTCAATCAGGTGAATGTTGTCTATGCCTGACAATAGCCGGTTGATCGGCTCTCTGACATTGGGATTCAGATGCACGGGATAAACAATTTCCACGTCGGGAAATGCTTTGGCCGTATCCACCAGCGCGTGACAGATACGTTCAAATCCGCCGCCAAAGCTTTCGCGGCGATGCCCAGTCACCAGGATCACCTTTTTTCCGCTTCGAATGAACGAAAACTGCTCTTCCAGACCAGCTTTCAAAAAACTCGACTCTTCAAGTTTCTTGACTACATCGAGCAAGGCGTCAATAACCGTATTACCGGTTATATACACGGTTTCTGGATTGACGCCTTCTTTGAGAAGGTTACGCTCGGAATTTTCTGTTGGGGCAAAATGCAGTGCAGCCAGCGCCCCGGTCAGCTTGCGATTGCCTTCCTCCGGCCAGGGGGAATAAAGATTTCCTGTTCTCAAACCGGCTTCAACGTGAGCGACTGGAATTTGCTGGTAATAGGCGGCCAAAGCAGTCGCAAAGGTTGTGGCAGTGTCGCCGTGAACCAAAACAATATCGGGTTTAAAATCATCGAAGACGTTTTTCATACCCTGCAGAATCGCGGTTGTCACCGCGTTCAGATCCTGCCCGGGCTGCATTATGTTCAGATCATATTCGGGTGTTAAGGCAAACAGGTCCAGCACTTGATCCAGCATCTGCCGGTGTTGAGCGGTGACGCAAACTTTCGACTCAAAACGTCTGTCCTCTGCGAGCGCCAGCGCAAGGGGAGCCATCTTTATTGCTTCAGGCCTGGTTCCAAATACAGAAAGTACTTTTAAGGGCATTTTTTTACCAACACTATGGGAAATTGAAATTTGTTCATGCTGACGAGTTCAAATTTTTGATGAATCGCACGGCACTGGAACGGTGTTTCAAACACGCTACCGCCCCAGGATTTGACGTCAGTTCCCTGAAAACGATGTGTACCGCTATGTCAAGCGTTCTCACCATTATTTGAAATGTGAGCATCTACGCTTTATGGAACCTGCCACCCGTCCGTTTTTACGCCAGGTCTGCTGGCGAGAAACGAAATCTATGAAGAGTAGTGCACGCTTCTTCACATCCGATGTCATAAAAATGACGTCCAGCTCTGAAAAAGCACTACCATCAACATTCAGTTTATCATCGACGTTTAGCGTTGATGTAGAAGCTTGTGCCGACCGGTGCTGTAGTTCGACGATGAGCGGATCACTGACTGGCAAAGGTTTACCGCCGAAACCTACCACTTTACTCACACCTCGAGTCGACCGCAAAGGGACCCAATTTGCATCGTTAGGTAGATTTATGAACAGGTAACCTGGAAAGAGCGATTCGGTCACCCACTGGTGCTGCCCTCGCACCGATTTTTCACGGCAACAGGTGGGCCGGAAGCATTGATAGCCTTGGCGAATCAAGTGCTCCTCCGCACGTCCGTCCTGACGAGGCTTGCATTGAATCAGATACCAGGTCTGTTCTCGAGGAGCGTTTAGGTCGCTCGCCGCACTATGAATGTTCATATCCGTACACATATCACAAATGGTCGCTTCCATGGGATCAGTCGCGCACATGCAATGTCGATGAAAGCCGTTCACTGAAACCGACCCCACTCTCGTTCGCCATCACATGGGCTTGTATCCCCACCCGTTTGCAGGTAAAAAACGTGACGCTGACACCATTCTCCGATCGTAACCCTGCAGATTTCTTCGACATTCTACTCGCAACGGTGCTAACTACAAAAATCGATGATCTGTTATCCCCCTACCGCCATGATGAGAGCTGCTTGCCGTCGTCGCCGCTACAAGACAGCTAGCGACAACCCTATAGATGCAAAGGGCACACTTCATGTCGGCCAGTGCGCCCAATATCATTGCTCGTTACATCCAGACAAACCTGAAGCCGACCAGCAATACCTAGCGGATTCCCTCTCTTCTGACGAAGATTTGGTAAGACACCGCCACTACACCGCCGAGAACCAGACCTGAGATCAATCCAAGCAAAATTATTAAAGATTTTTTTGGTTTGACCGGCCTATCAGGGTGCTCGACCACACCATCGAAGCGGTAAACCGCTACATCTTGAGGCCTTGTCTCAAGCTCCTTGTAAAAGCTGTATTTGGCTTGAAGGTCTCTGAGGCGACCTATAAAAGGATCATCAGAAACCCGAGCCTCGAGATTTTTAATCTCAGCGTTGAGCGCCTTGGTCCCGCGCATATAAATCAGCTGCCCTTCCATGCTTCCCGCAATTTCTACGGAAGGGTTACCCGTGATGATTGGGGGCTTTTCCAGATTGATCGCTTCTGCAACATGCAACGCCTCGCGCAACTTGGTGATTGAGTCTTCGCGATTCTTTTTACCGGTTTCGCGCAACGTATGAAGTTGCTGATTGAGGCTGCGAGCTCGTACTTCAGCTTCACGCGCTACGTTTTTAATCATCTCGTTTTCTGCACGCTCGCCTGCACGTCTGACATAGGTGTCAACCCACTCTCTAGCACGCTCCGGATCACTGCTCTGAGCGACAACCAGATAGCGGTCCGGCGCATCTTTACTTGGCGGCACCACAGAAATTTTCTTTGTGAACTCTGAATACAGCAAACCCTGTGATCCTTCACGTTCGCTGCTGCTCAGTATCGGGAGATACATATCTTCATAAAACTTGCGCCGCAATGACTCAGACTGTAAGTTCAGGACAAAAATACCATAGATATCCTTGACACTGTACGGCGTGAGTTCTGAATCGTTGGTTCGACCGTAGTTAAAGTTTGCGATGTCATTTTGTGTCGGAGGTATCACATAAGCTCGCGCCTCATAGACTGGCGCGCTCGTGAGCGCATAGATAACCGCAAATACTGTTGTAATGGCTGCAACACCGAGCATCAACCATATTTGTTTCCACAATATCCTGAGAACGCCTCTGAAATCGATCTCCTGCAGGCTACCGGGCTCCACGGGACTATTTTGCATAAAAACTGACCTTTTATTAGATTTCACAACCTATCAATGCTATTGATGAGGTCCTTATTTCAGCATAAATACTTCCGCAGACAGGCCTCAGAATCCATTTCCTTGTCCACATACGCACGTTTTTTACAACTCACGGTGCAATCCATTCCTTTTTGCGTCAAAACAGACTGTGATATCCCCCTCACCCATTTAACAAGCACCGCTCGAGCAAAGTTTATATAATTGTGGAACGTAGTTTGAATATTGAAGTGTGCTCCAAAGCTGATTGACGTAGGGCAGGACATAACAATTCACTCGCTCCGCACTTTCTCAAATATTGCAACATATAAATCACAGGCTTCATTGCTTCAAGCCGAGAACAGCCCGTGCAAGGTTGTGCAAATACTGGCCATAACCGGTTTTTTTCAATCGATCAGCCTGAAGACTCAATTGCTCCACTGTGATCCATCCGTTACTAAAGGCGATTTCTTCGAGACAGGCTACTTTGAGGCCCTGACGCTGCTCGATGGTATGCACAAAGTGGCTGGCTTCGAGCAGAGAGTCATGGGTACCTGTGTCCAACCACGCAAAGCCGCGCCCCAGCATTTCGACGTTGAGAGTATTCTGTTCCAGATAAGCACGATTTACGTCGGTTATTTCCAGTTCGCCCCGATTGGACGGTGTGATGTTCTTCGCTATTTCAACGACCCGGTTATCGTAAAAGTACAAACCGGTTACAGCGTAATTGGATTTCGGCTTGAGGGGTTTCTCTTCGATGCTCAAGGCTCGACCCGAAGTATCAAACTCAACCACACCAAAACGCTCCGGATCGGAAACGTGATAGCCGAAAACCGTCGCGCCGTGTTCCTGGCTGCTGGCCGAATGCAGTTTGTCCGAGAAGTGCTGACCATAGAAGATGTTGTCGCCCAGAATCAGGCAGCATGGGTCCTTGCCGATGAACTCTTCGCCGATGATGAAGGCTTGCGCCAGGCCGTCCGGGCTCGGCTGTTCAGCGTAGGTCAGCTGGATGCCATAGAGGCTGCCATCACCCAGCAGCTTGCGGAAGCACGGCAAGTCTTCAGGGGTGGAAATGATCAGGATTTCGCGCATGCCCGCGAGCATCAATACCGACAGCGGATAAAAGATCATCGGCTTGTCGTAGATCGGCAGCATCTGCTTCGAAACGCCGAGGGTCAGCGGGTGCAAACGCGTGCCCGAGCCGCCTGCGAGGATGATGCCTTTGCGGTTTGTCGTGTTGATCATTTATCGAGAACTTCCATTAGCATTCGGGTTACGCCACGTTGCCAATTCGGCAAGTGCAGAGAAAAATTGTCACGCAGCTTCTGAGTGTTCAAGCGTGAGTTCAGCGGGCGACGTGCAGGTGTTGGATAGGCCGTGGTGTCGATCGGATTGATGGCCGTCACCGCCAGTTGTTCACTATGGCTGCGGGCGAATTCGATCACATGACTAGCATAGCCGTACCATGACACTTCACCGCTCGCCGCTAAGTGATACATGCCTCCGAGTTCTGGATGCTGTATGACTTTTTGAATGGCTAGCGCGGTTACGTCTGCGATCAGATCCGCACCGGTGGGTGCGCCGATCTGGTCTGCGATGACACTAAGGGTTTCCCGCTCCCTGGCCAGACGCAGCATGGTCTTGGCAAAGTTGTTGCCACGAGCGCCGTAGACCCAACTGGTGCGAAAGATCAGGTGTTTGCAGCCCGAAGCGATAATGGCCTGCTCGCCAGCGAGCTTGCTTGCGCCGTAGTGATTCACGGGTGCAACGGCGTCATCTTCTCGCCATGGTTTTTGCCCATCACCGCTGAACACGTAGTCCGTCGAGTAATGAATCAGCCAGGCATCAAGGGCCAAGGCCTCCTCGGCCATGACCTGGCTCGCCAGGGCATTTACCCGGGTTGCCAGTTCAGGTTCTGATTCGGCTTTATCCACCGCGGTGTAAGCCGCGGCGTTGACGATAAGATCAGGTTTGACCTGGCGAATCGTTGCTCGAAGTGAGTCAAGGTCGGACAAGTCGCCGCATAGTCCATTGACCCTGTGGCGATCCAGAGCGATCACCTCGCCCAGTGGCGAAAGTGAGCGCTGCAGTTTCCAGCCGACCTGGCCGTTCTTGCCCAGTAAAAGAATTTTCATGCTTGGCTCGAACGGTCGCTGTAGTTTTTGTCGATCCACTGCTGGTAGCTGCCACTTTTCACGTGTGCTACCCACTCGGTGTTGTTGAGGTACCACTCGACGGTTTTGCGGATTCCGGTCTCGAAGGTCTCTTCCGGTACCCAGCCCAATTCGCGCTGGATCTTGCTGGCATCGATTGCGTAGCGCTGGTCATGGCCAGGGCGATCTTGAACATAGGTGATCAAGCTGGCATGAGGGCGATGCGCGGAATCCGGGCGCAGCTCATCGAGCAGCGCGCAGAGGGTGTGCACGACTTCGATGTTTTGCTTTTCGTTATGGCCACCGATGTTGTACGTCTCGCCGATGACGCCTTCGGTCGCGACTTTGTACAGGGCACGGGCGTGGTCTTCGACGTAGAGCCAGTCGCGAACCTGATTGCCTTTGCCGTAGACCGGCAGTGGTTTGCCTTCCAGCGCATTAAGAATGATCAGCGGGATCAACTTCTCGGGGAAGTGGCACGGGCCGTAGTTGTTCGAGCAGTTGGTGACCAGGGTCGGCAGGCCGTAGGTGCGGTTCCAGGCACGAACCAGGTGATCGGAGCTGGCCTTGCTGGCCGAATACGGCGAGCTTGGCTGGTAGGGGGTGGTTTCGGTGAAGAGGTCTTCCGGACCTTCGAGGTCTCCGTAGACTTCGTCGGTGGAAATATGGTGGAAGCGGAAACTGGCCTTACGCACGTCATCCAGAGCGCTCCAGTACTGACGAGCGGCTTCCAGCAAGGTGTAGGTGCCGATGATGTTGGTCTGTATGAACTCGGAAGGGCCAGAGATCGAGCGATCAACGTGGGATTCTGCTGCCAGGTGCATGATCGTATCGGGCTGGTGTTCACGCAGGACGCGATCAACCTGGTCGCGATCGCAGATATCCACGCGTTCGAACACATAGCGCTCACTCTGAGCCGCTTCTGCCACAGACTCAAGATTGCCGGCGTAGGTAAGCTTATCCAGATTTACTACAGAGTCTGCGGTATTCGAGATGATGTGGCGAATGACTGCAGAGCCAATAAACCCGGCGCCGCCGGTAACTAGAATTTTCACGCGAGGACCATACCCTTGAGTTGCTGAAAGTGCTCTGTATCGAGCGCCATCTAATCCATGAATGCAAAGGCTACTGCATCAACCATAGCCTGTCTCCCGTCCGTGCCGAGTCGAAACACACAGTGGTATCTCCGAGCTCTCGGACAGGCGCAACATTTTACAGTTTAAAGACATATTTACTAACGGATATAGACAGGCAACGCATGAAAATCTGATGTGCCCCCTGCGCTTTCGGGAATCAGACGAGACGTTTGCGTCGCGCTCTTGCGGTACGACTGACCAACCAGCCGAGCAAGGGCCCGATCAGCATGCCTGTCAGCAATGCAACGACGACCACAACTGATACCGGCAACTGAGGCCCGGCCAGGCCCAGGAACAGCAAGGATACCGATTGCTGGTTCTCCAGCACAAAAGCCAGTATCGCCAGTACCAGCAAGAGAACAGCTACCACGAGGAGTACGCGCTTTAGATTACGCATGGATTGCTCCTTGGTCTGGCGCTATCAAATCTCCTCCTCCTCGTCTTCATTCACCCGATCCCGAAGCTCTTTACCCGGCTTGAAATGAGGAACGAATTTCCCATCCAGACTGACGGACTGACCAGTCTTAGGGTTGCGGCCCACGCGCGGTGCGCGGTAGTGCAAAGAGAAGCTGCCAAAGCCACGGATCTCGATGCGATCGCCGGTAGCCAGGCACTGGGACATTTGCTCGAGCATGGTCTTGATGGCCAGCTCCACATCCTTGGATGAGAGCAGCCCTTGATGGGTGACAATTCGTTCGATCAACTCCGACTTCGTCATATTTTTCCCTTCTTTTTCAAGCAGCTAGATCAGCGCTCCAAAGGTTTTAGCATGCTCGGAGGATTTTGAACAGCCCGTGTATTGACTTATCTGCATGGTGCTTGAGATAGCGCGCGCAGGCCGAGAGGCGCGACATTTGTTGAAGCATAAAGTTTGAGGGCTGTATTCAGGCAGTACGAATTTTTTGCCGTTCATCGGCAGATAACCAGCATGTTGCGTGAGAGGTAGCCGGCCGGATTCCAGCCAAACAGGGAATCCCCCTCTTCTTCTTTGGCATCGCTGGACTTGGTGACAACTTAGTAACCTTGCGCTTTGCATTCGCGATCCGCGCGTTTGTAGCACTTTTCCCAGCCCGAGCCGAGGCCTGAACAGTCGATCTCTGTGCCGCTGACTCCACGTACCACGTGAGTTTTGGTGTTTGTTGCACAGCCTGTCAGAACCAGTACTGCCATTATGAAAATGAACTTGTTCATCCAATTCCTTATGCAGGAAGGCCTACCCTGCGGTCGTTCATTTCACGTCAAAGCCTAGCCTAACCTTGAATATACGATTGATCCGTCAAAAGAACGATACAGGGGCTTCAAAAAGATCGTTCGAATGCGACCCGATCCTGCGACAGCTACGGGGTTGCGTGCCTCTCTAATTTTTGGGTATCCGGTCGACGAGTTGGCGCAGCCTGTGATTTTTTCTGCAGGCACCACCCTCGCAAAGATCAAAAGATCGCAGCCTGCGGCAGCTCCTACGGGGGTTTGTGTACATCTGATAGTGGGGGGGTCAAATCGCGGGCACAAAAAAGGGCGACCGAAGTCGCCCTTTTTTTATGGTCGGACAGAACTTAGTTCTGTTTTTCCATTTGTGCACGCAACAGGTCGCCCAGAGTGGTAGGACCAGCAGCGATGTTATCCGAGGCTGGCTTGTCGCGCAGGCTCTGGATAGCTTCTTTCTCGTCTTCAACGTCTTTCGACTTGATCGAGAGCTGGATTACGCGGCTCTTGCGGTCAACGCTGATGATCTTGGCTTCAACTTCTTCGCCTTCTTTCAGAACGTTACGTGCATCTTCGATGCGGTCACGGCTGATTTCGGAGGCTTTCAGAGTAGCTTCGATATCGGTAGCGAGGGTGATGATGGCGCCTTTGGCGTCAACTTCTTTCACGATACCCTTAACGATTGCGCCTTTATCGTTCTCTTGAACGTACTCGGAGAACGGATCGCTTTCCAGTTGCTTGATGCCCAGGGAGATGCGCTCGCGCTCTGGGTCAACCGACAGGATAACGGTGTCCAGTTCGTCGCCTTTCTTGAAGCGGCGAACGGCTTCTTCGCCCACTTCGTTCCAGGAGATGTCGGACAGGTGAACCAGGCCGTCGATGCCGCCGTCCAGACCAATGAAGATACCGAAATCGGTGATCGACTTGATGGTGCCGGAGATTTTATCGCCCTTGTTGAACTGGCCAGAGAAATCTTCCCATGGGTTGGATTTGCACTGTTTGATGCCGAGGGAGATACGACGACGCTCTTCGTCGATGTCCAGAACCATGACTTCCACTTCGTCGCCGACTTGTACGACTTTCGAAGGGTGGATGTTCTTGTTGGTCCAGTCCATTTCGGAAACGTGTACCAGGCCTTCCACGCCTTCTTCCAGCTCAGCGAAGCAGCCGTAGTCGGTCAGGTTGGTTACACGCGCGGTGACGCGAGTGCTTTCCGGGTAACGAGCCTTGATAGCGACCCATGGATCTTCGCCCAGCTGTTTCAAGCCCAGGGAAACACGATTGCGTTCGCGATCGTACTTCAGAACCTTGACATCGATCTCGTCGCCAACGTTGACGATTTCGGAAGGATGCTTGATACGCTTCCAAGCCATGTCGGTAATGTGCAGCAGGCCATCGACGCCACCCAGATCGACGAATGCGCCGTAATCGGTGAGGTTTTTGACGATACCTTTGACTTGCTGACCTTCCTGCAAGGATTCCAGCAGAGCTTCACGCTCGGCGGAGTTCTCGGCTTCGAGGACGCTGCGACGGGAAACGACAACGTTGTTGCGTTTCTGGTCGAGCTTGATGACCTTGAACTCGAGCTCTTTGCCTTCCAGGTGCGTGGTGTCGCGCACTGGACGGACGTCAACCAGAGAACCTGGCAGGAACGCACGGATGCCGTTAACGTCGACAGTGAAGCCGCCTTTAACCTTACCGTTGATAACGCCCTTGACCACTTCTTCGGCTGCGAAGGCTGCTTCCAGAACAATCCAGCATTCAGCGCGCTTGGCTTTTTCACGGGACAGCTTGGTTTCGCCAAAGCCGTCTTCGACCGCGTCCAGCGCAACGTGAACTTCATCACCGATGTTGATGTTCAGTTCACCAGCGTCGTTGTGGAACTGTTCCAGCGGAATGAGGCCTTCAGACTTCAAACCAGCGTGAACGGTTACCCAACCAGCCTGGTAATCGATGTCAACGATGACTGCGGTGATGATGGAGCCTGCCTGAAGGTTCAGGGTTTTTAGGCTTTCTTCAAAGAGTTCTGCAAAGCTTTCGCTCATTTTAATTCCTGTTGATAAGGGCGAAGAATACGCCCATCTGCCACATCCCAGACGATGTGGGTTACGTTCATATAAAAGAAAAGCCGCAGGACTATGCCTGGAGTCCCCTGCGGAATTTCTTGGTCACCCGGCGATATCGCGAAGGGCGATCTCGCTCATGATGCGTTGCAACACCTGCTCGATGGACAATTCCGTGGAATCCAGCTGTATGGCGTCAGCCGCCGGCTTGAGCGGGGCTACCGCTCGCTGGGTGTCACGCTCATCGCGTGCACGTATCTCATCTAGCAGACTCGACAGACTAACATCATCGCCCATGGCCTTCAACTGCAAGTAACGACGACGAGCACGCTCCTCGGCACTGGCGGTCAAAAAGATCTTCAGTGGCGCATCGGGGAACACCACCGTGCCCATGTCCCGGCCATCAGCCACCAGCCCCGGATGTTCCTGAAACGCCCGCTGACGCTGCAGCAAAGCATCGCGCACCGCCGGCAGCGCGGCGACCTGGGAAGCCCAGGCGCCGACTTGTTCGTTGCGCAGGTCGTCGGTGACGTCGTCGCCTTCGAGGATGATCCGCTGCGGATGACCGTCGGTCGCCGCGACGAACTGCACGTCGAGATGAGCCGCGAGCAATTTCAGCGATTCTTCATTGGTCAGGTCGACCCCATGATTACGCGCAGCAAAGGCCAGCAAGCGGTACAACGCACCGGAATCCAGCAAGCACCAGCCCAGGCGCTTGGCCAGGATACCGGCGATGGTGCCTTTGCCTGAACCGCTCGGCCCATCGATGGTAATGACAGGTGCCTTGATCATCACGACTGGGCCTCTTGCGCAACGCGGATACCCACCTGCGCGCACAGCGCGAGGAAGTTGGGAAAGGAAGTCGCGACGTTGGCGCAGTCATGGATGCGGATTGGCGCATTGGCGCGCAGCGAAGCGACGCTGAAGGCCATGGCAATCCGGTGATCGCCGTGACCATGCACTTCACCGCCGCCGATCTGGCCGCCGTCGATGATGATGCCATCCGGGGTCGGTTCGCATTTGACGCCCAGCGCCAGCAAGCCATCAGCCATCACCTGGATTCGATCCGACTCCTTGACTCGCAGCTCTTCGGCGCCACGCAGCACCGTGCGCCCTTCGGCACAGGCGGCAGCCACGAACAGCACCGGGAATTCGTCGATGGCCAATGGAACCAGCTCTTCCGGGATCTCGATACCCTTGAGTTTAGCCGCCCGCACACGCAGGTCGGCCACTGGCTCGCCGCCGACTTCACGCTGGTTTTCCAGGGTGATATCAGCCCCCATCAACCGCAGGATATCGATGACACCGGTACGGGTCGGGTTGATGCCGACATGCTCGAGCACCAGCTCGGAGCCTTCGGCGATCGACGCCGCGACAAGGAAGAACGCCGAGGAGGAAATATCCCCCGGGACTTCGATGTGGGTCGCCGTCAGCTTGTGTCCGGACTCGACCGAAGCGGTCGCGCCTTCCACGCTGACCGGATAGCCGAAACCACGCAACATACGCTCGGTATGGTCGCGGGTCGGTGCCGGCTCGGTCACGGTGGTTTTGCCTTCGGCGTACAGGCCGGCCAACAGCAGGCAGGATTTAACCTGGGCGCTGGCCATCGGCATGCTGTAGGTCAGGCCTTTGAGCGTGTTGCCACCGCGGATGGTCATCGGCGGACGACCCTCTGCGGCCGTTTCGATGACCGCGCCCATTTCCCGCAGCGGATTGGCCACGCGGTTCATTGGGCGCTTGGACAGCGAAGCGTCGCCGGTCAGGGTGCTGTCGAAGTTCTGCGCAGCCAAAAGGCCAGACAGCAGACGCATCGAGGTCCCGGAGTTGCCCAGATAGATCGGGCCCGGAGCCGGTTTCAGGCCGTGCAGGCCGACGCCGTGAATGGTCACGCGACCGTGGTGCGGACCTTCGATCACTACGCCCATGTCGCGGAAGGCTTGCAGGGTCGCCAGGGCGTCTTCGCCCTCGAGGAACCCTTCCACTTCGGTGACGCCTTCAGCGAGGGAGCCAAGCATGATCGAACGGTGGGAAATCGATTTATCGCCCGGTACACGAATCCGCCCAGTCAGGCGGCCACCAGGTTGTGCCAGGAAAATCAGGTCGTTGGAATTCATAGCGTCCACATAGGCCCGGCGGGCCAGGATTTTACTGAAATGCTCGCGGGCAACCCGGGCGCGAGTGAACACGCCCAATAATTGGTGCCCATCCCCTGCATCGACCGCGTCGCGCAAGGCGTCGAGGTCGCTGCGAAATGTATCGAGTGTGCGCAGGACAGCTTCGCGATTGGCGAGGAAGATGTCGTGCCACATGACCGGGTCGCTACCGGCGATTCTTGTGAAATCGCGGAAACCGCCCGCAGCGTAACGGAAGATCTCAAGATTTTCATTGCGCTTGGCCAATGAATCGACCAAACCGAACGCCAGCAAGTGCGGCAAATGGCTGGTCGCCGCCAGCACTTCGTCGTGACGTTCGACCTGCATGTGCTCGACATCGGCGCCCAATTCGCGCCACAACCGGTCGACCACTGCCAGAGCGGCCGGATCGGTCTGATCCAGCGGAGTCAGAATCACTTTATGCCGACGGAACAGCTCGGCATTCGAGGCTTCCACCCCGCTCTGCTCGGAACCGGCAATCGGATGCCCCGGCACGAAGCGCGCCGGCATCCCGCCAAACGCCTCGGTTGCCGCACGCACTACATTGCCTTTGGCGCTGCCGACATCGGTCAGAATCGCCTGCCCCAGATCCATGCCAGCCAAGCGCGCGAGGATTTTCTCCAAGGCCAGGATCGGCACGGCCAGCTGGATCACGTCAGCCCCCTGGCAAGCAAGAGCCAGGTCTTCTTCGCAACGATCGACCACGCCCAGTTCAACCGCCAGCTTGCGCGATTGCGGGTCAAGATCGACGCCCACCACTTCGCGGCACAGGCCGCTTTCGCGCAAGCCTTTGGCGAAGGAGCCGCCGATCAACCCCAGACCGACCACCACCAGGCGACCGATCATAGGCACAGCAGGTTGCGTTGCAATGACATCAACCACGAGCCAGAACCTTGGCCAATGCCTCGAGGAAGCGGCTGTTTTCCGCCGGTAGGCCAATGGTCACGCGCAGGTGATTCGGCATGCCGTAGTTGGCCACCGGACGCACGATCACGCCCTCACGCAGCAATCCCTGATACACCGGTGCGGCAACACGGCCCAGATCGACTGCAATGAAGTTGCCTTTGGAGGGGATCCAGCTCAGACCCAACTCGCGAAAGCCCGCTTCCAGCTGCTGCATGCCGGACTCGTTCAAGCGCCGGCTTTCGGCCAGATACTCGGCGTCCTGCAGCGCGGCACAGGCCGCGGCCAGGGCCAGGCTGTTGACGTTGAACGGCTGCCGCACACGGTTCAGGACATCGGCGACGACGGCTGTGGATAAGCCATAGCCAACTCGCAATGCGGCCAGGCCGTAGGCCTTGGAGAAGGTCCGCGAAACCAGCAGGTTCGGGTAAGCCGCGAGGAAGTCCAGGCCATCCGGCAGATCGCTGCCCTCGGCATACTCGATATAGGCCTCATCGAGTACCACCAGCACATGCTCAGGCACATCCTGGAGGAATTCATCCAACGCCTCGGCACCGAACCAGGTCCCGGTCGGGTTGTTCGGATTGGCGATGAATACCACCCGGGTATTGCTGTCGATGGCCTCGAGCATCGCCGGCAGATCGTGCCCCCAGTCTTTGGCTGGAATGACTCGTGCCTCGGCACCCACGGCCTGGGTGACGATCGGATAGACCGCGAACGCATGTTCGCTGAACACCGCATTCAGCTCCGGCGCCAGATAAGCACGGGCGACCAGTTCGAGAATGTCGTTGGAGCCGTTACCCAGGGTCACCTGGTCGAGCTGCACGCGGCATTGCTCGGCCAGCAGGCTCTTGAGGGTAAAACCATTGCCATCCGGATAACGGGTCAGTTCGCCCAGCGCTTCACGAATCGCCACCAGCACTTTAGGACTGGCACCCAGCGGGTTTTCGTTGCTCGCCAGTTTGACGATTTTGGCCGGATCCAGGTCCAGCTCGCGTGCCAGTTCGTCCACGGGTTTTCCCGGAACGTAAGGCGAGAGTTTTTGTACGCCTGGCTGTGCCAGAGCGAGGAAATCGCCACTCATTGTCTAAGCCTCAGAGAACCGCTTTCGGGTAGGAACCCAGCACCTTGAGTGCCACTGCTTCCTGACTGATCTTCTCCAGCACACCCTTGACCAGCGGGTCGCGGTGATGGCCGACGAAGTCGATGAAGAACACATAGGTCCATTTGCCGCTGCGCGAAGGCCGGGTTTCGATCCGCGTCAGGTCGATGCCATTGTCGTGGAACGGCACCAACAGCTCGTGAAGCGCGCCTGGCTTGTTGCTCATGGAGACGATGATCGAGGTCTTGTCGTCGCCGGTCGGCGGCACTTCCTGGCTGCCTATCATCAAGAACCGCGTGGAGTTGTCCGGACGGTCCTCGATTTTCTCGGCCAGACGGGTCAAGCCGTAAAGCTCGGCCGCCATGTCGCCGGCAATCGCCGCCGAGCTCCACTCACCCTTGACCCGCTTGGCCGCTTCGGCGTTGCTGGACACCGCCACGCGCTCGACATTCGGGTAATGGGCGTCCAGCCACTTGCGGCACTGGGCCAGCGACTGGGCGTGGGAATAGATGCGGCTGATGCTGTCGGTCTTGGTGTTTTCACCGACCAGCAGGTGATGGTGGATCCGCAGCTCGACTTCGCCGCAGATCACCATGTCGTGCTCGAGAAAGCTGTCCAGGGTGTGGTTGACCGCGCCCTCGGTGGAGTTTTCCACCGGGACCACGCCAAAGTTCACCGCACCGGCCGCCACTTCGCGGAACACTTCATCGATCGCTGCCATTGGCTTGCTGATCACCGCATGCCCGAAGTGTTTCAGGGCCGCGGCCTGGGTGAAGGTGCCTTCCGGGCCGAGGTAAGCCACTTTCAGCGGCTGCTCCAAGGCCAGGCAGGAAGACATGATTTCACGGAACAACCGCGCCATCTCTTCGTTGCCCAACGGCCCCTGGTTGCGTTCCATGACGCGCTTGAGCACCTGGGCTTCACGCTCAGGACGATAGAACACCGGCACTTCGCCTTCGGCCAATGAAGCCATCTTGACTCGTGCGACTTCCTGGGCGCAGCGCGCGCGCTCACTGATCAGTTCGAGGACCTTTTCGTCCAGGCTATCAATACGCAGGCGCAGTGCCTTGAGTTCTTGCTCGGACATTAACCGTGTTCCTTCTCGAACTCTGCCATGTAGGCCACCAGCGCGTTGACCGCGACGATGTCTACGGCGTTGTAGATAGAGGCACGCATGCCACCTACCGAACGGTGACCCTTGAGGTTCAACAGGCCGCGCGCCTCGGCGCCCGCCAGGAACGGCTTGTCCAGGCGATCGTCAGCCAGACGGAACGGCACGTTCATCCACGAGCGGTCGGACGTGTTGATCGGGTTGCTGTACAGGCCGCTGGCGTCGATGAAGCCATACAGCGTGCGCTGTTTGACGTCATTGAGCTTGCCGATGGCTTCTACACCACCTTGCTCTTTCAGCCACTCGAACACCAGCCCGGACAGGTACCAGGCCAGTGTTGGCGGAGTGTTGTACATGGAGCCGTTGTCGGCCGCGACCTTGTAGTCGAGCATGGTCGGGCAGATTGAACGGGCGCGACCCAGCAGGTCTTCACGAATGATAGTGACGACGAGACCGCTCGGACCGATGTTTTTCTGGGCGCCGGCGTAAATCATGCCGAAGCGCGAGATATCCACAGGGCGCGACAGGATGTCCGAAGACATGTCGGCGACCAGCGGCACATCGCCGGTTTCCGGGATCCACTGGAATTCCAGGCCGCCGATGGTTTCGTTCGGCGCGTAGTGCACGTAGGCCGCGTCTTGCGACAGCTTCCATTCGTTCTGGCCGGGAATCGCGTAATAGTCGTAAGGCTTGGCCGTGGCCGCGACATTGACGGTGCCGAAGCGCGAAGCTTCTTCAATGGCTTTCTGCGACCAGATACCGGTGTCGATATAGTCGGCCTTGCCGGTTTCCGGCAACAGGTTCAGCGGAATCTGGGCAAATTGCTGGCTGGCGCCGCCTTGCAGAAACAGCACTTTGTAGTTCGAGGGGATATCCAGCAGATCACGCAGATCCTGCTCGGCCTTGGTCGCAATGGACACGAACTCATCACTGCGATGGCTCATTTCCATGACCGACAGACCCTTGCCATGCCAATCGAGAAGTTCACCCTGCGCGCGCTGCAGGACAGATTCAGGAAGCGCCGCGGGACCGGCACAGAAGTTATAGGCTCTCTTGCTCACATCCAATCTCGCTCTGATTTGGTGGGATCACGCAATAAATCTATTTGACCTGTAGGAGCTGTCGAGCGAAGCGAGGCTGCGATCTTTTCGTGCGGACCCCACATAGCGAAAGCAAGATCAAGAGATCGCAGCCTCGCTTCGCTCGACAGCTCCTACGGCCCTACATTAAAAACAATTCCACAGTTCGTGGAGGACAAACAACAAGGGGGAGAATTTTCATCCGCCCCCCTTGCGTGTCCGTTTACTCCTGCGGTTCGGCGTCGTCAGCAGCGGCATCGAGTTGCTGATCTTCAACAACATCATCGATGACTACACCAGCTTCGAACTCGGCGCCTTCTTCGCCTTCCTCGCCTTCCAGCTCTTCGCCTTCAACTTCGGATGGCTCCTGAACCCGCTCCAGGCCGACCAGTGTTTCGTCGCTGGCCAGTTTGATCAGGGTCACGCCCTGAGTGTTGCGGCCGAGGCTGGACACTTCGTCGACGCGGGTACGAACCAGTGTGCCCTGGTCGGAAATCAGCATGATTTCCTCGCCGTCGAGCACCTGGACCGCGCCGACCAGACGGCCGTTGCGATCGTTGCTGACCATGGCGATAACGCCCTGACCGCCACGTTTGTACTCTGGGAACTCGGTGATTGCCGTGCGTTTGCCATAACCACGCGCCGAAGCGGTGAGGATCTGGCTGCCTTCTTCCGGGATCAGCATGGAAATCAGCTTCTGCCCTTCCGGCAGGCGCATGCCACGCACACCGCGAGCGGTACGGCCCATGGCGCGAACGTCGGACTCTTTGAAGCGGGTGACCTTGCCGCCGTCGGAGAACAGCATGACTTCGCGCTCGCCATCGGTAATGGCCGCGGAAATCAGCACGTCGCCTTCGTCCAGCTCCAGCGCGATCAGACCGACGCTGCGTTGACGGCTGAATTGCTCCAGCGGGGTCTTCTTCACGGTACCGTCAGCGGTGGCCATGAAGATGAAGTGACCTTCGGTGTACTCGTCGACCGGCAGCATGGTGGTGATGTATTCACCCTCACCCAGCGGCAGCAGGTTGACCAATGGCCGACCACGGGCAGCGCGGGACGCTTCCGGAATTTCGTAGGTTTTCAGCCAGTAGACCTTGCCCTTGCTGGAGAACAGCAACAGCGTGGTGTGGCTGTTGGCGACCAGCAGGTGAGCGATATAGTCCTCATCCTTGACGCCGGTAGCCGATTTGCCTTTACCGCCACGACGCTGGGCCTGGTACGCAGCCAATGGCTGGGTCTTGGCATAGCCACTGTGGGAGATGGTCACGACGCGCTCTTCTTCCGGGATCATGTCACCCAGGGTCAGGTCGAGACGGGCATCGAGAATCTCGGTACGACGCACATCGCCGTATTCGGCACGAATGACTTCCAGTTCCTCGCGGATCACTTCCATCAAGCGCACTGCGCTGTTGAGGATGCGGATCAGCTCACCGATCTGGTTGAGGATTTCCTGGTATTCGGCCAGCAGCTTTTCGTGTTCCAGGCCGGTCAGACGGTGCAGACGCAGCTCCAGAATGGCTTGCGCCTGTTCTGGCGAGAGGAAGTACTTGCCTTCGCGCAGACCGTATTGCGGGTCGAGGTTGTCCGGACGGCAGGAATCGGCGCCGGCACGTTCGACCATCGACACTACCGCGCTGGACTCCCAAGGCGTGCTGATCAGCGCTTCCTTGGCTTCCGACGGCGTTGGCGAGGCCTTGATCAGGGCGATGACCGGGTCGATGTTCGACAGGGCAACGGCCTGACCTTCGAGGATATGCCCACGTTCGCGGGCTTTACGCAGTTCGAACACGGTACGCCGGGTCACGACTTCGCGACGGTGACGCACGAAGGCTTCCAGCAGGTCCTTGAGGTTAAGGATCCGCGGACGGCCGTCAATCAGCGCCACGATGTTGATGCCGAACACCGCTTGCAGCTGGGTCTGGGCGTAGAGGTTGTTGAGGATCACCTCAGGCACTTCGCCACGACGCAGCTCGATCACCACGCGCATACCGTCTTTGTCAGACTCGTCGCGCAGTTCGGTGATGCCTTCGAGCTTCTTCTCTTTGACCAGCTCGGCGATTTTCTCGATCAGCCGCGCCTTGTTCAGCTGGTAAGGCAGTTCGGTAATGACGATCTGCTGACGACCACCGACCTTGTCGATGTCTTCAATCATCGAGCGGGCACGCATGTAAATGCGCCCGCGACCGGTGCGATAGGCTTCGATGATGCCGGCGCGACCGTTGATGATCGCGGCCGTCGGGAAGTCCGGACCGGGGATGAATTGCATCAGCTCATCGATGGTCAGCTCGGGGTTTTCGATGAGTGCCAGGCAACCGTCGATGACTTCACCGAGGTTGTGCGGCGGAATGTTGGTCGCCATGCCCACGGCAATACCGCTGGAGCCGTTGACCAGCAGGTTGGGGATCCTGGTCGGCATGACCGCCGGGATCATTTCGGTGCCGTCGTAGTTCGGCACCCAGTCCACGGTTTCTTTGTGCAGGTCGGCCAGCAGCTCGTGCGCCAGCTTGCTCATGCGCACTTCGGTGTATCGCATGGCCGCGGCGTTGTCGCCGTCGACCGAACCGAAGTTGCCCTGGCCGTCTACCAGCAGGTAGCGCAGGGAAAAAGGCTGGGCCATACGAACGATGGTGTCGTAGACCGCCGTATCACCGTGGGGGTGATACTTACCGATCACGTCACCGACAACACGGGCGGATTTCTTGTACGGCTTGTTCCAGTCGTTACTCAGCTCGCTCATCGCGAACAGTACGCGCCGGTGCACGGGCTTCAAGCCATCGCGCGCATCAGGCAGTGCCCGCCCGACAATTACGCTCATTGCGTAATCGAGGTAGGACTGCCTCATCTCGTCTTCGATATTGACCGGGATGATTTCTTTGGCCAGTTCGCCCATGAGAAGCCTGATTCCTTTTTCTGGTGAAACCTCGTCACATCCATATGGGACGAACGAAGCTCGTCGCTGCAGGCTCGGTGCCGTGCATCGACTTACGACAAATCAACGAGTTATGCCTGGATCTGCGCAGTAAAGGCAGCCACATCGGGCAACCCTGGAAACCGCCGGATGTTATCACAATCGCCGCCACGCACCTATCCCCCAGACGCGCATGGAGCATAGTTAGTTGACCGGTGACAGGCTGATAGGGGACGAGAGAGGCTTAGAGCCGAGTTGAATGAAGATTCTGGATCGTTTACCGATGATCCGGTGCTGCAAACACCGACCGTAGGAGCTGCCGAAGGCTGCGATCTTTTCAGGATCACCGCCGATTCGCCAAGAAGATCAAAAGATCGCAGCCTGCGGCAGCTCCTACGCCGCCCCGTTACACCCGCGATATTGCCGGAACATGTGGCCCCGCAGCACGCCTCAATGTAACCGCTTGCGACACATCAACTGCGCCATTTTCGCGGTATCCGGTCGCTCGACTATGCCTTTCTCGGTAATGATTGCGTCGATCAGGTCCGCCGGGGTGACGTCGAACACCGGGTTGAACGCATCGACATCGGCCCCGACCCGCTTGCCGCCGACTTCCAGCAGTTCACTGCCGGCACGCTCTTCGATAGGGATGTCATCGCCGCTGGCCAGGCTCATGTCGATGGTCGAACTCGGCGCCACCACCATGAAGCGCACGCCGTGGTGCATGGCGCATACCGCCAGCTGGTAGGTGCCGATCTTGTTCGCCACATCGCCATTGGCGGTGATCCGGTCAGCGCCAACGATCACCCAGGTGACACCCTTGGTTTTCATGATATGCGCAGCCGCCGAGTCGGCGTTCAGGGTGACGGGGATGCCTTCGTTGGCAAGCTCCCAGGCGGTCAGCCGTGAACCTTGCAGCCAGGGCCGGGTTTCGTCGGCGTAGACGCGCTCGACCATACCTTCCAGCCAAGCGCCACGAATCACCCCCAGCGCTGTACCGAAGCCGCCGGTAGCCAGGGCACCGGTATTGCAATGGGTCAGGATCGCCTGGGCATTGCCCTGATGCTTGCGGATCAGATCCACACCCAACTGCGCCATGGTCAGATTGGCTTCGCGATCGCTTTCATGAATCGCCATGGCCTCGGCCTCAAGCACCGCCAACGGATGAGCGTGCCCTTTCAGGCGCTCAAGACGCTCGCGCATGCGATTCAGCGCCCAGAATAGATTGACCGCCGTCGGGCGCGAATCCGCGAGCAAGGCAAAGTCCTCTTCCAGGGCGGCCTGCCAGTCACCACCGGCGGCATAACGGATGCGCGCCGCCAGTACCACCGCATAAGCCGCGCTGATGCCAATGGCCGGGGCGCCGCGCACCACCATCGAGCGAATGGCCTCGGCCACACCGGCGGCGGTGGTGTAAGCGATCCAGCTTTCCTCAAACGGCAGAATGCGCTGATCAAGCAGGTAAAGGGCGCCGTCCCGCCAATCGATGGCCTTCACCTTCTCCGCAGCCAACAGTCGATCGCGCATGCCTCACCCCATACTCACTAACAAAAGCCGCCGATTATAGCGATCCCCCCGCGAAGACGCTCGGGTATACTTCGCCATCCTTTATAACAGCACCGGAAACTGCCCGAGATGCCGAACACCGCCGCCCCGCTCGACTTATTATTGCTGCCGACCTGGTTGGTGCCAGTCGAACCCGCCGGCGTGGTTCTCAAAGAGCATGGCCTGGGCATCCGTGACGGGCGTATTGCATTTATCGGCCCACGTGCCGCAGCCTTGAAACTCGAGGCCGGCGAGGTCCGCGAACTGCCGGGCATGCTGCTCAGCCCTGGCCTGATCAATGCGCACGGGCATGCGGCGATGACCCTGTTCCGCGGTCTGGCCGATGACTTGCCACTGATGACCTGGCTGGAACAGCACATCTGGCCGGCCGAAGCCAAGTGGGTCGATGAGGATTTTGTCCGCGACGGCACCGATCTGGCCATCGCCGAGCAGCTGAAAGGCGGTATCACCTGTTTCTCCGACATGTATTTCTTCCCGAAAGTTGCCAGCGAACGGGTGCATAACAGCGGTATTCGCGCGCAAATTGCCATTCCGGTCCTCGATTTCCCGATTCCCGGTGCCAGCGATGCCGATGAGGCCATCCGCCAGGGCGTCGCGTTGTTCAGCGATCTCAAGCACCATCCGCGCATCAAGATCGCCTTCGGCCCCCATGCCCCTTACACCGTTGGCGACGAGAACCTCGAGAAAATCCGGGTGATCGCCGAGGAACTGGACGTCTCGATTCATATGCACGTTCATGAAACCGCCTTTGAAGTGCAGCAATCCGTCGAGCAGCGCGGCGAGCGGCCACTGGCCCGCCTGGGGCGCCTGGGCTTGCTCGGGCCGCGTTTCCAGGCCGTGCACATGACGCAAATCAGCGATGAAGACCTGACTTTACTGGTAGAAAGTAACAGCAGCGTGATTCATTGCCCGGAATCGAACCTGAAACTGGCCAGCGGCTTCTGCCCGGTCGAGCGTTTGTGGCAGGCCGGGGTCAATGTGGCGGTCGGCACCGACGGCGCGGCCAGCAACAATGACCTCGACCTGCTTGGCGAAACCCGCACTGCCGCCCTGCTGGCCAAGGCCGTTGCCGGCTCGGCAACGGCCCTGGATGCCCATCGCGCCTTGCGCATGGCCACGCTCAATGGCGCCCGGGCGCTGGGGCTGGACGCCGAAATTGGCTCACTGGAAGTCGGCAAGGCCGCCGACCTGGTGGCCTTCGATCTCTCCGGTCTGGCGCAACAGCCGGTTTACGACCCGGTCTCGCAGCTTATCTATGCCACCGGCCGGGATTGCGTGAAGCACCTATGGGTCGCCGGCAAGCAATTGCTCGACGACCGGCGCCTGACCCGCCTGGACGAACAACAGCTCTGCGCCACGGCGACAGTCTGGGGCGAACGCATCAGCGGCCACTGCCAATAGACAGAAAACCTTGAGCCGCGGCTCAAGGCTGACCACAGCATTTATCAGCTTTAGAGGATGACCCCATGAGCAACGTCGACCACGCTGAAATCGCCAAATTCGAAGCCCTCGCCCATCGCTGGTGGGATCGTGAAAGCGAATTCAAACCGCTGCACGACATCAACCCGCTGCGGGTCAACTGGATTGACGAGCGAGTAAAACTGGCCGGCAAGAAGGTCCTCGACGTCGGTTGCGGCGGCGGCATCCTCAGCGAAGCCATGGCTCAACGCGGCGCGACCGTCATGGGCATCGACATGGGTGAAGCGCCGTTGGCGGTGGCCCAGTTGCATCAACTGGAGTCCGGCGTCAGCGTCGACTATCGGCAGATCACCGCCGAAGGCCTGGCCGAGGAAATGCCCGAGCAATTCGACGTGATCACCTGCCTGGAAATGCTCGAGCACGTACCGGACCCGTCTTCGGTGATCCGCGCCTGCTTCCGCATGGTCAAGCCCGGCGGCCAGGTGTTCTTCTCCACCATCAACCGCAATCCGAAGGCGTTTTTGTTCGCCATCGTCGGCGCCGAATACATCATGAAACTGCTGCCACGCGGCACCCATGACTTCAAGAAATTCATCCGTCCTTCCGAGCTCGGCGCCTGGAGCCGCTCGGCCGGGCTGTCGGTCAAGGACATCATCGGCTTGACCTACAACCCGCTGACCAAGCACTACAAGCTGGCGTCGGACGTTGACGTCAACTACATGATCCAGACCCTGCGAGAGGAATAAGCCCATGCGCATCAGAGCGGTTCTTTTTGACATGGATGGCACTCTGCTCGACACCGCACCGGACTTTATCGCCATCTGCCAGAGCATGCGGGCCGATCGCGGCCTGGCGCCGATTTCCGACAAGCACATCCGCGACGAGATCTCCGGTGGCGCCCGGGCCATGGTGGCAGTGACCTTCTCGATGGACCCGGAATCACCGGGCTTCGAGGACCTGCGCCTGGAGTTTCTGGAGCGCTACCTGAAAGACTGCGCCGTCCATAGCAAACTGTTCGACGGCATGGCCGAACTGCTGGCCGACATCGAAAAGGCCAAGCTGATCTGGGGCGTCGTGACCAACAAGCCGTTGCGTTTCGCCGAACCGATCATGCAACAACTGGGGTTGGCCGAGCGCTCGGCCTTGCTGATTTGCCCGGATCATGTGAAGAACAGCAAGCCTGATCCCGAGCCGCTGATCCTCGCCTGCAAGATGCTCGACCTGGATCCGGCCAGTGTGTTGTTCGTCGGCGACGACCTGCGCGATATCGAATCGGGCCGCGATGCCGGGACCCGAACCGCTGCCGTGACCTATGGCTATATTCATCCGGACGACAACCCGAGGCATTGGGGTGCGGATGTGGTGGTCGATCATCCGCTGGAGTTGCGCAAGGTGCTGGATGGTGCGTGTGGTTGTTGATTATTTCGAACGCTCAGGCTCCGCGCTGACAGCAAAAGATCGCAGGCTACGCCAGCTCCTACACCGATCGCGCGTACCCCTGTAGGAGCTGCCGAAGGCTGCGATCTTTTCGTGATCGCCTTGGCACTGTGCCTGTTTCTGATTTTTGTTGAGGTTTTTTATGTTTGATTACTCCGCTCGCCCTGAATTGCTCAAAGACCGGGTCATCCTGGTGACCGGCGCCGGCCGCGGCATTGGTGCCGCTGCCGCCAAGACCTTTGCCGCCCATGGCGCCACCGTGCTGCTGCTGGGCAAGACCGAAGCCAATCTGACCCAGGTCTACGATGAAATCGAAGCGGCCGGCCACCCACAGCCGGTGGTCATTCCGTTCAACCTGGAAACCGCGCTGCCCCATCAGTACGACGAATTGGCGGCGATGGTCGAAAACGAATTCGGGCACCTTGATGGTTTGCTGCACAACGCTTCGATCATTGGTCCGCGCACCCCCATCGAGCAGCTGTCCGGCGAGAACTTCATGCGAGTGATGCAAGTCAACGTCAACGCCATGTTCATGCTGACCAGCACCCTGCTACCGCTGCTCAAGCTGTCGCAGGATGCCTCGGTGGTGTTCACTTCAAGCAGTGTCGGACGCAAAGGCCGCGCCTACTGGGGCGCTTACGGGGTGTCGAAGTTTGCCACCGAAGGCCTGATGCAAACCCTGGCCGATGAACTGGACGCCGTCGCTCCGGTGCGTGCCAACAGCATCAACCCTGGCGCCACCCGCACCAGCATGCGCGCGCAGGCATACCCGGGAGAAAATCCGGACAACAATCCAGCCCCTGAAGAAATCATGCCGGTTTATCTGTATCTGATGGGCCCGGACAGCACCGGCATCAACGGCCAGGCTTTCGACGCACAGTAACACCTCCCTCTCCAGCGCCGCGACGGAATACCGTCGCGAGCAGCCTTTCTGTCAAAAATGCCGAAGCACCCATAAATCTGGGCAGCTTTGTTTTTCAACACCTTGAATTCAAAGGTTTTTGATTTAACTGAACCGAATGGCACGACTTTCGCTCTAACACTGCTCAGACACGCAAAGTGTTAGCGAAACGGGACTCGCCTGAACCGGGCTTATTCCGGTAGGTAAAGCAGACTAGATTCTAGTCACCTGTCCTACGGGACTGCACAGCCCGAAGCCGCTCTCACCCAGCCTGTAAGACAGCATTACGTGCTTAGGGGCTCACATCATATGAATTCACCTAGCCAGACCAACGCAATTGACTTCGATAGCACCAAATTGCAACGCCTGGGCTTTGGTCAGCCGTCTCCTCTCCTGCAGCGTCCCGTCAGCCTTGCGCAACTGCGCCAGCAACTCAGCCTGCAACTGCAAACCAGTCTTGAGCCACAGCGCATTCTCGGATTGTTTTTCCGCGAAATTAAGCGCCTTGTGCCACTGGATGCCTTGAACTACCAGCACCAGGCCAGCGACTTGCGCCTGGAGTTCGGCCAGGGTGGTCACCACTGCGTGAGCTACAACCTCAGCCACGAAGGCGAACACCTGGGCGAACTGCTGTTTCGGCGTAATCAACGCTTTAGCGAACAGGAGCGAGGCAACCTGGAAGGTCTGCTCTGCGCCCTGCTCTACCCGGTACGCAATGCCTTGCTGTACCGGGCAGCGACTCAAAGTGCGCTGCGCGACCCGTTGACGGACACCGGCAACCGCATCGCCATGGATCAGACGCTGCAGCGGGAAATAGACCTGTCTCGCCGACATCTGCAGCCGCTATCGCTGTTGATGCTGGATATCGACCACTTCAAGAAAATCAACGACAGCCACGGCCACCCCGCCGGCGACCAGGTGCTCAAGGCTGTAGCCGCCTCGATCAAGGGCCAGTTGCGCAATGTCGACATGGTGTTTCGATTCGGCGGTGAGGAGTTTCTGATCCTGCTCTCCAACACCGGTCGAGAACCTGCAGCGCTGGTGGGCGAACGCCTGCGCCATGCGGCACAGGCTCAGGATTATTGGGTGGATGACGCGTTTATCGAACTGACGGTTAGCCTCGGCTGCTCCACGCTATTACCCGCAGAGTCAGCCGAAAGCCTGTTGCGCCGAGCTGACAGCGCGTTGTACGTGGCAAAACGCCAAGGTCGCAATCAACTGGCGATGGCGGGCTGAAGATCAAAAGATCGCAGCCTGCGGCAGCTCCTACAGGAGAATGGCGGACACCCACGACATTGCAGGTGCATGCGGTCGGCGTAGGAGCTGGCGAAGCCTGCGATCTTTTCGGCGGACACCACCATCGCCAAGATCAAAAGATCGCAGCCTGCGGCAGCTCCTACGGGGGGATTGTCAGCTCTCGGCCATTACCATGTGCCCACGGGTTACCGAGGCCTTTTCCGAGTGCTCCATCTGTATGCACCGGTCCAGGAACAGGAACATATAGTCGTAACTCTTGCAGACTGCCTGCCGCAACTCGGTCTGCAGCGCCTGGCTTGGGTTCGTACCCGCCAGCGTGCAGATGATTTCCAGCGCTTCCCAGGGATGGGCATCATCATACTGGGCATGCATTTTCAGCCATTTCATCGCCCGTTTGCGGTCTTCCTCCGCAAACGCAGCCGCGTAGATGCCACTGGAGCAGACCAGTGCCGACCACTCGCCGGTCGCGCCCTCGATGGCATAGTTGGTCGCGGCAATCGCCACGATCAGCGAATCCGCCGAACTGGTATGCCAGCACCAATGGCTCAGGGCATGGAGCTCCGCGGGAACTTTTTGCCCCTGTAATTCTTCCAGGCTGATGCCGTGCGCACGGCTCCAGTGCACCCAGTAATCGGCGTGATTGAGTTCTACCCGAATGTTACGCATCAGCCAGCGGCGCGCCATGTCTTCGCCGGGGTGACGGGCAAAGCGGGTTTTGGTCAGGTTTTGCGCCATGTACAAGGCGAACTGTTCAACAACTGGCCAGCCACCGATCAGGTACTGACGTATGGTTTTTGCGCCAAGCTTGTTATCACGCATGCGTTGATACAGTTCGTGCTCCACCACCCGGCGTTTGCTTTCGCTGCAATCCTGGATCAGTTTCTGTGCCCAGGCGGGGTAACTTGCGGCTTCCATAAGCGGGCCGGTTCTGTTGAATGTGTCGATCACTGTCGAACTCCTTTTGATTGTGATTGTACTGATCGGCAAAAGATTTCAACGGAACGTGCCGGGCACCTTGAACAACAAGGGCTGTGATCGTGCAGGCCGACAATGCAGGCTGTCACAGGTAAACAATTGCGGGCGTTGGATAATGTACCCTTGAGCATAATCCACGCCGATTTCCAGCAAGGCCTGCTCAATCTGAGGGGTTTCAACAAACTCGGCAATGGTGCGCTTACCCATGACATGGCCGATGTGATTGATCACTTCGACCATAGCGCGGTTAATCGGGTCGTCCAGCATGTCCTTGACGAAACTTCCATCGATCTTCAGAAAGTCTACAGGCAAATGTTTCAGATAGGCGAATGAGGACATCCCGGCGCAGAAGTCATCCAGCGAAAAATGACAACCTAAGCTCTTGAGTTCATTGATAAATCTTATTGCGCTCGGCAAATTTGAAATGGCACTGGTTTCTGTGATCTCAAAACAAATCATCTCCGGCGGGATGGCGTAGGAAATGAACTGCTGACGCAGGAAGGCCAGAAAGTCATCATCTCCGATAGTAATACCTGACAGATTTATCGCACACATCGCCATTGGCCCTTCGCGCCCTTCGGCAATACCCTGGGCAATGATCTTGAATACGTTCTGTACCACCCACCGATCCAGCGACGTCATCAAGCCGTAACGCTCGGCGGCGGGAATAAAACTGTTGGGCAGAATCATCCGCCCGGATTCGTCATGCAGGCGCAGCAGTATTTCGATATGCCCGCCACCACGCTCGGTCTGACCCAGGGCAGCGATTTCCTGGGAATATAAACAGAAGCGGTTTTCCTCGAGCGCCATGTGCAGTCGCTGTATCCAGGCCATCTCACCAAAACGCAGGGACAGCTCCGAATCGTCGGCATGATAGACCTGCACCCGATTGCGCCCCTTCTCCTTGGCCATGTAGCAGGCCATGTCGGCGGCACGCAATGACGCTTCCAGGGAGGTGGGGGTTTGCGCGACGTGAGCCAGACCGATACTGATGGTGGTCACGAAAGGCCGGCCTTTCCACACGAAGTGGAGGTTCTGCACGGTTTGACGCAACACTTCGGCGATTTTCTCCGCGGCTTGCGGCGGGCAGTTTTCCAGCAGAATGCCAAATTCGTCGCCGCCCAACCGAGCCAGGGTGTCGCCTTCGCGCAGGCCCGATTGCAACAAGGCGCAGATATGCCGAAGCAACTCATCACCGGCAGCATGGCCGCAGGTGTCATTGACCAGCTTGAACTGATCAAGGTCGAGAAACATCAAGGAATGACGGCCCGTCTGGCGGGTCAGATTGTGCAGCGCCTGTTCGAGGCGGTATTCGAACTCGCGACGATTAGCCAGACCGGTCAGCGCATCGTGAGTCGCCTGCCATGAAAGGTTGGCAATATACTGCCGCTCCTGAGTCATGTCGTGCAGCACCAGCACTGTGCCACTGACCTTGCCCCCATTGCGGATCGGCGCGCCCACCAGCGTGACCGAGACCGTACTGCCATCCAGGCGCTGAATCAGCTTCGAATGTTCGCTGCCGCCACTGAGTTGACCGCTCAGAATCCGCTCGATAAGGGTAAAACCGTCAGCCTGGGCGTTCTCATCCAGAAGATTGAACAGTGCAGCCAGCGGCAGACCTGTGGCCTGCTCGGCTTTCCAGTGGGTCAGCTCTTCCGCCGCCGGGTTCATATAGGCGATCGCACCCTCCACATTGGTGGTGATGACCCCATCACCGATGGACTGCAGAGTGATTTGCGCGCGCTCTTTTTCCAGCTGCAAGGCGTCGGCAAATGCATGGCGTTGGGTCAGCAACTTATGTGTGCGCAGCAATGCCAGGGCGATCAGCACCAGTGCGGTGGCCAGATTGGTAATCAGCAGCAGCCGCAAAATGACCCGCGAGCCTTCGCCCAATGCATCACTAAAGGCCTTGGCGGCAGGCGTAACCCCCTCGTTGATGGCCAATATAAAGGCTTTCCAGCGCTGAACATCGCCTGCAGTGACCTGATCATTGGCGATCCGCTGGTGCATCTCGTTGGCGACAGCACCGAGTTGCACCAGATAGCTATCACCGACAGTCCAGCGATCGATGGCTTTTTCCAGGTAACTGAAATGACGAAAGTTCAAGTACAACCAGATCAGGCTGGAGACGTCGTCCGCATGGTTGCCCCCCTTGAGGATTGCCGCGCGGGCAGCATCCAGATCCGGAAGCTCACGATCCAGGGCGACTCGCAGGTCATGCCCGCCCTGCGGTACGGCAATGGCCTTCTGGTACTTGAGGAAAATCGCTTCGTCGCGATTGTCGGCATAGAGGTTGAGGTAATAGATAGCGTCTTTCTGGCCCTTGGACCACAGACTTTCACCTGCAACATAACCGCGCACCGCCGACAGCACGTACAAGCTGACGCCGCCCAGCAACGCCTGAAATAGCACAACGGCGATAAAGGGCCAGACGATGCCCAACAGCCGTGGTGTTCCGAGAGTCCGTTTTTGCTTCATGTCGTCCCTTGCATTAAGCACTGGTCAGATGAACACCCGAATGAGTTTTGCTCCTGACAGAACAGACTAGGCTAATTTTCGCTAGTTCGAACTGTTGGATGTGCGGTTGACCAGATTTAGTCACGAGCTGAACCTCAGCGGCTCAAGTGCAACCTTTCCCCAGTAAGTTCAAGCACTAAGCATAGAAATGCAAACAAAACTCAAGGTCGTTGCACCTGCTGCAAATGCCCATAAAGCTTGGCATACAGGCCGCCATCGGCAATCAGTTGCTGATGGTCGCCATCCTCGGCAATCTGCCCGCCATCGAACACCAGCACCCGATCAGCCTGTTTCACTGCTGACAAGCGGTGAGCAATGATCAAGGTTGTCCGGCCATTGAGGAAGCGCGCCAGCGCTTGATGCAGGTTGTACTCGGTTGCAGCGTCCAGCGCCGAGGTCGCTTCGTCGAGTATCACCACCTTGGGTTCGGCCAGGACCATTCGCGCAATGGCCAGCCGTTGACGCTGGCCGCCCGACAAGCGCACACCGGAGCGCCCGACGATGCTGTCCAGGCCTTGGGGCAAGGCTTTGATGGTGGCGTCCAGTTGAGCGATTTCCAGCGCCTGCCAGCAGGCCTCGTCACTGCGTGCGCGGCCCATGGTCAGGTTGGCCCGCACCGTATCGTTGAACAGCGCCGGGTGCTGCAGGACCACGGCAACGTTTTCGCGCACGGTTTCCAGACCGATCTCCTGCTGGGTCGAACCACCGAAACGGATGCTGCCCGCCTGAGGCGTGTACAGCCCCAGCAGCAGTTGCACCAGCGTGCTCTTGCCGCCGCCGCTGGCACCGACTATCGCAACTTTTTCGCCGGGAGCGATGGACAGGTCCATCTGGTCCAGCACCAGCTCGTCGCCGTAACCGAAACTCAAACCGCGAACCTCGATACCGACCGTCTCGCGCCCCTGGAACGGGTCGATGCCTCCAGGGTATTGCGGCTCGTCGGCACGCGACAGCAACTCGTTGATCCGGGTCAGTGCCCC
The DNA here is from genome assembly GCF_902497895.1 of Pseudomonas fluorescens. GTDB lineage: Bacteria > Pseudomonadota > Gammaproteobacteria > Pseudomonadales > Pseudomonadaceae > Aquipseudomonas > Aquipseudomonas fluorescens_BP. The sequence continues at coordinate 102,742 of NZ_CABVHQ010000001.1, forward strand.
GCCCGCAGCGTAATAGGCGTATTGCAGATTGAGCAGCTGCTCGACCGGACCGATCATGAACCAGAGGTAGCTGAACACCGCCAACATCTGGCCAATCGACAAGTCGGAAAACAGCACGGTGAGCATGGCCGCCGCGCGGAAGATGTCGATCCCGAACTGGAACAGCAAACCGCTGGCGCGGCTGGAAGCATCGCTCTTCCATTGCGAGTTCACCGCATAATTGCGAACTTCCTGCGCCCGCAACCCCAGCCGTCCGAGGAAATAGCCCTGGCGGTTGCCGGCGCGGACTTCCTGGATTGCATCGAGGGTTTCGGTGAGCGCCTGGGTAAACCGCGAAGTGCTGTCGTTCTCGAGTTTTTTCAGGTGTTTGACGCGCTTGCCCAGCTGCACCGTGGCGTAGATCACCAGCGGATTGAACAGCAGAATCAACAGCGCCAGCTGCCAGTGCATCCAGACCAGGATCCCGGCGGTGCCGACCAGCGTCAGCATGGCTACCAGAAAACGGCTGAGAGTTTCACCGACAAATTTATCGACGGTGTCCAGGTCAGTGACCAGATGAGTGGTTACGGTGCCGCTGCCCAGGCTTTCGTACTCCGCCAGAGAGATGCGTTTGAGTCGCTCGATCAGTCTGACGCGAACGCGGTAGACAATGTCTTTGGCCAGCCTGGCGAACAAGCGTGCCTGCAGCACGTTGAACAGCAGCGCGCCACAGCGTAGCGTCAGGGTGATCAACAGCATCAGGCCGATGTAGCCGGCTGCGCTTTGCCAGGCGTCGGGCAGTGCGTGGTTCATGATCTTCAGCGCAGCGTCGCCATGTCCCAGCAGCACTTCGTCCACCAGCAACGGCAAGAGCAAAGGAATCGGCACACTGCACAAGGTCGCCAGGACCGCGACCCCATTGGCAATCCACAGGGCCTTTTTATGGTGTAACGCCAAACGACGGATTTCCGCCCAGCTCAGCCGATCAACCCGCTTGGATTGCTCCACGCCATCGGGCTGATCATGCACAGGCGGCACGCTCCAGCCAGCGTCCAAGCAACGGCGACAGCTCGTTGAGTGGTTGATAGCCATTGGTCAGCAGCGCCAATTGGCCATTGCGCTCGGCGAGCAAAGTCGGGAAACCGGCGATTCCCAGGTCCTGCACCCAGGTGAAATCCGCGGCGGTCGCCGCATGCTGGTCGGCGCGATCGAAGGCTGCCGCGAACTCGATCCGCGGCAAGCCCGCCGCCTCGGCCAACTCCACCAGGACACTGGCGTGGGTGACGTCGCGGCCCTCGACATAAAAGGCCTGCTGAATCAGCTTGAGCAGTTTCCAGGCACAGTCCGGCGCCAGGCTGCGCGCCGTCACCAGTGCCCGGCAAGCCGGCTCGGTGTCATAGACAAAACCTTCGGGCAAAGCACCCTCGGTTTTGAATGGTTGGCCGGTGGCCTCGGTGACCGCCTGCCAATGTTCGAGGATGTAGCGCCGCGTAGTCGGCTCCAGGGCGGCCCCGCTGCCGGTCCTCAAGCCACCCACCACCAGATGCAACTCGACACCTGCCGCTTGCGCCTGCTCGACCAGGGCCTCGGCTACCGGAGCAAAGCCCCAGCACCAGGAACACATCGGGTCCATTACATAGAGCAGGCGTGCGGACATGGTTCAGGCCTCGGTGTTGGACTGGCGGTAGTTGAAGCCAATCGGATGTGGCTGGTTGCGGGCTTTCGCCAGCTCGATCTGCTTTTGCCGGTCGATCGCACTGCGCCGGGTTTTATCGCTCAGCTTATCCCAGCAATGCGGGCAACTGATGCCAGCCACATAGTGCTCGGAAGTGCGGTCTTCGACGCTGACAGGTGTACGACAGGCATGACACTGATCGTAGTCTCCTTCGCTGAGGTCGTGGCGCACAGTGACCCGGTTATCGAAGACAAAGCAGTCGCCGCGCCATTGGCTTTCTTCCTGCGGCACTTCTTCGAGGTATTTCAGAATGCCGCCCTTGAGGTGGTACACCTCGTCGAAACCCTGGCTGAGCATGTAGCTCGAGGCCTTTTCGCAACGGATGCCGCCGGTGCAGAACATCGCGACTTTCTTGTGTCGAGCCGGATCGAAGTTGGCTTTTATGTAGTCCGGAAATTCGCGAAAACTGGTGGTTTTCGGGTCGACGGCGCCTTCGAAGGTGCCGATCGAGACTTCATAATCGTTGCGGGTATCGATCAACAATACTTCCGGATCGGTGATCAGCGCGTTCCAGTTCTGCGGATCGACATAGGTGCCGACCTGCTTGTTCGGGTCGACTCCGTCAACGCCGAGGGTGACGATTTCTTTCTTGAGCTTGACCTTGGTCCGATAGAACGGCTGATCTTCGCAATACGACTCCTTGTGATCGATGTCGTCCATGCGCGGATCGTTCTTCAACCAGGCCATGAGCCCGTCAATGCCTTCACGGCTACCGGAAACGGTGCCGTTGATGCCCTCTTCAGCGATCAACAACGTGCCTTTGATGCCGTTATCGACCATCGCCTGCAACAGTGGCTCGCGCAGGGCAACGTAATCTTCAAGGGTGACGAACTTATACAGTGCCGCCACGACGATGTTTTGTGTCATGGGTAATCTCCAGGTGGCTACCCTCGCAAAGGGTGAACCGGATGCAAAAAAAACGCGCCGGCTAACTCACGTTAGTGGCGCGTTGCGGATTCTAGCAAAAACAGCTGCGGTTGGCTGTAGATCGTCAAGATCGCAGCCTTCGGCAGCTCCTACAAAAGCTCGTCCTGCGCAACCCCGTAGGAGCTGCCGAAGGTTCGGGCCGCGTTCGGACGATCTTTTTTCGGTCTCGCAGGCTGCGATCTTTTAAGGTTTGCTCCCGCCGGCGCAGGTCGGCGATGCCGGGGCCGCGCCGATCTTCGCCCATTCTTCAGGCGTGTAGGTATGCAGCGCCAACGCATGGAACTCAGCCATCAAGTCGCCCAGCGTGGCATATACCTTCTGGTGCCGCTTGACGCTATTGAGCCCGGCAAACTGTTCACTGACCAGCACTGCCTTGAAGTGGGTTTGCAGCCCACGACTGTGCATATGGCTTTCATCCAGTACTTGCAGATGCTCGGGCTGCAATGCGCTCAGCGCCGCTTCGATACGTTGTTGCATGGTCATTCCCGGCTCCGCTTAAGGCTTTTTCTTGGCCGGTGCTGCTGCGCCTTTTGGCTCAAGCTCGGCAGTCATGTCAGCCAACAGCTTGTTGACTACAGGTACCGCGCTTTCCAGCTTGGCCTGAGTCATCTGGGCCGATTGCTGGGTCAGCTGCGGCATTTTTTCCAGAACTTTTTTGCCCAACGGCGATTTGTAGAACGCTACCAGGTCCTTGAGCTCGGTTTCGCTGAAGTTGCTGGTGTAGAGCTTGACCATGTCAGGTTTGAGCTTGTTCCAGCCAATAGCCTGGTCCAGAGCTGCGTTAGCCTTGGCCTGGTAGGTTTCCAGCAGGGCTTTTTTCGACTCAGGGGCTTTGGTTTGTTCAAAGCGCTGGGCGAACATTTGCTGCACTTGCATGTACACCGGGGTACCGAGCTTGTCGGCGTGTGCCAGAGTCAGAAAGGCTTCGGCACTGGCATTGTGGCTGGCGGTATCGGCAAGAGCCTGGCCGCTGGCGCAAACCAGAACAACCGCGGTACAGATGGCACGAAGACGAGTCATCAAGTTTCCTTTTCTAGCTGGCGAGGTAAAACCCCAAGGGCGACCATTCTGCACCTAAAAAACGCTGTCACTCAACCCCAAGCCTTACCAGGCCTGATTTGCAGGGTCCGAACGGTAGAAAAATCGACCGATGGAACCCTGACGACGGATCGCGGCCTAAACTGGCGAATCAGACCAACCGGAGTGTGACCGATGAGCCGTATCGAAACCGACAGCCTGGGCCAGGTTGAAGTCCCGGATGAAGCCTACTGGGGCGCTCAGACACAACGCTCGCTGATCAACTTCGCCATTGGCAACGAGCGCATGCCGATTGCGGTGCTGCACGCCCTGGCACTGATCAAGAAAGCCGCTGCGCGGGTCAACGACCGCAACGGTGACGTGCCCGCCGACATCGCCCGGCTGATCGAACAAGCCGCTGACGAAGTGCTCGACGGCGAGCACGATGAGCAGTTCCCGCTGGTGGTCTGGCAGACCGGGAGCGGCACCCAGAGCAACATGAACGTCAACGAAGTGATCGCCGGACGCGCCAACGAACTGGCCGGCAATCCGCGCGGCGGCAAGATTCCGGTGCACCCCAACGATCATGTGAACCGCTCGCAGAGTTCCAACGACTGCTTCCCGACCGCCATGCACATCGCCGCCGCCCAAGCGGTGCAGCACCATCTGTTGCCAGCGATCAACGAATTGTCCGGCGGGCTGGCGGAGCTGGCTGCGCGGCACATGAAGCTGGTCAAGACCGGCCGTACTCACATGATGGACGCGACGCCGATCACCTTTGGCCAGGAACTCTCGGCGTATATCGCGCAACTGGACTACGCCGAACGGGCAATTCGCAGCGCCCTGCCAGCGGTCTGCGAACTGGCCCAGGGCGGTACCGCCGTGGGCACCGGGCTCAACTCGCCCCATGGCTTTGGTGAAGCGATCGCCGCCGAACTGGCGGCCCTCTCCGGCCTGCCATTTGTCACCGCGCCGAACAAGTTCGCGGCGCTGGCCGGCCATGAGCCGTTGACCACCCTCTCCGGCGCGCTGAAAACCCTCGCCGTGGCCTTGATGAAGATCGCCAATGACCTGCGTTTGCTCGGTTCTGGCCCCAGAGCCGGTTTTGCAGAGGTGAAACTGCCGGCCAACGAACCCGGCAGTTCGATCATGCCTGGCAAGGTCAATCCGACCCAGTGCGAAGCGCTGTCGATGCTCGCCTGCCAGGTGCTGGGCAACGATGTGGCCATCGGCTTTGCTGCCAGTCAGGGGCATCTGCAACTAAACGTGTTCAAACCGGTGATCATCCACAACCTGCTGCAATCGATTCGATTGCTGGGCGATGGCTGCAGCAACTTCCAGCAGCATTGCATCGCCGGGCTGGAACCTGACCCGGTGCAAATGGCCGCACACCTGGAGCGTGGCTTGATGCTGGTGACGGCGCTGAACCCGCACATCGGCTACGACAAGTCGGCGGAAATCGCCAAGAAAGCCTATGCCGAAGGCCTGACCCTGCGCGAAGCCGCGCTGCAACTGGGGTACCTGACCGATGAAGAGTTCGATGCCTGGGTCAGGCCGGAAAATATGCTGGAGGGCGGGAAGCAGGGGTGAGTGAATGATGCCAGTCAGCAACTCGACTCTTGAGTTTGGTGATATTTGTGGCGAGGGGGCTTGCCCCCGCTCGGCTGCGAAGCAGTCGTAAAACCAGAGAATGCGGTGTGTCTGGCATAACGGGATTGCCAATTACAGGGCTGCTTCGCAGCCCAACGGGGGCAAGCCCCCTCGCCACAGTAAGCCCGCTCGCCATAGGGTTCTGCGCCAACCGTGGGGAAATGGGATTGCCCTTTCGGCTTTCTCAAACCCGCGAAGCAAACAACGCCTGATGCTGACGGCACTGTTCGGCGCTGAGCATGAACACGCCATGCCCGCCGCGTTCGAATTCGAGCCAGGCGAAGTCCACTTCCGGGTACAGCGCTTCGACGTGCACCTGGCTGTTGCCGACTTCGACGATCAGCAAACCTTTTTCGGTCAGGTGATCCGCCGCTTCGCTGAGCATGCGGCGCACCAGGTTCAAGCCGTCCTCACCGCAGGCCAGGCCCAACTCGGGCTCATGCTGATACTCGTCCGGCATGTCGGCGAAATCTTCGGCATCGACGTACGGCGGGTTGGAAACGATCAGATCGAAGCGTTGGCCGGGCAGGCCATCGAAACCATCCCCCTGAACGGTGTAGACCCGCTCGTCGACAGCGTGACGCTCGATGTTCTGGTTGGCGACTTCCAGGGCTTCGAACGAGAGGTCGGCCAGTACCACTTCGGCGTTCTGGAACTCATAAGCGCAAGCGATACCAATGCAACCGGAACCGGTACACAGGTCAAGAATGCGCGCCGGTTCGGTGCCTAACCAGGGTTCAAAATGTTTTTCGATCAGCTCGCCGATCGGTGAACGGGGGATCAGCACTCGTTCGTCAACGATGAACGACATGCCGCAAAACCACGCCTCACCCAACAGGTAAGCGGTAGGGATGCGCTCCTCGATACGACGCTTGAGCAGGCGCTGCAGATTGACCAGTTCGTCCTCTTCCAGGCGGCAGTCCAGGTAGCTGTCGGCAATTTCCCAAGGCAGGTGCAACGCCCCGAGCACCAATTGACGGGCGTCGTCCCAGGCGTTGTCAGCCCCATGGCCGAAAAACAGATCCTCCCCATGAAAACGGCTGACGGCCCAACGGATGTGGTCGCGCAAGGTGCGCAGGCGGGAAGTGATCACGGGGCAAACTCCTGAAAAAACGACTAACGATTCTAACAGCCAAAACGCCCCCCGACGACGTATGAAAAACGCTCAACAAATGTAGGAACTATCCATTTTTCAAGCTATTACTTGAACAGAACCGCCCTCTTGACAAGGCTGTAGGCCAGCAACCACACAGCCTACGTTGGTAGCGATTCACAGAAACCCTCAGCCAGAGGACAATGGCGCAAAAGCCCTACCCAAAGGAGCCCCAGAATGTCCGTTCCAAAGACGATGTTTCAACTCAGCGGCCGTGGTTATGCACCGGCCAATTTGAGCCATGCCAGCCTGGTCATTATCGATGCCCAGAAGGAGTACCTCAGTGGCCCTCTGGCCCTGACCGGCATGGATGCTGCCGTCGAAAACATCAAGCAACTGGTCGCCGCCGCCCGCAATGCCGGTCGGCCGATCGTGCATGTGCATCACCTCGGCACCGTGGGCGGCATGTTCGATCCTCAGGGTGCACGCGGTGAGTTCATTCCGGGCCTGGAACCGCAAGGTGACGAGACCATTGTCGGCAAGCTGCTGCCCAGTGCCTTCCATGGCACGGAGTTGGAAAAACGTCTGCAGGACCTCGGCTCGCTGGACTTGATCGTCTGCGGTTTCATGAGCCATTCAAGTGTCAGCACCACGGTACGCGCGGCGAAGAACCTCGGCTTTCGCTGCACCCTGGTGGAAGATGCGTGTGCGACCCGCGACCTGCCATACAAAGGCGGCATCCTGAGCGCAGAGCATGTCCAGCAGACCGAAATGGCGATCATGGCGGACAACTTCGCCACCCTCGCGCTGACCAAAGACCTGATCTGATCGACCCTCGGTGAGCGGCCGATCCCGCCGCTCATCCGCAAAGGCCGCTCATTCTCTACAATTGTCTTTAGCCTCAGGAACCACCCAGTCATCTCCCGGTCGAAGGGCCGATACCCATTGAGGAAGATCGGAATGAAGATATCCGATGGATTTGACGCTCGCCGCTTGCGCCCCAAGGGTCCAAGTAACTGGCGTTATCGGCTGGGCGCAGCTTTTTCGGCATTACTGGCAACGTGCGGCGTGTTGTTGGCAATGGCCGGTGCCGCCAGCCTGTTGGGCCGCCCGCCGGCGCTCGGCGAACTGAATGCCAGCCCTGCCGGCTCGGCGGTGATTCTGGCGATCGGCCTGTTGCTGCTGTATGTCGGCATCTGGTTCTGGCGTCGCTGCCGTCGCCGTCGGCGCCTGTCCCACGGGCTGAACATTGCGCCGCACCTGATGAAAAAAAATGACTGAGTGTTGGGCTGCAGCGTTTTGGCATGCCCGATCCGTCTCGACTTGGGTAAACTAGCCGCCCTTCGCGGAGGCTGACATGCAAGACGACGATTTTTCCCTGTTCAAAAGCGAGATCCGCGGCGTCAAGCCGATCAAACATGATCGCGCCGAGACGGGCAAACCCAAGGCCGACCGCGCGCAGATCGCCAAATTGCGCCAGGCGGCGACCGTGCGCACCGATGCGACCACCGTTGATGGCCTGTCCGATCAATTTGTCATCGATGTCGGTCCGGAAGACGAGTTGATGTGGGCGCGTGACGGCGTTCAGGAAAGCCAGATGCGCAAGCTGAAGGTCGGCCAGATTCCTTTTGAAGGCAGCCTCGACCTGCACGGCATGAACGTGGAAAAGGCCCGCGAAACCCTCTGGGCCTTTCTGGCTGAAGCAACCAAATTCGAAATCCGCTGCGTGCGCGTCACCCACGGCAAGGCTGTGCGGCTGGACGGCAAACGGCCAATGATCAAGAGTCACGTCAATACCTGGTTGCGCCAGCACCCACAGGTGCTCGGCTTCACCTCGTGCCAGGCTAAACATGGCGGTGCCGGTGCGGTGTACGTGATACTCAAACGCACCATGATGGAAGGTCGCGACGAGTAACCCGTCTCGCCAGACTTGCAGCGCCGTGTCCGCCACCGTACCCTTGCCCTTTGCGTAAAATCCCACAGGTAGTTTCATGTCCCTGGAACAGAATTACACCGCGATCCTCGGCCAGCTTGGCGAAGACCCCCTGCGCGAAGGCCTGCTCGACACGCCGAAACGTGCCGCCAAAGCCATGCAGTACCTTTGCCGCGGTTATGAGCAAACCCTCGAAGAAGTCACCAACGGTGCCTTGTTCAGCTCCGATAACAGCGAAATGGTACTGGTCAAGGACATCGAGCTTTACTCGCTGTGCGAACACCACTTGCTGCCGTTCATCGGCAAGGCGCATGTCGCCTATATCCCTAGCGGCAAGGTACTGGGCCTGTCGAAGGTCGCGCGGATCGTCGATATGTACGCCCGCCGCCTGCAGATCCAGGAAAACCTCAGCCGGCAGATCGCCGAAGCGGTCCAGGAAGTGACCGGCGCCCTGGGCGTTGCGGTGGTGATCGAAGCCAAACACATGTGCATGATGATGCGCGGTGTGGAGAAACAGAATTCGTCGATGATCACTTCGGTGATGCTCGGTGAGTTCCGCGAAAACGCGGCGACCCGCAGCGAGTTTCTCAGCCTGATCAAGTAACACCGTAGCTGAAGAAAACCGGCGTTTATCGCCGGTTTTTTTTCGCCCGCAGAAAATCAGGTAAGCTGCGCGCCCCTCTTCACCTTCCATGAGGCTTACACCGTGTTCGTCAAAGCGCTTCGAGTCGGCCTGGGCCAACTCATCATCTTCATCGACTTCCTCACCCGCCCGCGCAAACAGCAGCGTCCTGTCGCCGCCCAGGCTCAGGTCGAGCAGGCTGCCAGGGACCTGACCCTGTATCAATTCCACGCCTGCCCGTTCTGCGTGAAGACTCGCCGCACCCTGCGTCGCTTGAATGTGCCGGTGGCCCTGCGCGATGCGAAAAACAACCAGCAGGATCGCCAGACCCTGCTGGAGCAAGGGGGCAAGATCAAAGTGCCATGCCTGCGCATCGAAGAGAACGGCCAGACCACCTGGATGTATGAGTCCAAAGTGATTATTGATTATCTGGATAAGCGGTTTGCGGCGGCCTGATAGGGCTGTGTTGTTCTTGCTGGCCTCATCGCCAGCAGGCTCGCTCCCTGTAGCAGCTGCCGAGCAGCGCGAGGCTGCGTTCGGCTGCGAAGCAGTCGTAAACCCTGCGTCCACGGGTTGTCTGAAATACCGCAGTGCTTGATTTTACGACTGCTTCGCAGCCGAACGCAGCCTCGCAGGGCTCGGCAGCTGCTACACGAGCCAAACGCAGCCTCGCAGGCTCGGCAGCTGCTACGGGATCGACCTACTTCCTCCCCCATATATCCTTCCTTTCATCCTTTTCGCACACAATATCAAAAACATTATTTGCTTTTTTTGTATACAAAAGCATAATTCGTTTCGTGCGAGTTCCTGACCTAACGGTCAACAAAAGCCCGCAAGCCTTACATGCCTCAAAGAGCCGCTGCCACCCTCATGGGTCCGGTTCTGGAAAAAACAATAAAACTCTTGAGGAGTACTCGCTGTGGAAAGCCGCAAAACCGAAGCCCCTACGCTGGATCTCTCGCCGCCGTTGAACAGCGGCTGGCTTGAACGTCTGTTCAAACTCAGTTTGCACGGCACCACGGTGAAGACCGAGCTGATTGCCGGTCTGACAACCTTCATCACCATGGCCTACATCATCTTCGTCAACCCGAACATCATGGCGGACGCCGGGATCGACCATGGCGCTGCCTTTGTCGCGACCTGTATCGCCGCGGCGCTGGGTTGCCTGTTGATGGGCCTGTATGCCAACTGGCCGGTCGGCCTGGCACCCGGCATGGGCTTGAACGCGTTCTTCACCTACACCGTAGTCGGCACCATGGGCTACAACTGGGAAACTGCCCTCGGTGCGGTGTTTATTTCCGGCGTGTTGTTCATGTTCCTGACCTTTTCACGGATTCGCGAGTGGCTGCTCAACAGCATTCCGGTGAGCTTGCGTTACGCCATGGGCGCAGGGGTCGGGTTGTTCCTCGGTCTCATCGGCCTGAAAACCGCCGGGATCGTCGTCGACAGTCCCGCCACCCTGATCAAGCTCGGTTCCCTGCGCGAACCTGGCCCGCTGCTCGCGGCCGTCTGCTTCCTGATGATTGCCGTGCTCAGTTATCACCGGGTGTTCGGCGCGATCCTGATCAGCATCATCGCCGTGACCCTGGCAGGCTGGGGTCTGGGCCTGGTGCACTACAGCGGCCTGATGTCGGCACCGCCAAGCCTGGCGCCGACCTGGATGGCCATGGACATCGCCGGCGTGTTCAACGTCAGCATGATCAGCGTGGTGCTGGCGTTCCTCTTTGTCCACATGTTTGATACCGCCGGTACCCTGATGGGAGTCGCGCAACGGGCCGGCCTGGTAAACGCTGACGGCAAGATCGAAAACCTGTCCCGCGCACTGAAAGCCGACAGCGCTTCCAGCGTCTTCGGCGCCGTGGTTGGCGTACCTCCGGTCACCAGCTATGTAGAAAGTGCGGCCGGTGTCGCCGCCGGTGGCCGAACCGGCCTGACAGCGGTCACGGTCGGCGTACTGTTCATTGCCGCGATGTTTTTCGCCCCACTGGCTGGCATGATTCCCGCTTATGCAACGGCCGGCGCACTGATTTATGTGGCAATGCTGATGATGGGCGGCATGAAGCACATTGAATGGGATGATGCCACTGACAGCATTCCGGCAATCGTTACAGCGATCATGATGCCGCTGACCTTCTCGGTCGCCGACGGGATCGCGCTGGGCTTCATCACCTACGTGGCACTGAAGGCCGGCACCGGCAAGCACAAGGAAATTTCCATCAGCCTGTGGGTACTCTGTGCGATCTTTATCGCCAAGTTCATTTTCTTGTAAGCGACACCACTACACCCAGCCTCACCCCGTCGGGTGGGGCTTTTGCACAGATGGAGGAAAGAGATGAGTCTGGAAACCTGGCTACTGTTCAGCGGCGCGGCGCTGGTAGTGATCCTGATCCCGGGGCCACTGTCGTTATTGATGATCAGCAACAGTTTGAACTACGGGGTGCGCCGTTCTTATCCGGCTTTTCTGGGCGGGGTGGTTGCCTCGATCTGCCTGCTGAGCGCCTCGGCATTGGGTCTGGGCGCCTTGTTGCTGGCCTCGGAACAGCTGTTCAGCGCGCTGAAGATCGTCGGTGCGCTGTACCTGTTCTACCTCGCCTGGCAGAGCTGGCAGCAATCGCGGCAACCGGCTCACGCCACTGAAGTTCCGCAGGTCGCACGGGTGCCGCGCTTTCGCGCACTGTTCGGGCGCGCCTTTGTGCTGGGTGCGAGCAATCCGAAGGACATTCTGTTTTTCGCCGCGTTTTTGCCGCAGTTTCTCAGCGCCGCGCAGCCGTTCCTGCCGCAATTGCTGATCATGATCGTCACCTGGACCGTGCTTGATCTGCTGTGCAAGCTGACCTACGGCCTCGGTGCCCATGGCGCGGCGCGGTATCTGTGCAGCGGCAAGGGCCAGAGCTGGTTCAACCGGATCAGTGCCGGGTTGTTCAGTGGCGCGGGGGCGGCCTCTCTGCTGAGCCGGTAAGGTAAAGCAAGATCAAAAGATCGCAGCCTGCGGCAGCTCCTACAAAGGTTGCATGCACCTGATCAATCGCGGGCGTGCGCGGTCGGCGTTGTGTACACCCAATCAATCGCGGGCGCGCGCGGTCGGCGTTTTGTACACCCGATCAATCGCGGGCGTGCGCGGTCGGCGTAGGAGCTGGCGCAGCCTGCGATCTTTTGATCTTTCCCATAGACGAAAAAAAGCCCGCAGTGTGAGCGGGCGAAAGACCAAAGAAGCTTTTGCGCAGATTCGTGGGAGAGTTTAGCTTCCTCTGTAGGTCGAATAGCTGTAAGGCGAAATCAGCAGCGGCACGTGATAGTGATCCTGCTCGGCCGAGATACCGAAGCGCAGCACCACCACATCGAGAAAGGCCGGCTCCGGCAGCTGTACGCCACGGCCGCGGTAGTAGTCGCCGGCATGGAACTGCAGTTGATAGACCCCGGATCGGTAGTCATCACCTTGCAGCAGCGGGGCATCGCAGCGGCCATCGCTGTTGGTCAGCGCGCTGGCGACCCATTCCAGCTGCGAGCCTTCAACCCGGTACAGCTCAACCTTGATCGAGCTGCCAGGGCAACCGTGTGCGGCATCCAAAACGTGTGTAGTCAAACGTCCCATTGATTCTGCGCGCCTGGCTGCGATCAAGCAGTCAGGCCGCGCGCCTCCCGGAGTCAGTTAAAAAGGAGACCGCACCGTTTCGGAGCACGAAAAGGCACGGCGAGGGATTTATTAAGACACTTTTCAAAAAAATTGTACACAATAAAAATCACATTCTCTCCTTACGCCTTACCGATCCCGGATTGCCGGTGAATTTGCAGCCGCGCCTTGAGAATAGCCAGTCTTCCATCTATAAGCTGACTAGATAGGCAGGTTTCTTGCAATACCAGCCCAAGAAGACAATCGATGAAAATTGTGAAAATTCAGGCTTACAAAGTGACAATAAAGTTGTATACAATCACTCCATCACTGTGACGCCAGCCTGCATCACCACCATCAGGCCGCCACGCAACCCTTGTCATGAACAAGACACCACGAACAAGAAGGAAGACTGCAGTGAGCGCTGACTACCCACGCGACCTGATCGGTTACGGCAGTAACCCTCCTCACCCACACTGGCCGGGCAATGCCCGCATCGCCCTGTCCTTCGTGCTCAATTACGAAGAAGGTGGCGAGCGCAACATCCTGCACGGCGATAAAGAGTCGGAAGCCTTCCTCTCGGAAATGGTCTCGGCGCAGCCGCTGCAGGGCGAACGCAACATGAGCATGGAGTCGCTGTACGAGTATGGCAGCCGAGCCGGCGTGTGGCGGGTCCTCAAGCTGTTCAAGGAATTCGACATCCCGCTGACCATCTTCGCCGTGGCCATGGCCGCCCAGCGCCATCCGGACGTGATCCGGGCGATGGTCGAGGCCGGCCACGAGATCTGCAGCCACGGCTATCGCTGGATCGACTACCAGTACATGGACGAGGCCGAGGAACGCGAGCACATGCTCGAAGCGATCCGCATCCTCACCGAAATCAGCGGCGAGCGTCCGCTGGGCTGGTACACCGGTCGCACCGGGCCGAACACCCGTCGGCTGGTGATGGAAGAAGGTGGTTTCCTCTATGACTGCGACACCTATGACGACGACCTGCCCTACTGGGAACCGAACAACCCGACCGGCAAGCCGCATCTGGTGATCCCCTACACCCTGGACACCAACGACATGCGCTTCACCCAGGTCCAGGGTTTCAACACCGGCGACGATTTCTTCCAGTACCTCAAAGACGCCTTCGACGTGCTCTACGCCGAAGGTGCCGAGGCGCCGAAGATGCTTTCCATCGGCCTGCACTGCCGGTTGATCGGCCGTCCGGCGCGTCTGGCCGCTCTGAAACGCTTTATCGAATACGCTAAAAGTCACGAACAGGTCTGGTTCAGCCGTCGGGTCGACATCGCCCGCCACTGGCATGAAACCCACCCGTACCAAGGGACTGCGAAATGAGCCAGTTCCAAACCCTGAAGCCATCGACCCTGGGTCGTGAGGCCTTCGTCGAAGCCTTCGCCGATATCTACGAACATTCGCCATGGGTGGCCGAAAAGGCTTATGACCTGGGCCAGGACGCGTCAATCGAGCAGATCGAAACCCTGCACCAGCGCATGAGCGACATCCTGTTGAGTGCCGATTACGCCAGCCAGCTGGCACTGATCAACGCTCACCCGGACCTGGCAGGCAAAGCCGCCGTCCAGGGCCAGCTTACCGCAGCCAGCACTCAAGAACAGTCTGGCGCGGGTATTCACCAATGCACGGCCGAAGAGTTCCAGCGCTTCACCGAGCTGAACGAGGCCTACAAAGCCAAGTTCGCGTTTCCCTTCATCATGGCGGTAAAAGGCAGCGACCGGCATCAGATCCTCGCAGCGTTCGAAACGCGCATCCACAACTCGGCAGACGCCGAATTCAAATGCGCGCTGGCGCAGATTAACAAGATCGCGTTGTTCCGATTACTGACCCTATAGCGACCAGGCCTCGTGAAACCTCAAGAACGCTGAGGTTTTCCCGGACCTTGCAAGCATCCCAAGCCACTTTATTAAAGGCAGACAAGAAGAATGAAAGCTTACGCCGTACCTTTCGAGAAGTTCGTCAACCTGGCCGATGCCCGTCTGGGCACCAAGATCATTTCGGTAACCGATGACTGGTTCGCTGACGCCAATCGGCTGTTCCAGCCGACTCCGGCAGTGTGGAAGGAGGGCGTTTTCGATGACAACGGCAAGTGGATGGACGGCTGGGAGTCGCGCCGCAAGCGCTTCGAAGGCTATGACAGCGCAGTAATCCGCCTGGGCGTGCCGGGTTCGATCAAAGGCGTGGACATCGACACTTCATTCTTCACCGGGAACTTCCCGCCATCTGCCTCGCTGGAAGCCTGCTTCCTGGCGCAAGGCGAACCGACTGAAGACACCCAGTGGGTCGAAGTGCTGTCGGCTGTCGAGTTGCAAGGCAACAGCCATCACTTCCACGAGATCAACAACGATCAAGCCTTCAGCCACTTGCGCTTCAATATCTACCCGGATGGCGGCGTGGCGCGTCTGCGCGTGTACGGCATTCCATTCCGCGACTGGTCGGCGGTCGGCGACAACGAACAGGTGGATCTGGCAGCAGCTCTCAATGGCGGTCGCGCCCTGGCCTGCTCTGACGAACACTTCGGGCGCATGAGCAACATCCTCAACCCGGGTCGCGGCATCAACATGGGCGACGGTTGGGAAACCGCCCGTCGTCGCACGCCTGGCAATGACTGGGTGATCGTCGCGCTGGGTCACCCGGGCGTAATCGAGAAAGTCATAGTCGACACCCTGCACTTCAAGGGCAACTACCCGGACACCTGCTCGATCCAGGGCGCGTTCGTCAAGGGCGGTACCGACAGCCAGATCGAAACCCAATCGCTGTTCTGGCGTGAATTGTTGCCGGCACAGAAGCTGGAAATGCACGCCGAACATAGCTTTGCCGAGCAGATCAAGGCACTGGGGCCGATTACCCATATCCGCCTGAACGTGTTCCCGGATGGGGGTGTGAGTCGCCTGCGGGTTCTCGGCAAGGTCGCTAAATAGGGATTGAAATGCAAAACCCGTGTAGGAACTGCCGCAGGCTGCGATCTTTTGATTTTAAAGATCAAAAGATCGCAGGCTTCGCCAGCTCCTACAGGGAACCATGCAAGACGCGGGAATGCAGTGAACCGCCAAGACGCGGGGATGCGCTGAACCGACAACGAACTCAAGATAAGAAGACCAGCATGCGCACATTGATGATTGAACCTTTGACCAAAGAAGCCTTCGCCCCTTTCGGTGACGTGATCGAAACCGATGGCAGCGATCACTTCATGATCAACAACGGTTCGACCATGCGCTTCCATCGTCTGGCCGAGGTGGAAACCGCCACGCCGGACGACAAGGCGATCATCAGCATCTTCCGCGCCGATGCGCAGGACATGCCGCTGACCGTGAGCATGCTGGAGCGTCATCCGCTGGGCAGCCAGGCTTTCATACCGCTGCTCGGCAACCCCTTTCTGATCGTGGTCGCGCCACTTGGCGATGTACCTGTATCAGGTTTGGTCCGCGCCTTCGTCACCAACGGCAGGCAGGGCATTAATTACCATCGCGGCGTCTGGCACCACCCGGTGCTGACGATCGAAAAGCGGGATGACTTCCTGGTGGTTGATCGCAGTGGCACAGGCAATAACTGCGATGAGCATTTTTTCAAAGAGGATGAGCGGTTGATCCTTGCCCCCCACCAATAAGAGAAGGTCTGATCACTCGACTACAGAGTGACAGGCGAGAGGTAAAGACTGTGGAAGCACATCTGTTGGAATGGCTGAACCTGAGCATTCGCTGGGTTCATATGATCACTGGCGTCGCCTGGATCGGCGCTTCGTTCTACTTTGTCTGGCTGGAAAACAACCTCAACCGGGTCAACCCGAAAGCCGGTCTGGCCGGCGACTTGTGGGCGATCCACGGTGGCGGTATCTACCACCTGGAAAAATACAAACTGGCTCCGCCAACCATGCCGGACAACCTGCACTGGTTCAAATGGGAAGCCTACTTCACCTGGATGTCGGGCATCGCGCTGATGTGCGTAGTGTTCTACGCCAACCCGACGCTGTACCTGCTGGCTCCCGGCAGCAGTCTGAGCGGACCTGAAGGTGTGGCCCTGGGCATCGCTTCGTTGTTCGCCGGCTGGTTCGTCTACTCGTTCCTGTGCGACTCGGCCCTGGGTAAACGCCCTGCCCTGCTCGGCCTGATCCTGTTCGTGCTGATCATCGGTGCGGCTTATGGCTTCAGCCAAGTGTTCAGCGGTCGCGGTGCGTACCTGCACGTTGGCGCCATTATTGGCACCATCATGGTCGGTAACGTGTTCCGCATCATCATGCCGGCACAGCGCGCATTGGTAGCGGCCATCGCCGAGAACCGCACGCCCGATCCGGCGCTGCCGGCCAAAGGCCTGTTGCGTTCACGGCACAACAACTATTTCACCTTGCCGGTGCTGTTCATCATGATCAGCAACCACTTCCCGAGCACCTACGGCAGCCAGTACAACTGGCTGATCCTGGCCGGGATCGCGGTACTGGCGGTGTTGGTGCGGCACTACTTCAACACCCGTCATAACAGCCATCAGTTCGCCTGGACCCTGCCGGTGGCGGCACTGGGCATGATCTGCCTGGCTTACGTGACCGGTCCGGCGCAGATGTCCAGCGCCCCTGAAGTGGCCAAGGCCCCGAAGATCGAGTATCAGCCGATACCGGGAACCGCGATCAGCGGTGCCAAGCCTGAAGCGGCTCCAGTGCCCGCACCTGCTGCGGCGCCGGCGCAAGCCGCTGCCGTCAAACCCGCGGGAGCGGACTTCGACAAGGTTCACAGCGTGATTCAGGAACGCTGCGCAGTGTGCCACTCGGCCAAACCCACCAGCCCGTTGTTCAGCACGGCACCGGCCGGCGTGATGTTCGATACCCCGCAGCAGATCCAGCAACAAGCCGCGCGGATTCAGGCACAGGCCGTCACCACGCAGATCATGCCACTGGGCAACATCACCCAGATGACCCAGCAGGAACGCGACCTGATCGGCGCCTGGATTGTTCAGGGAGCGCCGACTAACTAAGCACATACCAAGTCCTGTGGTATCGGGGCTTTTGTGGCGAGGGGGCTTGCCCCCGTTGGGTCGCGCAGCGGCCCCAAAACCTGCAACCGCGTTACATCAGACAGATCGCGTTTGCTGGATTTGCGACTGCTGCGCAGTCGAACGGGGGCAAGCCCCCTCGCCACAGGGTGGGTGCCTGGCCTTGAATGCCTTCCCAGAGACTCAAAAAAATGTCGGCAAATAGACGGCTGTTAAACCACAAGAATCACGCGCACCCGTACTGATCGCCAGCGGGCGGCCTTGGCCGCCCGATTCCAACCGCTCCAAACACTCCACGCATGACAGGCAGACCCGGCAGTAGCCCGGTCGCAGTCAGCGGCTGCCTGCGCCTTGACAATCAAGCCTGTTCTTGAGCAGCGGACTGCTGGCGGCCTCCCAGGCCATGGCCGGCGACTTGCTGCTCTGGCAGACCAACAGCCTGAGTTATCTGTATGGCAAGAATTTCAAGATCAATCCGTCGATCCAGCAGACAGTGACCTTCGAGCACGCCGACCGATGGAAGTACGGCGACACCTTCCTGTTCGTCGACAAGATTTTCTACAACGGTGACGAAGACCGCATCAAAGGTCCTCACGCCTTTTACGGCGAGTTCAGCCCGCGCTTCTCGTTCGGCAAGATCCTCGACCGGAAATTCGCCTACGGCCCGATCAAGGACGTGCTGCTGGCCATGACCTACGAGTATGGCGAAGGTGAAAGCGAGGCTTATCTGATCGGCCCCGGTTTCGACCTCGCGGTGCCTGGTTTCAATTACTTCAACCTGAATTTCTACCGCCGCCAGACCGAAGGCCCGCGCCCCGGCGACGGCGTCTGGCAAATCACCCCGTCGTGGTCCTATAGCATTCCCCTCGGCCGCTCGAACCTGCTGATCGACGGCTATCTGGACTGGGTGGTGGACAACGACCAGAACTCACGCGGCACCTACCACGCCAACCTGCACATCAATCCACAGATCAAATATGACCTGGGCAAAGCCCTGAACTGGCGCGAGAAGCAGGTCTACGTCGGTGCCGAATACAGCTACTGGAAAAACAAATACGGTATCCAGAGCAGCTCGAACCTGGACACCCATCAGAACACCGCGAGCCTGCTGCTCAAGGTGCATTTCTAAATGGCCCGCAAGGCTCCCCCGATGCGGCTGCAAGCGCTCTGTTACGGGGCACTTGAGCCATGTGGCGGGAGCCATTATTCTCCGCGGCCGCCCGAATCTGGTCTAAAAAAAACTCCAGATTTAAAACCTGACCAGAAAGCCAACTTATCCCGGCACCGGTCAGTCCAAAGGCTCCCCGATCAACTCTCAATCGACTGTTTCCAGGCAGTCGAGCGGGAGTTTTTTGGTTTTTTTGCCGTGGCTCAGTCCTTGCCAACAGCAATAAAACTGAGCGATCGGATGATTCTTATAGCAACGAAAAAAGGCGCCACACCAGAGCGCCGGTTCAAAAAACGTGGAACAACCTACTTTTGGGAGCAACCGAATGAAACGTATATGCACCAGCCTGATGCTTGCCGGATCCTTGTTGGCGGGCTGCCAGGCCATGGCCGGCGATTTGCTGTTCTGGCAGAACAATAGCCTGACCTACCTGTATGGCCAGAACTTCGAGGTCAATCCAGAGATCCAGCAAACCGTGACCTTCGAACATGCCGATGCCTGGAAATACGGCGATAACTTCATGTTCATCGACAAGATTTTCTATAACGGCAAGAAGGACAGCTTCGCCGGCCCGAACACCTATTACGGCGAGGTACAGCCGCGCCTGTCGTTCGGCAAGATCTTCGACCAGAAACTCGAATTCGGCCCGATCAAGGACGTGCTGCTGGCCATGACCTACGAGTTTGGCGAAGGCGACACCGAGTCCTACCTGATCGGCCCGGGCTTCGACCTGGCAATCCCCGGCTTCGACTACTTCCAGGTGAACTTTTACAACCGCCATACCGAAGGTTCGCGCGCTGGCGACAACGTCTGGCAGATTACGCCGGTCTGGGCCTACACCATTCCTGTCGGCAAATCGGACATCCTGATCGACGGTTTCATCGATTGGGTGGTCGACAACGACCAGAACGATAAAGGCACCTATCACGCCAACCTGCACATCAACCCGCAGGTCAAGTATGACCTGGGCAAGGCGCTTAACGTTGGCGAGAAGCAGTTGTATGTCGGTATCGAGTACGACTACTGGAAGAGCAAGTACGGGATCAAGGATAGCCAGTTCTTCGACACCGACCAGAACACCGTCAGCTTGTTGGTGAAGTTGCATTTCTGATCAATGTAACTTTGCATCGCCTGTCAGGGCCTCATCGCGAGCAAGCCCGCTCCCACATTGAATCGCGATCTAATGTGGGAGCGGCGGTGCGGCGATCCGACTTGCTCGCGATGGCCGCGCTGCAAATCTCAAGACAAGGCAGTAAACACCGGCACCCCCAAAAACCGGCACAACTCTTCGCGCTTGGCCAGGGCATCGCTGCGGCCAAGCTCGATCAGTTCACTGCAATACCCTGCTTCGAACAGCAAATAGCTGAGCACGCCGGCGCCGCTGGTCTTGGTCGCGCCCGGTCCGCGCAGGAACAGGCGCAAGGCGGCCGGCAGCTCATGGCGATGGCGGGCGGCGATTTCGTCGATTGGCTGGCTCGGGGCAATCACCAACACCTCCACCGGTGCTACGCCGAGACTGCGACTCGGGGTGCCTGTTGGCAGCAGATGGCTGAACTGATTCAAACGCTGCAACAACTCGATATCACTCTCCAGGCTGTCAATGAAGGTGCTGTTGAGCATGTGCCCGCCGATCTGCGCCAGCGTCGGTTGTAGCCCCGTATAGGCACGCTGCAACGGATTCTGCGGGTCGACCCCGCGAGGGTTGCCGCTGACCCCGACCACCAGCACCCGGCTCGCCCCCAGGTGCAGCGCCGGACTGATCGGTGCTGACTGACGCACTGCGCCGTCACCGAAATATTCCTGACCGAGTTTGACCGGAGCAAACAACAACGGGATCGCCGAACTGGCCAGCAAGTGTTCGACCGTCAGCTGAGTCGGCACGCCGATACGCCGATGACGCAACCAGGCTTCAATAGTGCCGCTGCCTTGATAGAAGGTTACCGCCTGACCGGATTCATAGCCGAAAGCCGTGACCGCCACCGCCTGCAAGTGTTTTTGCCGGATGGCTTCCTCGATCCCGGACAAATGCAGCTTGTTGTTCAACAAATGCCGTAACGGTGAACTGTTGATCAGCGCCACCGGCACTGCAGCGCCCAGCCCCAGCAGACTGTGTCCGACGAACCGGGCAGCCTGGCCGACCACCCCTGGCCAATCGCTGCGCATCACCTGATGGCTGCGAAAACCCTGCCAGAACGCCGTCAGCCGTTCGACCGCGCCGCCGAAGTCCATCGCCCCACTGGCCAGGCTGACCGCGTTGATCGCTCCGGCGGACGTGCCGACGATCACCGGAAACGGGTTCGGTGCAGCCACCGGCAGCAACTCGGCAATCGCTGCCAATACCCCAACCTGATACGCCGCCCGAGCCCCGCCGCCGGAAAGAATCAAACCTGTGACCGGTTCAGCTGGGCTCATCGCAACACTCCATGGTGCTTGGGGGCAATCAATCTGACGCTGCTGCGTCAGCCACGCTTCTGATACAACTTCGGCTCACCGGGCGGGCGGGTCTTGAACCGCCGGTGGGCCCAGAGGTACTGCTCCGGGCACTCGCGCAACACCGCTTCGACCCATTGATTGATCCGCAGGCAATCGGCTTCTTCGCTTTCCCCCGGGAACTGCGTCAGGGGCGGGTGGATAACCAGACGGTAGCCGCTGCCATCGGCCAGGCGCCGCTGGGTAAAAGGCACCACCTGGGCTTTACCCAATCGAGCGAACTTGCTGGTAGCGGTGACCGTCGCCGCCGGGACGCCGAACAAGGGCACGAACAGGCTCTGCTTGGCGCCGTAATCCTGGTCCGGCGCATACCAGATCGCGCGGCCGGCACGCAGCAGTTTGAGCATGCCACGCACGTCTTCGCGCTCCACTGCCAAGGACTCGGGGTTATGTCGCTCGCGGCCACGACGCTGGATAAAGTCAAACAGCGGGTTCTTGTGCTCGCGGTACATGCCGTCGATGGTGTGCTGCTGGCCGAGCAATGCCGCGCCGATTTCCAGGGTGGTGAAATGCACGGCCATCAGGATCACGCCCTTGCCCTCGCGCTGGGCCTGGGTCAGGTGCTCCAGCCCTTCAATGTGGGCCAGACGCGCCAGACGCGGTTTGGACCACCACCAGCTCATGGCCATTTCGAAAAAGGCAATCCCGGTGGAAGCGAAATTATCTTTGAGCAGGCGTTTGCGCTCGGCGGCGGACTTTTCCGGGAAACACAGCTCCAGGTTACGTTTGGCGATGCGCCGTCGGTCGCCGGCCACTTGATACATCAAGGCACCCAGTGCGCGGCCGATCTTCAGCAACAGCGGATAGGGCAACTGAACGATCAGCCACAGCAGGCCGAGGCCAAACCACAGTGGCCAGAAGCGCGGATGTAAAAATGCAGCTCTAAAACGCGGGCGATCCATTACAGATTCCGGACAGACAACAAGGCCGCGCATTCTACATCGGTTCGACTCGGGTTGCGGCTCGCGGGCGTTCTCGTTATAAGTCTCGGCACTTTCAGTGACAAGCCGTTTAATGCCGATCATGAGCCGAACCGAACCGCTAGACCAAGATCCTGTGTTCCAGTTGAAGGGCAGCATGCTCGCCATTACGGTGCTGGAACTGGCCCGCAACGACCTCGAAGGTCTCGACCGCCAGTTGGCCGCCAAGGTCGCCCAGGCGCCGAACTTCTTCAGCAACGCCCCGCTGGTGCTGGCCCTGGACAAGCTTCCAGCCGGCGAAGGCGCCGTCGACCTGCCCGCGCTGATGCGCATCTGTCGCCAGCATGGCCTGCGCACCCTGGCCATCCGCGCCAGCCGCATCGAAGACATTGCCGCGGCCATCGCGGTCGACCTTCCCGTGCTGCCACCTTCCGGTGCTCGGGAGCGGCCGCTCGATCAGGAGGGCGAAATCAGGAAAAAACCGGAAAAACCGCCGGAACCGAGCATAAAACCTACCAAAATCATCACTTCGCCGGTGCGCGGCGGACAACAGATCTATGCTCAGGGTGGCGATCTGGTGGTGGTGTCTTCGGTCAGTCCCGGCGCGGAACTTCTCGCCGATGGCAACATCCATGTATACGGCCCCATGCGCGGTCGTGCCCTGGCTGGAGTCAAGGGTGATATCAGGGCCAGAATTTTTTGTCAGCAAATGAGTGCCGAACTGTTATCGATCGCCGGGCAATACAAGGTTTCCGAAGACCTGCGTCGCGATCCGCTGTGGGGCTCGGGAGTTCAGATCAGCCTGTCGGGTGATATGTTGAACATCACTCGTCTTTAACGGATACTGCCGCATTTTCCAAGCATCTCTAAAACCTAGCGAAAACGGCTTAAACGAAGTAGGAAATCGGCGAAAAGCAGGTTTTACCCAAGGTAAATCCGCTTCGAAGCGAGTTTCAGCGAAAGCTGTTCGACCGCAGTTGTTTTCAAGAGATGTTTTTCAGGGGCTAAAAGTCCTTTTTCCTTAGGGGTGAAACACCTTGGCCAAGATTCTCGTGGTTACATCCGGCAAGGGTGGTGTGGGTAAGACCACCACCAGCGCCGCTATCGGTACCGGCCTCGCTCTGCGCGGTCACAAAACAGTCATCGTCGACTTCGACGTCGGTTTGCGTAACCTCGACCTGATCATGGGCTGCGAACGCCGCGTGGTGTACGACTTCGTCAACGTAGTCAATGGCGAAGCGAATCTGCAGCAAGCCCTGATCAAAGACAAGCGCCTGGAAAACCTCTACGTGCTGGCCGCCAGTCAGACCCGCGACAAAGACGCGCTGACCCAGGAAGGCGTGGAAAAAGTGCTGATGGAGCTCAAGGAGACCTTCGAATTCGTGGTCTGCGACTCCCCTGCCGGTATCGAGAAAGGCGCCCACCTGGCCATGTACTTCGCTGATGAAGCGATCATTGTGACCAACCCTGAAGTGTCCTCGGTACGTGACTCCGACCGCATGCTGGGCCTGCTGGCGAGCAAATCGCGCCGCGCCGAAAAAGGCGAAGAGCCGATCAAGGAACACTTGCTGCTGACCCGCTACAACCCGGAGCGTGTGACCAAGGGCGAAATGCTCGGCGTCGAAGACGTCAAGGACATCCTCGCGGTGGCCTTGCTGGGCGTCATTCCGGAATCCCAAGCAGTACTCAAGGCTTCGAACCAGGGCGTGCCTGTGATCCTCGACGACCAAAGCGACGCCGGCCAGGCGTACAGCGATGCCGTCGACCGTCTGTTGGGCAAAACCGTGGAGCATCGTTTTCTCGATGCACAGAAGAAGGGATTCTTCGAGCGCCTGTTTGGAGGCAAATAGATAATGAACATTTTTGACTTCTTTCGTGCCACTAAAAAGGTAAACACCGCGTCGGTCGCGAAAGAGCGTCTACAGATCATCGTGGCGCACGAACGCGGCCAACGCACCACCCCGGACTACCTGCCAGCCTTGCAGAAGGAACTGGTCGAGGTGATCCGCAAATACGTCAATATCGGGTCCGATGACGTGCATGTCGCCCTGGAAAACCAGGGCAGCTGCTCGATTCTGGAACTCAATATCACCCTGCCTGATCGCTGATCAATCCGGCTGGAGCCACGGCGGCTCGGTCCCTTCCGCCTCTGTAGGAGCTGCCGTAGGCTGCGATCTTTTGATCTTCTGCTTGAGACTCAAGTGGAATCGAGAAAAAGATCGCAGCCTGCGGCAGCTCCTACAAGGGGCGCGGGGGTGTCCGAGTCGCCGTTGGCGTTTGTTACGAGGCTGTTTTAATGCCGTTGTCGAATATCCGCATCATCCATCAGGACGCCGCCGTTCTGGTGGTGGACAAGCCTACCCTGTTGCTTTCCGTGCCCGGCCGGGCCGAAGACAACAAGGACTGCCTGATCACCCGCCTGCAAGAAAACGGCTACCCGGAGGCGCGAATCGTCCATCGCCTGGACTGGGAAACCTCCGGCATCATCCTGCTGGCCCGCGACCCTGACACTCACCGCGAGTTGTCTCGGCAGTTTCATGACCGGGAAACCGAAAAAGCCTACACCGCGCTCTGCTGGGGCCAACCGGAACTGGACAGCGGCAGCATAGACCTGCCGTTGCGCTACGACCCGCCGACCAAACCGCGGCATGTGGTGGACCATGAGTTCGGCAAAAACGCCCTGACCTTCTGGCGAGTGCTGGAGCGTTGTGGCGACTGGTGCCGGGTTGAACTGACACCGATCACCGGCCGTTCGCACCAGTTGCGCGTGCACATGCTCTCCATCGGCCACCCGCTGCTGGGCGACGGGCTGTATGCCCATCCGCAAGCCTTGGCGGCCTGGCCACGCCTGTGCCTGCATGCGAGCATGCTCAGCTTCACCCACCCGCAAACGGGCGAACGCTTGCGCTTCGAGTGCCCGGCACCGTTCTAAGCCAGGTAAATACCCCCTGTGTGTAGGAGCTGCCGAAGGCTGCGATCTTTTGATCTTTTGATCTTCTGCTTGAGACTCAAGTGAAATCGAGAAAAAGATCGCAGCCTGCGGCAGCTCCTACACGAGCCGTCCAGCACCCAACCTGCGACCAATACGGTAAACTCCCGCCATTGCTGTCTGGAGTTACTTATGCGCGAAGAGTTGAACCAAGGCCTGATTGACTTCCTCAAGGCCTCCCCTACCCCGTTTCATGCCACCGCCAGTCTTGTCCAGCGTCTGGAAGCGGCGGGCTACAAGCGCCTCGATGAGCGCGAGCCCTGGACTACCGAAGCCAACGGCCGCTACTACGTCACCCGCAATGACTCCTCCATTGTCGCCATAAAGCTCGGCCGGCACTCACCGCTGCACAGCGGGATCCGTCTGGTCGGCGCTCACACCGACAGCCCGTGCCTGCGAGTCAAGCCTCAGCCTGAACTGCAACGCCAGGGTTTCTGGCAACTGGGCGTCGAAGTCTATGGCGGCGCCTTGCTCGCCCCCTGGTTCGACCGTGATCTGTCGCTGGCCGGGCGTGTGACCTTCCGTCGTGACGGCAAGGTCGAGAGCCAGTTGATCGATTTCAAACTGCCGATCGCCACCATCCCCAACCTGGCCATTCACCTCAATCGCGACGCCAACCTGGGCTGGCCGATCAACGCGCAAACCGAACTGCCGCCGATCCTCGCGCAGTTTGCCGGTGATGAGCGGGTCGACTTCCGCGCCGTATTGACCGACCAGCTTGCTCGCGAACATGACCTGAATGCCGACGTGGTGCTCGATTACGAGCTGAGTTTCTACGACACCCAAAGCGCCGCGATCATTGGCCTGCATGGCGACTTCATCGCCGGCGCACGGCTGGACAATCTGCTTTCGTGCTATGCGGGGCTGCAAGCCTTGCTCAACACCGAGACCGACGAAACCTGCGTGCTGGTCTGCAATGACCACGAAGAAGTCGGTTCAAGCTCCGCCTGCGGCGCCGATGGTCCGATGCTCGAGCAAACCTTGCGCCGCCTGTTACCCGAAGGTGATGAGTTCGTACGGACCATTCAGAAATCACTGCTGGTCTCGGCCGACAACGCCCATGGCGTTCATCCCAACTACGCGGACAAACACGATGCAAACCACGGCCCGAAACTCAATGCCGGCCCGGTGATCAAGGTCAACAGCAACCAACGCTACGCCACCAACAGTGAAACCGCGGGCTTCTTCCGCCATCTGTGCATGGCTGAAGAAGTGCCGGTACAAAGCTTTGTGGTGCGCAGCGACATGGGCTGTGGGTCCACCATCGGCCCGATCACCGCCAGCCACCTGGGCGTGCGCACCGTGGACATCGGCCTGCCAACCTTTGCCATGCACTCGATCCGCGAACTGTGCGGCAGCCATGACCTGGCACATCTGGTGAAAGTGCTCGGCGCGTTCTACGCCAGTCGCGATTTGCCGTAAAGCCATTCGCGAGCGTGCCCTTGTAGGAGCGAGCTTGCTCGCGATGGACGTTAACGATAACGCGTGTTTTCTGAATAAACGCGCCGCCCTTGAATCCATCGCGAGCAAGCTCGCTCCTACAAGATACCTCAGCCCCTATCGCGAAAAAGCATCCTAGACTCAGACTTGGTCCCTTCGACAAGGTAGTCGCCATGATTTCGATGTCTGCATTCCACTCCATGCTCTTGCCTATCCTGGCAGGCATGATCCTGTTGGCCATCGGTTACAACTTTCGCGATAAAAACGCCGGCATCTTCAGCATGTGGATCGGCATGCTGCTGATCTTCGCCACCGTGGTGTACAAGATCCTCGCCAAACTCGCCGAATAACCCAGCCGCGGGCCCGAAAGCCAAGATCAAAAGATCGCAGCCTGCGGCAGCTCCTACAGTACATCCACCCCGACATGAATCGCATCATGGCGCCAGAACTCCAGATCACAATCGATCAACCTCCCATGTTGATCGTAATTGACCCGGGCAATCCTCAACCCGGGGCTGCCGACCGAAACCTTCAAGGCCGCCGCCGCTTCCACCTGCAACGCAGTCGGTACGATTTCAAAACGTACCCGCCCGTAATGCAGATCGTAATGCCGCGCATAGAGCTCGGTAATCGACTGGTTCAGATCGAACTCGAGAATCCGCGGAAAATACTGCGGATTGAGGTAGTGCTCGACATACAGCACCAGCCGCCCATCGATACTTCTTGCGCGGCAGATCTGGATCACGCTCGATAGCGCCGGCAACTGCAACCAGGCACAGACCGCCGCCGACGCCGGTTGCAAGCGCGCCGAAATCACTTCGGTGGACGGCAGCCGCCCCTGGGCACTGACCATCGCGTGGAAGTGACTGCGCTGCATCAGGTTGTAGGCCAGGCGTGGTGGCGAGACAAACCAGCCGCGGCGTTCTTCTCGGTAAATCTGCCCTTGCGCTTCCAGCTGCAACAACGCTTCACGCACAGTGATTCGCGTAGTTGCGAACAACTCACTGAGTTTGCGCTCAGCCGGCAGTTTGCCACCGGGCGGCAACAGACGGTGTTCGATCTGTTCCTGCAACACCTGCCCAATGGTTGTCACCGCTTTGGTTGCCTCTTCACGCATCAAGGTTACCTATCTGGACTAGACCAGCACTGTTTCCGGGCCGAGCCGTGCTTGAAATCGGCTCCTTCAGCTCTGTGCAAGCCTAGGCACAGCAGATGACTGACAGATGACAAAGCCGCCCAACGGTTGATCCAGACACCTGCAATTTAATGACCAAGTCCTTTCATATCAGCCTATTAGTCATGGTCTACGCTTATCTCGCAGCGTCCGTACCCGAGTTCGATAAATATTTGCCGGCATGACAACGACATCAGAATGTCATCCAGCCCGCTTAAATTGGCTCAAGTATTGCTGACCTAGACCAACCAACCCCAAGACTGTAGCTAAAAACGCAGCGTTGAAAACGCCCAAAGGAGCTTCGGATGAAACAGCTTTTCCTGGCATCACTGTTAGGCTCGACCATTGTCATGTGCACCGCGGCCATGGCGGCTGATACCGATTTAAAAGCCCTGGAGGCCGCTGCGCGAGCGGAAGGTGCGGTCAATAGCGTCGGCATGCCCGATGACTGGGCCAACTGGAGAGGCACTTGGGAAGACCTGGCGAAGATCTATGGCCTCAAGCACATCGACACCGACATGAGCTCGGCCCAGGAAATTGCCAAGTTCGCCGCGGAAAAAGACAACGCCAGCGCTGATATCGGCGATGTCGGCGCAGCGTTCGGGCCCATCGCGGTCAAACAGGCCGTGGTCCAGCCTTACAAGCCAAGCACCTGGGGTCAGATCCCGGATTGGGCGAAAGATAAGGACGGTAACTGGGCGCTGGCCTACACCGGCACCATTGCGTTCATCATCAACAAAAAACTGCTGCACGGCTCCGAAGCCCCGACCAAATGGGCAGACCTGGAGAAAGGCAAATACAAGGTTTCCATCGGTGACGTAAGCACCGCAGCCCAGGCTGCCAACGGCGTGCTGGCGGCGGCCATCTCCAAGGGCGGCGATGAAAAGAACATTCAGCCGGCGCTGTTGATGTTCGCCGAGATCGCCAAGCAAGGTCGTCTGTCGATGGCCAACCCGACCATTGCCACCATGGAAAAGGGTGAAATCGAAGTCGGCGTGGTCTGGGACTTCAACGGTCTGAGCTACCGCAACAAGATGGTCAACAAGGACGATTACATCGTGCTGATCCCGTCTGACGGCTCGGTCATTTCCGGTTACACCACCATTATCAATAAATACGCGAAACACCCGAACGCCGCCAAACTGGCTCGCGAGTACATCTTCAGCGATGCCGGCCAGACCAATCTGGCGCGCGGCAATGCCCGGCCGATCCGTGCCGAACACCTGAAGCTGCCGGCTGACGTACAGGCGCAACTGCTGCCGAACGAACAGTACAAAAAGGTCACGCCAATCAAAGACGCCGATGCCTGGGAAAAGACCTCCAAAGGCCTTCCGCAGAAATGGCAGGAAGAAGTCATTATTAATATGCAGTAATGCTGCATCCGTAGGAGCTGCCGAAGGCTGCGATCTTTTCCAGGCTCACTCGAGTCCCAAGTCAAAGATCAAAAGATCGCAGGCTTCGCCAGCTCCTACGCCGACCGAGTACACAGGCAATCCCTTGCTGAACGCCAATCCTGTAGGAGCTGCCGATAGGCTGCGATCTTTTTCTCAGGCTCACTTGAGTCCCAAGTCAAAGACCAAAAGATCAAAAGATCGCAGGCTTCGCCAGCTCCTACGACGCGGAGTCCTCGTCTCTATGAAATACAACGTCATCCTTGTGGTGCTCGATGGTCTGAATTACCAAGTCGCCCGGCATGCCATGGGGCACCTCCTGGCCTACACCGGCGCAGGTCGCGCGGCGCTGTATAAAATCGAGTGCGAACTGCCGGCACTGTCCCGACCGCTCTATGAATGCATTCTGACTGGCGTTACGCCGATCGACAGCGGCATCGTCCATAACAACGTTTCGCGCCTGTCCAATCAGCGCAGCGTATTTCATTACGCCACTGATGCCGGGCTCAGCACTGCAGCTGCGGCCTATCACTGGATCAGCGAGCTGTACAACCGTTCGCCCTTCAATGCGGCGCGTGATCGCCACACCAGCGCTGCGGATCTGCCGATCCAGCATGGGCATTTCTACTGGAGCGACCACTACCCGGATTCGCACCTGTTCGCCGATGCGGAAAACCTGCGCCTGCGGCACTTGCCGAATTTTCTGCTGGTACACCCCATGAACATTGACGACGCCGGGCACAAGCACGGCCTCGATACCCCCCAGTACCGCAACAGCGCTCGCTCGGCCGACATCATCCTCGCCGACTATCTGCAAGGCTGGCTCGACGCTGGTTATCAGGTGCTGGTGACCGCCGACCACGGCATGAACAATGACCGCTCGCACAACGGTCTGCTCGCCGAGGAACGTGAAGTGCCGCTGTTTGTCCTCGGCGATGCCTTCAGCCTCGATCCCGGCGCCGCGCCAAAACAGACCGAGCTCTGCGGGACTATCTGCGAATTGCTGGGCGTCGCCCACGACAAACCTGTCTGCCGGGAGCTGTTGAAGTGAACTCGATCACTCGTGGCAAATGGCTGGCGGTGCTGTGCCTGGTGCCCTTTGCACTGTTCTTTATCGTGTTCCAGATCGCCCCGCTGTTCTGGGTGATGATCCACAGCGTGCAATCGGAAGAGTTCGGCTGGGGCCTGGCGAACTTCAGCAAGATCTTCAACTCGAAATTCTATCTGCAGGCCATTCAATACAGCCTGGAGATCAGCTTCTGGTCCAGCGTCTTCGGGATCATCATTGCTGTGCTGGGCAGCTACTCGCTGCGCCAGGTCGACTCGCGCCTGCGCAATTTCGTCAACGCCTTCGCCAACATGACCAGCAACTTTACCGGGGTGCCGCTGGCCTTTGCCTTCATCATTCTGCTGGGCTTCAACGGCACCTTCACTATCATGCTCAAGCAGGCCGGGATCATTCAGGATTTCAACCTGTACTCCAAGACCGGGCTGATCATCCTCTACACCTATTTCCAGATCCCGCTGGGGGTGCTGCTGCTCTACCCGGCCTTCGACGCTCTGCGCGAAGACTGGCGTGAATCCGCCGCCCTGCTGGGGGCCAATGGCTGGCAGTACTGGCGGCACATCGGCCTGCCGGTGCTGACCCCGGCGCTGCTCGGGACCTTCGTGATCCTGCTGGCCAATGCCCTTGGCGCCTACGCCACGGTGTATGCGCTGACGACCGGCAACTTCAACGTGCTGACGATCCGCGTCGCGGCGATGGTCTCCGGCGACATCTCCCTGGACCCGAATATGGCCAGCGCCCTGGCCGTGGTGCTGGTGGCGCTGATGACCCTGGTCACCCTCGTGCATCAATTGCTGTTAAAGAGGAGCTACCATGTCTCGCGCTGAAATCGGCCCGGCTGTCCTCTATCATCGGATAGTGGTGTACCTGCTGTTTGCCATTCTCTTGCTGCCGCTGGCCGGAACGCTGGTCTACTCGATCGCCAGCAGTTGGTCGGCGACCATTGTGCCCAGCGGTTTTACCCTCAAATGGTACGTCCAGCTATGGAGCGACCCGCGGTTTCTCGGGGCTTTCGGTCAGTCGTTGCTGGTTTGTGTCGGCGCGCTGGTGCTGTCAGTGGTGCTGATTCTGCCGCTGCTGTTCGTGGTGCATTACCACTTTCCCAGGCTCGACGCGCTGATGAACATCCTGATCCTGTTGCCCTTCGCGATACCGCCGGTGGTGTCTTCGGTGGGGCTGTTGCAGCTCTATGGTTCCGGGCCGTTCGCGATGGTCGGCACGCCATGGATCCTGATCGGCTGCTACTTCACTGTGGCGCTGCCGTTCATGTACCGGGCAATCACCAACAACCTGCAGGCGATCAACCTGCGCGACCTGATGGACTCCGCTCAACTGCTCGGCGCCAGCACCTGGCAGGCAGCGTTCCTGGTGGTCCTGCCAAACCTGCGCAAGGGCTTGATGGTGGCGTTGCTGCTGTCCTTCTCGTTCCTCTTCGGTGAGTTCGTGTTCGCTAACATCCTGGTCGGCACTCGCTACGAGACCTTGCAGGTCTACCTGAATAACATGCGTAACAGCAGTGGTCACTTCACCAGTGCGCTGGTGATCTCCTACTTCTTCTTTGTACTGGTTCTGACCTGGGTTGCCAATTTCTTGAACAAGGACAAAAGCTTATGAGCTTCGTCAGCGTCCAGCACCTGCAGAAAAACTACTCGGGCACCACAGTGTTCAGCGACATCAACTGCGAGATCCAGAAAGGTGAGTTCGTCACGCTGCTCGGCCCATCCGGCTGCGGCAAGTCCACGCTGCTGCGCTGCATCGCCGGGCTGACCGCGGTGGACGGCGGCAAGATCCTCCTCGATGACCACGACCTGGTCCCGCTAAGCCCACAAAAACGCGGGATCGGCATGGTGTTCCAGAGTTATGCGCTGTTCCCCAACATGACCGTGGAGCAAAACGTCGCGTTCGGCCTGCGCATGCAGAAGGTCAATGCCGACGACAGCCGCAAGCGGGTACTCGAGGTCCTGCAATTGGTGGAATTGACCGAGTTTGCCGGGCGTTATCCGCATCAGCTGTCCGGTGGCCAAAGCCAACGGGTGGCCCTGGCCCGCTCGCTGGTGACCCGGCCACGCCTGCTGCTGCTGGATGAACCACTGTCGGCGCTGGATGCGCGGATTCGCAAACACCTGCGCGAACAGATCCGGCAGATTCAGCGCGAGCTGGGGCTGACGACAATTTTTGTCACTCACGATCAGGAAGAAGCCCTGACCATGTCTGACCGGATTTTCTTGATGAACCAGGGAAAGATCGTACAAAGCGGCGATGCCGAGACCCTCTACACTGCGCCAGTGGACGTGTTCGCCGCAGGTTTTATCGGCAACTACAACCTGCTGGATGCCGACAGCGCCAGCAAACTGCTGCAACGGCCGATCAGTGGGCGTATCGCCATTCGGCCGGAAGCCATCGAGTTGAGCCTGACCGGTGAACTCGACGCGCAGGTTCGCAGCCATAGCCTGCTGGGGAACGTGATTCGTTACCGCATCGAAGCGCGCGGCGTGGAACTGGTGGTCGATGTGCTGAACCGTTCAGCGGCTGATATGCATGCCGACGGTCAACGGCTGGCGCTTTCCATCGATCCGACGGCCCTGCGTGAGGTAGCCTGATGTTTTTGATGCGCCTGATTATTTTGAAGAGAGAGTTGCACTGATGGCTTTGGCAATTTTTGATCTGGATGAAACCCTGATCCATGGCGACTGCGCTACCTTGTGGAGCGAACAGATGGGCCGCCTCGGCTGGGTTGATGGCGAGTCCTTCATGCAGCGCAACAACGAGCTGATGGACGCCTACAGCCATGGCAAGCTGAACATGGAGGACTACATGGCCTTCAGCCTGGAACCGATAGCGGGGCGCACGCCGGAAGAGCTCGAGCACCTGGTGGCACCCTGGGTCGAGGATGTGATCGAGCCGATCATCTTCAGCGACGCCTGCAAAGCCATCGCCGCACACCGCAAGGCCGGCGACCGGATCCTGGTGATCTCGGCCTCTGGCACGCACCTGGTCAAACCGATTGCCGAGCGGCTGGGCATCGACGAGATATTGGCGATCGAGTTGGAAGTGAGCCACGGAGTCTACAGCGGCAAGACCCTCGGCACCCTGACCTACCGCGAAGGCAAGATCACCCGTCTGCTGGAGTGGCTGGACACCGAAGAGGAAAACCTCGAAGGCGCGAGCTTCTACTCGGACTCACGCAACGATTTGCCATTGTTGCTGAAAGTCGACTTCCCCCATGTGGTCAATCCGGATCCGGTGTTGCTTGAACACGCCGAAAAATCCGGGTGGCCGATACATCAGTGGAAGTAGCCGTACTGGATGACCAATGTGGAGGGGGCTTGTTGTGGCGAGGGGGCTTGCCCCCGCTGGGGCGCGCAGCGGCCCTAAAATCGGCGATTGCGTTCCATCAGACAAAAATCCGATTACCGGATTACGACTGCTTCGCAGCCGAGCGGGGGCAAGCCCCCTCGCCACACTTGCCCGCGAAGCTTTTAAAGTTTCAGACCAGACTCTCGTCAATCACCAACACCAGTTTGCCCGACACCTTGTTGGTCGCAAGCTCCGCAAACGCCGCTTCAGCGTCCTTGATCGGGAAGGCCCTGGCCAGTTGCGGGCTGAGGCGCCCTTCGCCGAACAGCGGCCAGACGTGCTGGCTCAGGTCGCTGAACAGGTCGGCCTTGAATTGCTCATCCCGACTGCGCAGGGTCGATCCCAGCAGTTGCACCCGCTTGGCCAGCACCTGAGCCAGGTCCACCTGCGCCTGGCGACCGCCCATCAGACCGATCAACACCCAGCGCCCATCGCGCGCCAATAGCTTCAGGTTCAGTTCGGCATAATTGGCCCCCACCGGATCGAGGATGACGTCAAACGGCCCAACATCGTTCAAGCTTTCCAGACCATCGGTACGGACCACCCCGCCCTGTGCGCCCAAAGCCTCACAGTACGCCAGCCGATCCGCCGAACCGACACTCACCCAGCATGGGTTGCCAAATGCCTTGCACAACTGAATAGCCGCCGAGCCGACACCGCTGGCACCCGCGTGCAACAGCACTTTCTCGCCGGGCTTGAGCGCAGCCAGCTGGAACAGGTTCAACCACGCGGTGCTGTAGACCTCGGGCAACGCCGCCGCTTCGACCAGCGACATACCCTCAGGTACCGGCAACACGTGACGACCATCAACCACCACCTCCTCGGCCATGCCTCCACCGGCCAGCAACGCGCAGACGCGATCGCCAACCTGCCAGGTCGAACCCGGCCCGACTTCGCTGATTACCCCGGAACACTCCAGCCCCAATACCTGGCTGGCACCCGGTGGCGCGGGATAGAGCCCCGCTCGCTGTAACAGATCGGCCCGGTTCAAGCCGGCAGCCGCCACTCGAATGCGAACTTGCCCTACATCACATACGGGACTTGGCTCTTCTACCCATACCGCTTGACCTTCCACGCCTTGCAATGCTTTCACAGTGCCTCCATAGTGAGTTCTGAACTGAGCCCGTTGATGTAGCGTCGGGTTTTTTGCATTATGCGACCGGCCCCAATGGAACCGGCGACTTCAAAGACGGCCTAATATGCGTTATCAATTGCCCCCGCGTCGAATCAGCATGAAGCATTTGTTCCCCAGTACCGCCCTAGCTTTTTTAATTGGTCTCGGCCTTTTGCCGTTCTCGACCCCTTCGTTCGCAGCCAATAGCTGGGACAAGCTTCAGCCCGATCGTGAGGAGGTAATCGCCAGCCTTAACGTCGTCGAATTGCTCAAGCGCCATCATTACAGCAAGCCGCCCCTCGATGACGCGCGCTCGGTGATTATCTATGACAGCTACCTGAAGCTGCTGGATCCGTCGCGCAGTTACTTTCTCGCCAGCGATATTGCCGAGTTCGACAAATGGAAAAACCAATTTGACGATTTCCTCAAAAGCGGCGACCTGAAACCCGGTTTCACCATCTACAAGCGTTATCTGGACCGTGTCAAAGCGCGTCTGGACTTCACCTTGAGCGAACTGAACAAAGGCGTCGACAAACTCGACTTCACCGTCAAGGAGAACTTGCTGATCGATCGCAAGGATGCTCCATGGCTCAAGACCACCGCAGAACTGGACGACCTGTGGCGCAAACGCGTCAAGGACGAAGTCCTGCGCATGAAGATCTCCGGCAAAGAGCCCAAGGCGATTCAAGAGCTGCTGACCAAGCGCTACAAGAATCAACTGGCGCGCCTCGACCAGACCCGTGCCGAAGACATCTTCCAGGCTTACATTAACACCTTCGCCATGTCCTACGACCCGCACACCAACTATCTGTCGCCAGATAACGCGGAGAACTTCGACATCAATATGAGCCTGTCGCTGGAAGGCATCGGCGCCGTGTTGCAGAGCGACAATGACCAGGTAAAAGTCGTGCGGCTGGTGCCGGCAGGCCCGGCAGACAAGACCAAACAGGTTGCACCGGCCGACAAGATCATCGGCGTCGCCCAGGGCGACAAGGAAATGGTCGATGTGGTCGGCTGGCGTCTGGACGAAGTGGTCAAGCTGATCCGCGGACCGAAAGGCTCGGTGGTGCGTCTGGAAGTGATTCCGGCCAGCAATGCGCCGAATGACCAGACCAGCAAGATCGTTGCCATCACTCGCGAAGCGGTGAAACTGGAAGAGCAGGCGGCGAAAAAGTCGATCCTCAAGCTGAAACAGGACGGCAAGGACTACAAGCTCGGGATTATTGAAATTCCGGCCTTCTACCTTGACTTCAAAGCCTTCCGCGCCGGTGATCCGGATTACAAGAGCACCACCCGCGATGTGAAGAAGCTGCTGACCGAACTGCAAAAAGACAAAGTCGACGGCGTGGTCATCGATCTGCGTAACAACGGCGGTGGGTCGCTGCAGGAAGCTACCGAACTGACCAGTCTGTTTATCGACAAAGGTCCGACCGTGCTGGTGCGTAATGCCGACGGCCGGGTCGATGTGCTGGAAGACGAAAACCCGGGTGCCTTCTACAAAGGACCGATGGCCTTGCTGGTCAACCGCCTGTCGGCTTCGGCTTCGGAAATTTTTGCCGGCGCCATGCAGGACTACCATCGCGCGTTGATCGTCGGCGGCCAGACCTTCGGCAAAGGTACCGTGCAGACTATCCAGCCGCTGAATCACGGCGAGCTGAAACTGACACTGGCCAAGTTCTACCGGGTTTCCGGGCAGAGCACCCAGCATCAGGGCGTGCTGCCGGATATCGATTTCCCGTCGATCCTCGACACCAAGGAAATCGGCGAGAGCGCCCTGCCCGAGGCCATGCCGTGGGACACCATCCGTCCTGCGATCAAGCCCGCTCTGGATCCGTTCAAACCATTTTTGTCGCAACTCAAGTCCGAGCATGACGTACGTAGCGCCAAGGACGCGGAGTTCGTGTTCATCCGCGACAAACTGGCCCTGGCCCAGAAGCTGATGACCGAAAAAACTGTCAGCCTCTACGAAGTCGAACGTCGGGCGCAGCACTCCGATATCGATGCCAAGCAGCTGGTGATGGAAAACATCCGCCGCAAGGCCAAGGGTGAGGAGCCGCTCAAGGAGCTGAAGAAAGAAGACGAAGACGCGCTCGCGGTCGAGCCGGACAAGACCAAACCGGAAGACGATGCCTACCTGAGCGAAACCGGGCGAATTCTGCTGGATTACTTGAAGCTCAACACTGCGGTAGCCAAGCACTGACGATGATGGCAACTTAATGTGATCGTTCCCCGGAGCGTCATCAAATAGTCATCATTCTGTCGTGAAATACAGGACTGGACGCCCATGGTGTCCAGTCCTTTTTTTTTGACAGAGATCATCATGACCACCACCGAACAGCTGAGCGCCTTGAGTTCAATCCTCGCTCAAAGCGCTTTACACAGCCTGTTCCAGCCAATCATCTCGCTCTCGAAAAGACGTATCGTCGGCTATGAAGCGCTCACTCGCGGGCCATCCAATAGCCCCTTGCACTCCCCCACCGCGCTGTTTGCCATAGCCCGTCAGGCCGGCCGCCTCAGTGAGCTGGAAATGGCTTGCCGGCACAGCGCCTGCCGACGGTTCAACCAGCAGAAGCTGCCGGGCAAGTTGTTCCTCAACGTCTCCCCGGAATCCCTGCTCGAAGCGGCTCATCAGCCAGGCCGCACCCTGCGATTGCTCGAGACCTTTGGCATCGAGCCGAGCCAGGTGGTGATCGAGCTCACCGAACAGACCCCTACCGACGATTTTCAACTGTTGCAAAACGCGCTGCATCACTACCGGGCCATGGGGTTCTCGATTGCCCTGGACGATCTCGGTGCCGGGTATTCCAGTTTGCGATTGTGGTCAGAGCTGCGCCCGGACTACGTAAAGATCGACCGGCACTTCATCGATGGCATCCATCAGGATGCGCTCAAACGCGAGTTCGTCGGCTCGATCCTGAAAATCGCCAAGGCCTCGCGGGCCCAGGTGATCGCCGAAGGTATCGAACTGCCCGAGGAGCTCGCGGTACTGACCGAAATGGGTGTCGACCTGGTCCAGGGCTACCTCCTCTGCCGTCCACAAGAACAGCCACCGCGCGACGCCCAGGCCCTGATGCCCAAACACCACAACAGCGTGGTGCCGCTGAACGATGAAGGCAACGACCTCAGCGCCCTGCTCAACGAACAACCGGCCGTGGCCCGTGACACGCCAACCGCGACCGTCCTCGAAGCCTTCCGGCGCCAGGCCAACCTCAACTCTCTGGCGGTGCTTGATGATCAAGGCCAGCCCTGCGGCATCGTCCACCGCCATTCACTGTCGGACGTGCTGCTCAAGCCTTTCGCCACCGACCTGTACGCCCGCAAGCCCATCAGCCGCCTGATGGACGATGACTTTCTCGCGGTCGAGCTCAGCCAGTCCCTGCAGCAGGTTAGCCGCCTGATCACCAGCCGCGCGCGGCAACGGATCGAAGAAGACTTCATCATCACCCTCAATGGCGGATACCTGGGGCTGGGACGAGTGATCGACGTACTGAAGCTGATCACCGAGCTGAAAATCCAGCAAGCCCGCTACGCTAACCCCTTGACCCTGTTGCCGGGTAACGTGCCGATCCAGCAGTGCCTGACGCGCCTGCTGCAACAGGCTCGCGAATCGGTGATTTGTTATGTCGACATCGACAGCTTCAAGCCCTTCAACGATATCTACGGCTATGGCCGGGGCGACGAAGTGCTGCTGTGTCTGGCGCGGTGCCTGAATGATCGCGTCGACCCGAGCCACGACTTTGTCGGGCATATCGGCGGCGATGATTTTCTGTTGGTGCTCGGACCTGAAGATTGGCGCAAGCGTTTGAACCAGCTACTGGATGACTTCCACATTCAATGCCGGCGCTTCTATCGCAGCGAACATCTGGAAGCCGGTTGCTTTATCGCTCCCAACCGCCAGGGCATCCGTCAGGAGTTTGCGCTGCTGTCGCTGTCCATCGGCGTCGTGCATTTATATCCACAGGCCTGTGGACAACTCGACTCCAGCCAACTGGCGGAACTGGCGTCACACGCCAAGCATCACGCCAAGCATGTGCCGGGATCCAGCATTCATGTGATCGACAGCCGGGAGGTTGGGTTAATGGTGGCAGAGGCGGTTTAGATTATCTGGCGAGCTATGCGTTGCCTGGTCTGAGGCCTTCGTGGGCAAACCCGACTCCCACAAAGGCGCCGCATTCCTCGTAGCAGCTGCCGAAGGCTGCGTTCGGCCGCGCAGCGTCGTAAAATCAGGCAATGCGGTTTTACTGGCTAACCGTGGTGGAATTATTTACGACTGCTTCGCAGCCGAACGCAGCCTCCGGCAGCTGCTACGAGGAATGTGCAGACCCGGAACCACTACTCGACTGCAGCTGCTGAAGCTTGATCTCGGCCAGCGGATGCCCGGCCTTCGCCGCTATTGCCCACCAACGAGCCGCCTCAGCCGCGTCAGGCGCCTTGCTCGGCGTTCCGGCGAGGCTGATCACGCCTACCTGATAGGCCGCCTTGCCGTCCCCTGCCAGCGCCGCCAGGCGCAACAAACGCACGCCTTCTTCGCGAGCACCCAGGCCTTGGCCGCGGAAGGTCAGGATATGCCCGTAGAAACTCTGCGCACCGACGTCCCCGAGGTTTGCCATGCGCGAGAACTGGCCTTCAAGCCACTGCCAGCCACGTGGCTGACGCACGAACCACGACCAATGAAACAGCCTGCGCGCCAGCCAGTAACTGGCTCGCGCTCTCAGTCGCCAGAGCATTCAAGCCTCCGCAGATTCGGGATAGTCATACTCGAAAACCCGTACCACCTCGGACGCATGCCAGGAAGCGGCAGCAACGCCATCGGAAGGTCCGGAGAAACGCCCAAGGCGCTCGACACACTCGAAGAATCCGGTGCGCGGCAATCGGCTTGCGCCCTGGCTGATCACCAGTGAACTGCGCAACGGCTGCTCCGCTCGGGCATCCAACGCCGCCAGGTGCTCCAGGGCGGCAGTCAGGGTTTGCATGGCCGGGCTGGGTAGCTGCAAACGCTCGAGCAAGGCCCGGTAAGTCAGTAAATGGCGTTGGCGACGAGCTTGATCGAGCTCACCCAGCAACCCGTCCCAGTGTTGTCGACTGATGCGTACGCTCACAACTCGTCCCTCCACCCCGGCACCGTCAGCTCCCAGGCCAGACTACGGCGAATAGCAGCGTCTGGTTGACGCTCACCGCTTTCGATCAAGGCCAGATAAGACGGGCTGATGCCTACTGTACGGGCCAGCGCCTCGATGGCGATGCCCTTCCCTTCGCGCAAACTGCGTAATTGATCCAGACCAGGAAGCACCTGATCGGCTGCTGGCGCCTGACGAACTGTGGCTTCTCG
The DNA here is from genome assembly GCF_902497895.1 of Pseudomonas fluorescens. Taxonomy (GTDB): domain Bacteria; phylum Pseudomonadota; class Gammaproteobacteria; order Pseudomonadales; family Pseudomonadaceae; genus Aquipseudomonas; species Aquipseudomonas fluorescens_BP. The sequence goes on from NZ_CABVHQ010000001.1 coordinate 142,747, forward strand.
CGGCGGTTGTTTGGTAACGCCTGCAGCCTTCAATAGAGCCTGATACTGAGCCCACGGCAGAACCGCATATTCGGGCTCGCCATCGCGTGCAATTATCTGAATATCCATTACTACCCCGTAGGACAACAACACTGAGCGAGTCGGCACTTTTCCTTGGAAGTGTAATCCTAACAGCCGGCAAGGTCGCGAGGGGCTATGAATCTATGGATGAGCCTGAATCAACTCAGGTTTTTTTTGGTCCTTGCAGCTGCAGCTGCTGCGGTGTGTCCGGCAAGCGCTCGACCACCGCCAGTTTTTCCGGCACCTGCCGTGCCCGCCACGCACGAAAGGCATTGAGTTCGTCATCCAGGGTTTTCATCAGCCAAGCTAGCACGGCGATATCATCGAGCATGCCGAACATCGGAAAGAAATCCGGAATGGCATCCAGCGGACTGAGGAAATACATCAGGCCCGCAACCACTGACAGTAGCGATTTCGGACTGATCGCCCGGTACTCGCCACGCCAATAGGCCAGACACAATGCCTGTAACAATCGTAGATCATCTTTGAGTTTGCCCAGACGGCTGCCTTGACTCGCGCCTTTGCTCGCTACCGCAAAGAGCAGGGTCGGCAAACGCCCTCGGGCCAGCAGTCTGCCTGCCAGGGGCAGAAAACGGGCGAAATTCCAGGGTGTTTTCATCATCCCTCCCACTGAAATGTTATCCACACAAATTGTGGATAACCTTGTGAACAGAGCCACTTTTAACGCCTGAAAGCCCCGATCCATAAGGGCTGAACTCAGATCGGGCGTTTTTTACTCACATAAAAAAACCCATTATTTCATTGACTTGGCGGTGCGACTGGGACTAGCACCGGCATCTCAATGATATGACTGTTTGCGTCGGCGTGGGTTCGCTTTTTGCCCGGTGCCAATCAGCAGATGCAACAACGCCCCGAATAGACGGGGCGTTGTTGTCGATCAGACGCGAATTACTTGGTTGCGTCTTCTTTGATTGGATCTTGTTTTGCCGGATCCTTGATCGCCAGCAGTTCCAGGTCGAATACCAGCACCGAGTTGGCCGGGATTGCCGGGCTTGGGCTTTGCGCGCCGTAAGCCAGTTCGCTAGGAATGTACAGTTTGTAGGTTTCGCCAACGTGCATCAATTGCAGGCCTTCGACCCAGCCCGGGATTACACCGCTGACTGGCAAGTCGATCGGGCTGCCGCGCTCGACGGAACTGTCGAAAACGGTACCGTTGGTCAGCTTGCCGGTGTAGTGAACAGTCACTACGTCAGTCGGCTTTGGCTGAGCGCCATCGGCTTTCTTGACCACTTCGTATTGCAGACCGGAAGCGGTGGTGGTTACACCGGCTTTCTTGGCGTTATCTTCGAGGAATTTCTTGCCGGCGGCTGCCGACTCTTCACTCATCTTGGCCATACGCTCTTCAGCACGCTTCTGCAGTGCAGCGAAGGCTTCGACCAGCTCGTCGTCTTTGAGCTTCTGTTCTTTCTTGCCGACGGCATCTTCGATGCCCTGGGCTACCGCTTTGGAATCCAGATCATCCATGCCTTCCTGGGCAAGACTTTTGCCCATGTTCAGGCCGATGCCATAGGAAGCTTTTTGCGCCGGGGTTTTCAGCTCTACGCTGGTCTGCGAATCACAACCCGCTAGTACCAGGCCAACCAGGGCCACCGCCGCCGCCAACCGATGCTGTTTCATGCTATTTCCTTGTTCATGCGCCTAAAGGGCAATCGAGTGTAAAGTCGCGAGCTTATCAGGCGGCCACGACCAATGGCTACCGGCATGTGAGCCGGAAGTTTCCGATAAGTTCACGTGTTTAAACGCATTTTGCCGCATTGAGCAACTTTGTCTGTCAGGCCGAACGCGCAGCAGTGCAGGATGTTTCTCAGCACATTTGGCGTAATGGTTTCTAGGCGCACGACCTGAGGCCAAGGCATAAGGGGCTATAAGCCGACAAGGGTGTTTATCCTTGCGCCGTATATCCGGTGTGCTTTCGTTTCTGATCCTCACCGCGTAAGGCAGTATATGAGGCCGTCAGTGATTACCGGGATTGCCCGCAACACCGATTTAATCGACACGTAATGTAAGAAAATAAAGCATTTCACCGAATGGCGGGCACAAAAAAAGCGACTCAAGGTCGCTTTTTTTGTTGCTTCAAGGAGTTCAAGGGCCTTGAAGCCGAATATGGCGCAGCGGACGGGACTCGAACCCGCGACCCCCGGCGTGACAGGCCGGTATTCTAACCGACTGAACTACCGCTGCGCGTAACACTTGAAGCGAATGGTGGGTGATGACGGGATCGAACCGCCGACCCTCTGCTTGTAAGGCAGATGCTCTCCCAGCTGAGCTAATCACCCTTCACTTTCGGTGTAGGCGCATTCTCTCACAAAAATTCATAACGTGCTGATTTAAATAAAAAAATATTCAAATTAGAGAGAACTTTGCAAAAGCCGGACAGCAAAAAGCCCGCACAAGGCGGGCTTTCTGTGGTGACCTGGCGTTCAGCGTTCCAGGTTACCGAATATGGCGCAGCGGACGGGACTCGAACCCGCGACCCCCGGCGTGACAGGCCGGTATTCTAACCGACTGAACTACCGCTGCGCGTAACACTTTGAAGCGAATGGTGGGTGATGACGGGATCGAACCGCCGACCCTCTGCTTGTAAGGCAGATGCTCTCCCAGCTGAGCTAATCACCCTTCACTTTCGGTGTGGCGCGCATTCTACGTAGCGCCCCCTACTCTGGCAAGCACTTTTTATAATAATTTTTTCAGGCCTTCCAAAGGCTTAGCTAAGGGTTGGCCTATGGAGCTTCGAAGCGAATAATGCCCCCCTTTTGTATAAAGGAGAGATTCACCCCATGTGGTTCAAAAACCTGCTTATCTATCGCCTGACCCAAGATCTGCCTTTTGATGCCGAGGCGCTGGAAACCGCATTGGCCACCAAACTGGCGCGTCCATGTGCAAGCCAGGAGTTGACCACCTACGGTTTCGTCGCGCCATTTGGCAAGGGCGAAGATGCGCCTTTGGTCCACGTCAGCCAGGACTTCCTGCTGATCGCCGCGCGCAAGGAAGAACGCATTTTGCCGGGCAGCGTCGTGCGTGATGCCCTGAAGGAAAAAGTCGAAGAGATCGAAGCCGAGCAGATGCGCAAGGTCTACAAGAAGGAGCGCGATCAGCTCAAGGATGAAATCATCCAGGCCTTCCTGCCCCGTGCCTTTATTCGTCGTTCGGCGACTTTCGCCGCCATCGCGCCGAAACAGGGCCTGATCCTGGTCAACTCGGCCAGCCCGAAACGCGCCGAAGACCTGCTATCGACCCTGCGTGAAGTGATTGGCTCGCTGCCGGTACGTCCGCTGACCGTGAAAATGGCACCGACCGCCACCATGACCGACTGGGTAAAAACCCAGAAGGCTGCCGACGGGTTCTTCGTCCTCGACGAATGCGAACTGCGCGATACCCACGAAGACGGCGGCATTGTTCGTTGCAAGCGTCAGGACCTGACCAGTGACGAAATCCAGCTGCACCTGAGCACCGGTAAAGTGGTAACCCAGCTGTCACTGGCCTGGCAGGACAAACTGTCCTTCGTGCTCGACGACAAGATGGTGGTCAAGCGCCTGAAGTTCGAAGACCTGTTGCAGGATCAGGCGGAACAGGACGGCGGCGACGATGCCCTCGGCCAGCAGGACGCCAGCTTTACCCTGATGATGCTGACCTTCGGCGAGTTCCTCCCGATGCTGGTTGAAGCATTGGGCGGCGAAGAGACTCCGCAGGGGATCTAAGTTAACGAGCAATGAATGTGGGGGCGGCGGTGCGGCGATCTGCTCGCGATAGCGGGCTGACCGTCAATATCTCTGTTGAATGTAAGTGCCTCATCGCGAGCAAGCTCGCTCCCACAGGGTAAACTTGATCCCCAGGTTAATATTGGGCACGATATTGCCCATCGCGAGGACGACCTCGCGGCTCAATCGAGTCATTAATCTGGGGACGACCCCATCATTCGATGGAGGTCTTCATGTCCTGGATCATTCTGTTTTTCGCCGGCCTGTTCGAAGTGGGCTGGGCTGTCGGCCTGAAATACACCGACGGTTTCAGCCGTCCTCTGCCCACCGCCCTGACCGTTGCCGCCATGGCAATCAGCCTTGGTTTGCTGGGCCTGGCCATGAAAGAGCTGCCGCTGGGCACCGCTTATGCAATCTGGACCGGGGTCGGTGCGGTCGGCACGGTGATCGCCGGAATCATTCTGTTTGGTGAGTCGATGGCGCTGTTTCGGCTGGCCAGTGTGGCGTTGATCATTGCCGGACTGGTTGGGCTCAAGGTCAGCGCTTAGGCCACTACCGCTATCGCGAGCAAGCTCGCTCCCACATTGGATTTGTGGTGTGCCACAAATAGCAGGCACACCATCAATCCCATGTGGGAGCGAGCTTGCTCGCGATGAGGCCCGCAAAATCAGCAACTATCTAACCACCCCCCGCAATTCCCCAACCAAAGCCTGCAACCGCGCAGGCTCCGCCGCCTCGATCGCCACCGCCGGCCCCGCCACCAGCGTCACCCGCGACCACAAGCGACGAAAGAGGCCCTTGCCCGGATCGCGACTGAAGAAACTCCCCCACAGCCCCTGCAAGGCCAATGGAATCACCGGCACCGGCGTCTCTTCGAGAATCCGCGTCAGCCCGCCCTTGAACTCATTGAGTTCGCCATCGGCAGTCAACTTGCCTTCCGGAAAAATGCACACCAGTTCGCCGTCCTTGAGGTATCGGGCGATCCGCTTGAAGGCGCCTTCATAGATCTGGATATCTTCCTGGCGCCCGGCGATCGGAATGGTCCTGGCGGTGCGAAAGATGAAATTCAGCACCGGCAGGTTGTAGATCTTGTAATACATCACAAAGCGAATCGGCCGACGTACCGCCCCGCCAATCAGCAAGGCGTCGACGAACGACACATGGTTGCACACCAGCAGCGCCGCGCCTTCATCGGGGATCAGATCCAGGTTGCGATGTTCGACGCGGTACATGGAATGGCTGAGCAGCCAGATCATGAAGCGCATGCTGAACTCGGGAACGATCTTGAAGATGTAGGCGTTCACCGCGATGTTCAGCAGCGACACCACCAGGAACAACTGCGGGATCGACAGTTTGACCAGACTCAACAAAACGATCGAGACAATCGCCGAGATCACCATGAACAAGGCATTGAGAATGTTGTTCGCGGCGATGACCCGCGCCCGCTGGTTTTCCGCAGTGCGCGACTGAATCAACGCGTACAGCGGCACGATATAGAAGCCACCGAAAATCCCCAGCCCGAGGATATCGATCAACACCCACCAGGCCGGGCCGTAGCTGAGCACCGCGATCCAGTCGTTGGCCTGGACGTTCTGCGGGAAACCGCCGGAGTGCCACCACAGCAACAGGCCAAACACCGTCAGGCCGAAGGACCCGAACGGTACCAGGCCAATCTCCACTTTGCGTCCGGAAAGCTTTTCGCAGAGCATCGAGCCGGTCGCGATACCCACCGAGAACACCGTAAGAATCAGCGTCACCACGGTTTCATCGCCATACAGCCATTCTTTGGCGTAGGCCGGAATCTGCGTCAGGTAAATCGCCCCGACAAACCAGAACCACGAGTTGCCGACAATCGAGCGGGACACCGCGGGTGTCTGCCCCAGGCCCAGACGCAAGGTGGCCCAGGACTGGCTGAAAATATTCCAGTTCAGACGCAGCTGTGGGGTGGCCGCTGCAGCCCGGGGAATGCCGCGACTGGCCAGATAACCGAGCACCGCGACGCCGACGATCGCTGTGGACACGATCGGCGCGTAATGACTGGAGGACATCATGATCCCGGCGCCGATGGTCCCGGCCAGGATCGCCAGGAAGGTGCCCATTTCCACCAGGCCATTGCCGCCCACCAGCTCCTCTTCGTGCAACGCCTGGGGCAGGATCGAATACTTCACCGGGCCGAACAGCGCCGAGTGAGTGCCCATGGCGAACAGCGCCACCAGCATCAACGACAAGTGATCGAACATAAAACCCACGGCGCCGACCGCCATGATCGCGATTTCACCGAGCTTGATCAGGCGGATCAACGCGTCCTTGGCGAACTTTTCGCCAAATTGCCCGGCCAGGGCCGAGAACAGGAAGAACGGCAGAATGAACAACAAGGCGCAGAGATTGACCCAGATCGAGCGGTCGCCCTCGATTGTCAGCTTGTACAGAATGGCGAGGATCAGCGACTGCTTGAAGATATTGTCGTTGAACGCCCCAAGGGACTGGGTGACAAAAAACGGCAGGAAACGCCGGGTGCGAAGCAAGGTGAACTGCGAGGGGTGACTCATCTTCCATGTCCCTGAGTGGCGTGGATGCTGTTATTGGAATGTCGATCTTCGATCCAGGCCACAACCTTACCTAAACTTCGCCGCTATTTTGTTAATCCTGCAATGCAGGGTGATACAAACAGCTCTCCTCGATAGGCACCCTGGATGGTTCGTATCGAAACGATCAGCCAGAGGATCGCCAATGCCACTACCAAAACGCTGCCAACAACACTGAAAAACCTCAGGTCCAGGGTGCTCGCCAGTTTCAGCGTGGCCAGCGAATAGACGCCCAACGGGAAGGTAAAACCCCACCAGCCAAGATTGAACGGGATCCCCTCACGCAGGTAACGCAGGGTGATCAGCAGCGCGCTCAGCAGCCACCAGAGCCCGAAGCCCCACAACGTGATCCCGGCCACCAACCCCAGGCCAGCGGCTATTTCGCCGATGCCGGGCAAACCATTGGCGGTGAAGATCGCCGGTGCATCCACGCCCAGCAGCAACATGCCCAGCGCTCCGGTGCCAATCGGCCCCAGGGCCAGCCAGCTCGAAGCGGCCATGCTCTCGTGGGGCAGTTTATGCAGGGCCATGCGCAGTAACAAAATAGTCAAAATGCTGAAGGCCACCGGCAACGAAAACGCCCACAGCACATAGCTGGTGACCAGAACCACCAGCTGCGCATGGGCATCGGCCAGATGTGGCGCCAGCAAGCCACCGCTGGCGGCTGCGACTTCCGCGGCCACCACCGGCAGCAGCCAGACCGCAGTCATCTGGTCGATGCTGTGCTCCTGACGGGTGAACATCAGGTAGGGAATCAACACGCCGCAAGCCACCGACATGAGCACATCCAGCCACCACAGCACTTCAGCCAGATGCACCACGCCCGCGCCCCAACGTGGCACTCCGAACAGCAGAAAGCCGTTGATAATGGTCGCGAGACCCATGGGAATGGTGCCGAAAAACATCGACACCGTGGAGTGTCCGAAAATTCGTCGCGCCTCGTCGAAGAACAACAGCCAACGGGCGGCGTAAAGACCACAGAACAGCACAAACAGCAGAACATTGAACAGCCACAAGCCCTCGGCAACCGCCTGCAGGCCGGCACTCTGAACCGGCAGTTGGGCCAGAGCCAACGCCAGCACACCGGTGCCCATGGTCGCGGCGAACCAGTTGGGGGTGAAATGGCGGATGACTTCGTGTGGGTGCTGCAAATGGCTCAATGGCCGAAAGCCGGGTTTGACGCTACGGGGGCATGGCATGCTGAACTCCTGTCCTCTGCGTGAGGTGGAGCTCATGGTAGAAGCGCATCGAATATCTATATAACGGGTAATATCTCTAACTGTTATCTGTTTAACAGATATAGAGCCTAGACACTGCCTTGCGACTCGACCACCAGAACCCTGGCCGCACCCACTGGGTGGGCGACATGCTCGGTGCCGACATCCGCATAAAAGATGTCACCCTCCTCCAGCACTGCAATCTGCTCGATCCCGTGCTCGCGATAGTGCATCCGAACTTGCCCATCGAGCACCACAAAGACTTCCTGACCATCGTTGGTGTGCCATATATAGGGTTGGTCGGTCCAGTGCAGCCGGGTGGTAATGCCGTTCATGTTGGCGATATCCAGCGCTGCCCAGGCGCGGTTGCCGGTGAAGGATTTGCTGCGAATGATTTTCATGGGGTTGTCCTTAATGGGGGCTGTCCTTGTGCCTGGAGGCCGGGTCGTCGCGAGCCTGGCGCCAAGGCTACAACACCGATCAAGCCGAGGCGCGCGGATTTACCCGCGACTCGTTGTTCCATAGGCTAAGGATTGCCGGCAGCGGCGCCGCTGACGGTGGAAGAGCTTCATCAGTTGATCGATATTGCGTTGCATCAGTAAGACCCCAATCGCGAGCAAGCTCGCTCCCACATTAGATCTGGGTCAACCCACCATGGTGTGATCGACTCAAAACCTGTGGGAGCGAGCTTGCTCGCGATGAGGCCGGTACAGGCGACGAAGACGCAACTGAAACTCCCCTGCGACACCCGGCCGCGCTGAGACCTTGGTCGACACTGACGAATCCCGGCCAGCATGCGAGACTGTCTGACCGGGCTGAATTGCCCGGACGTCTTTTGTCTGGAGTTTCCATGTCGCTGTCCAGCGGGCTGATCGCCGCCGTCGCCCTCGCCTATATGGCCATCCTGTTCGCCATCGCCTTCTATGGTGACCGGCGCAGTGCGCCGTTGCCGCCACGCATGCGTGCCTGGGTGTATAGCCTGTCGCTGGCCGTCTACTGCACCAGTTGGACCTTCTTCGGCGCGGTGGGCCAGGCCGCCGAACAACTCTGGTCATTTCTGCCGATCTACCTGGGGCCGATTCTGTTGCTGGTGCTGGCGCCGTGGGTGCTGCAAAAAATGGTGATGATCAGCAAGCAGGAGAACATCACCTCCATCGCCGACTTCATCGCCGCCCGCTATGGCAAATCGCAGTCGCTGGCGGTAGTCGTCGCGCTGATCTGCCTGGTCGGGGTCCTGCCGTACATTGCCCTGCAACTCAAAGGCATCGTTCTAGGGGTAAACCTGTTGATCGGTGCCGGGCCCGACGCCATGGGCACCCGCGCCCAGGATACGGCGCTGATCGTGTCGCTGGTCCTGGCGCTGTTCACCATTGTTTTCGGTACCCGCAACCTCGATGCCACCGAACACCACCGCGGCATGGTGCTGGCAATCGCCTTCGAATCGCTGGTCAAGCTGTTCGCCTTTCTGGCGGTCGGCGCCTTCGTCACCTTTGGTTTGTACGATGGCTTCGACGACCTGTTCGATCAGGCCATGCTCGCGCCGCGCCTGGAGGAGTACTGGAAAGAAACCATCAACTGGCCGTCCATGGTGGTGCAGACCGGCGTCGCGATGATGGCGATTATCTGCCTGCCACGGCAATTTCACGTCACGGTGGTAGAAAACATCGACCCGCAGGACCTGAATCTGGCCAAGTGGGTGTTCCCTGCCTACCTGGCGCTGGCCGCACTGTTTGTGGTGCCGATTGCCCTGGCCGGACAGATGATGCTGCCCAGTTCGGTGCTGCCCGACTCTTTCGTGATCAGCCTGCCCCTGGCCCAATCCCATCCGGCGCTGGCGCTGCTGGCGTTTATCGGCGGTGCTTCGGCGGCCACCGGGATGGTCATCGTCGCCAGCGTGGCACTTTCGACCATGGTCTCCAACGACATGCTGCTGCCGTGGCTGCTGCGGCGCAAAAACGCCGAGCGGCCGTTCGAGGTGTTCCGTTACTGGATGCTCTCGGTACGCCGGGTGAGCATCGTGGTGATTCTGTTGCTGGCCTACGTCAGCTATCGCCTGCTCGGTTCTACCGCGAGTCTTGCGACCATCGGCCAGATCGCCTTTGCCGCGGTCACCCAGCTGGCGCCGGCGATGCTCGGTGCGCTGTACTGGAAACAGGCTAACCGCCGTGGGGTGTTTGCCGGTCTGGCCGCCGGGACTTTCCTCTGGTTCTATACCCTGATCCTGCCAATTGCCGCCAACAGCCTCGGCTGGCCGCTAAGCGGGTTTCCTGGCCTGACCTGGCTGCACAGCAACCCGCTGAACCTGCCCATCACCCCGCTGACCCAGGGTGTGGTGCTGTCATTGGCAGGTAACTTCACCCTGTTCGCCTGGGTGTCGGTACTGTCTCGCACCCGGGTCTCCGAGCACTGGCAGGCCGGACGGTTTATCGGACAGGAAATCAGCGCACGCCCTAGTTCGCGCTCGATGCTGGCGGTGCAAATCAACGACCTGCTCGCCTTGGCGGCGCGTTTTGTCGGTGAAGAACGGGCGCGCCAGAGCTTTATTCGCTTTGCCTATCGCCAGGGCAAAAGCTTCAATCCGAACCAGAATGCCGATGGCGAATGGATCGCCCACACCGAGCGTCTGCTGGCCGGTGTACTCGGAGCATCCTCGACCCGGGCGGTGGTGAAAGCTGCCATCGAAGGCCGGGACATGCAACTTGAGGACGTAGTGCGCATCGCCGATGAAGCCTCGGAGGTACTGCAATTCAACCGCGCCCTGTTGCAAGGCGCGATCGAGAACATTACCCAGGGCATCAGCGTGGTCGACCAGTCCCTCAAGCTGGTGGCCTGGAACCGGCGCTATCTGGAGCTGTTCAACTACCCGGACGGGCTGATCAGCGTCGGTCGACCGATTGCCGACATCATTCGCTACAACGCCGAGCGCGGCCTCTGCGGCCCCGGTGAAAGCGAAGTGCACGTGGCTCGGCGCCTGCACTGGATGCGTCAGGGCCGGGCGCACACCTCCGAACGTTTATTCCCCAACGGCCGGGTGATCGAGCTGATCGGCAATCCGATGCCCGGTGGCGGTTTCGTCATGAGTTTTACCGACATTACCGCGTTCCGCGAAGCCGAAAAAGCGCTGACCGAGGCCAACGAAGGGCTGGAGCAACGGGTCACTGCGCGCACCCATGAGTTGTCGCAACTGAACGTCGCACTGACCGAGGCCAAGGGCACCGCAGAGTTGGCCAACCAGTCGAAAACCCGCTTCCTTGCCGCGGTCAGCCACGACTTGATGCAACCGCTGAATGCTGCCCGGCTGTTCTCCGCCGCCCTCTCCCATCAGGAAGACGGGCTCTGCGCCGAGGCGCAGCAGTTGGTGCATCACCTGGACAGTTCGCTGCGTTCGGCCGAAGACCTGATCAGCGATCTGCTGGATATGTCGCGCCTGGAAAACGGCATGATCAACCCGGATCCCAAGCCGTTTGCCCTCAACGAATTGTTCGATGCCCTCGGCGCCGAGTTCAAGGCCCTGGCCCAGGAGCAAGGCACGAAGTTTCGTCTGCGCGGCAGCCGTTTGCGGGTCGACAGCGATATCAAACTGCTGCGGCGGATTCTGCAGAACTTCCTGACCAACGCCTTCCGCTACGCCAAAGGCCCGGTATTGCTGGGCGTGCGCCGTCGCAACGGGCAATTGTGCCTGGAAGTCTGGGATCGCGGACCGGGTATCGCGGAAGACAAGCGCCGGGTGATTTTTGAGGAATTCAAGCGCCTGGACAGCCATCAGACTCGCGCCGAAAAAGGCCTGGGTCTGGGGCTGGCGATTGCCGACGGGCTTTGCCGGGTACTGGGGCATCAATTAGAGGTGCGTTCATGGCCCGGCAAGGGCAGCGTGTTCAGCGTCCGTGTGCCGCTGGCCAGGGCGCAAATCAGCACCCCGGCCAAAGTCGCCGAGCATAACGGCCAACTGCTGGGCGGCGTGCAAGTGCTGTGTATCGACAACGAAGACAGCATCCTGATGGGCATGAATAGCCTGCTGACGCGCTGGGGTTGCCAGGTCTGGACCGCACGCAACCGCGATGAATGCGCAACGCTGCTCAGTGAAGGCATTCGCCCGCACCTGGCATTGGTGGACTACCACCTGGATGACGGTGAGACCGGGACCGGATTGATGGCCTGGTTGCGCACCGAACTTGGCGAGCCGGTGCCGGGGGTAGTGATCAGCGCCGATGGCCGACCGGAAATGGTCGCCGAGGTCCATGCTGCGGGCCTGGATTATCTGGCCAAGCCAGTGAAACCGGCGGCGCTCCGGGCGTTGTTGAATCGGCATTTGCCGTTGTAGCCGAAAATCTTCAGCGGGCATAAGACCGACAAAGATCGCAGCCTTCGGCAGCTCCTACGAGCGCACACAAATCCTGTAGGAGCTGCCGAAGGCTGCGATCTTTTGATTTTCAATCAGTCCGGCAATTCTGCCATCCCGTCCACATCGGTCATCGCCCGCTCCAGCAGATCCGCCGGCAGGCTCTTGCTGGCCCGTGCGCCGAGCAACTTGAGCTGCTCACTGCGACTGATCAGATTGCCGCGGCCTTCGGTCAGTTTGTTGCGTGCCGCGCTGTAGGCTTTGTCCAGTTGCTGCAGGCGATTGCCGACTTCGTCCAGGTCCTGGATGAATAACACGAACTTGTCGTACAGCCAGCCAGCGCGTTCGGCGATCTCCCGTGCGTTCTGGCTCTGGCGCTCCTGCTTCCACAAGCTGTCGATGACTCGCAACGTTGCCAGCAAGGTGGTCGGGCTGACGATGACAATGTTGCGGTCGAAGGCTTCCTGAAACAGGTTCGGCTCGGCTTGCAACGCCGCGGAGAAAGCCGCTTCGATCGGCACGAAAAGCAGCACGAAATCCAGGCTGTGCAAGCCTTCCAGACGCTTGTAATCCTTGCCGGCCAGACCCTTGACATGGTTGCGCAGAGACAGCACGTGCTGTTTCAGCGCCGCCTGGCCAATCACCTCATCGTCGGCAGCCACATACTGCTGATAAGCGGTGAGACTGACCTTGGAATCGACCACTACCTGCTTGTCACCCGGCAACATGATCAGCACGTCTGGCTGAAAACGTTCGCCATCCGGGCCTTTGAGGCTGACCTGGGTCTGGTATTCCCGGCCCTTCTCCAGGCCCGCATGCTCAAGCACTCGCTCGAGAATCAACTCACCCCAGTTGCCCTGGGTTTTCTGGCCCTTGAGGGCGCGAGTCAGGTTGGTCGCCTCGTCACTCAGGCGCAGATTCAACTGCTGCAGACGCTCTAGCTCCTTGGCCAGGGAGAAACGCTCGCGGGCTTCGGCCTGGTAGCTTTCTTCAACGCGCTTTTCAAACGATTGAATGCGTTCTTTCAGCGGATCGAGAAGCTGCCCCAGACGCTGCTGACTGGTCTCGGCGAAGCGCTGCTCACGCTCATCGAAGATCTTCCCGGCCAGTTCCGCAAACTGCGCACGCAGCTCATCCCGCGAGCCCTGCAGGTCGCTGAGGCGTTGTTGATGGCTTTCCTGTTGCTCACGCAACTCGGCGTTGAGCGACGCCGCCTGGGCGTCCAGGCGGCGTAACTCGGTCTCTTTGCTGCTGCGCTCCAGATTCCAGGCGTGGGCGGCGTCGCGCGCATTGTCACGCTCGATTTGCAGCAGTTCGACCTCACGGCGAACCGCGGCCAGATCCGCTTGTTTAGTTGCATTGGCCTGGCTCAGGTCGCTGATTTCATCGCGGCTGGCATCGAGCTGGGCATTGAGCCCCTCCTGCGCCAGTTGTGCAGTGCTCAGGCGCTCTTCGAGCAGCGACAGCTCGGATTGTCGGGCACTCAAGCGTCGCTGAGAGTGCCAGAGCAACACCAATAGCGGCAGCGCAGCACCCGCCAGCCCCAGCAAAGCGCTGGTCAAGTCCATAGCCATAACCACTCCTGCCGATGGGATAAAGCCTGAAGGTTAAACAAGGCGTCGGGCCAGGAACAGCTCAGTCTTCGATCTGACCCAGTTCGCGCTGGGCACACCGATCACCTGCGCGGGCGGCCTGGCGCAGCAGATCATGACCGATCCGCCGATCCCGGGCACTCCCGCATTCGCGGTACATCAACTGCCCCAGACGACTTTGCGCAGCCACCACGCCTTCACGGGCCGGTTGCTTGAGCAAACGTCCGGCGAAGTGTTTGACGTTCCGGTTGTCGCCCAGGCGCGGACTGTCGAGCAGCCACATGGCGACACGCAGGGCCAGGCGTTTGGGTGGGGTAACACCTGGAGATGTGGAGGTTACATATGGTACTAAGCGAAACTTCATAAAGCACTGTGGGGTAGATCGGAAGGCGCGCCACTCTACTCCTTTTTTCGTACGGGTAAAGCCGAAAAAAATACTGCACGCCCGTGCTAGAGCAAGCGCTTGGGACAATCCACAGAAGCTGTGGATAACTCAGTGGACAACCCTCCTGCAACTCGCGCAAACCCCCATGGAGCGGGCCCCGCAGTCAAACTGACGATTTTTTCACCAGTAAAAAAAAACGATGTTTTTCATTGACTTAAAATTTCGCTGAAGGCAGAGACCCGCTGTAAGGCTGAAGTGACAGTGCTGTAACGCGCCGCGCAACTAATGTGCACAAGTACCCACGAAGCAGTTATATCAGCGCGCTTTTTCCCCACGTTCTGCTGCAAAAAACCGATGACTGACCAGTGAAGCAGCACCTTCCAACTGCTGCTTGAGCGGTCACACTGGCCCTGGCATTGGCCAGAATCCGTGCTACCGTAATACCCCCTGCTTACGGCGTGATGCTATGACGAGCTTTTTGCCGAACAGGTTTTTTTGCTCGCACCCTTCCCTTCTGAAACTCGATCCGTTACTATCCGCGGCGTTAGTACCAAGCTGAAAGTCAATTACGGTCGAACAAGTCCCCCGGTATACCTTCCCTAAAGAGAAGCTTCTACCGACAACACGGGATCGACCACCTCGATGGTTTCCAGGTAACACTTGCGACGACACTGCCTTTGATCGAAAGCAAAGGGTGTTGCGAAGTGCTCATACTCTGACCGAACCAACCTGCAGATTGATCAGGATCTTCACCCCGGGCCCCGAACCTTTGCCCTTGATGTGCTGCCTGCCCTCCTAAGTACCTACCTGCCAGCCCAAGCGCGCATAAATCCAAGCGCTTCTAACTGGCTGCTTTGTTCCAGTCGGGTTCTTCGTTCGACCAACGGTGGTCGACGTTACTGGAACGTTTTAACGTTGCACGGTTCTTATCCGTGTCATTTGTAGGAACACCATAACCATGTCTCAAATTCACACTCAGGATGCCATTCGCACCCTCACCAACGCTTTTGCACCAATGAACTGCCTGATCATGGCCGCTCGCAAAGGCTGCTTCAGCTTCACCCTGGTCAACGAACATGGCATCGCTCGTCACAGCGAACGCCTGTACCCCGATCAATACTCCAGCGCCGAGCCGCTGCAGGCCGTGATCGAGCGTACCCGTCAGGCACTGGTTGCCTGATACGCCGGAACACCGAAAAGCCAAAACCTTGCCTCAACAGCAGGGTTTTTTATTGCCTGAAATTTCTGAGCCCGGCGGACCGGCTTAAGCACCAACAGATATAACGATTATAACTCGAAGCCAGAAATATTTTAAAAACAGTCCTTTACAGCATGAATATGACACTACACTTCAACTCAAGCGGCATGATCCGCTTATGGCGAGACTGAACTCCCCCTGCTGCCAAGCCGCTCAGATCTCGCCACCTAATTCGCACGCGTGGAGGGCTGTATGGGTATCGCCGCCAGCGAGCTGTGCCGTTACGTGATCCGCCCGACTCTGATTTACCTCGGGTGCCACAGCCCGACCGCCGAATCATTGCTACTGGGCATTGCCGCCAGCCAATCGGCACTCGGATCCGCCCTCCATGACCGCCGTGGACACGGCCTGTACCGGATTGCCGAAATTCGCCATCAGGCCCTCTGGGACCACTATCTGGCCCTCGACCCCGAACGCGCCAGCCTGGTTCGCGGCCTTGCCAGTCAACATGCCTTTCTCAGCGGACCGCACATGGAACTCACGGTCAATTTGCGTTATGCCACTGCCATTGCCTGGCTGTTGGTCGAGGAACAAAACACTCCCCTGCCCGAAGCGGACGATTTGCTCGCAATGGCCCGGATCTGGCGGCAGACATTTCACCCCCAAGGGCGTCTCAGGGATTTCACCTGCGCCTGGCAAACCTGCATTTCCCCCCCCAATCAAATCGCCTGCTGATGGTGAATTGGCAAGATCGCGCCATAATCCGCAATCCTGGTCCGATTGTCCTACAAAACCGCTCTAAATCAAGCTATCCAGCCTATAGCGCTGGAGCGAAATTCTTGGTAATTTTCGCCCCGGTGATCACCAAGAGTTCTAATAATGAAAAAAGTAATGCTCAAAACCACCCTTAGTCTTGCCGTTACGTTGGCATCCACCCAAATCTTCGCAAGCGGCTTTGCGGTCAACGAACAAAGCATCAGCGGGATGGGTACTGGGTTCGCCGGTCGATCTTCTTCTGCCGAGGATGCAAGCACCGTTTTTGGCAACCCTGCCGGGATGTCGCGCCTCAAGCGTGAACAAGTCACCGGCGGTGTCGCCCTGATCGATGCCCATACCGATATCAATGACGCCAGCTCCCGCCCTAATGGCGGCAGCAACAAAGGCGACATGGTGCCGCTCATTGCCGTTCCCATGGGTTACTACGTCAAGCCAATCGACGATCACTGGGCTGTGGGTTTCGGCATATACGCGCCGTTCGGCCTGGTGACCGACTACGAGAACAATTTCGCCGGTCGCTATTTCGGCAGCAAAAGCGAAGTCACGGTCCTGACCCTGCAACCGACCATCAGCTATGCGTTCAACGACAAGGTTTCCATCGGTTTTGGTCCGACCATCAACCGTATTGACGGAACCCTGGAATCCAATCTGTCGCTGACCCAGGCCGCGCCGGATGGCAAGGTCAAGATCGAGGGTGACGACACCGCTCTGGGCTACAACGTCGGCGTCCTGGTGCAAGCCACTGACAGCACTCGCGTCGGCCTGACCTATCACTCGAAAGTGAAGTACAAGCTCGAAGGCGATACCAAGGTGAACTACGGCTTGCTGGCCCGCTTCGGCCAGAGCACCAGCCAGAAGTATGACGCTTCGCTGGATGTCACCACCCCTGAGTCGGTGGACCTCTCGGTCACCCACGCGCTGAACGACCAGTGGACCCTCTACGCAGGCAGCACCTGGACCCGCTGGAGCCGCCTGAAAGATATCACCGTCGACAACCAGGGCGTACCACCGATTCTGGCTGGCCAGTTCGAGACCATTTCCGAAGAACAGGACTGGCACGACACCTGGGCTCATGCCATCGGCGCGTCCTATCAGCTGAACAAGCAATGGGTGCTGCGTACCGGCCTGTCGGTAGACCAGGCGCCAACCAATAACACCCACCGCTCGCCGCGCATCCCGACTGGCGACCGGAAGATCTTCAGCATCGGCGCCGGCTGGAGCCCGACTGACGATCTGACCATCGACGTCGCCTACTCCTACCTCAAGGAAGACGATGCCAAGATCAACAACAGCAACAATCGTGGCCAGGCCTACAACGCCACGTATGAAAACTCGGCAAACAACTTCGGTATAGGCGCAACCTACAAGTTCTGATTTCCGGCGAGGTTAAACAACTCGCCGCCCGAAAAAAAAGCCCCGCACTCTGCTACAGAGGCGGGGCTTTTCAATGGGCGTCGATCAGGGTTTTGAAGCCAGGGCCTTCTCCACCGCTTCGATAAACTCTGGATTATCGGGCTTGGTCAGGCTGGAAAAATTGGCGATCACCTTGCCACGGCGGTCGACCACGTATTTGTAGAAATTCCATTTCGGCGCACTGCTCTGCTGCGCCAGGATCTTGAACAAATGAGTCGCATCGGGACCACGGACTTTTTGCGGTTCGGTCATGGTGAAAGTCACGCCGTAGTTCACATAACAGACCTTGGCCGTCTCGGCACCCTCCTTGGCCTCCTGCTTGAAGTCATTGGAAGGCACGCCGACCAACTCCAGGCCTTGCTCCTTGTAGTTTTGATACAGCGCCTCGAGCCCTTTGAACTGGGGGGCGAAGCCACAGAAGCTGGCGGTATTCACCACCACCAGCGGCTTGCCGGCAAAGCGCTCGCACAGATTGATGGATTCCTTGGCGTGCAACTTGGGCAATGAGCCTTGCAACAATGGCGGGCACTCGGCAGCCAGCGCCGAACCACCGAACGCCACGAGTAGAGCTGGAACCGCAAGCCAGCGCATCAGCATGATCAATGTCCTTGAAAGGTCGTCAGACTGCGACGTTACTCGCCAAAAGGCGCGCCTAGCAAGCACCCATGCCCAGTTGCATCAGCGCCAGGCCGCCCTGGTGCCAACCCCACCAGACCAACGCCAGCAGCACGCTGCCCAGACCCAGGCCGACACACCACGGCCAGAACCTGTTCATGCCAAACTTGTCTGCGCTTGCAGACGCGCCACCGGACGCTCACGTACCGGCCAGTTCAACGCAGCGGCCAACAGGCTCAAGAGAATCGCCGCCTGCCAGATCAGGTCATAGCTGCCGGTGCGGTCGTAGACCACCCCGCCCAGCCAACCACCGAGGAACGACCCCAGCTGGTGGAAGAGGAACACGATACCGCCGAGCATCGACAGATTTCGCACGCCAAAGAGCGTCGCTACCGTGCCATTGGTCAAGGGTACAGTCGACAGCCACAGGAAGCCCATGGCCATGCCAAACAGATAAGCGCTGACCTGCGTTACCGGTGCCCACAGGAACAGCCCGATCACCACCGCCCGCAGCAGATACAGGCCCGTCAGCAGGCGGGGCTTGGACATCCGCCCGCCGAGCCAGCCGGCGGTATAGGTGCCAAAGATATTGAACAGGCCGATCAGCGCCAAAACCGTGGTGCCGGTCATTGCCGGTAGATGCTGGTCCACCAGATAGGCCGGCAAATGCACACCGATAAACACCACCTGAAAGCCACAGACAAAAAAGCCGAATGCCAGCAACCAGAAGCCCGAGTGCGAGCAGGCCTCGCGCAAGGCTTCGGACAAGGTTTGTTCATGCCCGGCCAGCGGCAGCGGATTGTCCTTGAGCATGCTCACCAGGGGCACGATCATCGCCACCAGCAGCCCTAACACCAGGAGTGCCGTCGACCAACCAAGCCAGCCGATCAACCCGAGGGTTCCCGGCAACATGGCGAACTGGCCGAAAGAACCGGCGGCACTGGCGATACCCATGGCCATGCTGCGTTTTTCGGGAGCAACGGCACGTCCAACCACCCCCAGAATCACCGAGAATGAGGTACCCGACAGGCCGATGCCGATCAGCAGACCAGCGCTCAGGGATAACGACCAGGCCGAGTCGGACAGCCCCATGAAGACCAGACCAAGGGCGTATAGCACCCCGCCGATCAGCACCACCTTCGCCGCACCGAAACGGTCGGCCAACGCCCCGGTAAAGGGTTGCGCCAGGCCCCAGATCAGGTTCTGCAAGGCGATGGCGAAGGCGAACACCTCACGCCCCCAACCGAAATCGGCACTCATCGGCGCCAGGAACAGCCCAAAGCCATGTCGCACGCCCAAAGACAATGCCAGGATCAGCGCACTCCCGAGAAGAACCCAACCGCTGGTACGCCACATCGATGTCATTATTGCTCTCCGATAGCGGGTATATACCCGCTTAAGCTCAGAATTCATTGCCTTCAGGCAAGTTCGTCCAGCAAGGCCAGTAAGGTTTCGCGCTTCTGCGCACCCAGTCGCTCGATCAAACGCTGTTGCGCCGCTTCCCACGCCGGCAAGGCCGCCGCCAGGCGTTCGCACCCGGCCTCGGTGAGCAACACCACGCGATTGCGATGATCTTCACCTTCGACCAGGGTCACCAGACCTTCGCCCTCCAGCACTCGCAGATTGCGGCCCAGAGTGCTGCGGTCCAGGCCCATGGCGTGGGCCAGGGTGGAAATACTCGGCTGATCCAGGCGTTGCAAATTGCACAGCAAAGAATACTGCGCAACGTTGATCCCGAAGCCGTCGAGAGCGCCGTCGTAATGCCTGCTGACGCCTCGAGCGGCGCGACGCAGGTTGGTGCATAAACACTGGGAAGGAAGCATGGTGCGTGTATATACCCGCGGTTACCGAAAAGCAAGTTATTCGATATCACCTCCGCCCACCTTCTCCTCAGGCAATCCACCCGCAAAGACACAATTATTTTCATTAAATTGATTTATGAAATAAAACGTGTCATTTATAGCCTCGACAGAATCAGGAGCGACCCACCGAGTCGGTCCGGGTGTCGACCACCCAAACGCCCCAACACAGGAGTCAACAATATGAACAAGACAGAACTTCTAGGTGCTCTGGCACTTTGTGCCTTCAGCCTTCTCGCCCACGCCGACGCCGACGAAGACAGCCTGCGAATCGGGATCGAAGCAGCCTACCCGCCCTTCTCCTTCAAGACCCCGGAGGGCAATGTCAGCGGTTTCGACTACGACATCGGCAACGCCCTGTGCGAAGAGATGCAGGTCAAATGCCAATGGGTGATCCAGGAATTCGACGGCATGATCCCCTCGCTTAAAGTGCGCAAGATCGATGCGGTGCTGTCGTCGATGTCGATCACTGACGATCGCCTGAAGTCCGTCGACTTCAGCAAAAAGTACTACCACACCCCAGGCAAGTTCGCGATGAAGGCCGGCAACGTGATCAACGACCCGTTGGTTGATCTCAAAGGCAAGAAAGTCGGGGTGCAACGCTCTTCCACCTACGATCGTTTCGCCACCGAGCAACTGGAGAAAGCCGGGGTCGTGGTCGTGCGCTACTCGGCCCAGAATGAAGCCTTCCTCGACCTGGTCTCGGGCCGCCTGGACGCCACCCTCGCCGATATCGTCAACACCGATGAAAGCTTTATCAAAACCCCGGCCGGCAAAGGGTTCGCGCTGGTCGGGCCAGACATCAACGACCCGAAATACTTCGGCAGAGGCGCGGGGATCGCCGTGCGTAAAGGCGATAGCGTCAATGCTGCGCGCCTGAGCAGCGCGATTGACGCTATCCGCGCCAATGGCAAATACCAGCAAGTGATGGCCAGGTACTTCGCCTTCGATATCTACGGCCAATAAACCTCTACCTGTAACCCCGGCGCCAGGCCGCTGCAGGCGCCGCCTTTGGTTTGTCCCGCGCGCCTCCTGGCGCTCGCTTGAGGAACTTCATCATGCTTCACGGCTACGGATCGAGCATTCTCGATGGCGCCTGGCTGACTATTAACCTGGCCCTGACCTCCATGGCCATGGCCATTGCATTGGGTCTGATCGGGGCAGCCTTTCGGTTGTCGCCGCTCAAATGGCTGGCAACGCTGGGCGAAGGCTATACCACCGTTATTCGCGGCATCCCGGACCTGGTGTTGATCCTGCTGATCTTCTACGGCGGCCAGGATCTGGTGAACCGCATTGCCCTGGCGCTGGGCTACACCCGTTATATCGACATCAATCCGTTTATCGCCGGCGTCTGCACCATGGGCTTCATTTTCGGCGCCTATCTCTCGGAAACCTTTCGCGGCGCCTTTATGGCAATCCCTAAAGGTCAGGGCGAAGCCGGCGTTGCCTATGGCATGAGCAGTGTGCAGGTGTTCTGGCGGATTCTGGTGCCGCAGATGATTCGCTTCGCCATTCCCGGGTTCACCAACAACTGGCTGGTGCTGACCAAATCCACCGCGCTGATCTCGGTGATCGGCCTGCAGGACATGATGTTCAAGGCCAAGAACGCCGCGGACGCGACTCACGAGCCGTTTACCTTTTTCCTCGCGGTGGCGGCGCTTTATCTGATGCTCACCAGCCTGTCATTGCTGGTGCTGCGTTATCTGGAAAAACACTACTCGGTCGGCATCAAAGCCGCCGAGCTGTGATTGGGAGCGAACCCATGATTCTCGACTACAACGTGATTTGGGAAAACCTGCCGCTGTATTTCAACGGCGCCTTGCTGACCCTGAAAGTGCTGCTGATCTCCCTGGCCATTGGCCTGATGCTGGCGATTCCATTGGCGCTGATGCGAGTCTCCCGCTCGCCGCTGATCAACTTCCCGGCCTGGCTCTACACCTATGTAATTCGCGGCACGCCGATGCTGGTGCAGTTGTTCCTCATCTATTACGGCCTGGCGCAGTTCGAAGCGGTACGCCAGAGCGCGCTCTGGCCATACCTGTCCAGCGCGACCTTTTGTGCCTGCCTGGCCTTCGCGATCAATACCAGCGCCTACAGCGCGGAACTCCTGGCCGGCAGCCTGAAGTCCACGGCCCACGGCGAGATCGAAGCCGCCAGGGCCATGGGCATGTCGCGTTTTACCCTGTACCGGCGGATTCTCCTGCCGTCGGCCTTGCGCCGGGCGCTACCGCAGTACAGCAACGAAGTGCTGATGATGCTGCAAACCACCAGCCTGGCCTCGATCGTCACCCTGGTGGACATCACCGGGGCCGCGCGGACGGTCAGTGCGCGGTTCTATCTGCCGTTCGAGGCATTTATCACGGCGGGTCTGATCTACCTGGTCCTGACCTTCATCCTGGTTCGTCTGTTCAAGCTGGCCGAGCGCCGCTGGCTGGCGTATCTCGCACCGCGCAAGCACTAAGGAATTTTATGCAGCACATTCAATACCTGTTGCCGTGGAGTTCATCGGGCACTGAGCGGCATCTATCGCTGTTTCGCTTTGGCAATGGGCCGCGCAAGGTCTATATCCAGGCCGCCTTGCACGCCGACGAGCTACCGGGGATGCGCGTCGCCGTCGAACTCAAGCGCCGCCTGCGCGAGCTGGAAGAGCAAGGCCGGTTGACCGGGGTGATCGAACTGGTGCCGATGGCCAATCCGATCGGGATCGGGCAGATGTTCCAGGCCACCCATCAGGGTCGTTTCGAGTTCTCCAGCGGCAAGAACTTCAATCGCGACTTCCCGGAGTTGGCCGACGCCGTGGCGCCGCTGCTGGAAGGTCGACTGGGCGGGGATGCCAGCGCCAACGTCGGACTGATCCGCAGTGCCATGGGCGAGGTCATCCGGGACCTGCCGGCGCCCACTTCGGAACTCGATGGCCTGCGCCGCCTGTTGCTACAACATGCCTGCGATGCCGATCTGGTGCTGGACCTGCACTGCGACTTCGAGTCGATCATGCTGCTCTATGCCATGCCGCAAAACTGGCCACGCTTGCGTTCATTGGCCGCGCGCCTCGGCGCAGGTGCCGCCCTGCTGGCCGAGGGCGCGGGAGGCAATGCCTTCGATGAAGCCTGCGCGATCCCCTGGTTGCAGCTGGCCGAGCGTTTTGCCCCGGCCAATATTCCGCTGGCGTGTGTGGCCACCACCATCGAATTGCGCGGCATGGCTGACACCGATCGCGAGCACTGCGTCGAAAGCGCGGAGGCCATTCTCGGCTATCTCGCCGAGCAAGGCCTGATCAGCGGCGAGTGGCCGGCCGCGCCAGCGACCTGTTGTGAAGCGACGCCATTCGCCGGTGCGCAGTACGCCTATGCCCCGCATCCCGGCGTGGTGAGTTTTCTGCAACCTGTGGGTGCGCGGGTCAAGGTCGGCGATCCGCTGTTCGAAGTGCTCGATCCCCTGACCGATCGCCATAGCCTGGTGTGCGCCAGTACCGACGGCGTTCTGTATGCCCGCGAACGCCTGCGTTATGCCCAGCCCGGCCTGTGGCTGGCCAAAGTGGCCGGCAGTACCCCTATTCGCCAGGGTCGCTTGCTCAGCGACTGATTCCAGAGAGTGAAAACCATGTACAAACTTGAAGTTCAGGATCTACACAAAAGCTACGGTACTCACGAAGTACTCAAGGGCGTGTCCCTGGAGGCGAAAGCCGGTGACGTGATCAGCATCATCGGCTCCAGCGGCTCGGGCAAAAGCACCTTCCTGCGCTGCATCAACCTGCTGGAGCAGCCCAACGCCGGCAATATTCTGCTCAATGGCGAACAACTCAAGCTGGTGACCAACAAATTCGGCGGGCTCAAGGCCGCCGAGCCCAAACAGTTGCAACGCATGCGTTCGCGCCTGGCGATGGTGTTCCAGCACTTCAACCTCTGGTCCCATATGAGTGCCCTGGAAAATGTTATGGAAGCTCCGGTGCATGTGTTGGGCTCAACCAGGAAAGAAGCCCGGGAAAAGGCCGAGCACTATCTGCACAAGGTCGGCGTGGCGCACCGCATGGATGCTTACCCGGCGCATATGTCCGGCGGCGAGCAGCAACGGGTGGCGATTGCCCGGGCGCTGGCCATGGAACCGGAAGTGATGCTGTTCGATGAACCGACTTCGGCCCTCGACCCCGAGCTGGTCGGCGAAGTGCTCAAGGTCATGCAGGATCTCGCCCTGGAAGGTCGCACCATGGTGGTCGTGACCCATGAAATGGGCTTTGCCCGCGAGGTCTCGAATCAGCTGGTGTTCCTCCACAAGGGCCAGGTCGAAGAGCGCGGCAACCCCCGAGAAGTGCTGGTAAAGCCTCAGTCCGAGCGTCTGCAGCAGTTCCTGGCCGGCAGTTTGAAGTAATCCGCCGGCCTTGCGCCGTCCCTTGGTTCAGCGTTCTGCACCAAGGGTCGGCTTCGGATACACTCCAGCCCTCCTTATGCCATCAGGAAATGTCGATCCGGATATGCCGAGCCCTTCGAAAAACACCACGGTCTATGCCGCACCGGTGATGCGTAAACTGGCGGAAATCGTTGCCGATCTGCAGCCTTCGCTGCGCAAGGTAGCGGACTTCATCCTGCGTCATCCGCTGCGGGCGGCGACGCTGACCATCGAGGAGATGGCCCAGGAAACCGGCACTTCACCGGCAGCGGTCAACCGCTTGGCCAAGGCGTTGAACCTGGGAGGCTACACCGGCATGAAAGCCGAACTGGTGGCGACTCTGCAGCAGATGGTGTCGCCGGTCGACAAACTGCGCAACGAACTGGCGCACCGCCCCGGTGGTGCGTTTGGCCTGCATGAGCAAATCCAGAGCGCCAGCAGCAACCTCGCCACCACCGACACCAACAACCATCCAGATACCTTTGAAGCCTTCGTCACCAGCCTGACCCAGGCCCGTAAAATCTACATCCTGGGGTTCGGTAACAGCGTCTACTTTGCCGGCCTCGCGGCCTCGACCCTGATGCCCTTCTGTGCCGATGCCACCGCCATCAGCATGGAAGGCGGCAACGAAAACGCCGCTTACCGCCTGGCGGCGATCACCGATCAGGACGTACTGCTGGCGATCTCCCTGCCGCGTTACTCGCTGGACACTTTGCAGCTCGCACGTTTTGCCCATGAACGTGGCGCCTCGGTGCTGGCGATTACCGACTCGCCCGCCTCGCCCCTGACCCCGATTGCCCGGCACGTGCTCTTTGCTCCGGCCGACCACCCGGTACTGACCAGCTCCAACATCGCCGTGCTCGCGTTGATCGAAGGGTTGGTAGCGGGAGTGATGGCGCGCAACAAAGAAGCCGTGAAGCTGGCGACCGAATTGACCGAAAGCGTGATGTCTTACCTGCACATGCCAGACAGCAGCAAGTCGCCGAAAAAGCGCTAGGCGTACGCAATACCTCTAGGAGCTGACGCAGCCTGCGATCTTTGGCGGTTCTGGAGATTGCCCAAGAGCAAGATCAAAAGATCGCAGCCTGCGGCAGCTCCTACAGGATTAGTGTACCCCCGCAACATCGCGGGTGTGCAGGATCGGCGTAGGAGCTGGCGCAGCCTGCGATCTTTGGCGGTTCTGGAGATTGCCCAGGAGCAAGATCAAAAGATCGCAGCCTGCGGCAGGCCCAAGGGTGCACGCGCACTCCACACAAACAGGCCGGCCGGGTCGGCCGCCTTGCTCTTGCTTTTGACGCACCGCCCCCTCGAGAGGCCGAGAGGAGGTTCTGCGCAGTGGATAACCCGGCATGGATGCCGGGTTAGCCGCCCCCGGCCATGGATGGCCGATGGCGGCGGGCCCACGGAGCAGGACCGGAGCGAGGGCACCCTGAGCCTAGGCGAAGGGCCGAACGAAAGGGGCAAGAGCCCTTTGGTTACTTTGGGGCTCTTTTCCAAAGTGACCCGGCGTAAGGGCGGAACCATTAGTGGCCGTTACCGCAGAAATGGATATGTACACCCTCAAGAGCCAGGCCGGCTGTCAGGCCGCCATCGCGAGCAAGCTCGCTCCCACATTAGGAATCTGAGTACATCCGCGAGAGACAGGTGAGGGCTAAGACGGTATCTACGCCGATCCGAGAAACCTTCAGATGAGCGCCAATCCCACCAGCACCGCCACTTCCAGTAACTCCAGCAGCGCTCCGGCGGTATCTCCCGTGGTTCCGCCCAGGCGCCTCAGCATCACTTGCCGCAACCAGAAGAAAATCACCACAGCCAGCCCCACGGCCAACACACCGCCCCACCCGGCGATCAGTAAACAAACCAGTGCACTGAGCAGCAACACCTGTTTTCCCGCCAGACGCGGCAGGTGATCAGCCAGCGCCTGGCCCAGTCCGCCGGCCCGCACGTAGGGCGTGGTCAGGAACAAGCCGAGCATTGCACTGCGGCCGAGCAGTGGCGCCAGGAGTAAGGCAGCACTGTATGGCTGCTCGATCAGCGCCAGCAGCGCGGTGAATTTGAGCAACAGCACCAGCACCAGCGTGACCACGGCAATCGGTCCGCTGCGCGGGTCCTTCATGATGGTCAGGGTCCGCTCGCGATCGCCAAAGCCACCCAGCCAGGCATCGGCACTGTCCGCCAGACCATCCAGATGCAAGCCGCCGCTGAGCAAAACCCAGGCGCTCAGCAGCAACGCCGCGTGTAACAACAACGGCGTGCCCGCCAGCAGCCCATTCAGCGCCCACAACAGCCCGCCGAACAGCAACCCCACCAGCGGATAAAACAGCAACGAACGCCCCAGCTCCCGGGGCTGCGGCATACCCGGCAGACGAATCGGCAAGCTGCTGAGAAACTGCAGGGCGATCCAGAAAGGCAACATGCTCAGGCTTCTTCCCGGAGCACGGTATTGGCCTCGACCCGCAGCGAGAACAGCGCAGCATGGCCGACCTCGACATTGAGCAATTGCTCGCGGGGCAAGCCCCGAGCCCGGGCCAGCAGTAAGCGCATCACCCCGCCATGACTGATCAACAATACTCGCTCGCCGGCATAGTTCTGATGCAGGCGCTCGACCGCCGCCAGCACCCGTGCCGAAAACTGCGTCACCGGTTCGCCCTCGGGCGGGGTGAACCCGTAGGGGTCGGCCCAGAACAAACCCAAGGCTTGTGCGTCGGTTTCCATGAGTGCCGCCGCGCTCTGCCCTTCCCAGGCACCGAAGTGTAATTCCTGCAGGTCTTTGTCCAGCGTGACCGGTAAGCCAAGACGCGTGCCCAGTTCATCGGCGAAACGCGCGCAACGTTGCAGCGGCGAACTGACCAGCCGATCCCAGGGTCCCTTGGCCAGCACCGCGGCGCGCATCTGCTCCCAGCCCCTGGCCGTCAGTGCGTCATCCAGGCTGCCGCGCAAACCGCCACCCAGTTCGGTTTCGCCGTGGCGCAGCAAGTCCAGGTACAAGGTCATGCCGGACGATCCGCGACGGCGGCTTCGGCGAAGGTCGCCATCTGCCCGTGCAGCTCGCAGGCCAGTCGCAACAATGGCACGGCCAACGCCGCACCGCTGCCCTCGCCCAGGCGCAAACCGAGATCCAGCAGCGGTTCGGCCTTGAGCGTCTCAAGCACATGCCGATGACCTGGCTCGGCACCACGATGACCGAACAGCAACCACTCGCGGCTCGGCGGATTCAAGCGCACCGCGACCAACGCCGCGACGCTGCAGATAAACCCGTCCACCAGCACTGCCACGCCTTCCTGGGCGCAGGCCAGATACGCCCCGACCAGTGCCGCGATCTCAAAGCCACCGAGATTGAACAAGGTCTGCAAGACATCGCCGCGCTGGGCCCCATGCAAGGCCAGGGCGCGCTCGATGACCTGGGCTTTATGATTGACACCTGCGTCATTCAGACCGGTGCCCGGCCCGACCAGATGCGCCACCGGGCAATCGAGCAAGGCACACGCCACGGCGCTCGCGGCGGTGGTGTTGCCGATGCCCATCTCGCCACCGATAAACAGCTCGGCACCTGCCGCCAAGGCGCGGCGCACGCTGTCACGTCCGGCCTGCAGCGCAAGTTCGCCCTGGGCTTGAGTCATGGCCGGGGCATTGACGAAGTTCTGCGTGCCCGCAGCAATGTTCAGGTGCCGCACACCCGGCAGCTTCAGCGAAGAGTTGACGGTGCCCAGATCGACCACTTCCAGTTGCGCGCCCAGTTGCCGCGCCAACACGCTGATCGCCGCGCCACCGTTGACGAAGTTGTGCAGCATCTGCCCGGTGACTTCCTGGGGGAACGCCGAAACGCCCTCGGCGACCACGCCATGGTCGCCGGCAAATATCGCAATCCATAGCTGATTCAGGCTTGGCTTGACCCGCCCTTGCAACCCGGCCAGCTGCACCGCAATCGACTCGAGCCGGCCCAGGGAACCGGCCGGCTTGGTCAGTTGTTGCTGACGGGCTGCGGCCTGTTCGACTGCCTGCGCGTCGATCGCTTTACACGGGTTCAGCCACCAGCAGTTACTCATAACGCAGTTCCTTTCAAAGTCAGAGGCAGGCCGGCGACAGTCAGCACCACACGCTGACAGCGCTCGGCCAGAGCTTGATGCAACCAACCGGCTTCATCGACATAGCGGCGAGTCAACTCGCCCAGCGGCACGACACCCATACCGGTCTCGTTGCTGACAAAAATAATCTCGCCCGGTAACGACGCCAGGCACTCCAGCAGCGCTTCACGCTCAGCCGTCAGGCGTTCGGGGTTGTCCAGCATCAGCAGATTGGTCAGCCACAGGGTCAGGCAATCCACCAGTAGGCAACGCTCGGCGCTGGCGGTTTCCCGCAGCACACGGGCCAGTTCCAGCGGCTCTTCGATCAGCGCCCATTCGGCGGGACGACGAGCCCGGTGATGGGCGACTCGCTCATTCATTTCGCCATCCAGAGGCTGGCTGGTGGCGATGTACGTCACCGCCAGGCCGCTGTCGCAGGCGAGCTTTTCAGCCAGACGACTTTTGCCGGAGCGGGCGCCGCCGAGGATCAGTTGCAGCATGTTTGAAATCCTTAATTTAGCGGTGAAGCCACTGGCGCCATCGCGAGCAAGCTCGCTCCTACAGTGGATCGAGTTGAGCCGCAGATTAGCGATTCACACCGATCCCATGTAGGAGCGAGCTTGCTCGCGATAGGGCCATAACAGTCGGCCTAAATCCCACAGAGCTCGCGCAACAACCCGGTATCCAGATGCTTTTCCACCATGTCGGCCAGGCGCTCGATGTCGCGCTCGCGCAGAGCGTGGTAATCCACTTCCTGCACATCCTGCAGACCGGCCCAGCGCAATAGCGCACTGCAGGCCGGCGGCGATTCGAACAGACCATGCAGGTAGGTGCCGAAAATCTGCCCGTCGGCACTTTGCGCACCGTCGCAGCGACCGTCGTCCAGATGCACCGCAGCCCGTTCCAGCGCGCCACCGCTGGTGACCCCGGCATGAATTTCATAACCGCTGACGGGCGCGTCTTCCAGGACCAGACGGCCGTGGACATTGCGCAATTGCTTCTCTTCTTCGAGGACCGTGGCAAAGGCCAACAAGCCCAGACCGGCACTCGAGCCCGGCGCGCCTTCGAGGCCCAGCGGGTCATGCAAGTGTTCGCCGAGCATCTGCAAACCGCCGCAGATCCCCAGCAGCTTGCCGCCGTAACGCAGGTGCCGGGCGATGGCTGTGTTCCAGCCATTGGCGCGCAGGAACGCGAGGTCGCTGCGCACGCTTTTCGAGCCGGGCAGTATGATCAGGTCGGCCGCGGGAATCGCTTGGCCGGGGCCGACGAATTGCAGATCGACTTGCGGGTGCAGGCGCAGCGGATCGAAATCGGTGTGGTTGCTGATGCGCGGCAAGACCGGCACTACCACCTTCAGCACCTGCTCGGCCTTGTCGGTCTGACGCTGATCGATGCCGTCTTCGGCTTCCAGGTGCAGGTCCATGACATAGGGCAACACGCCAATCACCGGCTTGCCGGTCCGCGCTTCGAGCCAGTCGAGGCCCGGCTGCAGCAAAGCGATATCGCCACGGAAACGGTTGATGATGAAGCCTTTGACCCGCGCCTGTTCTGTGGCCGACAGCAACTCCAGAGTGCCCACCAGATGGGCGAAGACCCCGCCGCGGTTGATATCGGCGATCAACAGCACCGGGCAATCCACGGCTTCGGCAAAGCCCATGTTGGCGATATCTCCGGCACGCAGATTGATCTCGGCCGGCGAACCTGCGCCTTCGACCATTACCACCGGATAGGCAGCGCTCAAGCGTTGGTGCGAGGCCAGCACCGCCTGCATGGCGATGGCCTTGTAATCGTGATAGGCCACGGCATTCATGCTGGTCACCGCGCGACCATGAATAATCACCTGGGCGCCGGTATCGCTGTTAGGTTTGAGCAACACCGGGTTCATGTCGGTGTGCGGCTGGAGATTGGCGGCCTGGGCCTGCACTGCCTGGGCACGACCGATTTCACCGCCGTCGGCCGTCACCGCGCTGTTGAGCGCCATGTTCTGTGGCTTGAACGGCACGACACTGACGCCCTGGCGAATCAGCCAGCGGCACAGCGCGGTGACCAGGGTACTTTTACCGGCATCCGAGGTGGTGCCTTGCACCATCAGCGTAGTCATGGCGCTTGTTCCTGGGTATAGGCCTGGAAGGCTTGTTCGAGACGCCGCCAATCGGTTTCATCGGCCGGCAAGCCGAATCGCAGGCTGCTGTTATGGGCGAACAGGCGCAGTAGAATGCCGCGCCGGGCCATGAATTCATGTAACTGCTCGGCGTGCCCGGTGATCAACCATTGAAACAGCGCGCAGCCTCCTTGTGGCTTGAAGCCATGATGTTCAAGCACCTGGGCCAAACGCTGGCTGGCTGCTTCGCTGCGCAGGCGTTGGCGGACCTGGCCCACAGTGTCGCGCAGACATATCTGACCCAACACTCGGGTCGGACCGCTGACCGCCCACGGCCCGAGCTGTTCGGCGAGCAGTTTCAGCAGTTTGTGCTCTGCCAGCGCGAAACCCAGGCGCACCCCCGCCAGGCCGAAAAACTTGCCGAACGAACGCAAGACGATCAGCCCGACCTGGTTCGTATGCGCGGCAAGACTCAGGTGGGGCGTGTTGTCCATGAACGCTTCATCGACCACCAGCCAGCCTCCGCGCTGCGCCAGCCGCGCGTGCCAGTCGAGCAGGCGCTCCGGGGTCAGGCTCAGGCCGGTCGGGTTATTCGGGTTGACCACCACCAGCACGTCCAGGGCGTCGAGAAAGAACTCCACTTCCTGTTCCAGCACTTCACGCACCACGTAGCCGCCGCGCCGCCAGGCCTCGGCATGCTCGGCGTAACAGGGCGAGAGCACACCGACCTTGCCGGTGCGGCGCAAACGCGGCAGCAACTGGATGGCCGCTTGCGAACCTGGCACCGGCAACACTTGAGTGGCGCCGTAGTAGTCGCAGGCAGCTTGCTCGAGACCATCATCGGTTTCCGGCAAGCGCGCCCAGGCCCGCAAGGGAATCGGCGGTACCGGAAACGGCCAGGGCGCGAGGCCGCTGGACAGGTCCAGCCAATCGGCTTCGGCAATGCCGTAGTGCAACGCCGCCTTGCGCAACCGTCCACCGTGTTCAAGCATAGAACTCAGCTCCCACGCAGAGAATCAGCAGCCATAACCACACGCCGCGCTGCACCAGTTGCCAGCCACGGTCGATGGAATCGGCATCGGCCGGTACACCCTCGCCCAATGGCGGGCGCTGGTGCAGTTCGCCGTGATAAATCGCCGCCCCGCCCAACTCGACGCCCAGGGCACCCGCCCCCGCCGCCATCACCGGACCGGCGTTCGGGCTGTCCCAGGTCGGCCCCTGGGTTCGCCAGCATTTGAGTGCCAGGCGGGTCTTGCCCAGTAGCGCGTAGGTCAGGGCTACCAGCCGCGCAGGAATATAGTTGAGCACATCGTCGATCTTCGCCGCCGCCCAGCCGAATCGTTCGAAGCGATCATTACGATAGCCCCACATCGCGTCCAGGGTATTGCTCAAGCGATAGAGCACCACCCCCGGAGCGCCGGCGATGGCAAACCAGAACAAGGCGGCAAACACCGCGTCGCTGCCGTTCTCCAGCACCGATTCGGTGGCAGCGCGGGCGACCTCCGTTGGATCAAGCTCGCTGGTCTGACGGCTGACCAGATAGCCCACTCGCCGCCGCGCTTCGTCCAAGTCATCGCTGCGCAGGGCTTGCGCGACCGGCTCGACATGCTCGCCAAGGCTGCGCAGGCCAAGGGCGCAATACAGCGCGAGGATTTCCACCAGCCAGCCGATATAGGGCAGCCAGGAAAAGGCAGTCACCAATAGCGTCAGCGGCAACACCGCCAGCACCCAGGCGGTGACGCCATGGCTGCGCCAGCCACGCCCGCCAGAGTTGAAACGTTGCTCGATGCGATCGGCAAACCGGCCGAACGCCACCAGCGGATGCCAGCGTTTGGGTTCACCCAGCAGCGCATCCAGCGCAACCGCGGCGACGCTCAATAACGCCACACTCATTGACTCACTCCCCAATAATTCTCATACAGCAAATCACTCAGCGCACGCGGCTGCGCCCAGCCTTCGAGCACCAGCATTGGCGCCGGATAAAATTCCTTTACTGGCCCCAGGCACAACACCGCCAGCGGTTTGGCCCCGGCCGGCAGACCCAGCAGATCGGCCAGGGCCTGGGGCTCGAACAACGACACCCAGCCCATGCCCAGGCCTTCGGCGCGGGACGCCAGCCAGAGGTTTTGAATGGCGCAGGACAAGGACGCCATATCCATTTCGGGCAACGTTCGGCGGCCGAAAATATGCCGCTCGCGATCATCCATCAGCGCGGCGACCAGCACTTCGGCGCAGTCGTTGATGCCTTCGACTTTCAACTTCATGAACTCGTCGGAACGTTCGCCCAGGGCCTCGGCGGTGCGCACCCGTTCCTCTTCCACCAGCTGCTGGATCTTGCCGCGCAACGGGCGATCGCTGATGCGGATAAACCGCCAGGGCTGCATCAAGCCAACGCTCGGGGCTTGATGGGCGGCTTCGAGCAGGCGCCGGAGCAGTTCAGGCTCGACCGTGCCGCCGCTGAAATGACGCATGTCGCGGCGTTCGCCAATTACCCGATAAACCGCTTCACGTTCAGCCGGACTGAATGCGTTGTCGGTCATGGCCTCTTCGCGAGCAAGCTCGCTCCCACATTCGATTGCGTATGCTCTGTGGGAGCGAGCTTGCTCGCGATAGCGGTCTCGGCATCCGGCGCAAAAAGCGCAGCCACAGCCGAGGGATTGGAAGGGAAATAAAAGTGCACATAAGAAGCTGTCATCCGCCCCTCGCGATACACCGCTTCCGCCCCCCGCCCACCATTTGGGCTCAGGCCACGGGCAATCGGCTCAAGCGTCGTGCTGGTCAGCGAGTGGTGATAGGTATGGCCGCGCAACGAGCCCTCCGGCAGATCAACAGCCTGCAAGGCCAGTGCCGCCAGACGCTTTTGCATCACCGCATCGCCCGCGAGCAATCCCGCCAGTTGGGCACGCTGGCCCTCGACATCGGTCAGCGAATCGAGCAGATACAACATGCCGCCACACTCGGCCAGCAACGGCTTGCCGGCTACGTGGTGGGCACGGATCGAAGCCAGCATCGTGGCGTTTTCCGCCAGCGCGACATGATGCAATTCCGGGTAGCCACCCGGCAGGTACAAGCTGTCAGCCTCGGGCAGTTCGCGGTCATGGATCGGCGAGAAGAACCGCAACTCGGCGCCCATCGCCCGCAGCAGGTCGAGGCTCGCACCATAGGTGAACGCAAAGGCTTCATCGCGGGCCACGGCAATCCGCACACCGGCCAGCAACGGCTCGGCCACAACCACTTCAGGCGCGGCGAACTCGACCGCTGGCGGCAACGCCACTTCGCAACTGCCGGCCAAGGCTTCGGCCGCAGCGTCGAGGCGCAGATCCAGGTCATTCAGTTCGCTGGCCTGCACCAGGCCCAGGTGACGGCTCGGCAGTTCGATCCCGGTTTCCCGGGACAACGCGCCATACCAGCGCAGGCCTTCGGTCAGGCTGCCTTCGAGCAATTGCGCATGGCGCAAGGTGCCGACGCGGTTGGCCAGCACGCCGGCAAACGGCAAGTCCGGCTGATAACGCGCCAGACCCAGGGCCAGGGCACCGAAGGTCTGGGCCATGGCCGTGCCGTCGATCACCGCCAGCACAGGCACGCCGAAGTGCCGCGCCAGGTCGGCGCTGGACGGCGTGCCATCGAACAGGCCCATGACCCCTTCGATCAGAATCAGGTCCGCCTCGCCCGCCGCTTCCCAGAGCAGTCGACGGCTTTCCTGTTCGCCGACCATCCACATGTCCAGTTGATACACCGGCGCACCGCTGGCGCGCTCGAGAATCATCGGGTCGAGGAAGTCCGGACCGCACTTGAACACCCGAACCTTGCGCCCCTGATTACGATGCAAGCGGGCCAGCGCGGCGGTCACGGTGGTCTTGCCCTGACCGGAAGCCGGGGCGGCGATCAATACCGCCGGGCAACGACGTGCATCACTCATGCTTGAATACTCACAGCTCGATGCCCTTTTGCGCTTTGATCCCGGCCTGGAACGCATGCTTGAGCACGCCCATTTCGGTGACGGTGTCGGCCAGGTCAATCATTTCGGGCTTGGCACCGCGACCGGTGACCAGCACATGCTGCATCGGCGGGCGAGCCTGCAAGTCGCTGAGTACCTGGTCGAGGTCCAGATAGCCGTGTTTGAGGGCAATATTCAGCTCATCGAGCACCACCAGGCCAATGGCCGGGTCACGCAACAATTCACGGGAGACGGCCCAGGCCGCTTCGGCCGCCGCGATGTCACGTTGACGGTCCTGAGTTTCCCAGGTGAAGCCCTCACCCATGACGTGAAAGCGTACTTGCTCGGGAAAACGTCGAAAGAACAGCTCCTCACCGGTACTGTTGCGACCCTTGATGAACTGCACCACGCCGCATTGCATGCCGTGGCCCATGGCCCGGGCGAGCATGCCGAAGGCGGAGCTGCTCTTGCCTTTGCCGTTGCCGGTCAGCACCAGCAGCAACCCGCACTCGTTCGGCGAGTTGGCGATACGTTCGTCGATTACCGCTTTTTTGCGCAGCATGCGCGCCAGATGGCGTTCGTCACGATCGGGGGAATCAGTCATGGAGCAGCTCTCCGTTGGAAATGGATAACGGGGGGCAGGAATAAAAATAGACGGCATTAAGCCTGGCATCGCCCACCGTGATGCCGTTGGATGGATCAGGCCGGTCTCCGGGCTCATGAGTGGGTGTAATCCCGGACTGCGCGCCTTCCCGGGTCGACTCGCGACACAGTGGCACCAGGCACAGTCTTGACTCATTTACCGTTGCGGGGGCAGCGCCGGGATCGCTGCCCGCTCTGTAACAGAACGCGCACTCACCGGCTTCCCTGTTTCACTCTTTCGACCAGGGTCACAGAGCACCTGAAACAAGTCGCGAAGGTTAGAGGGTTGAGGGTGGAGCGTCAATTAAACCCGGGCAACTATCACCCTGGCATTGCCGTGCTATTCAAAGAGGCACGCCGCTGAAAGGTTGAACCAACCGGCAGCTATGCGCCTCTATGAATACATCAGTGCATTCGTAGGGAGATCAGCATGCTCAAGCCTCAACTTGCCCTTGTCATCGTGCTCGCCGGCGGGCTTGCAGCCTGTAGTGAAACCGCCACCCTGAAAGTTTCCGATGGCACCGGGCCGTCGCCGAAGCTGCCGCAACCGAACAAAACCCTGATCCCGACCGTGAACATCGCCCCGGCGATCGGCTGGCCTGAAGGTGCCAGACCGACCGCCGCAAGTGGCACTCAGGTAGCGGCGTTTGCCGAAGGGCTTGATCATCCGCGCTGGCTTTACGTACTACCCAACGGTGACGTGCTGGTGGCCGAAACCAACGCTCCGCCCAGGCCCGACGATCGCAAAGGCATTTTTGGCTGGGTCATGGGCAAGTTCATGGGCCGCGCCGGAGCCGTTGTCCCGAGCCCGAATCGCATCACCCTGCTGCGGGACAAGGACCATGATGGCGTCGCCGAAACCCGCACAATATTCCTCGAGAACCTCAACTCACCGTTCGGCATGATTCTGGTGGGCAATGATCTCTACGTCGCGGATACCGATCGGTTGCTGCGCTTCCCCTATAAAGACGGAGAAACCTCGATCACCGCGCAACCGACCAAGGTGGTGGACCTGCCCGGTGGGACCTTGAATCACCACTGGACCAAGAACGTGATTGCCAGCAAGGATGGCAGCAAGCTCTACGTTACCGTCGGCTCCAATAGCAACGTCGGCGAAAACGGTCTGGAGCAGGAACAAGGGCGCGCCGCGATCTGGGAAGTCGACCGCGCCACCGGTCAGCATCGGATCTTTGCCTCAGGCCTGCGCAATCCCAACGGCATGGCCTGGGAGCCCCAGAGCGGGCAACTCTGGACCGCCGTCAACGAACGTGACGAAATCGGCAGCGATCTGGTGCCGGACTACATCACCTCGGTCAAGGACGGCGCCTTCTATGGCTGGCCCTTCAGTTACTATGGCCAGCACGTCGACGTGCGCGTCACTCCACAAGACCCGGCACTGGTAGCCAAAGCCATCGTTCCGGACTACGCCGTCGGCCCGCACACTGCATCACTGGGCCTGACCTTCGCCGAAGGCAGCAAATTGCCGCCGTCCTTCACCCAAGGCGCATTCATCGGCCAGCATGGCTCCTGGAACCGTAAGCCGCACAGTGGCTACAAAGTGATCTTCGTACCGTTCAGCGCCGGCAAACCCAGCGGCCAACCGATTGACGTGCTGACGGGCTTCCTCACTGAAGACGAAAAAGCCATGGGCCGGCCGGTGGGGGTGGTGATTGATCAGCAAGGGGGCTTGCTGGTGGCGGATGACGTGGGGAACAAGATCTGGCGGGTGTCGGCGGCCCCGTAGGAGCTGCCGAAGGCTGCGATCTTTATCGATCTCCTCTACGCCAAAGAAGCGGAGCGGGCTTGCCCCAATCCTGATCAGTTAATGAAAATCTATAGTCTGGCGGGCATTTGTGGCGAGGGGGCTTGCCCCCGTTCGGCTGCGGAGCAGTCGTAGAACCGGTGAATGCGGTGTACCTGACAGATCGGGATCGCTGGTTTTTGGGGCCGCTTCGCGACCCAACGGGGCGATGCGGCGTTCCGACAAGCCCCCTCGCCACAGGTTTGGTGTTCGGCGTGCCTTACTCTTAATTGCCTACCGCTTGCGGCACAGCGTCAGCCCATCGCCCAGCGGCAGCAGCGACAGATCGACCCGAAGGTCATCCTTCAAGGCGCGGTTCAGGGCCTGGATGGCGCGGGTGTCTTCGCTTTCGGGATTGACCTCGAGCACGCGCCCGCTCCATAGCGTGTTATCGAAAATCACCAGCCCGCCGCTTCGCAGCAGACGCAAGGCGCTTTCCAGATAGGCCGGATAGTTGGCCTTGTCGGCATCGATGAAGATCAGGTCGAAACTTCCACCCTGCCCTTGCTGCTCCAGCTGCGCCAGGGTTTCCAGCGCCGGTGCCAGGCGCAGATCAATCCGCTGCGCCAGGCCCGCCTCCTGCCAGTAACGGCGAGCGGTGGCGTTGTAATCGCCAGGAATATCGCAACAGATCAGGCTGCCATCCTCCGGCAAGGCAGCAGCCATGCACAAGGCGCTGTAACCGGTGAAGGTGCCGACTTCCAGCAAGCGCCTGGCGCCGGTCAGTTTGACCAACAAGGCGAGGAACTGGCCCTGCTCGGGCGCCACCTGCCAGCGGGCCATGGGCAGCGCCTGGGTTTCGTCACGCAAACGGCGTAACAGCGGCGTTTCGCGCAAGGAAACATCCAGCAGGTAGCTGTAGAGGGAATCGTCGAGATTGAGGGTGCGCGCGGTCATGAAAACCTCTGCAAAGGTGCGACCTAAGGGTTACGCGCCAGACGCTCCGGCTGCAACACCCGCTTGGCGCTGAGATAGGCTTTCTGCCAGTAGGCTTTGGACAGGGTATCGAGCTTGACCGTTCCGCCGGTGGCAGGCGCATGAACAAATCGGCCTTCGCCGACATAAATTCCGGCATGACTGACTTGCGAGCCGCCATTGGTGGCAAAAAATATCAGGTCGCCAGTCTGCAGGGCGTTCTGGTCGACATCCTGCGCACGCATACCGATCATTTCGCGGGTCGTACGCGGCAGAGTGATGCCAGCGACATCACGATAAACGTAGCCGATCAGACCACTGCAATCGAAACCCGAGTCCGGCGTATTGCCGCCCCAGCGATAAGGTGTACCGACCAGGCCCAACGCTTGGAACAGCACATCTTCAGCCACTGGCGAGAATGCTTGGGAGGGGGCGAAAACAGGTGCCCGGATCACCGGCGCAGGTGGCGGAGTACGGCTGGCGCAAGCACTGAGCAGTGCCGCGAACACGAGAAGCGCAAGGCGGGCCGACGTCGACATGTGCAGAACAATCCTGATCTGGATGCGGCTTTCTCTGCCGTGAGGCTGAAAAGAAAACCGCCTACGCAGAACGCAGGCGGTTTACCATCAACAATAGATCAGGATTCTAGCGGCTACGCGGCAAACTTCAAGTAAGACTTTAAGTTCGCCTTACTGAAAGTAAGCTTACTTGCGAGCGGTAACGATAGTCGGCGCCATGGCGAGGGCTCGCTTGGCTTCGATGAAGGTCTTGCTCCAGTAGCTGTCGCCCAGTTTGTCGACTCGAACACCACCGCTACGACGGCTGCTGGAGTGGATGAACTGGTCATCACCCAGGTAGATCCCGGCGTGACTGACGCGGCCACGGCCATTGGTGCTGAAGAACAGCAGATCACCGGGCTTGAGCTTGTTGCGAGCGACCAGCGGAGCGTCCACGTTGATCATTTCGCGAGTGGAGCGCGGCAAGTTCATGCCCGCCTCTTCTCGAAACAGATACCCGATGAAACCGCTGCAATCGAAGCCTGCCTCGGAGGTGCCGCCGAAACGGTAACGAGTACCGATCAGGGACATGCCACGCTCGAGGATGCTATCGGCCAGGACCGGCATCTGATAAGGCTTGTTATCGTTGAATACGGCCAGTTCTTTTTCAGTCGCCAGGTCTTCCAGGTAAACACTGGAAGACTGTGCAGTAACAGAGTTTGTAACCTGCTGTTGTGGCTCTTGCTGGGACACTGGAGAGTGCGCAGCGCAACCAAACAACAGGGTAACGAGTGCGAGAGGCACGAGGGGTGCGAAGCGATTTAGCATGGGCACGACCGTGGCTGATAGTTTTGAAGAGCCGCGACTATGCCTTCTATCATCCTCATTTGCAAATTCAATCGAGGGGAATGTGACTTTTCGGTTTGTCGTTTGCATCTAAGGCCTAAAGCCCATATAGACGCTTGCGCACCCTGGATACGGCCTCGGAGCGGATTTTCTGGCGCCTGAAAAGTGCCAAAAAACGCTGCAGAGCGCGGTTTTACCGGGTCATTTTACCAACCCAGGGTTTCTTTCAGGAAGGGAATGGTCAGTTTGCGTTGCGCCTGCAACGAAGCTTGATCGAGACGCTCCAGCAGTTCGAACAATGCGCTCATGCTGCGAGTGCCACGCGTCAGGATAAAGTGTCCGACCTCATCGGTCAGGTGCAGACCGCGCCGTGAAGCACGCAGTTGCAGGGCACGCAGTTTGTCTTCATCGGAGAGCGGACGCATCTGGAAAATCAGCGCCAGGGTCAGGCGTGATTTCAAATCCGCCAACTTCACCGGCAGCTCCCGTGGCGAAGTCGAAGCGGCAATCAGCAAACGTCGACCGCTGTCGCGCAAACGGTTGAACAGATGGAACAGCGCCTCTTCCCAGTCCGCCCGCCCCGCCACCGCCTGCAGATCATCCAGGCAGACCAGTTCGTATTGCTCGAGGTTGTCGAGGATTTCAATACCGCGATCCAGCAGTTCCGCCAATGGCAGGTACACCGCCGGTTCGCCCATCTGCTCGAACCGCAAGCACGCGGCTTGCAGCAAGTGCGTACGCCCGACGCCGTCCTTGCCCCAGAGGTAGATCAGGCTTTCGGTCCAGCCAGCGTCGGCTTCGCAAAGCCGCTCGACATAGCCGAGTGCAGCGGCGTTGGCGCCTGGGTAGTAATTGATAAAGGTGGCGTCATCACGCAGACGCACACCTAGGGGCAGCTGAATCGGTTTCATGCTGACTGAACAGTTCCAAAGGAACCGTTAGTGGCCTCTGTATAAAGTGTGCAAAGTTTATACCCGTGACGCCGGGCGCACAATGCAGCAGACCATAAGCAAAATCAAAGGTTTGCGTTAACCCGGAAGAATCGGCGGGGTTTGTTTGACGGTGCTTGTGACCGTCCCGGGGACGCCCAGGGCGAGTTCTGCATTGCCCCGGGCGGCCTTTGGCAACACGTCAGAAGGCGTTACTGGGTCTTCCACTCCGGTGTAGATATCCGAATCCTTGTACAAATCGTGTACATGACGCACCAGCACCATGATTACCGCGGCCACCGGCAAGGCCAGCAGGATCCCGGTAAAGCCAAACAGCTCACCGCCCGCCAGAATGGCGAAGATCACCGCTACCGGGTGCAGACCGATCCGGTCCCCCACCAGCAATGGCGTCAGGACCATGCCTTCCAGCGCCTGACCGACCATGAATACCGCGACGATGCCGACCATCGGATACAGGTCGCCACCAAACTGGAACAGGCCAGCCACCAGGGCCGCGCCGATGCCGATGACGAAGCCCATG
The DNA here is from genome assembly GCF_902497895.1 of Pseudomonas fluorescens. Classification (GTDB taxonomy): domain Bacteria; phylum Pseudomonadota; class Gammaproteobacteria; order Pseudomonadales; family Pseudomonadaceae; genus Aquipseudomonas; species Aquipseudomonas fluorescens_BP. Next base: position 183,162 of record NZ_CABVHQ010000001.1, read on the forward strand.
TACGGCACAATGGCCGCCAGCCCGGCAATCATCCCGATCAACAGCCCCAGTTCAAGCCCGACCAGCATCAAACCAGCCGAGTAGATCACTCCCAGGGCGACCATCACCAGCAGCTGGCCACGAACAAAAGCCCCGAGTACCTCATGGCACTCGCCGGCCAATATCACCGCGCGCTCCTCACGATCGCGAGGCAGCAGGCTGCGGATCTTCGCCATCATCAGGTCCCAGTCACGCAGCAGGTAGAAACTGACCACCGGGATCAGCACCAGATTGGCCAGCAAAGCGATCAAGGCCAGGCCGGAAGCGGTTGCCTGGCTAAGCACTATGCCAACAATGTCGGTGGTCTGGCCCATATGCTCGGTGATGGCCGCCTTGATCTTGTCGAACTTCCAGAAACCATCGGCAAGCCCCAGCTTCGATTGCGCCCATGGCATGGCGGTGTGCTGCAACCAGTCGAGCATTTGCGGCAGCAGTTCATACAAGCGCAACAGCTGCTTGGCCAGCATTGGCACCAGCACTAGCAACAGCGTCATGACGATCACGCAGAACAGCGCAAACACCGCCACCACGCCCCAGGTTCGCGAGAGACCGAGCGCCTCCAGGCGATCCACCAGCGGGTCGAACAGATAGGCCAACAGCAGCGCCACCAGGAACGGCGTGAGGATCGGATGCAACAGGTACACAAAGGCGAACAGCAGGATCACCCCACCCAACCACACCCAACGACGCGTATCAGCCATGAACCGCTCCAGCTTCTATATAGGGAAAGAACAACTTACCAACGGAAATGCAATTGCGCGGCGGGTGCTGGCGCAGCAACCGGCACCGCGCCTGCGACCGCTGGCTGAGCAGGCACTGGCGGCGCCAGTTGCCCGGCAGGCACCTCTTGCAGCTTCGCCAGGCCCAACTGCGCGCGCAATTGTTCGGCGCTGCCAGTGACCTGATAAATAACCCGGTCGCCCTCGACGCGCAGCAGTTTCGCGCGAAACGGCTCAAGCAGTTGCCCGAGTGCCGCGTAACGTTCCAGGGTCATGCCCTGCACTTCCAGCAGCTGCTCGGTGGAGGCTCCGGCCTTGGCGACGAAGCGTGGTGCCAGTTTCTGACTGACGGCCAGTAACACCGCATCGGCGAGAGCCGCAGGGTCGGCGCCTTGCACAGTGCCCTGTTCGCGCTGATCACCCAGCCACAGACGCCATTTGGCCTGCCACTGCCCGCCCTCTTCCTCATTGGCATGCACCGCCAGCAAGGCGTCGGCGGCGTAGCGTTGCGAGGCCGCGCGCAGCGGGGCCGGGTCGGCTCCCTCAAGATGCGGTGCAGTAGCGACAATCTGTTCATTCAAATCAGCCAACGGCAGGCGCAACGGCAAGCCGCGGTGCTGGGCTGCACGACGCAGCGGCGCGGCGCTGGCCTGACCATCGCCGACCAGGCTCGAGCCTTCAGCTGAATCATTGAGCCACCAACCAAGAATCGACGGGCGATTGCTGCCCCACAAAGCCAACCCGGCCTGACGCAAGGCCCGATCGGTGCTGACCGGATCGAAATCCACCTTCAGGCTTTCCGGTGGCCCGGCGTCATAGCCGTATCGGCTGATGATCTGCTGCGGATCCTTGCGAATAGCCGCCAGCCCCGGGTTTTGCGCCGCCTTGGCATCACCAGTCAGGCGCAGCACCAGGGTATCCAAAGCGCGTTGCGTGGCTTGATCGCGCTCTTGCGGGGTCTGACTGCTGACCGGTTCGCGTACTTGATACAACCCATTGAGTGTTTCGGCATGACTCGCCAGGCTGAAAAAAGATAAACAGCCCACAACTAGTAATTTACACAGACGCATGGAGTATTCCTGACGGCAAAAAGCGGCTGGAACAGGCCGCATGAACAGAATTGAGCAAGGCTGTGACCACAACGCCTGGCAAAACATTCACAGGACCTTGGTAAGTTTTCGAACAGTCGTAACCATAGCTGGTTAATGTCTATACCTTATACAGTCACGGAAGAGGCGACCATCTTGTGTAATAACGGATTTTTTAACGTGATATGTCCCTGCCCGTCGGCCCGAGGATGGCCGCTGCCCCTCAAGCCTGATAAAATCGCGCGCCTTCGCAGACCGGCAACAGTCGGGCACCCGGAAATTCGCGTCGGCAATTGCCCTTCGCCTGTTTCAGTGGGTCCCACTGGACTCGGTCGTTACCCCTGAATCCCCCCTAAAGGCCTGGATCATGAGCAAGCAACCCTCCCTGAGCTACAAGGACGCCGGTGTAGACATCGACGCCGGTGAAGCATTGGTCGAACGCATCAAGAGCGTCGCCAAGCGCACTGCGCGCCCGGAAGTCATGGGCGGCCTGGGCGGTTTCGGCGCCCTCTGCGAAATCCCGGCCGGTTACAAACAACCGGTTCTGGTCTCCGGAACCGACGGCGTCGGCACCAAGCTGCGTCTGGCGCTGAACCTGAACAAACACGACAGCATTGGCATCGACCTGGTTGCCATGTGTGTGAACGACCTGGTGGTCTGTGGCGCCGAGCCGCTGTTCTTCCTCGACTACTACGCCACCGGCAAACTCAATGTCGAGACCGCGACCCAGGTAGTGACCGGTATCGGCGCTGGCTGTGAGTTGTCCGGTTGCTCCCTGGTCGGCGGTGAAACCGCTGAAATGCCGGGCATGTACGAAGGCGAAGACTACGACCTGGCCGGCTTCTGCGTCGGCGTCGTGGAAAAATCCGAAATCATCGACGGCTCGAAAGTCGCCGCCGGCGATGCCCTGCTCGCCCTGCCGTCTTCCGGTCCGCACTCCAACGGCTACTCGCTGATCCGCAAGATCATTGAAGTGTCCGGTGCCGACATCGAAAACATCCAGCTCGACGGCAAGCCGCTGACCGACCTGCTGATGGCCCCGACCCGTATCTACGTGAAGCCGCTGCTCAAGTTGATCAAGGACACCGGCGCGGTCAAGGCCATGGCCCACATCACCGGTGGTGGCCTGCTCGACAACATCCCGCGGGTGCTGCCAAAAGGCGCTCAGGCCGTGGTTGACGTCGCCAGCTGGCAGCGCCCGGCTGTGTTCGACTGGCTGCAAGAGAAAGGCAACGTTGAAGAAGTGGAAATGCACCGCGTGCTGAACTGCGGCGTGGGCATGGTGATCTGCGTGGCTCAGGAGCACGTTGAAATTGCCCTGAACGTTCTGCGTGAAGCCGGCGAGCAACCATGGGTCATCGGCCAGATCGCGACTGCCGCCGAAGGCGCAGCTTCGGTCGAGCTGAAAAACCTCAAGGTTCACTGATGCAAGAACGGATGCAAGAACGGATGCAAGCAACCTGTGATGTCGTGGTGCTGCTGTCCGGCTCCGGCAGCAACTTGCAGGCTCTGATCGACGCCAGTCAGGCCGGGGACAACCCGGCCCGCATCCGCGCGGTGATCTCCAACCGCGCCGACGCCTACGGCCTGCAACGCGCCTTCGATGCGGGTATCGAAACCCGCACGCTGGATCACAAGGCTTTCGAAGGTCGCGAGGCCTTCGATGCCGCGTTGATCGAACTGATCGACGCCTTCGAGCCCAAGCTGGTGGTCCTGGCCGGATTCATGCGCATTCTCAGCGCTGATTTCGTGCGTCACTACCAGGGTCGCCTGCTCAATATCCATCCTTCGCTGCTACCCAAATACAAAGGGTTACACACTCATCAGCGAGCGTTGGAGGCCGCAGACACGGAGCACGGCTGCAGCGTGCACTTCGTGACCGAGGAACTCGATGGCGGACCACTGGTCGTACAGGCATTGATCCCGGTAGAGTTAGGCGACTCGCCGCAAAGTCTGGCGCAGCGAGTCCATGTCCAGGAACACCGGATTTACCCGATGGCCGTGCGCTGGTTTGCCGAAGGCCGGTTAGCGCTTGGCGAACAGGGTGCAATACTGGATGGACAGTTACTGGGGGCCAGTGGCCACTTGATTCGAAACTAGGAGATTTTATGCGTCGCGTCCTGCTCTTCGCTTGTGCTCTGTTTGCTCTGCCCGTTGTGCAGGCCGCAGAACTTCAACCTTTCTCCGCCAGCTATACCGCCGACTGGAAGCAACTTCCCATGAGCGGCACGGCAGAACGCAGCCTGAAAAAAAATGCCGACGGCTCATGGACCATGAGTTTCAAGGCATCCATGATGATCGCCAGCTTGACCGAAGAAAGTACGCTGACGCTGGACAAGGACACCCTGCTGCCGCAGTCGTATCACTTCGAGCGCGGCGGCCTGGGTAAAGCCAAGAAGGCCGACCTGGATTTCGACTGGTCGACCAAAATGGTCACCGGCACCGATCGCGGCGACCCCGTCAAATTGCCTTTGAATCGCGGCATGGTCGACAAATCCACCTATCAGCTCGCCTTGCAGCATGACGTAGCCGCCGGCAAGAAAAGCATGAGTTACCAGGTGGTGGATGGTGGCGATGTCGACACCTACGACTTCCGCGTGCTGGGCTCCGAAAAAGTCGACACCAAGGCCGGCCAGATCGATGCGATCAAGGTCGAGCGCGTGCGTGACCCTACTCAAAGCAAACGCATCACCGTGATGTGGTTCGCCAAGGACTGGGATTACTTGCTGGTGCGCCTGCAACAGGTCGAGACCGACGGCAAGGAGTACAACATCATGCTCCTGAACGGCGACGTCAACGGCAAGACTGTCAAAGGCAGCTGATCCGCACCAAATAAAAAAAGCCTCGCGATTGCGGGGCTTTTTTCGTCTGCCGTCTGGATGTTGCCTGTCAGACCGCTATCGCGAGCGAGCTCGCTCCCACAGGTTTTGTGTCGATCACACCATCATATGTCCGACACAGATCCAGTGTGGGAGCGAGCTTGCTCGCGATGAGGCCCGGACAGACCACACAAATCCCTAGCCCATCACCACATCAGATCATCGGGGATCTGATAAGCCGCGTACGGATCATCTTCATCCGGCGCTTCGGTCACCACATTGAGTTGCACGATGCGTTGCGGATCGCGCTCCTGGATCTTCAGCGCCGCCTCACGGGGGATCACTTCGTAGCCGCCGCCATGATGAACGATGGCCAGCGAACCGTTGCTGAGCTTGTTGCGCATCAGCGTGTTCACCGACAGGCGCTTGACCTTTTTGTCGTCGACGAAGTTGTAGTAGTCCTCGGTGGTCAGCTTCGGCAAGCGCGTGGCTTCGATCAATTGCTTGACCTGCGCGGCACGGGCTTTGTGCTCGACCTTTTCCTGTTGCTGACGATTGAGCTCCTGGTCGCGCTTGACCTTTTCGGCCAGGGCTTCCTGGGCCAGTCGCTGCTGGGTATCGTCCTGTTCAATCTGGCCTTTGTGCACCAGGCGCTGCTGTTTCTGTTTTTCTTTGCCGACCTGTTTGGCCTGCTTTTGGTTGACCAGCCCTGCTTTGAGCAACTGGTCGCGAAGGGAAAGGCTCATGTACTTACTCACTTAGGCAACGGCTCAGCCGCAGCTGGGCAAATTCTTTTCCTGACGTTTGGCTTCGCCCCACAAGGCGTCCAACTCTTCGAGGGTGCAATCTTCTATGGGACGGTGGGTGTCGCGCAATGCCTGTTCGATAAATCGGAAGCGTCTTTCAAACTTGCTGTTGGCGCCACGCAGTGCGGTTTCCGGATCAACCTTGAGATGACGCGCCAGATTGACCACGGAAAACAGCAGGTCGCCGACTTCATCGGCAATCGCTACCGAGTCGTCGTCGGCCATAGCTTCGAGCACTTCATCGAGTTCTTCGCGGACCTTATCCAGCACCGGCAAGGCATCCGGCCAGTCGAAACCGACCTGTCCTGCACGCTTCTGCAACTTCGCCGAACGGGACAGCGCCGGCAGCGCCGCGGGTACATCGTCAAGCAAGGACAGCTGTTGCGGCGCCGCGGATTTCTCCGCTCGCTCTTCGGCCTTGATCTCCTCCCAGCGCTGCTTGACCTGATCTTCGTCGAGCCGCGGGATATCCAGCGAAGCATACAGATCGCCAGTCGGGAACACATGGGGATGACGTCGAATCAATTTGCGGGTGATGCTATCGACCACGCCGTCGAATTCGAAGCGCCCTTCTTCCCGGGCCAGCTGGCTGTAATAAACCACCTGGAACAGCAAATCGCCCAGCTCGCCCTGCAGGTGATCGAAGTCACCGCGCTCGATGGCGTCAGCGACCTCGTAGGCCTCTTCCAGGGTGTGGGGCACGATGGTTTGATAAGTCTGCTTGAGATCCCACGGACAGCCGTACTGCGGATCCCGCAGCCGGGCCATCAGGTGTAGCAAGTCTTCAAGGTTGTACATCAATAACTCTCGTTGAAACGCGCTCCCCGTAGGAGCTGCCGTAGGCTGCGATCTTTTTTTCAGGAGCACCGCAGATCAAGATCAAAAGATCGCAGCCTGCGGCAGCTCCTACAGGGATCGCATTTCAAGGCGTTCTGTTGCGCCGTGTTTCAATGATGTTCGGCAACTGGGAGATACGCCCCAGCAACCGACCCAACGCATCCAGCCCCGGAATCTCGATGGTCAAGGACATCAACGCAGTGTTGTCTTCCTTGTTCGAACGGGTATTGACCGCCAGTACATTGATCCGCTCGTTGAGCAGCACTTGCGAGACGTCGCGCAGCAATCCGGAACGGTCGTAGGCGCGGATGATAATGTCGACCGGATAGGTCAACACCGGCACCGGGCCCCAACTGACCTGGATGATTCGCTCCGGCTCACGGCCACCCAATTGCAAGACCGACGCGCAGTCCTGACGGTGAATGCTGACGCCCCGGCCCTGGGTGATGTAACCGACGATCGCATCCCCCGGCAGTGGCTGGCAGCAGCCGGCCATCTGGGTCATCAGGTTACCGACGCCCTGAATCTGGATGTCGCCGCGCTTGCCCGGTTTGTAACCGGTGGCCTTGCGCGGAATCAGTTCCAGCTGTTCATTGCCGCGTTCCGGCTCGACCAGTTGCTGGGCCAGATTGACCAGTTGTGCCAGGCGTAAATCACCGGCTCCCAACGCGGCAAACATGTCCTCGGCGATTTTCATGTTGGCCTTTTCGGCCAGTTTATCGAAATCCACCTGCGGCAAGCCCAACCGTCCCAGCTCACGTTCGAGCAGGGTTTTACCGGCGGCGACGTTTTGATCACGGGCCTGCAACTTGAACCAGTGGACGATCTTCGCCCGTGCCCGTGAGGTGGTGATGTACCCCAGGTTCGGGTTCAGCCAGTCGCGGCTCGGCGTGCCGTGCTTGCTGGTGATGATCTCGACCTGTTCACCGGTTTGCAGGCTGTAGTTGAGCGGAACGATGCGCCCGTTGATCTTCGCACCGCGGCAGTTGTGGCCTATTTCGGTGTGCACGCGGTAGGCGAAGTCCAGCGGTGTCGAGCCTTTGGGCAAGTCGATGGCATGGCCGTCCGGGGTGAAGATGTACACCCGATCCGGCTCGATATCGACCCGCAGTTGTTCGGCCAGACCACCGATGTCGCCCAGTTCTTCATGCCACTCGAGCACCTGACGCAGCCAGGAGATTTTCTCTTCGTAGTGATTGGAACCGGATTTGACGTCAGTCCCCTTGTAGCGCCAGTGGGCACAAACGCCCAGCTCGGCCTCTTCGTGCATCGCATGGGTGCGGATCTGCACTTCCAGCACCTTGCCTTCAGGACCAATGACCGCCGTATGCAACGAGCGGTAGCCGTTCTCTTTAGGGTTGGCGATGTAGTCGTCGAATTCTTTCGGGATGTGCCGCCACAAGGTATGGACGATACCCAGCGCGGTGTAGCAGTCGCGCATTTCCGGCACCAGCACCCGCACCGCGCGCACGTCGTAGATCTGGCTGAACTCCAGACCCTTGCGCTGCATTTTGCGCCAGATCGAATAGATGTGCTTGGCCCGGCCGCTAATGTCGGCATCAACGCCGGTGGCCTGCAACTCGCTCTGCAATTGGTTCATCACATCAGAGATGAACCGCTCGCGATCGAGGCGACGTTCATGCAGCAACTTGGCGATCTGCTTGTACTGATCGGGCTCCAGGTAACGGAAGGACAAATCCTCCAGCTCCCACTTGATATGCCCGATCCCGAGACGGTGAGCCAGGGGCGCATAGATGTCGAAGACTTCCCGGGCGACCCGGTTGCGCTTTTCATCGTCGGCGGTTTTCACCGCACGAATCGCGCAGGTACGCTCGGCCAGCTTGATCAACGCGACACGCACGTCGTCGACCATGGCCACCAGCATCTTGCGCAGGTTCTCCACCTGGCCCTGGCTGCCGAGTACCAACGACTGGCGCGGGCTCAGACTGGCGCTGATCGCCGCCATGCGCAGCACGCCGTCGATCAGCTTGGCCACCACCGGGCCAAAACGCTGACTGACCACCGGTAGCTGGATCTGGCCTTCACGGACTCCGCGGTACAGCACCGCGGCCACCAGCGAATCCTGATCGAGCTTGAGGTCGGCGAGAATTTCCGCGATCTCAAGACCGGTACGGAAACTCGACATCCCCTCGGCCCAGAGATTCTTCGCCGCATTGTCTTGCTGCTCGGCCTCGCGAGCGAACTCGCAGGCTTCTTTCAAGGCTTCACGGTCCAGCGCCAGATCGACACTGACCGCATGATCGAGCCATGCCTCGAGATTGATACTGCCGTCGGTGTTGATCGGCTGGTGTGCTCTCACCTGTACCATCTTGCTTACCTTCCCTATGACGCACATTCAATGCGTCAAAATCGCTGACCCTTCGTTGCCAATGTTCCCTCGCTGGGCTGGCGAGGGTCATGCATCAGCGGGCCAGTCGGACCAGAACCATCCTAGTTCGCTTCAAATAACGCCATGGCCTCGACATGTGCCGTCTGAGGAAACATATCGAGGATCCCGGCACGTTTTAACCGGTAGCCCTGCTTGATCAATTCAGCCGTGTCGCGGGCCAGAGTCGCTGGGTTGCACGACACATACACCAACCGTTTGGCACCCAGGGTTGCGAGCTTGCGCACCACCTCGAAAGCACCGTCACGGGGTGGGTCCAAGAGTACCGCAGAAAAGTCCTCGCCGGCCCATTCGGTATCGGCCAAGGGCTGGGATAAATCGGCCTGAAAAAACTTTGCATTATGCAGATTATTGCTAGCCGCATTTTCGGTGGCACGCTCGACCATGGTCGCCACGCCTTCCACCGCTACCACTTCCTTGACCTGACGAGCCAGAGGCAGTGCAAAATTGCCCAGGCCACAGAACAAATCGAGGACCCGATCGTCAGCCTTCGGCGCCAACCACTCCAGCGCCTGGGCGATCATCGCTTCATTGACCCCGGCGTTGACCTGGATGAAATCGCCTGGCCGATAAGCCAGATGCAAATCCCAGGTCTCCAGACGATAGCCCAATTGCTGATCCGGCTCGACCGGTTGCGGCTGGCCTTCGCCATGCAGCCACAATTGGGCTTCATGGAAGGCACAGAATTCCTTGAGTATGGTCAAATCAGCGGCAGACAGCGGCGCCAGGTGCCGCAGTAAAACTGCGCTGGATGAGCCCCGAAATAATTCGACATGCCCCAACGCCTGGGGTTTGCTCAAGCGGCGCAGCATTTCCGGCAAGCGCTTGATGATCGGCTGCAAGGGCTGTACCAGTACCGGACAATCATTGATGCCGACGATGTCCTGGCTGCCTGCCGCACGGAAACCCACCTCGAGTTTTTTTGCCTTGGCATCCCAACGTACCGCCACCCGGGCACGACGCCGGTAGCCAAACTCCGGCCCGCTCAAGGGTGCAGCCCACTCTTCGGGTTCAACACCGGCAACTCGCGACAACTGCTCGGCGAGCATGCGCTGTTTCAGCGCAAGCTGTTCGCTATGGGGCAGATGCTGCACGCTGCAACCGCCGCAGCGTCCGGCATGGGCGCAAGTTGCCGGACGGCGCAGATCACTGGCCAGCAATACCCGTTCGGTGCGTGCCTCGACGACTTTAGCGTGGGCACCCAGGACCCGCGCTTCGACCTCTTCACCGGCCAGGGCGCCGGCAACGAACCAGGTACGCCCCTCAAGGAAGGCGATACCCCGGCCGTCGTTGGCCAGTCGTTCAATGGTCAAGCGCTGTTTTTTGCCAGTGGGCACTTGTGGGGCCCGACTGCCACCAGTCGGTTGGAAGCGCAGGCCTCTCTCTTGCTTGGCCATCAGTTGGGCGCGTCGAAAATGCCGGTCGACAGGTAACGGTCGCCACGGTCACAGATGATCGCGACCATCACCGCGTTTTCGACTTCCCGGGACAGACGCAGCATCGCTGCCACCGCACCGCCCGAAGAGACGCCACAGAAAATGCCTTCTTCGCGGGCCAGACGACGGGTCACGTCCTCGGCTTCGCTTTGGGCCATGTCGACGATCCGGTCGACCCGATCGGCCTGATAGATCTTCGGCAGGTATTCCTGCGGCCAGCGGCGAATGCCGGGAATGGCCGAGCCTTCCATCGGCTGCAGCCCGACGATCTGCACCTCGGGGTTCTGCTCCTTCAGGTAGCGCGAAACGCCCATGATGGTGCCGGTAGTGCCCATGGAGCTGATGAAATGGGTGATGCTGCCTTCGGTCTGGCGCCAGATTTCCGGGCCGGTGCCAGTGTAGTGCGCCTCGGGGTTGTCGCCGTTGGCGAACTGGTCGAGCACCTTGCCGCGGCCATCGGCCTGCATCCGGTCGGCAAGGTCGCGAGCGCCTTCCATGCCCTCTTCCTGGCTGACCAGGATCAACTCGGCGCCATAGGCGGTCATCGCCGCCTTGCGCTCGGCGCTGGAGCTGTCGGGCATGATCAGGATCATCTTGTAGCCCTTGATCGCCGCAGCCATCGCCAGAGCGATCCCGGTGTTACCCGAGGTTGCTTCGATCAGCGTATCGCCGGGGTGGATCTGCCCGCGCAACTCGGCGCGGGCGATCATCGACAGCGCCGGACGGTCCTTGACCGAACCCGCCGGGTTATTACCCTCGAGCTTGAGCAGCAGGGTGTTGCTGGTGGCGCCGGGCAGGCGCTGCAAACGGACCAGCGGAGTGTTGCCGACGCAATCGGCGATGGTTGGGTACTGCAAGGTCATGGCGTATTCGCAATCCAGACTGCGGGGGCGACTATCATACCGACAAACGCCTGGAGTCCATATCACGCAAAGTGTGGTGCTTATGGCTTATAGGTATAAGCAGTGGTTTCGTGGGTTGAAGCAAGATCAAAAGATCGCAGCCTGCAGCAGCTCCTACGCGCGAGGTGGTGTGCGCCGATCAAAGGGCCAACAACCGCATGTTCAACCGCAGCCCCTGCCCGGTATTTTCCGCCCACAAGCTACCGCCCTGACGCTGCACGGCATTGCGCGCGATGCTCAGGCCCAGGCCAAACCCACCGTCGCCGGGACGCGAGCCGTCGAGTCGGGTGAACGGCGCGAAAATTCGCTCCAGCGCCTCCTCGGCCACGCCGCCACCCTGATCTTCCAGCCACAGATGCCAATAAGCGCCTTGCCGGCGACCGTCGAGGCGCACGATGCCACCCGCCGGAGAATGACGGATGGCATTGCGCAGCATATTTTCCAATGCCTGGGCCAAAGTGTTCAGATGGCCGCGCACCCAGCAGGAAGCCTCCAGGGAACATTGCAACTGGCTCGCCGGCCAGCCGCTTTCGAAACAGGCGTTTTCAGTGAGCATTTCCCACAGCGCCTGGACCTGGATCTCTTCTTCGGCCAGCGGCGCGCGTTCGGTGTCGAGCCAGGCCAGTTGCAGGGTGTCTTCCACCAGCCGCTGCATGCCGTCGACTTCCCGCCCCAGGCGTTCGCGCAGTTGCTCCAGGCTCTGCTCGCTTTCACTGGCCACGCGCAAGCGGCTCAAAGGCGTGCGCAGTTCGTGAGAGAGGTCCCGAAGCAATTGTTGCTGCAACGCCACGGTACTTTGCAGGCGCTCGGACATCTGATCGAAAGCCCGCCCCAGCTCACCCAACTCATCGGAGCGACTGGTGGTCTGGGTCGACAGGCGTGCGCCCAGTTGATCGGCACGCCAGGCGTTGGCCTGCTCGCGCAAATTATTCAAGGGCACCACCAGCAAACGATATAGACCGACGCACAGCAGCAGCGTGAACAACCCGGGGATCACCCCGTTGGTCACCACCCGCCAGAACACCCGGTAACGTCCGGGCATAAAACGCTGCGGCAGTTCGATTACCAGGCTGCCGGCGGCGGGATCGTCGGGGAAGGGAATTTTCAACCAGGGCAAACCCCGGGTACGCCGGCTCATCGGCCAATCCAGGCCCCGCAGAAAGGTCAGGCGTTGGCTCTGCGCTTCATTCAGCGGGTAGCTGCCGAGCGATTGCAGATCGTGGCCGATGACCCCGACCCAGTTGCGTTCACGCTCGCCCATGGCCTGCACCCAGGCATCGACACCGGCACCCTCGCCTTGAACCCAGGCCTGCTCCGCTTCGGCGGCGTACCTGCTGAGGGTGATCCGGGCTTCATCGGACAAGAAAAGATTCTTCTTCTCCATGTACCGACCCCAGGACCAACTCAGCCAGATCATCAGCAGACAGAACGCCACCAGCAACAAAGCCAGCTTCCAGAACAGCGAGTGCCGGCCTGGCAGATCAGAGCATTTCATCGATCGCACTCAACACATAACCCTTGCCCCAGACCGTGCGCACCTCACGTTCGCTGTAGCCGATAGCCTTGAGCTTGCGGCGGATCTGACTGATATGCATATCCAGGCTGCGGTCGTGGGGGGCATAACCGCGTTGCAGGACATGTTGATAAAGGAAGGCCTTGCTCAGCACTTCCTCACCATTGCGCTTCAGGGTCTCCAGCAGCCGGTACTCGCTGCGGGTCATACCGGCCCATTGCTCGGCGTAGCAGACATCGCACCCTTCATCGTCGAAGCGCAGGCTTTGGCTGTCGCTGTCGAGCGGGGCCGGAGTCTGCCGGCGATCCAGCGCGACCCGACGCAGAATGGCTTCGATGCGCACTCGCAACTCGGCCATGCTGAAGGGTTTGGGCAAATAGTCATCGGCCCCCAGCCGAAAGCCGCTGATGCGGTCCGCCTCGGCGCCCAATGCCGACATCATGATCACCGGAATCGAATGGCTTTCGCGCAAACGAGTCAGCACCGCCAGGCCATCCATGCCCGGCAGGAGAATATCCATCAGCACCAGATCGAAGGCGTGCTGCCGGGCAATCGTCAGCCCTTCACAGCCGTTCTGGCACCAGGTCACTTGAAAACCGCAGCGCTCCAGGTGCTCATGGACATAAGCACCCAACACAAGGTCGTCTTCAATCGCCAGAATACGGGGAAGGCCAACAGATACGGGAGTCATTAGCTTCTGCAAATAATTCTCAATTGACGATTATTCAAGATTGCTCTCCCGCGAGCAACCCGAGCCTGGCAATCAAGGGCACGGCACTTGCTGTAGCAGGGGAACAATGGCGTTACTCTACGAAGATTGCCGGTCTGCGAATGGCTACACTGCGCAGGTGGTGCATGTGGGTCAGTCATTCGTCTGTCATTCAAAAAAACAGCGTGGAAGCAGGAGAGTTGCGTGCTTGAGAAACTGGGAATAAAGGGCCGCGTGCTATTGCTGACCTTGCTGCCGACCAGCCTGATGGCCTTGGTGCTGGGCGGTTATTTCACCTGGATGCAGCAGTCCGACCTGCAAACCCAGCTCCTGCAGCGTGGCGAAATGATCGCCGAACAACTGGCACCGCTGGTGGCCCCCGCGATGGGCCATGACAATACCGATCTGCTGGAGCGCATCGCCACTCAAGCCCTGGAACAGATGGATGTTCGTGCCGTGTCTTTTCTCGCGCCCGACCGCACGTTACTGGCGCATGCCGGCCCGAGCATGCTCAATCAGCCGCCGCTCGGTAACAGCAGCCACATGCTGCAACGCAGCGGCAACGACGCGACTCGTTACCTGCTGCCGGTGTTCGGCCGGCACCGCAACCTGGCCGGCGATTTGATACCCAATGAAGCCAACCGACTGTTGGGCTGGGTCGAACTCGAGCTGTCCCACAGCGGCATGCTGCTGCGTGGCTATCGCAACCTGTTTGTCAGCCTGCTGTTGATTGCCGCGGGCCTGGCCGGCACGACGCTGCTGGCGCTGCACATCAGCCGGAGCATCAATAGACCGCTGAGCCGGATCAAACACGCCGTCGCCCAACTCAAGGACGGCAATCTCGAAACCCGCCTGCCGGGGCTCGGCAGCCAGGAGCTGGATGAGTTGGCGTCGGGTATCAACCGCATGGCCAGCACCCTGCAAAATGCCCAGGAAGAACTGCAGAACAGCATCGACCAGGCCACCGAGGACGTTCGACAGAACCTGGAGACCATTGAAATCCAGAACATCGAGCTGGACCTGGCGCGCAAGGAAGCGCTGGAAGCGAGCCGGATCAAATCCGAGTTCCTGGCCAACATGAGCCATGAAATCCGGACACCACTCAACGGCATTCTCGGCTTCACCCATCTGTTGCAGAAAAGCGAATTGACGCCCCGCCAACTGGATTACCTGGGCACCATCGAAAAATCCGCCGACAACCTGCTGGGGATCATCAACGAGATTCTCGACTTCTCGAAAATCGAGGCCGGCAAGCTGGTGCTCGACAGCATTCCCTTCAACCTGCGTGACCTGCTGCAGGACACCCTGACCATCCTCGCCCCGGCGGCCCATGCCAAGCAGCTGGAACTGGTGAGTCTGGTCTATCGCGATACGCCGTTGTCGCTGATCGGCGATCCGCTGCGACTCAGACAGATCCTGACCAACCTGGTGAGCAACGCGATCAAGTTCACCCGCGAAGGCACCATCGTCGCCCGCGCCATGCTCGAAGAAGAACATGACGACAGTGTGCAACTGCGCATCAGCATTCAGGACACCGGCATCGGCTTGTCGAACCAGGATGTACGGGCACTGTTTCAAGCCTTCAGCCAGGCCGACAATTCACTGTCCCGGCAACCCGGCGGCACCGGTCTGGGGCTGGTGATTTCCAAGCGCCTGATCGAACAGATGGGCGGCGAGATCGGCGTCGAGAGCACGCCCGGCGAAGGCTCCGAGTTCTGGATCAGCCTGAGCCTGCCCAAAGCCCGCGACGATGCTGAAGACCTGCCGTCAGCGCCACTGCTCGGTCGGCGGGTGGCGGTGCTGGAGAACCACGAACTGGCCCGCCAGGCCTTGCAGCATCAACTGGAAGACTGTGGCCTGGAAGTCACTCCGTTCAACACCCTGGAAGCCTTGACCAACGGCATCACCAGCGCCCACCAGACCGATCAGGCGATCGACCTGGCGGTGCTTGGCGTCACCACCCAGAACATGCCGCCCGAGCGTCTCAATCAGCACATCTGGGACCTTGAAACTTTGGGTTGCAAGGTGCTGGTGCTCTGCCCGACCACTGAACAGTCTCTGTTTCATCTCTCGGTACCCAACCCCCACAGTCAACTGCAGGCCAAACCGGCCTGCACCCGCAAACTGCGCCGGGCCCTGGCCGATCTGGTCATCCCCCGGCCGTTGCGCAACGAACCCGGCGAGCCGCTCTCCAGCCGCGCGCCGCGAGTGCTCTGCGTCGATGACAACCCGGCCAACCTGTTACTGGTGCAAACCCTGCTTGAAGACATGGGGGCCAAGGTCCTCGCGGTCGAGAGCGGCTATGCCGCGGTCAAGGCGGTACAGAAGGAAGCCTTCGACCTGGTGCTGATGGACGTGCAAATGCCCGGCATGGACGGACGCCAGAGCACCGAGGTGATTCGCCAGTGGGAAAGCGAACGCCACAGCACTCCCCTGCCGATAGTTGCCCTGACCGCCCATGCCATGGCCAATGAAAAACGCGCCTTGCTGCAAAGCGGGATGGACGATTACCTGACCAAACCTATCAGTGAGCGCCAGTTGGCGCAGGTGGTGTTGAAGTGGACCGGGCTGGCGCTGCGCAATCAGGGACCGGAGCGCCCCAGCGAGTCCTACGTCAATGGCGCCGAACTGCTGGTGCTCGATCATGAAGAAGGGTTGCGTCTGGCGGCCGGCAAAGCCGATCTGGCAGCCGACATGCTGGCCATGTTGCTCGCTTCGCTGGAGGCCGACCGTGAAGCGATCCGTATCGCCCGTGAAGCCAGTGACCAGAACGCACTGATCGAGCGGGTCCATCGCCTGCATGGTGCCACCCGCTACTGCGGTGTACCGCAACTGCGTGCAGCCTGCCAGCGCAGTGAAACCCTGCTCAAGCAGGACGACCAAAAAGCCTGGGCGGCCCTCGATGAACTGGACCGCGCCATCAACCGCCTGGCCAGCGAAGCCCGCATCAGTGCCTGACCCACTAGCAGCCGAGCGTTAAGCTCGGCGCACCCGGAACAAGGATGAAGCCATGCGCACGATTCTCTTCAGTAGCCAGACCTATGATCACGACAGCTTCCTCGGCACCGTGTTACCGGCCGGTATCGAGTTGCAGTTCCAATCGGCGCGCCTGAGCCTGGACACGGTGGCCCTGGCCGAGCATCACGAAGCGGTCTGTGCCTTCATCAATGACGACCTCAGCGCCGCGGTGCTCGAACAGTTGGCGGCCGGCGGCACCCGACTGATCGCCCTGCGCTCGGCCGGCTACAACCATGTCGACCTGGCGGCGGCGAAACGCCTTGGGCTGAGCATCGTGCGGGTTCCGGCCTACTCGCCCCACGCGGTGGCCGAACATGCGGTGGCCTTGATTCTGGCGCTGAACCGGCGCCTGCATCGGGCCTACAACCGTACCCGTGAAGGCGATTTCAGCCTGCATGGGCTGACCGGGTTCGATCTAGTGGGCAAAACCGTCGGCGTGGTCGGCACCGGGCAGATCGGCGCCACCTTCGCCAGAATCATGGCCGGGTTCGGCTGTCAGTTGCTGGCGTACGATCCGTATCCCAACCCGCAGGTGGAAGCTCTTGGCGCCCGCTACCTGAGTCTGCCCGACCTGCTGGCGCAAGCGCAGATCATCAGCCTGCATTGCCCGCTGACCACAGACAGTAAACACCTGATCAACCAACAGTCACTGGCCCATATGCAGCCCGGGGCGATGCTGATCAACACCGGTCGCGGCGGCCTGGTGGACACCCCGGCGCTGATCGACGCGCTGAAGAACGGTCAATTGGGCTATCTGGGCCTGGACGTGTATGAGGAAGAAGCCCAGCTGTTCTTCGAGGACCGCTCCGACTTGCCGCTGCAGGACGACGTGCTGGCGCGTCTGCTGACCTTCCCGAACGTCATCGTCACCGCCCACCAGGCCTTCCTGACCCGCGAAGCCCTGGCCGCGATTGCCGCGACAACCTTGCAAAACATTGCCGCGTGGGCCGCCGGCACCCCGCAGAATCTGGTGCAAGCCTGAAATCACGGGTCGCCTGGCTGATCGAAGGTCATTCGCCCGGGCCATGCTGGATTCGTCCGCGTGCTAGCATAGCGCCCATACTTGGAGGACCCATGGTCGAACACGATTTCCGCTACACCCTGATGAGCCCGCAACACACCCTGATCGAATGCCGTGCCCTGGTGCCGGGTCGCTATCAGGTCACCGGCAACGGTGGCTCGATACGCAACGACGACGTGCTGGTGGTCACCCTGAAAGGCAGCAAGGACTTGTCCATGCGCCTGACGGTGGAAAAAGTCCGTCACCTGATCAACCCGATTGGCCAATGGGTTGCCGTGGCCAGTGGCCCGGTGTTCGGTGAACTGGCGATTCACACCTGGAAGGTCAACTGCGACAGCTGTTCGGCCGAGCTGAACTTCGAGTTTGCGGTCGACGCCAAACTCGGCAACAAGGCCCAAAAGCCTGCCGCCACGGCGCGCATTGCCGAACTTGGCTGGGTGAGCAAAGACGAGAAGCACCTGTGCCGCAAATGCCAGGAGGCAAACTGATGAAACGCCTTGCCCTCATGGGGATGGCTGGCGCTGGCCTGTTGGGTTGCGCCGCTGAACCGGTGAAGCTGCAACAGGAACACAGCTACATTCTTGAGTGGATCGGCGAACGTCCGCTGATCGACCGCAGCCACCTGACCATCACCCTCGGTGAAGATGGTCGGGCTTATGGCACTGCCGGCTGCAACCACTGGTTCGCCCCCTACACCCTGGAAGGCGACAAGCTCAGCTTCGGCAAGGTCGGCAGCACTCGCAAACTGTGCGCACCGGCATTGATGGAGCAGGAGAAGCGTTTCCTGCAATCACTGGAAACCGTGCAACACTGGGACATTTCGCCGATCGAGCAAGTGCGTTTCTGGCCGGCCGAAGGCAAGCCGTTGCGTTGGTGGCGGGAAGAGGGTTAAACACGAACCATTGTGAGCTTTCTGTGGCGAAGGAGTTTGCTGTGGCGAGGGGGCTTGTCGGAACGCCGCATCGCCCCGTTCGGCTGCGAAGCAGTCGTAAAACCGGCAGATGCGGTGTTTCTGAAAGATTGGGGTTGCAGGTTTCAGGGCCGCTGCGCGCCCCAGCGGGGGCAAGCCCCCTCGCCACAAAAAGCCCCCTCGCCACAGGCCCCCTCAATTCTTCGCCTGCAACGCCTCAAGCTTCGCCATCACCCCCGCCGCCGTCTGCTCGCCCATCAGCTGCTCACGCACCTTGCCCTTGTCATCGATGATGTAGGTCACCGGCAATGCCTCGCTGCGCGGCAACTCGAAATAGTCGGCCGGGTCCTGGGCCAACACAGTGAATCTGATCCCCAGCGCTTCACTGGCTTTCTTCAGTTCATCGCCCTGCACATTGTCGAAATTGACCCCGAATACATCGATCGACTTGCCCTTCAACTGTTCGGACAATGCGTTGAGCTCGGGAATCTCGGTTCGGCACGGGCCACACCATTCGGCCCAGTAATTGAGCACCAGCCATTGTTTGTCCAGGCGCTCGGATGCGATCTTCTGCCCCTGTTGATCGACGCCATAGTCATTGCCACAACCGCCGAGCAGCAAGGTTGTGATGATTGCCAATGTCACTGTCACTCGCCTGGTCATGTCTTGGTCCTTGTCGAAAAACCGGTTCTGAATCCACCTTGACGCAGGCCCATCGCCTCTCAAGGTTCAGGACTGCCCGTCACACAGGTAGAATAGCTGCCACCTTACGCAAGATGCGACCCGCACATGACCGATCTGACGCTTTATCACAACCCGCGCTGCTCGAAATCCCGCGGTGCGCTGGAACTGCTGCAAGCCCGTGGCCTGACTCCAACCGTGGTGCGCTACCTGGAAACCCCGCTGGATGCCCCGCAGCTGCAGAGCCTGCTGGGCAAATTGGGCATCAGAGCCCGAGAACTGCTGCGCACCGGCGAAGACGAATACAAGACCCTCAACCTGGCGGACAGCAGCCTGAGCGAGGAACAACTGATCGCCGCCATGGCCGCTCATCCGAAACTCATCGAGCGACCGATCCTGCAAATCGGCGATAAAGCCGTGATCGGTCGTCCACCGGAGAAAGTGCTGGAGCTCCTGCCGTGAGTGCGCCGTACATTCTGGTGCTGTATTACAGCCGCAATGGCTCGACCAGCGAAATGGCCCGGCAGATTGCTCGCGGAATCGAGCAAGGCGGGCTAGAAGCACGTTTGCGTACGGTGCCGGCGATTTCCACCGAATGTGAAGCAGTAGCGCCGAGCATCCCGGAAGAAGGCGCACTCTATGCCAGCCTCGACGACTTGAAGAACTGTTCAGGCCTGGCCCTGGGCAGCCCGACCCGCTTCGGCAACATGGCCGCGCCATTGAAGTACTTTCTCGATGGCACCAGTAACCTGTGGCTGACCGGCGCCCTGGTCGGCAAACCGGCCGGGGTCTTCACCTCCACCGCCAGCCTGCACGGGGGCCAGGAAGCCACCCTGCTGTCGATGATGTTGCCGTTGCTGCACCACGGCATGCTGATTACCGGCCTGCCCTACAGCGAATCGGCCTTGCTGGAAACCCGCGGTGGCGGCACCCCTTACGGCGCCAGCCACCACGCTGGAGCCGATGGCAAAAGCGCACTGGACGAACACGAAATCGCGCTGTGCCGGGCATTGGGCCTGCGTCTGGCGAAAACCGCCCTGCAATTGGAGAGCAACCGTGGCTAAAAAGCCCAAGATCCTGCCGCCAATCGAATGGCTGGAGCCGCGCGTGCGGGTCGCTCGCGTACTGAGCCTGATCTGCTTTCTCGGCCTGATCGGCCTGCTGTGCGCCTACTATCTGGTCGTCGCCGACCTGCATGGCGCGCGACCATGGGTGATTCTGCTGATCGAACTGGTGCCGCTGCTGCTAATGGCACCGGGTATGCTCAGCGGCAGCGCCCGCGGGCATTCATGGATGTGTTTTGTGGTGAATCTGTACTTCATCAAGGGCGCGCTGGCCGCCTACGACCCGAACCGACAGCTGTTTGGTCTGCTGGAAATGGCCGCCAGCCTGGCGCTGTTCTGCAGCGCGTTGCTGTACGTGCGCTGGCGGTTTCAGCTCAATCGCAAGTTGGCGGGGGAAGGTGGGGTCGCCACCACCTGACCGGACACCGCGGCCCCCCGTAGCAGCTGACGAGCAACGCGAGGCAGCGTTCGGCGGCGCAGCCGTCGCAAAACCTGCCACCGCAATTAACCTGAAAAATCGCGGAGTCAGGTTTTGCGAGCGCTGCGCGCTCGAACGCAGGCTTCGCCAGCTGCTACGGGGGGACGTTGCGCCTGTAATGACTCGGTCTCAATGGTTGACGGTATACGCCAGCATCATCGAGATCTGGCACATCGGCCGGCCACTCTCGGCATGCCACTGGTTGAAAGCGTTCTGCACGATCGCCAGATCCCGCAGGCTGGTCGGCACCTTGTCGACGATCTTCTGCGCATTCAGCGCCGCGACCACATCGTAGCTCGGCACGAATGTATCCTTGCCGACCATCCGCAGAAAGCGCGGCGCCGACAAACCACCCAATTGGTGACCATGCTTGGCCAGGTATTTCCACAGGCCGACGATATCGGTCACCGGCCACTCGGCGATCAGCTCACCGAAACTGCCCTTCTCTTGCGCTACATCCAGTACCAGCTGCGCATTGCGTGGCACGCTCTTGAGCTTGCCCAGGTGGCGAATGATCCGTGTGTCCTGCATCAACCGCTCAAGGTGCTCGGCGCCCATCAGCACGACTTTCTCCGGATCGAAGCCAAAGAACACCTCTTCGAATGCCGGCCATTTGGCGTCCACCAGACTGTGTTTGAGGCCGGCGCGGAACACCCTTAGCGCCAGGGTCGACAGATAACGGTCATCGCTGATCTTGCGCAATTGCGCCGCAGTCTTGGGGACAGGCAGATGGGCTTCCAGTTCGGCCGCCGAACCGAAACGGTTCAGACAATATTCGTGCAGCCACTTGTAATCGCGCATGCCCTCTCCTAATGACAAAAAACACAAACGGCGCTCAAGGGAGCGCCGCCAATCAGAATCACAGCACCGCAATATGGATCAGAGGTTCACCACATTGACGAATCGCGAGGCGGCCGTTTCGTCGATCCGCAGGCTGGTGAAATCAAACAGGTTGCGGTCTGCCAATTGTGACGGAATGACGTTCTGCAAGCTGCGGAAGATGCTTTCGGTCCGGCCCGGGGTCTTGCGCTCCCATTCCTGAAGCATTTCCTTGACCACCTGACGCTGCAGGTTTTCCTGAGAACCACAGAGGTTGCACGGGATGATCGGGAATTGTTTGAAGTCGGAGTAGGCCTGGATGTCCTTCTCGTTGCAGTACGCCAGCGGCCGGATCACTACGTTGCGACCGTCATCGGCGCGCAGCTTGGGCGGCATGGCTTTGAGCGAGCCGTTGTAGAACATGTTGAGGAAGAAGGTTTCGACGATGTCATCACGGTGGTGACCGAGGGCCATCTTGGTCGCGCCGATCTCGTCGGCGAAGGTGTACAGCGTGCCACGGCGCAGGCGCGAGCACAGCGAGCAGGTGCTCTTGCCTTCGGGAATCAGCTCCTTGACCACCGAATAGGTGTCTTTTTCGACGATGTGGAATTCCACACCCAGGGTTTTCAGATAAGCCGGCAGCACATGCTCGGGAAAACCCGGCTGCTTCTGGTCCATGTTCACTGCAACGATCTCGAACCTGATCGGTGCCACCTTCTGAAAGTGCAGCAGCACGTCGAGCAGGGTGTAACTGTCCTTGCCACCGGACAGGCAGACCATGACCTTGTCGCCGTCTTCGATCATTCTGAAATCGGCGACGGCCTCACCGGCCTGCCGACGAAGGCGTTTCTGCAGCTTGTTCTGGTTGACCGTAAGAGTGCCCATGGCGCTGAAATCCGCGAAGGTGGGTGACGAAAAGCCGAGTATTTTACGCAAAAATCTTCTGGCAGCGAAGAGCCCTGACGATCCCGGCAGACCATCGCAACCCCTATGGTGAGGGGCTTAATGTGGCGAGGGGGCTTGCCCCCGCTGGGGCGCGGAGCGGCCCTGAAACCTGAGAACCGGTTCTTCCTGACACACCGCATATGCAGGTTTTACGACTGCTCCGCAGCCGAACGGGGCGATGCGGCGTTCCGACAAGCCCCCTCGCCACAGAAAGCTCCGCCACCACAAAGAGTTGCATGTTTCCAGAAGATGCCGCGATTAAGCCACGCTTTTACAGCGCGATTTGCTCTAAAGCGCCGTACCGTTGCAAGCAACTCCTTTCTATACTGCGACATAAGGTCGCACACATATAGACCTTTACTTGCTCAGGCCGCTTGGCCCGTAAGCGCTCCACTGGGGGGCGATGGCAATAACAATAGGAGTGACTGGCATGATCCATCACGTCGTGGGGCTCTTCACCCACCCTGATCAAGAATGGCGAGAAATCCGTGGCGACGCAGAGGAAAGCATCAGCCACATGTACCTCACCCACACGCTGATCCTCGCAGCGATTCCAGCAGTTTCAGCTTTTATCGGTACCACTCAGGTCGGCTGGGTTATTGGTAACCGCGCGCCGGTCATGCTCACTCAGGAAAGTGCGCTGTGGATGACAATCATGTCCTACCTGGCCATGCTCGGCGGCGTAGCCGTGATGGGCGCCTTCATTCACTGGATGGCCCGGACCTATGACGCAAGTCCCAGCCTGGCTCGTTGCGTCGCGTTTGCCACCTACACCGCTACGCCTCTCTTCGTCGGAGGACTTGCGGCGCTGTATCCCCACATGTGGCTGGGAATGATCGTCGGTACCGCGGCGATCTGTTACACGGTGTACCTGCTGTATGTCGGCTTGCCGACCTTCATGAACATTCCATCGGATGAGGGTTTTCTGTTTTCAAGCTCGGTGCTGGCCGTAGGGTTGGTCGTGCTGGTCGCGATCATGGCCTTTACCGTAATTGTCTGGGGCCTGGGCGTCGGCCCGGTCTATACCAACTGACGGGGCAATTCACCAGGGCAACAGACGCTGTCTATAAAACAAATAGAAATCTGCCAACACAGGCCGCCGCAAGGCGGCCTTTTAATGATGGATGACCATTGAGCGCTTGAACGATTCGGAATGCGCCGGGTTTGCGGCATACTCGGCATCTCTGGAGATCCGTACAGCATGCCCGAGCAACTCAATACACGCGTCGAAGACTGTTTCCAACTAGCCGAATCCTTTTTCAAACGACCTTTCAAACGCCCGGTGGTCAGCCTCAAGCTGCGCGGCCAGAAAGCCGGCGTTGCGCATTTGCATGAAAACCTGCTGCGATTCAATCCGCAATTGTACCGGGAAAATAGCGAAGACTTCCTCAAGCAGACCGTGGCCCACGAAGTCGCGCACCTGATCGCCCATCAACTGTTCGGCGAGCATATCCAGCCCCATGGCGAAGAGTGGCAATTGATCATGCGCGGGGTCTATGAGCTGCCGCCCAATCGCTGTCACACCTATGCGATCAAGCGCCGCACCGCCACCCGTTACATCTACCGTTGCCCGTGCGCCGACAGCGACTTCCCGTTCTCGGCCCAGCGCCACAGCCTGGTGCGGCAGGGGCGCAGGTATCTGTGCCGGCGCTGTCGCAATACATTGGTGTTCAGTGGGGAGATGCGGGTGGAGTGATTCTGGCCGACATTTTTGCAGATCATTCGGACGCCTTCGCGGGCTTGCCCTAATGCCAGTCAGTTAAGGAGTTTCAGGTTCAGCACTGTCCCCCGTAGCAGCTGCCGAAGGCTGCGTCCGGCTGCGAAGCAGTCGCAAATCCTGCTTGCACGGTTTGTCTGGAATACCGCAGCGCCTGATTTTACGACTGCTGCGCAGCCGGACGCAGGCTTCGCCAGCTGCTACGGTTCGCGTAACGTCTTAACTGACTGGCATTAGGGCTTGCCCGCTCCCGCAGGGATACTGCGCTAACCAATCACCCTGGCACTGCGCAGCTCTTCAATTCGCTGTGCGCTGTACCCTAGTTCGGCCAACACCTCCTCGGTATGCGCGCCCACGGTCGCGCCAATATGCCGGGGCTCAGGCAATCCGCCGGAAAACTTCAACGGACAAGCCATCTGCGGCTGGGTACTGCCATCACCCCGAGGCACCTGGCTGACCAGTTGCCGAGCCTTCAGCTGTGGATGCTCGACGGCTTCGGCGAGGCTGAGCACCGGTTCGACGCAGGCATCGACACTGGCGAACAACTCGCACAGCTGGGCAAAATCATGCTTCTCGAACTCGATTTGCAATGCCAGCTTGAGCGCTTGTTGCTGTGCGGGTACGGGAGACAAACCTTGTGCCGCCAATTCCGGACGTCCCAGCGCTGTGCAGAGTTGCTGCATGAACGCCGGTTCAAGACTGCCCACCGATAACCAGCGGCCGTCGCGACTGCGGTAATAGTCATAGAAGCTGCCACCGTTGAGCATCTGGTTCTCGCGCTCGGGCTCGACCCCACAGGCCAGGTAACCGGCACCGGCCATGGCGTTAAGGCTGAACGCGCAGTCGGTCATGCTCACGTCCAGGTACTGGCCCTGACCGCTGTGCTGCCGGGCAATCACCGCCGCCAGCAAACCGATCACGCCGTGCAGCGATCCACCAGCAATGTCCGCCGCCTGAATCCCCAGGGGCAACGGGCCGCTGTCCCGGCGTCCGGTATAGCTGGCCAGCCCGGCCAAGGCCAGGTAGTTGATGTCATGGCCGGCGCGATCCTGGTACGGGCCGGTCTGGCCATAACCAGTGATAGAGACATAGATCAGTTTCGGATTGATCGCCTTCAAGGCTTCGTAACCCAACCCCAGACGCTCCATCACCCCCGGCCGGAACTGCTCCAGGACGATGTCGTAGTCCTGCACCAGTTGCTTGACCACCTCCAGCGCCGCGGGTTGCTTCAAGTCCAGCGCCAGGCTGCGCTTGTTGCGGTTGAGGTAGGCATGGCTGGCGGAAATCCCCTGGTCATGGGGCGGCAATACCCGCAACAAGTCCATGCGGGTCAGCGATTCGATGCGCAAGACCTCGGCGCCCATATCGGCCAGCAACAGCGAGGCGAACGGCCCCGGTAGCAAGGTGGAGAAATCCAGTACTTTGAGTGTTGCCAGAGGACCTTGCATGAGCGCTTCACCATTCGATCGGTTGCTCCCAGAGTAAGCACCCGGCAGCCCTGGGGCAATCACCACACGCATCCGCCGGACTGACCGTTACGCTCAAACCCCGCAAATGAAAAAACCCGCCGAAAGCGGGTTTTTCATTACAACACAGTGTTACTTGACGGACGCTGGGGTCGGGCCCTCAGCTACACCCAGATCGTCTTCTTCACGGGTGTCGGAGATACTACGACCACCGGAAGCCAGTTCGGCCTGCAGCGTGTCTACGTCCAGTTCCTTGACCCACTTGGCCACGACCAGGGTCGCCACCGCGTTACCCACCAGGTTGGTCAGGGCACGGGCTTCGGACATGAAGCGGTCGATACCCAGGATCAGCGCCAGGCCGGCCACTGGCAGGGTGCCAACGGCGGACAGGGTGGCGGCCAACACGATGAAGCCGCTACCGGTCACACCGGCGGCGCCTTTGGAGGACAGCAGCAGCACCAGCAGCAAGGTGATCTGGTGAGTGAGGTCCATGTGCGAGTCAGTCGCCTGAGCGATAAATACCGCGGCCATGGTCAGGTAGATCGAAGTACCGTCGAGGTTGAAGGAGTAACCGGTCGGGATCACCAGACCCACTACCGATTTCTGCGCACCCAGGCGTTCCATCTTGATCAGCATGCGTGGCAGAACCGATTCCGAAGAAGAGGTACCCAGGACAATCAGCAGTTCTTCACGGATGTAGCGGATCAACTTGAGGATGCTGAAGCCGTGGGCACGAGCGATGCTGCCCAGAACCACCAGCACGAACACCAGACAGGTGATGTAGAAGCAGATCATCAGCTGGCCGAGCTGGACCAGCGAACCGACACCGTAGGCACCGATGGTGAAGGCCATGGCGCCGAAGGCACCGATTGGCGCAAGTTTCATGATCATGTTGATGATGTTGAACATCACGTGGGCGAAACGATCGATGAAGTCCAGCACCGGTTTGCCGTAGGCACCGAGGCGATGCAGGGCAAAACCGAAGATCACCGAGAACATCAGCACTTGCAGAATATCGCCATTGGCGAAGGCGCCGACGATGGTGTTCGGGATCACGTTGAGGATGAAGCTGACAATGCTCTGGTCTTTACCGGCAGTGACGTAGGCGGCGACTTTGGAGGCATCCAGGGTCGTCACGTCGATGTGCATGCCGGCACCCGGCTGTACGACGTTGACCACCACCAGACCGATCAGCAAGGCAATGGTGGAGACGATTTCGAAGTACAGCAGCGCGTAGCCACCGGTTTTGCCCACCGACTTCATGTTCTGCATGCCAGCGATGCCGCTGACGACGGTGCAGAAGATGATCGGCGCGATAACCATTTTGATCAGTTTGATGAACCCGTCACCGAAGGGCTTGAGCGCCACGCCGGTCTCAGGGTAGAAGTGGCCGAGCAGAATGCCGAAAACGATGGCAACGATTACCTGCAGATACAGGGATTTGTACAGTGGCTGGCGAGTCGTCATTGCAGAGTTCCTCAAGTGTGTCGCCCGGCAATCATCCGACTGACGCCCACGACACCTAAAGTGCGAACCCTCCTGCATTGGAGGGATTTGTTTTTGGCGAGCTGCACGCTGGCAGACCTCTGTCACTCCTATCGCAAAGCCCGTGCCACCTTGCCGAAAAACCCTGAAAGCCTTCAGCCATCCGGGGTAGCCAGTTGTTGACCGGAACATTCCCCGGGCTCGATGTGGCGGATATCCGCCTATCGATAGATCATCGCCCTACAATTTGGCGGATATCCGCCTTGTCCATCGACGGGGGGCGTGGCTAACATCCGTCCCTCAATGGACGGATCTACCCTCATGCGCGAACGTACCATCGCCAGTCACTTTGCCCGCGCCGCCCTCGGTGGTGCGCGCAGGCAGGGCTATGACTATTCGGGCTTGCTGCAACAGCTTGGTATCCATGCCGAGTTGCTGGACGAACCCAAAGCGCGTATCGCCCCCGAACAATTCACCGCGCTCCTGCAATCGCTCTGGCAGGCACTGGATGACGAGTACCTGGGTTTCGGCCACGGCCCGAGCAAACGCGGGACCTTCGCCATGATGTGCCACACCGCGATCCATTGCCGGACCCTGGACAAAGCACTCAGCCGCGGCTTGCTATTTTATAGCCTGTTCCCGAACGCTCCCCGTCTGAGCCTGGTCCGCGAGGGTGAAATGGCCCGGCTGAGTCTGGACGATTCGCAGTTTTGGGACCCGGAGCACTTTCTCAGCGAATGCTTGCTGGTGATCTGGCATCGACTCGGCAGTTGGCTGATTGGCCAGCGCATTCGCCTGGAGCAAGCCACATTCAGCTACTCCAGGCCCGAACACAGCGCCGAGTACGACCTGCTGTTCCCTTGTCCGCTGGAGTTTTCCACATCCAACAGCAGCCTGCTGTTTCACAGTCGCTACCTGAGCATGCCGCTGCTGCAGGACGAACGCACGCTCAAGCGCTTCCTGGAACGCTCACCGGCCGATCTGCTGTCGCGACCCGATGACGGCGACAGCTTGAGCAGCCAGTTACGTCGCTTGCTCAGCCGTGACAGCGCGCGCTGGCCGGATCTTGAATCGGTCGCTCAACACCTGCACATCAGTGCGCAAACCCTGCGCCGGCATTTGCGCGAAGAAGGTTCGAGCTTTCAGGAATTGAAGGACCAACTGCGCCGAGACATTGCGATTTATCACCTCAGACGCGCCGATCTGTCGTTGCAACAGATCGCCGAGCAGCTCGGTTTTTCCGAGCCCTCGGCCTTTCACCGGGCGTTCAAGAAATGGACCGGGCTGACACCGGGGGCTTATCGGGCGCAGGAGATTTGAGCGCCGGAAGATCAAAAGATCGCAGCCTGCGGCAGCTCCTACAGGGGTCGTCGTACATCCATGAATCACGGGTGTACTCGGTCGGCGTAGGAGCTGCCGCAGGCTGCGATCTTTTCAGGTTCGCCCCATTCGACGGGTGAAATGCATTCAGCCCCCCAAAAAATGAATCCGGAACGCCGCCCCGCCCAAGGGTGAATCATCCAGCGTCAACTGCGCGCCATAACTTTCGATGATGTCCTTGACCACCGCCAGGCCTATCCCCTGCCCCGGATGCTGGCGGTCCAGTCGCTCTCCGCGCTGAAGTATCCGCGCACGCTGATCCGGCGGCACACCGGGGCCATCATCTTCCACGCACAGCTCGGCACCACTCAAGGTTTCGCGCACGCTGATGCGGATCTCGCTCAGGCACAGGCGGTAGGCGTTCTCCAGCAGGTTACCGAGTAACTCGAGCAAGGCGCCCTGCTCGATCGGCACGTAATAGTGCTCCGGCAGGTCGAACGACACCCGCACCCGCTTGTCGCGATAAACTTTGTCCAGGGTGTCGCACAGACTTTGCAGCACCGGTTGCAGGCGCACCTGATGGCGTATCAGACCGCTTTTACGCAGGCTGGCGCGCTGCAACTGGTAGCCGATCTGCTGGCTCATGCGCTCGATCTGGGTTTGCAGCACCCTGGCCTGATCCCGGTCCTGGGGGCGCCGGGCCATGTCCTCACTGACCCCCTGCAAGACCGTCAATGGGGTTTTCAAGCTATGGGCCAGATCATCCAGGGAATCGCGATAACGACTGCGCTGCTCGTGCTCGCTGTGCAACAAGCGGTTCAGCGAGCCGGTCAATCGCAGCAGCTCACGAGGGTGCTCTTCGCTGAGGCTTTCACGGGTGCCGCTCTCGATCTGGTCCAGTTCCTGACTCAAGCGCCGCAAGGCCTGCAAGCCCCAGGTCAAACCCACCCAGAGCAGCACCAGCAACACCAATAGCGCGGCACCGAACCCCAGGTAGAGATTTTCCCGCAGCCCTTCCAGGGTCAGCTGATACTCGCGTACCGGTTGCAGGGCAACAATACTGAACGCCGCGCTTTTGCCGCCGAGCAATTTGACCTCGACGTCATAAGCGAAGAACTCCTGGCCATTGGTCTCGCGAAACCGTGAGAATTCATTGCCACGCCCGTCGTAACGCGGCATGTAGTTGATGTTTTCTTCCCGAGTCGCCTTCGAGCGCCAGACCAGACGCCCTTCGCGGTCATAGATGTAGCCGAGCAAACGGCTATCGGTGAGGTTGAAGCGCTCATCCGGCAGCTGTTCCGGCATCTGCAATTGGTTATTCTCGACCCGCGCGGCGGAAATCAGTGTAGTCGCATCCGAAGCCAGACGCTGCTCGATGGACTCCTGCAACGCCAGGCTGAACGCCCCTTGCATGGCTGGCAACAGCGCCAGCATGAACAACACGGCCAAGGTGGTCGCCGCCAGCATCAGGCGCAAACGTAACGAACGAATCACCGGCAGCGCTCGTTGAACAGATAACCCAGGCCACGCACGGTATCGATCGGTTTGAATCCGGCCGGCCCCTCCAGTTTACGTCGCAGGCGCCCGACCAGCACCTCGATCACATTCGGATCACGCTCGTCATCGTCCGGGTACAGCTGCTCCATCAAGCGGTCCTTGGCCACTACTTGCTGGTGATGGCGCATCAGGTATTCGAGAATCCGGTATTCATAGGCGGTCAAGGCCAGCGACTGGTCGTCGAGGGTTGCCTGCTTGCGATTCAGATCGAGCAGCAAAGGCCCGGCAATGATGGTCGACTGGGTAAATCCGCTGGAGCGGCGCAGCAAGGCATTCAAACGCGCATCCAGTTCTTCGAACTGGAACGGCTTGACCACATAATCGTCGGCGCCGGCGGCCAGGCCTTCGACCTTGTCCTGCCAGTTGCCGCGGGCGGTGAGGATCAGGATCGGGAAAGTCTTGCCTCTGCAACGCAGCTGACGAATCAGATCGAGGCCCCCCATGCCCGGCAGGCCGAGGTCGATCACGGCCAAGTCATGATTGAACTGCTCGCTCTGGTACAACGCTTCTTCGGCATTGGCCACGGCCTCGACCACATGACCACTGTCCGTGAGTCGGGTTTGCAGGTGATGGCGCAGCAGCGCCTCATCTTCGACTACCAGCAGTTTCATAACGCTCTCCCAGGCAAAACCCACATTTCCATGGGCGCTTCATCGCGCCCTGATCACTTATAAGGTAACGCCGGGTCCCCGTCGGCCGATCCGGCGTCGATCCAGTCCGGACCAGTCTTCAGAAAGCGTAATTGGCGGACAGGTAGGTTTGTGCGCTGCTGTTCAAGCCCAGCGAACCCTGTTTGCTGCCACCACGCTCGCTTATTTCAGTGCTGGCATTGCTGCGCAGATAACGGTAACCCAGTTCTATCGAGGTGTTTTGCGAAACTTGTTGCAAGACACCAGCCTGCACGCCAAACGCATAACCGATGTTGCTGTCACGGCTGTAGCCCGGGGATTCCTGAGTCAGTTTGGTCAGCCCGGCCGAACCACCGCCGAACAGTTTGGTGCTGCTGGTCACTGGCAGGAACATATCGTAACTGCCCAGGAGATTTTCCTGCCGCAGTTTCAGGCCGTTGTGAGCGCCGGAAACATTGTCATAGGTGCCGTAAATACGGCCCTCGTCATTCTGCCGGCCAACGCGCAGACCCCAGGTGGTGTCTTTGCCGATCACTCCGTCGGCATTGGGACGGTCCAGGTTGCTGTTGACCGGGCTGGATTTTTTCACCTTGTCGCTGGTCTGGCCCAGGGTCAGGCTGGCGAAGTTGCTGTCAGAAGCCTGGACCACGGCACTGGCGCCAATAACAGTGATAGCCAGAATGAATTTCGTGAAAGTCGTCATGGTTGATTTCCTTATGCGCTTTGCGCTGTTTGGGTACGAAGCCAGACTAACCAGCGCCTCCTGAACTCCTGCTGAACACTCTCTGAACCCGAGCTGAACCAAATCGACTAGGCTTTCAGAAGACCTTTCAAAGGAGGGCTGACCATGCGCGTGTTACTGGCTTTGCTATTACTGGCACTGAGCGGACTGGGCCAAGCGGCGATCAAGACCCAGGAAATCCCCTATCAGAGTCCCGATGGCAGCAAGCTGATCGGTTACTACGCCTATGACGACAGCCTCAAGGGTCCGCGCCCCGGCATAGTCGTGGTCCATGAGTGGTGGGGATTGAACGACTACGTCAAACGCCGGGCGCGTGACCTGGCCGCCCTGGGATACAGCGCGCTGGCCATCGATATGTTCGGCGATGGCAAGAACACCGAACACCCGAAAGACGCCATGGCCTTTCTGCAGGCGGCGACCAAAGACAGCGCGGCAACCAGTGCGCGCTTCAAGGCCGGGCTTGAGCTATTGAAAAAACAACCACAGACCGACCCGAACAAACTCGCCGCCATCGGCTACTGTTTTGGCGGCAAAGTCGTGCTGGATGCCGCGCGTCAGGGCGTGCCGCTGGCCGGCGTCGTGAGTTTCCACGGCCCGCTGGCAACCACCACCCCGGCCACCCCTGGTAGCGTCAAGGCCAAGATACTGGTGGAGCACGGCGTACTGGACAGCCTGGTCACGGCGGATAACGTCAGCGCCTTCAAGGCCGAAATGGACAAGGCCGGAGCCGACTATAAATTCGTCAGCCTCGACGGCGCCAAACATGGCTTCAGCAACCCGGATTCCGATCGCCTGAGCCACGGCGAACATGGCGGGCCTGACATCGCCTACAACAAGGCGGCCGACGAGCGCTCGTGGGCGGATATGCAGGCGTTCCTCAAGAAGATCCTTGGGTGATCGGCCTGCCAGCAAGAAAATCCTGAGCCACACATCAATCCTGTGGCGAGGGAGCTTGCTCCCGCTGGGTCGCGAAGCGGCCCCAAACCGGCCATCGGGATTCTTCAGATAGCTCGCGGTAGCCGGTTTACGGCTGCTGCGCACCCGAGCGGGAGCAAGCTCCCTCGCCACAGGCTACTACCCAGCTTCGCCGCAACCCGGCAAAATGCCCGACATGAATCCACACCCGACCCTTCCCACCTGCTGCACTCCACTCGATGCCCACTGGCCGTTGCCTGACGCTCTGCCGGGCACGGTGCTGCTGGGGACTCATTTCGATCCATCACAGCTGACAGCCGATGATTTCCGCCGCAGCGCCATTGAGCCACCCGCGAGCATTCAGCGTTCGGTGGCCAAGCGTCAGGCGGAGTTTCTCGCCGGGCGCCTGTGTGCCCGGGCGGCCCTGCAGCAGCTTGAGGGACTCGATTGTTGCCCGGCCATTGGCGAGGACCGCGCACCGGTGTGGCCGGCGCACCTCTGCGGTTCGATCACCCACAGCACCGGCCGGGCTGCGGCCATTGTGGCGCGCAAGGAACATTGGCGCGGGTTGGGGATGGATCTGGAAAACCTGCTCAACGTCGAGCGCGCCCGGCGGCTGGCGGGTGAAATCCTCATCCCGGCGGAACTGCAACGCATGGCCGCCGGCCCCGCCGAGCAGATCGCGCTGCTGGTGACGCTGACGTTCTCGGTGAAGGAAAGCCTGTTCAAGGCGCTGTACCCGATCGTCCGGCAACGCTTCTACTTCGAGCATGCCGAACTGCTTGAATGGAGCGAAAGCGGGCAGGCTCGCCTGCGCCTGCTGACCGATCTTTCCAGCGAATGGCGCCATGGCAGTGAGCTCGACGCGCAATTTAGCGTGAGGGATGGGCAGTTGTTGAGCCTGGTGAGCATCAAGGCCTGAGGTTTTTAGCGCCTCTATGTAGGAGCGAGCTTGCTCGCGATGGACTCAAGGTCGGCGCGGTTATTCAGAAAACCGCGTTATCGTTAATGTCCATCGCGAGCAAGCTCGCTCCCACGGTCAGCCAAAACCTCTCAACTCTTCTCCTGATGCCGCGGCCAGCTCAGGCTGAAACAGGCGCCTCCGAGGTTCTTGCTCTTGCTGATCAACGCCCGGCCGTCATGCCAGTGGATGATCCGCCGCACAATCGACAACCCCAGGCCATGCCCACCGGACGCGCGAGTGCGGCTGTCGTCCAGGCGCAGGAACGGGGTGAAGATTCGCTCCCAGGCGCTTTCCGGCACTCCCGGACCGTCGTCCTCGACATCCACCCGACAGCGCAGCTGACCCACCTGATAGCTGATGGACACCTGCGACTCGGCGTGGCGCATGGCGTTGCTCACCAGGTTCTGCAGCGCGCGATGCAAGTAGCGCGGCTCGGCCTCGACCCAGGCGTCGTCACAGTCGGCGGCCGACAGACAAAGACCCCGCTGAACCTTGACGTCGGCGCGCAACGGCGCCAGTTCGCTGATCACCTGATTGACCAGCGCATCCAGATCGACCCGCTGGAAGTTCAGTGCCGGCGAGCCCTGTTCCAGGCGGGCATAAGTGAGCATTTCATCCACCAGCCGGTCGAGATCCTGGATATCGTTGTCCATGCCTACCCGGTATTTCTCCCGCGCCTGCTCGGTGGTGGCGGAACCAATCATCTCCAGACCGAAACGCAAACGCGCCACCGGCGTGCGCAACTCGTGGGACACCGCCCGCACCAGTTCGCGCTGAATCGCCAGCAAGCGTTGCAAGTGCTCGGCCATGCCATTGAATGCAGCGGCCAGACGTCCGATCGAATCAGCCCCCCGGGCCGGCACGCGGGTTTCCAGACTGCCCTGGGCAATCCGCGTGGCGGCCGACTCCAGCCCGCTCAAGCGTCGTTCCAGTTGCCGCACCAGCAGATACACAATCAAGCCGATCAGGCTCAGGCCAAGCGCAGCAATCAACACCAGCCACTCGGGCGGATAAGGGTTCATCTGATACAGCGGACCGATTTCCAGGACCCAGGGTGTGCCGACCATTCCGGCAAATACTCGAATCGAATCGCCGCCCTTGCCCAGCGCCATCACCGTGTCGCCTTCGGAGACCCGGCGACGCTGGTCTTCATCCATGTCCGCCTGATCCAGGGTCACCAGCTGCAGCTCGAAGCCAAAGCCCTTGTCCGCCTTCAGCGCTGCCAGGCGGTGCGGTTGCTCGGCTACCGGGAAGCGCACCAGCTCATCGGCCAACAGGTAAATAGTGGCCCGCGCCAGTTGCTCGCTGATTTGCTGTACTTCACCAGTGAGCACAAGCTGCTCTTTATTACTGACCAACCGATAGACCTTCGCCGCGTGCGGACCGGTCTGTTCGACCAGCGCCTGACCGCGCAGCACGCGATTGCGCTGCCCCAGATCGAGGCTGGTCTGGGAGAAGGTCTGCAGGGCCAGGGGAATCCCCAGCAACCGCTCCCACACCAGCAGCGCCCGGCGCCGTTCCATCTCGGTCATCGGTTGCAGGTTGTCGGCCATCAATGAAAACGTACCGTGCGCCAGACGCTCACGGTACTGCTCGCCGCGTACCTGATTGAGCAGGTGCAAGGCCAGTACACCAAGCACCGCCACCAGAATCAGCGCCGCGCACATACCGCCATAGATGCGCAGGAAAATCGAGTTC
This sequence comes from Pseudomonas fluorescens, assembly GCF_902497895.1. GTDB lineage: Bacteria > Pseudomonadota > Gammaproteobacteria > Pseudomonadales > Pseudomonadaceae > Aquipseudomonas > Aquipseudomonas fluorescens_BP. The sequence continues at coordinate 217,866 of NZ_CABVHQ010000001.1, forward strand.
ACCGCGGCAGGTCTGTGCAGGCTTCAGGGACGAACAGGTAGCCTTTGCTGCGAATGGTCTTGATCAACCGTGGATGAATCGGGTCATCGCCGATCTTCGGACGGATGCGCGAGATCCGCACATCAATGGAACGGTCCTGTCCGTCGTAACCGATACCGCGCAGTGCGGTGAAAATCTCTTCACGGGAAAGAATCCGCCCGGCATTGGCCACCAGCAGCCACAGCAGATCGAACTCGGCACCGGTCAGCTCGATGCCATTGTCATGCAACCAGGCTTCGCGCAAAGCGTTGTCCACCACCAGCGGGCCGAACTGCAGACGCCGGAGTTTTTCCGGCGCCGCCGGTTCCGCCGGCTCGCTGCGCCGCAGCAGGGCCTGGATGCGTGCCAGCAGCAAGCGCGGGTGCACCGGTTTACAGACATAATCATCGGCGCCCATGTCCAGGCCCAGGATCTGGTCCATGTCGTCGGTACGCGCAGTGAGCATCAGGATCGGCCCGTCATAACGATCGCGTACCTTGCGACAGATACTCAGGCCGTCTTCACCGGGGAGCATCAGGTCGAGGATGACCAGATCCGGCTGCTCGGCAATGATCCGCGCCGCCGCCAGGGCTCCGTTGCCCTCGATAGCCACCCGCAGTCCGTTACTCTCCAGGTACTCGCGGGTCAACTCAGCCAGACGCTGGTCATCCTCGACAATCAATACCTGCCAGGCTTCTTGCTCCACCGGTGACCTCTGCTTGTCAAAACCACATTCAGGAAGGATCCACCCGTCTTTTTGTAATGATTGGAGTGGGTAATACAGCCTATAGAACATCCGATTGTAGCAACGGCCACCCTGGAGTACACAAGCCGGCAAATGCGCTCGGTAACTGGTTTTTTTTGTGATAGGGTTCGCGCCCGCAAAAATCCGCCCAGGACAGTTTTCGGCGGCAAAAATCAATGACAAACGGTCTACTCCAGCGCACTCAAGGCCTACGCGATGTTTGCGGATTTCATGCACAATTTACCCACACTTTATCCACAGGTAGCACGTTGCAATCCGGGGCCAAAACGCATTATCTTGTAGCCCGGCGATAAAAAAACCCTACATGTAGGGTTTTGCACAAAAAAACCAAACACAAATCAGACAAGGAACTCAAGCGCTTTCTTGCTTCTGTTTGGTTGAACCAAACACTTTTTCCGAAGACCAAACCGCGCCTGCGGATGGCTGCTGTTTTCCCGCCGCTGACGGCGAAAACGGTACGGGTGTTGCGGTACTGATTAGTGTCACCTTCAAGAATTCGGCTTTCAGCCCTGCGGCTGGAAACCAAAGACTTCGGCATGGAAGCGACGCCCGAAAGAGCTCCTTCCTCCTGTCCCGAAGTGGTTATGCCCGGCGCTTGCCGGTTGTAGTGCTTCAGGACGGAACGGTGGGCACCGTGATGGTGCCCAAACAAACATAGAGAACGTGGAGACACCCATGCAAACCGACACAACTCGCGAGAACCCGCAGGGCACCTTGCCGCAGGCCACCGATTCGAATCTGGATCTGTCCGCCACTGCGCCTGGTCAACTGCGCGTGATCAAGCGTAACGGCACTGTCGTTCCTTACACCGATGACAAAATCACCGTCGCCATCACCAAAGCGTTCCTCGCAGTTGAAGGCGGCACCGCCGCTGCCTCGTCGCGAATCCACGACACCGTTGCCCGCCTGACCGAACAAGTCACCGCGACCTTCAAGCGTCGCATGCCATCGGGCGGCACTATCCATATCGAAGAAATCCAGGACCAGGTCGAACTGGCCCTGATGCGTGCCGGCGAGCAGAAAGTCGCTCGCGACTACGTGATCTACCGTGACGCCCGCTCCAAAGAGCGTGCCGTTCGCTCCACGACCGACGAGCCGGTGCAAGCTCACCCATCGATCCGTATCACCCTCGCCGATGGCAGCCTGGCGCCTCTGGACATGGGTCGTCTGAACACTATCGTGACCGAGGCCTGCGAAGGCCTGGAAGAAGTCGACGGTGGCCTGATCCAGCGCGAAACCCTGAAGAACCTCTATGACGGCGTAGCCCTCAAAGACGTCAACACCGCGCTGGTGATGACCGCCCGGACCCTGGTCGAGCGTGAGCCGAACTACTCCTTCGTGACCGCTCGCCTGCTGATGGACACCCTGCGTGCCGAAGGCCTGAGCTTCCTCGAAGTCGCCGACAGCGCCACTCACCACGAAATGGTCGACCTGTACGCCAAGGCCCTGCCTTCGTACATCGCCAAGGGTATCCAGTTCGAATTGCTGAACCCGGTGCTGGCCACCTTCGACCTGGAAAAACTCGGCAAGGCGATCAACCACGAGCGTGACCAGCAGTTCACCTACCTGGGCCTGCAAACCCTGTACGACCGTTACTTCATCCACAGGGACGGTATCCGTTTCGAACTGCCGCAGATCTTCTTCATGCGCGTGGCCATGGGCCTGGCGATCGAAGAGAAAAACAAAGAAGACCGTGCCATCGAGTTCTACAACCTGTTGTCGTCCTTCGACTACATGTCTTCGACGCCGACCCTGTTCAACGCCGGCACCCTGCGTCCACAGCTGTCGAGTTGCTACCTGACCACCGTGCCGGATGACCTGTCGGGCATCTACCACGCGATCCACGACAACGCCATGCTGTCGAAATTCGCTGGCGGCCTGGGCAATGACTGGACTCCGGTTCGTGCGCTGGGCTCCTGGATCAAGGGTACCAACGGCAAATCCCAGGGCGTCGTACCTTTCCTGAAAGTGGTGAACGACACCGCCGTAGCCGTCAACCAGGGTGGCAAGCGCAAAGGCGCTGTCTGTGCCTACCTGGAAACCTGGCACATGGACATCGAAGAGTTCATCGAGCTGCGCAAGAACACCGGTGATGATCGTCGTCGTACCCACGACATGAACACCGCCAACTGGATCCCTGACCTGTTCATGAAGCGCGTCTTCGATGACGGCCAGTGGACCCTGTTCTCGCCGTCCGAAGTACCGGACCTGCATGACCTGACCGGCAAGGCCTTCGAAGAGCGCTACGAGTACTACGAAGCCCTGTCCCAGTACCCGGGCAAGATCAAGCTGTTCAAGACCATCCAGGCCAAAGACCTGTGGCGCAAAATGCTCTCCATGCTCTTCGAAACCGGCCACCCATGGCTGACCTTCAAAGATCCATGCAACCTGCGCAGCCCACAGCAACACGTTGGCGTGGTTCACAGCTCGAACCTGTGCACCGAAATCACCTTGAACACCAACAAGGACGAGATCGCTGTCTGCAACCTGGGTTCGATCAACCTGCCGAACCACATCACCGACGGCAAGCTCGATACCGCCAAGCTGGAACGCACCGTGAACACCGCCGTGCGGATGCTCGATAACGTGATCGACATCAACTACTACTCGGTGCCACAAGCGAAGAACTCCAACTTCAAGCACCGTCCGGTCGGCCTGGGCATCATGGGCTTCCAGGACGCGCTGTACCTGCAGCACATCCCGTACGGTTCCGATGCTGCCGTCGAATTCGCCGACAAGTCCATGGAAGCGGTCAGCTACTACGCGATCCAGGCTTCCTGCGACCTGGCCGATGAGCGCGGTGCCTACGAGACATTCCAGGGCTCGCTGTGGTCCAAAGGCATCCTGCCGCTGGATTCGCAACAGATCCTGATCGAACAGCGTGGCCAGAAGTACATCGATGTCGACCTGAACGAATCCCTCGACTGGGCACCGGTTCGCGCCCGAGTACAAAAAGGCATTCGTAACTCCAACATCATGGCCATCGCACCGACCGCGACCATCGCCAACATCACTGGCGTATCGCAGTCGATCGAACCGACCTACCAGAACCTCTACGTGAAATCGAACCTCTCGGGCGAATTCACCGTGATCAACCCGTACCTGGTTCGCGACCTGAAAGCTCGCGATCTGTGGGACTCGGTCATGATCAACGACCTGAAGTACTACGACGGTTCCGTGCAGCAGATCGAACGCATCCCGCAAGAACTCAAAGAGCTCTACGCGACTGCCTTCGAAGTGGACACCAAGTGGATCGTCGACGCCGCCAGCCGCCGTCAAAAGTGGATCGACCAGGCTCAGTCGCTGAACCTGTACATCGCCGGCGCGTCGGGCAAGAAGCTGGACGTGACCTACCGCATGGCCTGGTACCGTGGCCTGAAAACCACTTACTACCTCCGTGCCCTAGCCGCGACCAGCACCGAGAAGTCGACCATCAGCACCAATAAGCTGAACGCGGTTTCCAGCGGTAACCACGGTGACGATTCGGTCCTGGCAGCTCCTGCCGGTCCGGCACCCGTGCCGAAGGCCTGCGCCATCGACGAGCCGGATTGCGAAGCTTGCCAATAAGCTGAGCCGGTAGGCGCCGCGAGGCGCCTGCTCGAAACCCCCGATGGGTCCTCTGGACCTGTCGGGGGTTTTCTTTTGTCTGGAGAAATTCCGCTCCCACCCTGGATCTTCACCACTGCCTGGCATTGCGCCCACGACATTGCGGGGGCATGCGGTCGGCGTAGGAGCTGGGTAGGAGCGGTGTAGGAGCTGTCGAGTGAAACGAGGCTGCGATCTTTCCAGGTCCACTTGAGTCCCAAGCGAAAGATCAAAAAATCGCAGCCTGCGGCAGCTCCTACAGGGGGATTGCGTACACCCGATCAATCAGGGATGTACCGGGTCGGCGCAGGAGTTGGCGCAGCCTGCGATCTTTTGGCGATTCTGAAGATTGCTCAGGAGCAAGATCAAAAAATCGCAGCCTGCGGCAGCTCCTACAGGGTTGCGTACACCCATAAAAAAACCCCTCGATCGAGGGGCTCGTTTTGCAGTGAGTCAGCTATCCGGCATCAGGCCATCTGAATGATGGTCTGCATGATGGTGCTTTGGGTGGAGATGGTCTTGGCGTTGGCCTGGTAGTTACTTTGCGCCTTGATCAGGTCCACCAGTTCGCTGGTCAGGTTGACGTTGGAGCCTTCCAGAGAGTTGGCAACGATCGCTCCCAGGGTACCGACCTGGGGTGCGTCGAAGCCCGGCGTACCTGAAGCGAAGGTTTCTTTCCAGCTGGTGCCGCCAGCCGGTATCAGACCTTGTTCATTGTTGAAGCTGGCCAGGGAGATCTGCCCGATCGCCTGGCTCTGCTCGTTGCTGAAGTTGGCGAACAAGACGCCACTGCCATCGATTTTCAGCCCGGTGATTTCACCGGTGGCATAGCCGTCCGTAACCGGAGGATTTCGGTAGGTGACCGAGTTGTACTGGGTGATGTTCGCCATGTTGATGCCGACACCGGTCGGGTTGGCCGCAGCCCCGTTCGGCGACCAGACACCGTTGATCATCGTGCCTGGCACCCAGGCTCCAGCCCCGGTGCCTGGAATCGTCAACGTGGTATTGGATACGACGCTGGGTGGGGTAACGATGCCGGTCAGCGCTCCGGAAGAATCGAAAGACATGGTCGAAGCCACCGGCGGAACGGCGACGGTGCCGGTGCCGGTGCCGGTGTCGGTCACTGGCGTACCGTCCGGGTTACGACCATCAATCAGGGTATAGGTCTTCCAGGTGTTGGCAGCGGTCTTGACCACATACTGATCCATCGGGTGGGAATTGCCCTGGGTATCGTAGATGATCGTGGTGAACTGAGAAGTGAAGCTCGACGTATCCTTGGGATCGAAGGGCTTGGCCACCTGATCGATAACGTCGCTGGTCGACTTGAGGTTGCTGCTGGAATCGACCTTGCTGGAAGCCTTGGGCGGCAGGTTCGACAGGTTGATACGCAAATCGGTCAGCACGCCATTGATAACCTTGCCATTGGCATCCACGCCATAACCCTGCAGACGCGCAGAACCATCGGCGGTGGTGACGTAGCCGTCTTTGTCGCGCTGGAAAGTACCGGCACGGGTGTAGCTGCGCGAGCCATTGTCATCCAGGACAAAAAAGCCGCCGCCCTGGATCCCCATGTCCAGCATGCCACCAGAGCCGTTGACCTCACCTTGGCCAAACTGCTGGGAAACGTTGGCCAGGTTGACGCCGCCGCCGACAGTTTTGCTACTGGTACCCAGCTTGGTTGCCGAGTACACGTCTTCGAATTCCGCGCGGGAGGATTTGAAACCGGTGGTGGCGACGTTGGCGATGTTATTGCCGGTAACGTCCAGTTGCTTGTTAGCTGCATAGAGCCCGCTGAGGCCAATATTGAAAGACATATCTCACTCCTTGTGCCGCGTTAGCCGGCTCTATAGACCAATAGTTTGAACTTTGGACAGGGCGATGCTGCCCAGGCCAGCGAGGTTGAGCATCATCTCGCCGCCCGTCTGGCTCAGGGACACGCTGTTGACGGTCGCTGGCAGATAGGTGAGCAATGCCGTCGTGCCCTCGTCGGTTTTGGTCGTCGCCTTGAAGGTGTAGGTGCCCTGTTCGACCTTGACCCCTTTATCGTCAACACCATCCCATACGAAGTCGGCATTACCCGCAGACTGAGCGCCCAGCTCGATGGTTTTGACTGTTTTGCCCTCTTTGTCAGAGATGGTCACTGTGGCATTGGACACCGAAGCCCCCAGGGCGACCGAACCGGTGAGACCTTTGGCGGGGTCGATCACTGCGGAGTCGGTCTGCACGATCACCGAACGACCGACCAGCGAGGAGGCCTGCAGGGCCTGGGACGACTTGTAATTGCCGGCCAGGGAGGTGACCGAATCGTTCAGCGTGGTAATGCCTTCCAGACTGCTGAACTGCGCCAGCTGCGCGACAAACGCACCGTTGTCCTGCGGCTCCAGCGGGTTCTGGTTTTTCAGTTGAGTCACCAGCAACTGCAGGAAAGCGTCCTTTCCCAACGCTTTACTGCCAGCCGTGCTGCTGGCCGCCGACGCCAGATCGTCGGTGGTCGACTTAGTGGTTTTCGACGTGTTGTTGAGAATATCGCCAAGGCTCGCGCCACTGGTGGAATCGGTAACACTCATCTGAGTCGCCCCTTATCACTGACCGAGCGTCAGGACCTTCTGCATCATGGTTTTGGCGGTGTTCATCATTTCGGCGTTGGTCTGGAATGATCGACTGGCAGAAATCATGTCAGCCATTTCCTCGACCACGTTGACGTTCGGGTAGTAGACATAACCCTTGGCGTCAGCAGACGGGTGATTGGGCTCGTAGCGCGCATCAAGGTTGCTTTGGTCTTCGACCACGCCCAGTACCTGCACGCCCTGGCCGGCGGCATCCTGATTCTGGAACAGCGAATCGCTGCCGCCGCTCTGGCTGCCCTGGAACATGGTGGCGAATACCGGATGACGAGCGCGGTAGGTCTGGTCGATGCTCGACGACACCGTTTCGGCGTTGGCGATGTTACTGGCGACGGTGTTCAAACGCGTGGTTTGAGCGCTCATGCCACTACCGGCAATATTAAAAACACTGGCTAGGGACATGGTTTACTCTCCGCGCAGGGCTGAGATCAGCCCTTTGAATTTGCTGTTGAGCAGGGTGAAGCTGGCCTGGAAGTTGACCGAGTTTTGCGCGTAGTTCGACTGTTCCAGCTGAGCGTCCACCGTGTTTTGGTCGATCGACGGTTGCATCGGCGTGCGATACAACAGCGACTCGTCACTCTTGCCCAAACCTTCAGCTTCGATATGCCGGTTATTGGTCATGTTCAAGCCGAAGGTCCCGCTCTTGGTCTTTTCATTCTGCGCGGCAAGCACGGCAGAGAAATCCAGATCCCGAGCCTTGTAGTTAGGGGTGTCGGCGTTGGCGATGTTGTTGGCCAGAACTTCGGCACGCTGAGCGCGAAAGCCCAGGGCTTTTTCATGGATACCGAGCGCTTTATCGAAGCTGATGCTCATGTCGGGTGACCTTTGGGTGACCGGTTTTTTTCGTAAGAGGGACATAGCAAGCCTCGTGCCAAATCAAAAAAGCCCGTAAACCGGGGCTTTGCGGGCATCGGCAAAGTGGCAATGCCAGAAAAGCGGCAACTGATTTCCGCTGTCTGCCGCTTTTCTGCCGCTTGGAGAGGTGTGATGGCCGCCGAAAAGATCGCAGCCTTCGGCAGCTCCTACAGGGATATGCGGTCGGCGTAGGAGCTGCCGCAGGCTGCGATCTTTGCTTTTCTGCCGGCAAAAAAACGGGAGTCCCTCAGGACTCCCGTTTTTGGTGTAGCCGGACAAATCACTTCGCCTGGTAAATGATCCCCGGGCTGCACTGAACCATCTGGTAATGATCCGGCAAGCCATTGAGCGCCTCGGAAGCGCCAAGGAACAGATAACCGCCCGGCTTCAGTGTGCTGTGAATCCGCAGCAGGATGTCCTTCTTCACTTCGGCGGAGAAGTAGATCAGTACATTGCGGCAGAACACGATGTCGAACTTGCCCAGGCTGGCGTAGCTGTCCAGCAGGTTGAACGAACGGAACTCCACCCGGCTCTTGATCGGCGCCTTGATTGCCCAACGCCCCGGACCTTTGGGATCGAAGTAACGTTGCAGACGCTCCGCAGATAGACCACGGCCAATGGCCAGGCTGTCGTACTCGCCGGTCTTGCAGTTGTTGAGCATAGTGCCGGACAAATCCGTGGCGACGATCTGCACGCCCATTTTCAACTGGCCCAGGCTGGTTCGCTCGAACTCATCGATCGACATGGACAACGAATAGGGTTCCTGCCCCGACGAGCAGGCCGCCGACCAGATGCGCAGGCGCTGCCCCGGACTGGCCTTGATCGCCTCCGGCAGCACCTTGTGCTTCAGCACTTCGAACGGGTAGGTATCGCGAAACCAGAGGGTTTCGTTGGTGGTCATGGCATCCACCACCTTCTCGCGCAAGCCACTGCGCGGCTGGGTCTGAATACGTTGAACCAACTCACCCAAGGATTTGATACCTTGCTGGTCCAGCAGTTTATTGAGACGGCTCGACACCAGATATTGCTTGTTTTCACCGAGCAAGATGCCACAGGCTTTTTCCAGGAAGACCCGAAATTGTTCGAAATCCAAATTACCCGTAGACAAAGGTACCGCCTCTTAAATCGTGTTGAACACAGGGGCAGATGCCCCTAGCTGATGTCTGCTGCTTTGATCCGGTCAACTACCCGGGATGCCAGGTCATCAGGACGGAATTTGGCCAGGAAGTCATCAGCACCGACCTTCTTCACCATCGCCTGATTGAACACACCGGACAACGAAGTGTGCAGGATGATATGGAGCTTTTGCATGCGTGGGTCGTTGCGAATCTCGGCCGTCAGAGTGTAGCCGTCCATTTCAGGCATCTCGATGTCGGAAATCATCATCAAGAATTCTTCTTCCGGCTTCTTGCCCTCATCGACCAGCTTGCGCAGATAGTTCAGCGCCTGCCGGCCGTCGTTCAACGCCACGACTTCAACGCCAACCGTTTGCAGACAACGCGAGACCTGCTTGCGCGCCACCGACGAGTCGTCGACCGTCAGCACCCGCAGGGAAACCGCCTTGTGCTGCGTTTCAACGTCGACCACACCCACCGAAATGGCTTCCGAGGTCGGCGCCACTTCAGCCAGGACCTTCTCGACATCGATGATTTCGACCAACTGATTGTCAACCCGGGTCACCGCCGTCAAGTAATGATCGCGCCCCGTGCCCTTGGGTGGTGGATGAATCTCCTCCCAGTTCATGTTGACAATGCGCTCCACCGACCTGACCAGAAACCCCTGGGTCTTGGTGTTGTACTCCGTGATGATCACGAACGGATTGCTCTGATCGAGCAATCGACCTGAACCGGTTGCCATCGCCAGATCAAGGATCGGAATGGTTGCCCCGCGAATACTCGCCACACCGCACACGACAGGACTGGACTTGGGCATCAGGGTCAGCTTGGGGCATTGCAGCACCTCGCGAACCTTGAACACGTTGATCCCATACAGCTGCTGGCCGTCAAGACGGAACAACAACAGTTCAAGGCGATTCTGCCCCACCAGTTGCGTGCGCTGGTTTACCGAATCCATTACACCAGCCATGCCCAGACTCCTACACCAACGCTAAGTGTGTTGCGACGCACATTCATCACTAAACGGCACGGCGCTTGCTTTTTAACTCTTATGAACACACATACGACATTTTTCCGACGCCTGACATCACACTACCGCAAATTGCTTTGCGCGCTGTCTGCGTTGTGTTTTTTCAACCTTGGCAGCCCTGCCGTTGCGGATACGGTTACCTTGCCTGATCTACTTATCGGCGTCACTCAAGGCTTTCTTGAATTCACCGTGGAAGATTATCTGGCAACCAGCCAAACCGAAGGACGTTACGAAATCCAGGTCAGCCAACTCGACCCGCGCCTGCGCATGCCGATGTGCGACAAGGAATTGACAGCGACCCTGGAGAGTCCGGCGCTGCCCTTGGGCCGCGTCACCGTGCGCGTGCGTTGCGATGGCGCCTCGCCCTGGACGGTGTTCGTCCCGGCTCAGGTGCGTCTGTTTCGAGAAATTGTCACCACCACCCGCCCGCTGAAACGCACGGGAATCATCGGCTCGCAAGACGTTATCTTGCGCGAGCGCGACATCAGCCAGATCAATCAGGGCTATCTGACCTCTGTCGATCAGGCCATCGGCCAGAAACTTCTCCGACCAATGGTCAGCGACCAGGTCATCACGCTTATCCACATGGAGCAAGCGGAGGTCGTTCGCAAAGGCGATCAAGTGGTGATCTCCGCCCGCAGCGGGACCCTCAGCGTGCGGATGCCCGGCGAAGCGTTGTCCAACGGTGGCTTGAGCGAACAGATCCGGGTCAAGAATCTGAACTCTCAACGGGTAATCAGGGCGCGCGTAATCGCCCCGGGTCAGGTCGAGGTCGCCATGTAGGGAACTGGCGCAACGCCCCGGCCTTCCCTAAACTGTGCCTCAAGCAGGGCAAGAGTCGCTGCGCGCGCGCTCACCGATAATTGGGCCTAAAGTTTTTCCGGGTATGGCCGAAAACATGGCAAGCGTCCAAATACCCAGAGGTTTTCCATTATGGTCATCGATTTCAGCCGGTTGAATAACTCCCCCACACTCACAGGCAGTACGCGTACCAGCGGCATCAGGGAAACCGGCGACGCCGGCAAATCCGCGCCGGTGAATACCCCGGGCGAACAGGCCGGTACCAGTAAAAGCGGGGAATCGGTACACCTCAGCAATGAGGCTCAACAGTTGCAGAAGGTCACTGACAAGCTGCGCGATCAACCTGCTGTCGACAAGGCCCGAGTGGCCGAATTGAAGCAAGCGATTGCCGATGGCAGCTATAAAGTCGACAGCAACCGTGTAGCCAGCAAACTGCTCAACTTCGAAGCCCAGCGCTAGCCACCGGCCTGCGCCAGGCTTTTGGACGCTTAAAACCCAAGGCCAGCCATGCACGATACTAATTTACTGCAACTGATCATTGATGATTTTGCTCCAACGGGGCAGTTGCTGGAGCTGCTGCAAGCCGAATCTCTGGCTTTGCACGGTCGCGATATGCCACTGCTCGAAGGTATTCTCGCGCAGAAGCAGGCACTGATCATTTTGCTTGAACAGCATGGCCGCAAACGCAGCCAGATCCTTGTCAGCCTGAACCTGCCTGCCAATCGCAGCGGCCTGGAACAACTCGCCGGGCAATCGGCCATTGGCGATCAGCTGATGGCGCAGAGCGATGCGCTCAACCAGCTTCTGGCCCAATGCCAGGCAGCCAACGAACTCAACGGTCGCTCGATCCAGGTTCAGCAAGCCACCACGGCCAATCAGTTGCGGATCCTCACCGGTGGTGAACCGCCTGCCCTTTATGATGCCCGTGGATCAACCTCCCTGCTGGCGAAGCCGCGCCCGCTCAGTCAAGCGTGAAATCCTAATGAGCGCGCCCTATCAAGGCGCGAAACTTGCTGGCAAAATGCCAGCTCATTGCGTGTAGTGGTATTTTGTCTGGAGATGGATGAACCGTGTTCAATGCCTTAAACGCGGAAGATGCTCCGCAGCCACCGAAGGTGCTCACCACCCCTTTGGAAATCGCCGCCAACCTGCGGCTGCTGCATGAGAGCCATGACCCACTGATCATCACTTTCCACGAGCGCACTCAGCGCTTTCAGAGCTATCTGGTCGAAATCGATCGAGACAGCAACATGATCGCCCTGGACGAAATGATTCCTCGCGACGGTGAGCGCTACCTGCTCAATGGCGAAGCGTTTCGCGTCGAGGGCTTCCATGACGGCGTGCGAATCGCCTGGGACAGCAACGGCACACTGACCATCGACGAATCCAATGGCAGTCGTTGCTATCGCGGCACGATGCCGGTCGAAGTGGTCTATCACCAACGGCGCAATGCATTTCGCGCGGCGCTGAAACTGGCGCAACTGGTCAACGTCGAGCTCGGCGGTGCAAAACTCAAGGCCCCGATCAATGGCAAGCTGCTGGACATTTCGGCGACCGGCTGCAAGTTGCGCTTTGAAGGCGATATCTCTGGCCGTCTGCAGCTTGGCGAAGTCTACGACCGTTTCATCGCCGCCCTGCCCTTCGGCAACATGACTGCGCCGGTGGAATTGCGTTACCTGCATTACGAAGAGCGCATCGATATCACCTTCGCCGGAGTACGCTTCCACAACATGAGCGGCCTGGTGCAACGGCAGGTCGAGCGGTTCGTCTATCAGCTGCAACGTGAAGCACGCCGCTTCGACAAAGACGATATGTGAAGCCGATGGCGCAATATAAAAACGGGCAGTCCCTTGCGGTGACTGCCCGTTTTTCGTTCCAGTGGCCTGCACTCGCCACACCGACCACTAGGGCCTTGCGGCACTCAGACCGTGGGGGTGATCCTCCCCGAGCTCCTCAGGTGGAGCGTCCGGATCAGGATCAGGCTCCGCTTCAGGTTCCGGCTCAGGCTCAGGCTCTGGGCTTGGCTGGTTCTGCATTTGATCCTGCACCACCTGCTCATCGACCCGCGGGTCAAGCGCTGCCACCAAAGGCGAGCTCGACATACTGTCCGGCATGGCCACGTGATGCAGCGGAGCATCCTCGACCTGATGCAGGTTGGTCACGGCCTTAGGCCGAATACGCCACACCAGCACCAAGGCGAAAAAGCTGAAGAAGGCATACAACATATGACTGCCGAACAGCTTCATCAGCACCCCGGCCGCCAGCGGCCCGATGCTGGCGCCGACACCGTAAGTCACCAGCAGCATCGCCGTCAGCGACACCCGCCGATCGCCTTCGACATGGTCATTGGAAAACGCCACCGCCAATGGATATAAGCAGAACTGCACCAATGAACAGAGGAAACCGGCGAGAAACAGCACCTCAAGCGACACCTTGGGCATGATCGCCAGAGGCAAGGCGGCCAGCGCCAGAAAAACTGCAAAACAACGGATCAGCAGGGCTCGATCATAGCGATCCGACAACCACCCCAACGGCCACTGCACCACCAGTCCGGCAAAGATGCAGGTACCCATGAACAGACCGACCTGCTCGGTGGAAAGCCCCTGCTGGGAGGCATACAGCGGCGCCAGACCGTAGAACGAACCGACGATCAATCCCGACCCGAGCACGGTGCTCAAGGATTGCGGGACTCGCTTGATAAAAAATCGCGGCTCCATCGGTGCCGGATGCAATGGCGCCGGGTGAATGCGCCGGGTCATGGCCACGGGCACCAGACACAAGGCAAAACACAGGGCGACCAGCATCAGCAATTCCAGTCCCAGTGCCGGGTGCATGACCAGGATCAGCTGCCCCAGAACCAGCCCCAGGTAAGACGCAATCATGTAGCCGCTGAATACCAGGCCGCGCTGTTTGGCTTCGGCCTGCTCATTTAGCCAGCTCTCGATGACCATGTACTGACACATCATGCCCAGGCCGACGATCACCCGCAGGAACAACCAGGCCGGTAACCAATCCACCAGCCCATGGCCCAGCACCGCCGCACCGACAATCCCGGCGCAGGTCGCATAAGCCCGGATGTGCCCGACCCGGGCAATCAACCGGTGACCGATTTTCCCGCCCAGCACCAGGCCGAAATAGTTGGCAGCCATCAACGCACCGACCCACAGGCCGTCGACATGGTCGGCAGCCAGGCGCAAGGCCAGATACGTACTGAGCAAGCCCGAGCCGATAAGCATCATCAGCGAGGCGAAATAAAGCGCGCGAAAGGATTTCCAGATTTGGCGCATCGGCGTTCCGAGCGGCTCCTTGAGGTGAGTATCGAGCTATCCACAAAGATAACCCGACGGCGACGGGTCGGTTATGCCTGGGCTGCTAAAACACGCCGCTCCCAGGGAGTTATTTCGTCGAAGAAACTCGTCAGTTCCAGAGTCTTCGAAGCGATGTAGCCTTCGATGAACTCCTTGCCAAACAGTTCCTTTGCCAATTGGCTACGTTTCAGACGCTCGAGAGCCGCGTGCAAGGTACAAGGTAGCGACAAACTTTCCGGCACCGCGAATTCACCCTGGATCGCCGGCGTCGGTTCCAACTGGTTTTCTATGCCGTGGAGCCCGGCAGCGAGGCTCGCGGCAATTGCCAGATAAGGGTTGGCATCGGCGCCCGGCAAACGGTTTTCGACCCGGCGCGCCACTGGCGAACTGGCCGGAATCCGCAATCCTGCGGCCCGATTGTCGTGGGACCAGCAGGCATTGTTCGGCGAAGCGTAAGGATGGCACAAGCGCTGATAGGAGTTGACGTGCGGCGCAAAAAGCGCAGTGAAATCCGCCATGCCCGCCTGCTGGCCACCGATGAAATGACGGAAGGTCGCGGTCGGCTGCCCGGCGTCGTCACTGAACACATTGCGCCCGGTTCCCAGCTCGACAATGCTCTGGTGAATGTGCATCGAGCTGCCCGGCGTATGTGCCAGCGGCTTGGCCATGCAGACCACGGTCAAACCATGCTTGAGGGCGACTTCCTTGAGCAGGTGCTTGAACAGGAATGTCTGGTCAGCCAGCAGCAACGGATCGCCGTGCAGCAGATTGATCTCGAACTGGCTGACGCCCATCTCGTGCATGAAGGTATCGCGCGGCAAGCCCAGCGCCGCCATGCACTCATAAACTTCACTGAAGAACGGCCGCAAGCCGTTGTTGGAACTGACGCTGAAGGCCGAATGACCTTGCTCGCGGCGCCCGTCCAGTCCCAGCGGCGGCTGGAAAGGTTGAGTCGGGTCGGTGTTCGGCGCAAACACGAAGAATTCCAGCTCGGTCGCCACCACTGGCGCCAGCCCTCGCGCCGCGTAACGGGCAATAACCGCCTTGAGCTGACCGCGAGTCGAGAGACGCGAGCTTTCCCCGGTCAACTCATCCGCATCGCAAATCGCCAACGCCCGCGGCTGCTTGCTCCAGGGCAGGCGATAGATATGTTTCGGATCGGCATTGAGCGCCAGGTCGCCGTCATCGCTGCCGTAAAAACGCGCCGGCGGATAACCGCCCATGATGCATTGCAGCAGCACTCCCCGCGCCATCTGCAGTCGCCGCCCTTCAAGGAAACCCTCGGCGGTCATCACCTTGCCCCGTGGCACACCATTAAGATCCGGAGTGACACATTCAATCTCATCAATGCCCGTCAATCGCTGCGCGAGTGAACTGTGGCCATCGGTAGTCATGACTCAATCCTTGTTGTTTTTGTACAAGCCGCGAACGGCGACCTGTACAAAATACGCACCACCCGTTCGGGATATCAAGCACTCACAGGCAAAAAGCAGCGATAAAGGTGTCAGTCAGCCATGAAATGCAGGCTGAAACGATAATTCAGGATTCCAGTGGAGGTTACGCAGGGGTGGTCGTTGGACGTCGGCGGCGCTCACGGAAGATAAAGGCTGAACAATGCGCCGCCCAAGGGGCCGCCATTGCCGATCTCGATACGCCCGCGCACGCCGTTGCGTTGATGCAGCCGGGCAATGCGGGCGGCGAAGTACAGGCCCAGGCCGGTGCTGCCACTGCTGTGGTTGATGCCCTGCACGTAATCCGCCTGCCGTTCGATCATCTGCGCCGGGTAACCGTCCCCATCGTCGTTGACGGTCAATACCAACTGCCCGTCCTGCTCGCGGACGCTGATCAACAGGGCATGGCGGGCATAGCGGATGAGGTTGTTGATGATATTGGCCAGCACCGAGCCGATCAGCTCTCGATCGAAGAAACCGAGGGGGCTGAAGTCATCGACTTCATAGCTCGCGACAATCCCTCTGCTGCTGAATACGTCCTGGTGACAAGCCAGCTGCGCTTCGATGAAGTCATCCAGCTCATGGTAGTCCGGCTGCAAAGGTAGTTGGTTGACCCCCAGTTTGTACAACCCCAGCAACTGCACCAGCAGGCCATTGAGGTGCGCGAATTCGTACTCGATCACCCCCTGCTCGGCAGTTTGCCGCTGGGAGTCGGGCAAACGTGCGAGCCACTGAGCGTGGGTCAGCATGAGCATGGCCAGAGAGTTCTTCATGTCGTGCACGGTGGAGGCCATCACCGTGGAAAAATCCAGCCCCTGTTCAGTGTCGTTCATTCGCCAAACGCCTTGCTTCGCAACTTCTGGTAACGCGGATAACGCGCATCGCTCTCGGGCATCATGCCGACCATTTTCAGGCAGACCCGGCATTCCTCGAGCAGGGTTGTATCCAGACTGGCGTCGGCACCGTGCAACAGCGATTGCGCCATGTTCAAGGCAATGCTGATGTTCTTCGGCTGCAACAACAGCGCGCCACGGAACAGCGCCCTCGCTTCGGTCAGCGTACCCGCCTTGTAGCTGCGCACGCCTTGACGGTTCAGATCGGCTGCGGTGGTGCCGGCATTGAGGATCAATGGGTCGTCGGTCAGCCTGGCAATCCCCTGCATCACCAGCGGGTCGTCACCGTAGATTTCCGCACAGTTCTTCAATACCGACTCACCAGCCTGCGGATGCCCCAGTTGCTGGAGTTGTCTGGCGACTATCAGCGCCGCCTCGGCACTCATGAAGTTCTCCATGCCTTCAAGCCGGGCCAGCGCCTGCTCAGTCAGTTTCTCCGCGGTTTCGGCATCGTTGATCAGTAGGCTGGTGGCTTTCATCAGTCGTGTCCGCACCTGCAGCCCTGGATCGTTGACGTGCTCCTTGGCAACTGCGCTCAGAGTCGTATTGATCTCCAGCCGGGTCCGGGTGTCCAGCCCTTTTTCACTGCCTTTACTGATCAACGCATGAGCCAGTCCGAGATTGCACTCCGGGTCCTTGAAACGTGACTGCTGTCCCTGGGCTACCGCCTGGCGATAGGCTTTCGAGGCACATTCAAAATCTTCGTTGGCCAACGCCAGCTTGCCGAGCAGCGATTGGCGGCGCACAGCCAGTGGCGACAAGCTGACGGCCTCCTCCAGCACACTTTGTGCGCGTTTGCAGTCTCCTTGGGCGACCAGCACATCCGCCATGCCGTCGTAGAGCGCCGGCATCATCGGGAACACCTTGAGCGCCGTTTCGTACAGAGTCTGCGCCTGGCTAACCTGACCACGCTTGATCAGCAACCGCCCCAACCCCGCATAGGCCCAGGGCAGCGGACGGTCTGCCAGAATCGCGTTGAGAAAGCGCTCCAGTGCCTCATCCTGATTCAGGTCGCGCAGAGCGTCGGCCCGGAAGCGCAGGCACAACGGGGCGAACCGTGGCTCCTGCTGGCAGAGCGCGGTGCAGGCCGCCAGCACCTCGGTGGGCTTGCCGCGGTCGAGGGCTTGCAGGATTGGCTTGAGCAGAGTCTTGCGCTGCACCAGCTTCTCCAACCGCTGGGCCAGGCCTGAACGATTGAACGGTTTGGTCAGGTAGGCATCCGGCTCATGCTCAAGGGCACTGAGCACCATGGCCTGGCTGGTCTCGGCAGTCACCATGATGAACACACTTTCATGACTGATCAGCTTCTCGACCATCAGGTCTTCAAGCACCTGCTGACCATTCTTCTTGCCGTCGCCCAGATGGTAATCCTGCAGGATGAAGTCGTAGCGCTTCTGCGCACACATGCGCAGAGCCTGCTCGCCGGTGTCGGACGTATCGACATCCTTGACCCCCAACTCACGCAACATCGACCGGACTGAACTGCGGAAATCAGAGAAATCATCGACGATCAAAAAGCTTTTTTGGTGGTACGCGAACATCGAAGATTCCAGGCAAGTAGGAAGATGAACCAAAAGACAAATGCAGCGCAGGGAGACAACTGCATGTCAGGCTATCGGCCACGGATGGTGTTCCCTTATAGGTGTGGGCAGGTATTCGCCGGTTTATTTTGCAGCGTGGCTTGCCCACGCCATTATTGAGCGAACGCCAGGCCCTTGCGCGTCACACATCGAAAAAAAGCCCCGCACTTCAACGAAGGCGGGGCTTTTGATTTGGCTGTGTCTCGTCCTGAATAAGGGTTACATCGCAGTATGGAAAATCTGCTCGATCTCACCCTGATTGGCCGGACGCGGATTGGTAAAGCCGCAGGCATCCTTCATGGCATTGGTTGCCAGGATCGGCACATCGTCGGCCTTGGCGCCCAGTTCGGCGAGGCCGCTCGGAATACCGACATCCGCAGACAGTTTGCGGATGGCGGCGATGGCCGCGGCGGCGCCTTTTTCCGCATCCAGATGCTGGGTGTCGACACCCATTGCGTTGGCGATGTCTTTAAACCGGGCCGGGCATACGCTGGCGTTGAAGCTGGCGACATGGGGCAGCAGGATCGCATTACAGACACCGTGGGGCAGGTCGTAGAACCCACCCAGCTGGTGCGCCATGGCGTGGACATAGCCCAGCGAAGCGTTGTTGAAGGCCATGCCGGCAAGAAATTGCGCGTAGGCCATATTCTCCCGGGCGGTCATGTCGTCACCGGTGGCAACGGCGGTGCGCAGGTTGGCCGAGATCAACTCCACAGCCTTGAGTGCACAGGCATCGGTGATCGGCGTTGCCGCAGTCGACACGTAGGCTTCGATAGCGTGGGTCAGTGCGTCCATGCCGGTGGCGGCGGTCAGGCCTTTGGGCATGGCGGCCATCAGCGAAGGATCGTTGACCGACAACAACGGGGTGACGTTGCGGTCGACGATGGCCATTTTCACGTGCCGGACTTCGTCGGTAATGATGCAGAACCGGGTCATTTCACTCGCCGTGCCGGCGGTGGTATTGATCGCGATCAACGGCATTTGTGGCTTGGCGGATTGATCCACGCCTTCGTAATCGCTGATGTGCCCGCCGTTGGCGGCGCACAGGGCAATGCCCTTGGCGCAGTCATGGGGCGAACCGCCGCCCAGGGAAATAATGAAATCACAGTCGCTACGGCCAAGCAGCTCAAGGCCCTTCTCGACATTGCTGACCGTCGGATTCGGTTTGGCGCCGTCAAACAGGGTGGAGTTGATGTCCTGCTGAGCCAGAAGTTTCGCTACCTTGTCGGCTACACCGGCTTTAGCCAGGCCTGCATCGGTGACGATCAAGGCTTTACGGAAACCATATTTGCGGATGGCGAGCATGGCTTCGTCAAGGCTGCCAATACCCATCATGTTCACGGATGGAATGAAGAAGGTGCTGCTCATGATAAATCCTCTTTTATTCTGCAAACCTGGAAATCAGGTGAGGTTTTCTACTCATATCGCAGGCTGTGAGGCTCGTCTGATGGTCATCATTGACGAAGTTCAGCGGGGAGACGGTGCTGCATCAAGTGTTCAGGCGAACAGTGTTTTAAGATGCAGAGGTGAATGGGCCATCGCAGCCGGTATCGTTAAATCGTGGGATTGAGCCTAAAGCAACCACGCCAGACTGGAATGGTCCTTTCGCTTCCATTGGCACCTCCTTTAGTACTGGGAGGGGTAACGGTTGATCAGGCAACACGAGAAACAACGATCCTGGCGAATCTTGAAGGCCGTTGCGGCCTTATCGCAGCCTGGCGGCAGCTCCTGTAAATCGCGCGCAAAAACAAAACCCCTACCTGCATACGCAGATAGGGGTTTCGGAATTCAATCTTGACGATGACCTACTCTCACATGGGGAAACCCCACACTACCATCGGCGATGCATCGTTTCACTGCTGAGTTCGGGATGGGATCAGGTGGTTCCAATGCTCTATGGTCGTCAAGAAATTCGGGAGCCGGGTCGTCGTCTCTTGCGAGATCACGCTCCAGCGAATGGGTATGCGATAGATTTGTGTGTTCGTGCAAACTTTCGGTTTGTATCGTCTTCACACACCGCAATCTGGTGCTCTTTCGAGTCAACAAATTGCTTGGGTGTTATATGGTCAAGCCTCACGGGCAATTAGTATTGGTTAGCTCAACGCCTCACAGCGCTTACACACCCAACCTATCAACGTCGTAGTCTTCGACGGCCCTTCAGGGGACTCAAGGTCCCAGTGAGATCTCATCTTGAGGCTAGTTTCCCGCTTAGATGCTTTCAGCGGTTATCTATTCCGAACATAGCTA
Source organism: Pseudomonas fluorescens (assembly GCF_902497895.1). Lineage (GTDB taxonomy): Bacteria > Pseudomonadota > Gammaproteobacteria > Pseudomonadales > Pseudomonadaceae > Aquipseudomonas > Aquipseudomonas fluorescens_BP. The sequence goes on from NZ_CABVHQ010000001.1 coordinate 238,139, forward strand.
CCCGGCAATGCCACTGGCGTGACAACCGGAACACCAGAGGTTCGTCCACTCCGGTCCTCTCGTACTAGGAGCAGCC
>NZ_CABVHQ010000002.1 GCF_902497895.1 Pseudomonas fluorescens
TACACCGCTTTCGACCGAGTGGATCGAATCATTAATAGGGCCAAACAACACGACCTTATCAACTCCTTCTGGGCCTCGATGAACTGAAGCAACCCACTGTCGAAAACTGCGTAACTCTTTGTTTTCCAAGGAGTTTTCCGTTTCGACTGCGCCGGAAGTGGGGCGAATTATAGACTTCCAGGATCTGCCGTCAAGGACTAATTTCAGCTTTACTCAGGCTTGAGCGTAATACGCGCAAATGCCTTCTTCCCGGCCTGACAAACATGGGTCGCGCCCAATGCATATATATAGGTGCGATCAACCACCTCACCATCTATACGCACACCACCGGAACCGAGAAGGTCGCGCGCCACTGCCGAGTTCTTCACCAGGCCCGCCTTATTAAGAACGGCGGCAATCGGCATATCTTCAGTCGCGGTCAATTCGATCTCTGGCAGATCATCCGGCAGCTCGCCATCCTTCATGCGGTTGCCCGCGCCACGATGAGCATTCGCCGCGGCTTCTTCACCATGGAAGCGCGCAACGATCTCTTCAGCCAGCTTGATTTTGATATCCCGCGGATTGGCGCCGGCCTCGACGTCAGCCTTGAAGACTGCAATCTCGTCCATCGAGCGAAAGCTGAGCAACTCGAAGTAGCGCCACATCAGCTCATCCGGAATCGAAACCAGCTTGCCGTACATGACACCCGGCGCTTCCTGAATCCCCACGTAGTTACCCAGGGACTTGGACATTTTTTTCACGCCGTCCAGACCTTCCAGCAACGGCATGGTCAGGATGCACTGTGCCTCCTGCCCATAGGCGCGCTGCAACTCACGCCCCATCAGCAGGTTGAACTTCTGATCGGTACCACCCAACTCGACATCGGCTCGCAGAGCTACCGAGTCATACCCCTGGACCAGCGGATAGAGAAACTCGTGGATTGCGATCGGTTGATTGGTCGAGTAGCGCTTGTCGAAATCGTCGCGCTCGAGCATCCGCGCCACGGTGTACTGCGAAGTGAGACGAATGAAGTCCGCCGGCCCCATCTGGTCCATCCAGGTGGAGTTGAACGCCACCTCGGTCCTGGCCGGGTCGAGAATTTTGAATACTTGGGTCTTGTAGGTCTCGGCATTCTCGAGAACCTGCTCACGAGTCAGCGGAGGACGCGTTGCGCTCTTGCCGCTCGGATCGCCGATCATCCCGGTGAAGTCACCGATCAGGAAGATCACCTGATGCCCCAGATCCTGGAACTGGCGCAGCTTATTAATAAGCACGGTGTGCCCCAGGTGCAAATCCGGCGCCGTCGGATCGAAACCGGCCTTAATACGCAGCGGCTGGCCACGCTTGAGCTTTTCGATCAGCTCGGACTCGACCAACACCTCTTCCGCACCACGTTTGATCAGCGCTAGCTGCTCTTCAACCGACTTCATAACAGACCCGCAAGGCTCAGATTCAAAGGGAAGCAACCATACAAGATCACGGGCCAATTACAAGTTTTGCCCGGCGTACGGAGGCCATTCCACGAACGGAACGTTCGCGGGCTTGCTTCACAGACGATTTGGTTATATTTTATACAGTTATTTCATCTTCATCATGTCAGTCATCTTTTCCAATTCATCTTTCTCAAAGTCAAGAATACCTATGACCTCCAAACCGCCTAAAGCGCCACCGCTTTATCCGAAGACCCACCTGCTCGCCGCAAGTGGTATCGCCGCCTTACTCAGCCTGGCGCTCCTGGTATTTCCGTCCAGTGATGTAGAGGCCAAAAGAACGACTCTGAATCTCGACCTGGAAGCCCCTGTCGAGCAACTGACACAAGATCAAGACGCTGCAGAAGTCGAGCAAGCCACAAATGAAGTGGTCGCCCCGCCGTTTGCACAGATCGACAACAGCGCGGAAGAACCCCCGCAAACCGCTCAAGCACAGCCCGCTCCAGCGGTCTTGGCTCCAGCGGTGGTGGAAGAGAAAAAAGCTCCCGAACACCGGGAAGTCGTGGTTGCCAAAGGCGATACGCTTTCCACGCTGTTCGAGAAAGTCGGCCTGCCCGCGACTTCCGTGCATGAAATCCTCGCCAGCGACAAACAGGCCAAGCAGTTCACCCAGCTCAAACGCGGCCAGAAACTCGAGTTCGAACTGGACGCTGATGGCCAGCTGAAGAACCTGCACAGCCAGCTCAGCGACCTCGAAACCATCACTCTGACCAAAGGCGCCAAAGGTTTTGCCTTCAATCGCCTCACTTCCAAGCCCACCGTGCGCTCGGCCTATGTTCACGGCGTGATCAACAGCTCGCTCTCGCAGTCCGCGGCCCGTGCCGGTCTGTCCCATAGACTGACCATGGACATGGCCAGCGTATTTGGCTACGACGTCGACTTCGCCCAGGATATTCGCCCGGGCGACCAGTTCGATGTGATCTACGAGCAGAAGGTCGTCAACGGCAAGACCGTCGGCACCGGCCCGATCCTTTCCGCCCGTTTCATCAACCGCGGCAAGACTTACACCGCCGTGCGTTACACCAACAAGCAAGGTACCAGCAGCTACTACACCGCTGATGGCAACAGCATGCGCAAAGCCTTCATTCGCACACCGGTAGACTTCGCCCGTATCAGTTCGCGATTCTCCATGGGCCGCAAGCACCCGATCCTGAACAAGATCCGCGCTCACAAAGGCGTCGATTACGCAGCACCACGCGGTACGCCGATCAAGGCAGCCGGTGACGGCAAGGTTCTGTTGGCCGGTCGTCGCGGCGGTTATGGCAACACCGTGATCATCCAGCACGGCAATACCTACCGTACGCTCTATGGCCACATGCAAGGCTTCGCCAAAGGCGTCAAGACCGGCGGGAGCGTCAAGCAGGGCCAGGTTATCGGCTACATCGGCACCACAGGCCTATCCACCGGCCCACACTTGCACTACGAGTTCCAGGTCAATGGTATGCACGTCGATCCACTGGGTCAGAAGGTGGCCATGGCCGATCCGATCTCCAAAGCCGAGCGCGCGCGCTTCAAGCAACAGAGCCAGCCTCTGATGGCGCGGATGGATCAGGAAAAAGCCACCACGCTAGCTTCGAGCAAGCGCTAAGCCATGGCGCTCTATATAGGTGTGATGTCCGGGACCAGCCTTGATGGCCTGGATATCGCGCTGATCGAGCAGGCACCGGCGATCAGGCTGATCGCCACGCACTACATCCCCATGCCTGAAACCCTGCGCGCCGAGCTGCTTGGCTTGTGCGCCAGCGGCCCCGATGAGATTGCCCGCTCGGCCATCGCCCAACAGAACTGGGTGCATCTGGCCGCTCAGGGCATCAGCACCCTCCTCGACAAACATCATCTGCAACCTGAAGCGGTTCGGGCTATCGGTAGCCACGGGCAAACCATCCGCCATGAGCCCTCACGGGGCTTCACGGTGCAGATTGGCAACCCGGCACTGCTGACCGAACTGACCGGGATCACCGTCGTCAGCGATTTCCGCAGTCGTGACGTAGCCGCGGGTGGCCAGGGCGCTCCACTGGTTCCAGCCTTCCACGAGGCACTGTTTGATCAGCGTGCAGGTCATCGAGCCGTGCTGAATGTTGGTGGGTTCAGCAATCTCAGCCTGATCGAGACTGGCAAGCCTGTCTCCGGTTTTGACTGCGGTCCCGGGAACGTTCTGCTGGATGCCTGGATTCACCTGCAACGCGGCGACAACTTTGATCGCGACGGCCAATGGGCCGCCAGCGGCAAGGTGGAACCAGCGCTGCTGAATGCCCTGCTCAGCGACCCCTTCTTCCTGACCAAAGGCCCGAAGAGCACTGGTCGTGAAGTGTTCAACCTGCAATGGTTGCAGCAACACCTGGCGGGCCTGCCCGCACTGGCTGCTGAAGATGTGCAGGCGACCCTGCTTGAGCTGAGCGCCCTGACCATCGTCGAGTCGTTGCAGGCCGCGCAAGGCGAAACCCAGGAGTTACTGGTCTGCGGCGGTGGCGCTCATAACGCTGCGCTGATGAACCGCCTCGCGGCCCTGCTGCCCAACACCACTGTCAGCAGCACCGCCGCTTATGGCGTCGATCCGGACTGGGTCGAGGCCATGGCCTTCGCCTGGCTGGCGCATTGCTGCCTGGAAGGCATTGCCGCCAATCGTCCGAGCGTCACCGGTGCTCGGGGCTTGCGAGTACTGGGCGCCATCTACCCGGCCTGATCGACAGACAGCAAAACGCCGCATGGCTTTGTGCAGCCATGCGGCGTCAAGTGAAACCGGTACTGTGCCGTTCGATCAGATCGAGAACGAAGAACCGCAACCACAGGTCGTGGAGGCATTCGGGTTCTTGATCACGAAACGAGAGCCTTCCAGACCTTCCTGATAATCCACCTCGGCACCCGCCAGGTACTGGAAGCTCATCGGATCGACAACCAGACTGACGCCTTCGCGCTCGACGATGGTGTCGTCATCGGCCACATCTTCATCGAAGGTGAAACCGTACTGAAAACCTGAACAACCGCCGCCCGTAACGAATACGCGCAGCTTCAAGCGATCATTGCCCTCTTCATCGACCAGGCTCTTCACCTTGTGCGCGGCACCGTGGGTGAATTGCAAAGCCATGGGGGTGAAGGATTCGACGCTCATGCTGACTATCTCCCGGCGTTACGCCGCCATAATGCGTGATGACGCGCATTATCCCCTTCTCCTAGAAAAGCGGTCAACTATTAAGGAGCAGCGGCAAGCTACTAGTTTCAAGCTGCAAGCTTGTTGCTTCAAGCTTGCAGCTTGTGGATGCTCTCAGGGCAACATGCCGGCGTGGGACAGACCCAGGCGCTCATCCAAGCCGAACAGGATGTTCATGTTCTGCACTGCCTGACCCGACGCGCCCTTGACCAGGTTGTCGATCACCGACAACACCACCACCAGATCGCCGTCTTGCGGACGATGCACGGCGATACGGCAAACGTTGGCGCCGCGCACGCTACGGGTTTCCGGATGGCTGCCGGCAGGCATGACGTCGACGAACGGTTCGTCGGCATAGCGCTTCTCGAACAGTGCCTGCAGATCTACCGAGCGGTCGACGACCGTGACGTAAAGCGTTGAGTGAATGCCGCGAATCATTGGCGTCAGGTGCGGAACGAAGGTCAGACCGACGTCCTTGCCCGATGCGCGACACAGCCCCTGACGAATCTCCGGCAAGTGACGGTGCCCTTTGACGGCGTAAGCCTTCATGCTTTCCGAGGTCTCGGCGTACAGCGAACCTACGGCAGCACCCCGGCCGGCACCGCTGACGCCGGATTTGCAGTCAGCAATCAAACGGCTGGTATCTGCCAGACCCGCTTCGAGCAACGGCAGAAAACCCAACTGCGTGGCGGTGGGGTAGCAACCCGGTACGGCGATCAGACGCGCTTGCTTGATCTGCTCACGATTTACTTCCGGCAAGCCGTAGACCGCTTCTTCCAGCAACTGCGGCGCACCGTGCGGCTGGCCGTACCACTTGGCCCATTCATCGGCGTCTTGCAGACGGAAGTCCGCCGACAGGTCGATAACCTTGGTGCCGGCCGTCAGCAGTTCACCCGCCAGGGCATGAGCGACACCATGCGGCGTGGCGAAGAACACCACATCGCAGGCGCCCAGAGCCTTGATGTCCGGAACGCTGAATGCCAGGCCATCGTAATGACCGCGCAGATTCGGATACATGTCGGCCACGGCCAGGCCAGCCTCGGATCGGGAAGTGATCACCACCACTTCAGCTTGCGGATGCTGTGCCAACAGACGCAGCAATTCAACCCCGGTGTAACCCGTGCCGCCGACGATACCGACCTTGACCATATACCTGCCCTCAACGAACCCACTGGAAAGCCATCGATAATAGGGGCCGCAACGCTCTGCGACAACCGCCAAGGTGACGTGCGGGCGCTCTAACCTCTACTATCTTCGCTACCGTGAACCTGGGGAATAACCAAAAATGCTTTTTCTGTGGCTCAAAGCCTTTCACATCGTCAGTCTGGTCTGCTGGTTTGCCGGCCTGTTCTACCTGCCGCGCCTGTTCGTTTATCACGCGCAAAGCGAGGACAGCATCAGCAAAGAGCGCTTCAGCCTCATGGAGCGCAAGCTGTACCGGGGCATCATGCTCCCGGCGATGATCGCGACGCTGGTCTTCGGGATCTGGCTGATCGCGCTCAACCCGAGCGCCTATTTCGGCCAGGGCGGCTGGATGCATGCCAAGCTGACCCTGGTGGTGATCCTGATCGGGTATCACCATATGTGCGGCGCGCAGGTAAAACGTTTTGCCCGTGGCGAAAACACCCGCAGCCATGTCTTTTATCGCTGGTTCAATGAGGTGCCGGTTCTGATATTGCTGGCTATTGTAATTCTGGTCGTTGTACGGCCGTTCTAAATCCTACAAGTCGCAACTATTCGGGGTACCTCCAATGTCGCTGCCCGCTCTGCTCGAACAACGTTTGCGTCTGCCGGTGGTGGCAGCGCCGATGTTCCTGATTTCCAACCCGCAGTTGGTCCTGGCTTGTTGCCGTAATGGCGTGGTGGGGAGCTTTCCCGCTCTCAACCAACGTGAAAGCAGCGGTTTCAAAGCCTGGCTGGAGGAAATCGAAGCAGGGCTGGCAGCGCTTGAGAATCCTGCGCCTTATGCCGTGAACCTGATCGTCCACAACAGCAATCCGCGCCTGGAAGCGGATCTGGCGATCTGTATCGAACACAAAGTGCCGATTGTCATCACCAGCCTCGGTGCAGTGAAAGAGCTCGTCGATGCCGTACACAGTTATGGCGGACTGGTGTTTCACGACGTCACCACCCGGCGCCACGCGGAAAAAGCCGCTGAAGCCGGGGTCGACGGGCTGATCGCGGTCGCCGCTGGCGCTGGCGGGCATGCCGGAACCTGGAGCCCGTTTTCGCTGATTGCCGAAATCCGTCAGTTCTTCGACAAGACCCTGTTGCTGGCTGGCTGCTTGAACCACGGCCACGAGATTCTTGCCGCACAACTGCTCGGCGCGGATCTGGCGTACTTCGGGACACGTTTTATCGGCACCAGCGAAAGCCATGCACCCGAGGCCTATAAAGAGATGCTGCTGAACTCCAAGGCCGCTGACATCATTCATACCCCCGCAGTGTCTGGCATCCCCGCAAGTTTCATGCGCCAGAGCCTGCTCAATGCCGGTTTCGATCTGGCCGCGCTGCAGGGCAAGGGCGAAGTCAATTTCGGCTCGAAACTCAAACCCCTCAAAGACGAAGCCAAAGCCTGGAAAACCGTCTGGTCTGCCGGCCAGGGCGTAGGTGAAATCGATGACCTGCCGAGTGTCGATCAATTGGTAGCACGGCTGGACGCCGAATACCGCAGTGCCCAAGCGCTCGCTGCGCAATTGCCGAAACGCTGGCCGCGCTGACACCCCGGGTATTTTTGGTCAGACGCACGCGACTGACCTTAAACTCCACCCTACCTATTGCAACTGACAAGGATGCCCTGAATGAGCGAACACCGTTTCAAGATCGTGTTCAACGGTGCCCTGCTCCCCGGCGTCGAGATCACCACGGCAAAGCTCAATCTCGCCCACCTGTTTAAAAGCGACGTGACGGCCATTGAGCGCCTGTTCAGCGGAAAATCCGTCGCTTTGAAACGCGACCTGTCCCGCACGGATGCGCAAACCTATCTGGATGCCCTGTCGAAGACCGGCATCGACGCTCGAATCGAGCCCGAACTGCCCATTGAACTCAGCCTCGCCGAGGTTCATCAGCCTGCTAGCGACATTGCATCGTCCTCCAGTGATACCGAATCGCCCTACAGCCCTCCCCGCGCGGCGGTCGGTGAAACCCTTCCAGAGTTTTCCGAACTGAAGGTATTCAGCGTTCAAGGACGCATCGGGCGCCTGCGGTTTCTGGCCTGGACATTGGTTTCGCTAATGGCCGCAACCATTGTCGCGGCAGTCATTGTCCTGAGCTTGTTCTCTGATGAGCACTTCGTGCTGGGGGGCCTGTTTGGCTTCGTCGCGCTACTGGCCTACCTCTACGTGAACATCACCATTACCGTCCAGCGCCTCCACGATCTTGGCTGGTCAGGCTGGCTATGGTTCCTCAACCTGGTGCCGATGGTAGGGAGCGTATTCCCGATTCTGATAACGGTCATGCCGGGCAATACCGGCGCCAACCGCTATGGCGCACCACCGCCGCCCAACAGCAGCGCAGTCAAAATACTGTCTGCGCTGTGGCTGGTGTTGCTTGCCGTGCTGATCATCGGCGCACTCGCCGGTGGTCTCGGCACCCTCACGCAGGAATACCAAAGCAGCTCAATGAGCAGCTATGAAATCGTCGAACCTGCGACAGAAACAGCCGAACCCGCTCAGCCACCTGTAGACTCTGCGCAAGAATGAAAAGCGCTGCGCGCCTGTGAGACGTCCGTCCCAGACGCGCAGCCGTTGCGATGGAGAACTGCATGACCCGTTACGCTCTGATCACTGGTGCTTCCAGCGGCATTGGCCTGGCCCTGGCCGAAGCGCTGGCAAGGCGCGGCCGCAGCCTGATTCTGCTGGCCCGCCAACGTGATCAGCTGGAAAGCATTGCAATCGAACTGACCCAGCGCTTTGGCGTGGAAGTGCTGTTCCGGGCCTGCGACCTGGGTGAACCCCTGCGTCTCTCCGGTTTTCTGCTGGAGCTTGAGGAAGGTGACCGGCAGATTGACCTGCTGGTCAATTGCGCAGGAATCGGCACCTGCGGCCCGTTTCTGGCCCAGGATTGGATGACCGAACAGGACCTGATCGAAGTGAATATTCTGGCCCTCACCCGCTTGTGCCATGCCGTTGGCAATACCATGGCCTTGCAGGGCGGCGGGCAGATCCTGAATGTCGCCTCGGTCGCGGGCTTCCATCCTGGCCCCTGGATGAGCACTTACTACGCCAGCAAAGCCTACGTGCTGCACTTCTCCGAAGGCTTGCGCGAAGAATTGAAAAAATGCGCGGTCAAGGTCTCGGTATTGTGCCCCGGGCCGACGCGCACGGCGTTCTTTCGCACTGCCCAGCTCGACGCCAGCAAGCTGGAAAACAGCAAGCTGCTGATGAGCCCCGAGGAAGTCGCGCTCTACACCGTGCGTGCTTTGGAGAAGAACCGCGCCATCATCATTCCCGGTCGCCGCAACCGCTGGCACGCCTTCATTCCGCGTCTGGGCTCGCGCTGGCTGACCCGAAAAATCGCCGGTGCGATCAACAAGACTTACTGCCCGTATTAAATTGCAACCATGCAAAGGCTGGGCGCAGGTCGGTCGCCTGAGTACACTCAGTCCGGACCAACACAACGGAGAAACAGCAGTGGATACTGTGTTCACCAAGATCATCAACAGAGAACTACCCGCGAAGATCATCTACGAGGACGACCAGATACTGGCCTTCCACGATAATGCGCCACAGGCACCGGTGCATTTTCTGGTGATCCCGAAGAAACCCATCCGCACCCTTAATGACCTCACTGAAGATGACAAAGCGGTGGCCGGACATATGCTGTTCACCGCCCAGCGCCTGGCCACAGAGCTTGGCTGCAAAGCAGGCTTCCGGGTGGTCATGAACTGCAATGAATTGGGTGGGCAGACCGTCTATCACATTCACATGCACGTACTCGGTCAGCGTCAGATGCACTGGCCGCCGGGCTGATTGCTCTGATATAGACCTTTGCAGCACACCCTTCGCGACATCAAGGGCAAGGGTGCGCTGATCCAGCGCAGCCTTCGCCGCATCGATTGGGGTAAACTGGCCGCCGTGATTCTTCCCGGAGGTAAGCATGACTACCCAACGTCACTACTCGCCGATCGACCGTCTGCTGTTGCAAGCCGATACCGCGATGCGCACCCTGCTGCCCTTCAGCGGCCAGCCGTATCGCCCTTCGCCGGCCATCGTGCAGCCAGACGTGCAGATGAGCGACGAGGACACCCGGCACGTCGCCGGTCTGATGCGCATCAACCATACCGGCGAAGTCTGTGCCCAGGCGCTGTACCAGGGCCAGGCCCTGACCGCCAAGCTGCCGCACGTGCGCGCCGCCATGGAACATGCCGCCGAAGAAGAGATCGATCACCTGGTCTGGTGCGAACAACGTATCCGTCAATTGGGCAGTCATACCAGCCTGTTGAACCCGCTGTTCTACGGCATGTCGTTCGGCATTGGCGCGGTTGCCGGGCTGATCAGCGACAAAGTCAGCCTGGGCTTCGTGGCCGCGACCGAACATCAAGTCTGCAAGCATCTGAATGAACACCTTGAGCAATTGCCGGCCGAAGACGAGAAGTCCCGGGCGATTCTCGAGCAAATGCGCATCGATGAAGAGCAGCACGCCGAAAGCGCACTGGATGCCGGTGGCTTCCGGTTCCCCGCGCCGGTCAAGTTCGGCATGAGTCTGATGGCCAAGGTTATGACCAAGAGCACCTATCGGATCTGATAGTTGCGTCGCACTTTAGGGCCTCATCGCGAGCAAGCTCGCTCCCACATTCGATCTCTGGTGTTCACAAGTTCTGTATCCAAAAGCGATCTAGTGTGGGAGCGAGCTTGCTCGCGATAGCCGTCGCACGGAGCATCAGACAAACAGAAATAAAAAAGGCGACTACCCGAAGGTAGCCGCCTTTTTTGTACTCGCTGATCTCAGCTCGGCATGTTGCGAGCGTAGAAGATCTCCAGCATTTCGTGTTTCACCCGCTCAGTGACCTGAGCGCGCTGTTCAGCCGACAAGTTGCTGGTGGCGTCGCCGAACAGGTAGTTATCCAGTTCGAAGTTCTTCAGCAGCATCTTGGTGTGGAACAGGTTTTCCTGATACACGTTCACGTCGGTCATCTGGTAACCGTCGCGGGTGTCCCCGGAGAGGTAGTTCTGGATCGAGTTGATCTCGTGGTCGATGAAGTGCTTTTTGCCTTCAACATCCCGCGTGAAACCGCGCACGCGGTAATCCACGGTGACGATGTCCGACTCGAACTGGTGGATCAGGTAGTTGAGCGCTTTAAGCGGTGAAATGACCCCGCAAGTCGACACGTCGATGTCCACGCGGAAGGTCGCGATTCCGTCCACCGGATGGATTTCCGGGTAGGTGTGCACCGTGATATGGCTCTTGTCGAGGTGGGCCAGGATGATTTCGGGCAACGGGCCCGGCGACTCTTCGATCTGGCTGTCGGTAGGCGTCACCGGCTGCTCGGAGATCAGAATGGTCACACTGGCGCCTTGGGGATCGTAGTCCTGACGGGCGATGTTCAGGATGTTGGCACCAATGATATCGACAACTTCTGTAAGGATCTGCGTGAGGCGTTCGGCGTCGTAGACCTGGTTGATGTACTCGACGTAAGCCTGTTGGTCCTGCGGGGTTTCCGCATAGCAGATGTCATAGATGTTGAAGCTCAAGGTCTTTGTCAGGTTATTGAACCCGTGGAGCTTGAGTTTGCTTTTCACCGTTAAAAACTCTCTATGTATTGCGGCCCGAGCCGCGTGATCAAGCATGCCCGTCAGATGCGAACGACGCACCTGCGTAGGACGGTTAACACCTCTTCGCAATGGCGATTTTGGTTGTCTGTTCGGGACCGTGACCTGCCTTGAAAGCGATCAGCACCCTGAAAAAAGTGGCGCATTATGCAGACCTGAACCCATGATCGCCAGAGTCTGCACTGCAATTATGATAGTTGAATGTCGATTCAACCGAGTTCGACAATTTCGTAGTCGTGGGTAATGGTCACGCCGGCCGCACCAAGCATGATCGACGCCGAGCAATACTTCTCTGCGGACAGTTCGATTGCGCGCTTGACCTGAGCTTCCTTCAGCGCCCGGCCCTTGACCACGAAATGCATGTGGATCCTGGTAAAGACCTTCGGATCTTCAGTAGCTCGCTCGGCTTCGAGAAAGGCCTCACAGCTTTCCACCGCCTGACGGGATTTCTTCAGAATGCTGACCACATCGAAATTGCTGCACCCACCCACACCGAGCAGGAGCATTTCCATGGGCCGCACACCCAGATTGCGTCCACCGCTTTCTGGTGGGCCATCCATGACCACAACATGACCGCTACCGGATTCACCGAGGAACATGGCTTCGCCAGCCCATTGGATGCGTGCCTTCATCGCCAAGACTCCACTGCTAGAAAAGGGTCGCCAGCTTAGCACAGGCCCCTGAAAACACAGCGTTTTGCAACCAGTCGAGTGGCTGCCACAGCGGATACATAAATTCACGAATCTCTACAGAATGTGTCTGTTAAGCTGGCGCCAAATCACTGGCGCCTGGCTGGCTGTTTACAGCGCTTCGCGCCTATAAAAAAAGTAAAACGACACCACACCCTGCAGGCTTTTCGGGATACAACCATGGTTGCTATTACCCCCACACCCAAGATCAAGAACCTCGACAAGCTGTTGATGCACTGTCAGCGCCGACGCTACCAGGCCAAGAGCAATATTATCTGTGCCGGTGATCGTTCGGATACGCTGTTCTTCATCATCAAAGGTTCGGTCACCATCATGATCGAAGACGACGATGGCCGGGAAATGGTCATCGCCTACCTCAACTCCGGTGATTTCTTCGGCGAGCTGGGCTTGTTTGAACAAGCCGGCCACGAGCAGCAACGCAGTGCCTGGGTCAGAGCCAAGATCGAATGTGACGTGGCGGAGATCAGTTACAGCAAATTCCGCGAACTGTCCCGGCAAGACCCGGACATTCTCTACGTACTCAGCGGCCAGATCGCCCAGCGCCTGCGCGACACCACGCGCAAGGTCGGCGATCTGGCGTTTTTCGACGTCACCGGCCGGGTTGCCCGTTGCCTGCTGGAACTGTGCAAGCAGCCGGATGCCATGACCCACCCGGACGGTATGCAGATCAAGGTAACCCGCCAGGAAATCGGGCGAATCGTCGGCTGCTCACGAGAAATGGTCGGGCGCGTGCTCAAGGATCTGGAAGAACGCAACCTGGTGAACGTCAAAGGCAAAACCATGGTGGTGTTCGGTACCCGTTAGACCGCCATCACCTTTGCCAGCATTTGTCGGTATAAGCTGTCCAAACGCTCGAGGGCATCCGCAGCGGCAAATTTTTCATGCAGGGCGATGTGGCTCTCGGCACGGACCCGCTGTTCCAGACCACAGACCTGATTGAAGCAATTGACCGCCGCGACCATCGATTCACGCTCGTCATCCAGCAACAGCGCACCATGCACCAGCCCTACCGGACGCTGCCCCCCCTTGCTCTGGCGCCAGCGCTGGGCAGTGCCAACCATTTTGCGGCCATCAAGATTGACGTTGAAACGACCGTCGCAGAATGCGCCCTCTATCTCTCCCAACGAAGCATTACCACCGAGCTCGGTGAGCAGCTCGCAGATCGGATCGCACAGACGCCGATAGGCGGTTTCGATCCGTCCCTGGTCGCCTTCACTGCGCGGCGGCGCATAGACCAGCGCAAGATTGATGGTCGCAGCAGACTGCGGCACCGGCTCACCGCCCGTTTCACGCAACAGGACTGGCCAACCGCTGGCGGCCGACGCCTGGCTGGCCGCCTCGAAACCTGGCAGGCGGCTTAAACGCCTGGGCATGACCAGCGCTCGATCACTCGGCTGCCAGAACAACAGGCCGAACTCCTGTTCGCCCGCGCAAACGGCGGCCAGCAAGTCCTGCTCGGCGCGCAGGCCAGCTTCGACGGTCAAGGCAATGGGCTGAGTCATGGCAGTACGAATCCTTTTGCGATGGTTACAAAAAAGCCGGCATCGCCGGCTTCTTCACTAAATCAGGTTCAATCGAGAGTGGAGCCGCTCACCGGCACACCACGCTCAGGGAAGAATAACCGTTGCAGCTCCGCACCCGGACTCTCGGCGCGCATGAACGCTTCGCCGACCAGGAACGAATACACGTCGCTGATTTCCATCAGCTCGACATCGGCTCGATTGAGAATGCCACTCTCGGTGATTACCAGGCGATCCCGGGGGATACGCGGCAACAGGTCGAGGGTGGTTTCCAGGTTGACCTCGAAGGTGTGCAGGTTGCGGTTGTTGACGCCCACCAGTGGCGTGTCGAGGGTTTTCAAGGCCCGCTCCAGCTCGTCACCGTCATGCACTTCAACCAGTACATCAAGACCAACGCTCTTCGCCACGGCAGCCAGCTCGGCCATTTTCACGTCATCCAGCGCGGCGACGATCAATAGCACGCAATCGGCACCCAGCGCCCGGGCTTCGATGATCTGATAAGGGTCGACCATGAAATCCTTGCGAATCACCGGTAGCTTGCATGCCTCCCGCGCCTGTTGCAGGTAAGCATCGGCGCCCTGGAAGTAATCGATATCGGTCAGCACCGACAGACAGGTCGCACCGCCTTTCTCGTAGCTCCTGGCGATGTCTGCCGGGACGAAGTTCTCACGGATCACGCCTTTGCTGGGCGAGGCTTTTTTAATCTCGGCAATCACCGCCGGCTGCTTGAGCCTGGCCTGTTTGATCAGTGCCTCGGCGAAACCCCGCGGCGCATCGGCCAATGCCGCCAGACGCTGCAACTCCGCCAGGCTCACCCGGGCGCTGCGCTCGGCAACTTCCTCAGCCTTGCGCGCAAGAATCTTTTCCAGAACCGTCGCCACACTCATCCCTCATTCTCCACCTTGAATACCGCGGTAAACGCACCCAACTCTTCGAGCTTCTCCCGGGCCAGACCGGTGTGCAGTGCATCGTGAGCCAGGGCAACACCCTCTTTGAGGCTGCTCGCATGATCGGCGGCATACAGCGCCGCGCCAGCATTGAGCATGATCATTTCCGCGGCTTTCTGGCCGTACTCGGTTTTACGACGCCCCAAGGCATCGCGAATCAATTCAAGGGACGCCGCCGGGCTATCGACCACCAGGCCGAACAGACTCTGGCTCTTTACACCGAGGTCTTCAGGCTGGACCCAGTATTCAGTTATTGCGCCATCTTTCAGTTCGGCAACGAAAGTCGGAGCGGCGAGGCTGAATTCGTCCAGACCATCCTGGGAATGCACCACCAACACATGCTTGCTGCCCATCCGTTGCAGGACTTCGGCCAACGGACGGCACAACGCCTGAGTGAACACGCCCACCACTTGATGTTTCACACCGGCCGGATTGGTCAGCGGGCCAAGCATATTGAACAGCGTGCGCAAGCCCAGTTCGCGGCGCGGCCCGGCGGCGTACTTCATGGCACTGTGATGGGACTGCGCGAACATGAAGCCAATGCCGACGTTATCAATGCAACGGGCGACCTGGACCGGCGTCAGGTTCAGATAAATACCGGCAGCCTCCAGTAAATCGGCACTGCCGCTTTTACCAGACACCGCACGGTTGCCATGCTTGGCCACGGTGCAACCCGCCGCAGCGACCACAAACGAGGCCGCCGTGGATACGTTGAAAATGTTTGCGCCGTCACCGCCGGTACCCACCACATCGACTACGCCGTCGAGGGTTTTCAGTTCGACTTTATCGGCCAACTCACGCATGACCGAGACCGCACCGACAATTTCGTCGATGCTTTCGCTTTTCATGCGCATGGCCATCATAAAGGCGCCGATCTGCGCGTCGGTGCATTGCCCGGTCATGATTTCGCGCATGACATCGCGCATCTCATCAGTGCTCAGGTCCAGGTGGCCGACGATACGGCTCAGGGCAGTCTTGATATCCATGGAAAGTCCTTAGCGCGTGCCGCCGCTCTGTTTGAGGAAATTGGCGAACAGCTCGTGGCCCTGCTCGGTGAGGATCGACTCGGGGTGAAACTGCACACCCTCGATGTTCAGCGTTTTGTGACGAAGGCCCATGATCTCGTCAATGGAGCCATCTTCAAGTTGCGTCCAGGCGGTCAGCTCCAGACATTCGGGCAGGGTTTCGCGCTTGACGATCAGCGAGTGATACCGCGTAACCGTCAGCGGATGGTTCAAGCCTTCGAACACGCCCTTGTCCTCGTGAAATACCGGGCTAGTCTTACCGTGCATGACTTGACGGGCGCGTACCACGTCGCCGCCAAATGCCTGGCCGATAGACTGATGACCGAGGCATACACCCAGAATAGGTAACTTGCCAGCAAAGTGCTTGATGACTTCCAGGGAAACACCGGCTTCAGTCGGGGTGCACGGGCCTGGGGAAACGACGATGCGCTCAGGCTTGAGGGCTTCGATCTCGGCGATGGTGAGTTCATCGTTGCGCACAACCTTTACGTCCGAGCCCAGCTCGCCGAGGTACTGCACAACGTTATACGTAAAAGAGTCGTAGTTATCGATCATCAGCAACATGGGTTACAACCTCTTGAATTCACTGATTTTTAATACAGCCTTCAGATGATTTGCCCGCAGCGTCTCCCGCTCTGTCTATCGCTGGACTTGAACCAGCACAAGCGGTGTCTTACAGGGGCAAAGAAGGCAAATCGGTACAGGTCCGGCCGGGCCGGCAGAGAAATGTCAGGCGCGCCAACGCCAACGGGCGTGGGCCTTGACAACTCGCATCAAGAGTTTGCTGACGATCAACACGGGGAAGGTCTCATTCATAGATCCTGGCACAGTAACTTAGCTGAGCAGAGGGCGCAATATGGCGCAGCCCTGCTGCTTGATCAAAGAAGTGATGCGGCCATTAGCCATAGTTCAAGCGCAACAGTTTTTACCCTGTCGTTTCATTAACTACAACAATAGATAAACGGACTCGCTCATGATCAAACAGACGTTGTTCGTACCGCTCGCAGGCGCTCTTCTCTCCCTGGCCTGTGCCCAGGCGATAGCCGCCCCCTCCCCTTACTCAAACTTTGTGGTGTTTGGCGACAGCTTGAGCGACGCCGGACAGTTCACTGATCCGGGCGGCCCCGCCGGTGCAACTCAACGTTTTACCAACCGCACCGGCCCGCTCTATCTGGACGGCAGCGGTGAAATCCGCTCCGCCAATTCGACCCAGCTGCTCGGCGCAAAACTGGGGTTTTCACCTGACCAGGTGGCCGCCTCGACCTCGGCGGCCCGTGC
Organism: Pseudomonas fluorescens; assembly: GCF_902497895.1. GTDB lineage: Bacteria > Pseudomonadota > Gammaproteobacteria > Pseudomonadales > Pseudomonadaceae > Aquipseudomonas > Aquipseudomonas fluorescens_BP. Next base: position 16,868 of record NZ_CABVHQ010000002.1, read on the forward strand.
CAGCCAAGGCCTGCCGGATGGCAATAACTGGGCGGTGGGTGGCTACCGTACCGATCAGATCCTCGACTCGATTACCAGCGAATCCAACACCGGCGAACGCAGTCGTCCGGGTTATCTGATAGCGAATAATCTGCGCGCCGATCCCAAGGCGTTGTATTACCTTTCCGGCGGCGGCAACGACTTCCTCCAAGGCCGGATTCTCAACGTCGACCAGGCCAACGCGGCAGCCGACCGACTGGTGGCTAGCGTCCGGGTCCTGCAACAGGCCGGCGCCAGGTATGTAATGGTCTGGTTGCTTCCCGACCTCGGCCTGACACCCGCTCTCAATGGCGGTCCGGCGCAGGCATTCGGCACCCAGGCCAGCGCAGCGTTCAACCAGCAACTGGTCACGCAACTGGCTCAGATCAACGCCGAAATCATCCCGCTCAACATCCCGCTGCTGTTGAGGGACACCGTCGCCGACCCCGCCCGATTCGGCCTGGCCGCGGACCAGAACCTCACCGCCACCTGCTTCAGCGGCAACGGTTGCCTCGAAAATGCTACCTATGGGATCAACAGCGCCAACCCCGATCCGACCAGGCTGATCTATAACGACTCGGTGCACCCCACCGAGGCGGGTCAGCGACTGATCGCCGACTACGCCTACTCTCTGCTGGCTGCACCATGGGAAATAACCCTGCTGCCAGAAATGGCTCAGGGCACTGTACGCGCCCATCAGGATGAACTGCGCAGCCAATGGTTGACTGACTGGGATAACTGGCAGGGTGTCGGCCAATGGCGGGCAATTGTGGCGGGCGGCGGGCAACGCCTGGATATCGACGAGCAAAACAGTGCCGCCAGTGCCGATGGTAGCGGTTATAACCTGACGCTCGGCGGCAGCTACCGGCTCACCGAGACATGGCGCCTGGGTGTCGCGACAGGTTTCTACCGCCAGGACCTTGAAGCAGGAGACCGCGATTCGGACTACAAACTCAACAGTTATCTGGGCACCGTTTTCGCCCAGTACCAACACCATCACTGGTGGGCTGATGCGGCGCTGACCGGCGGTCATCTGGACTACGACAATCTCGAACGCAAGTTTGCTCTGGGTATCAGCGAAGGCGCCGAGAAAGGCGATACCGATGGCTATCTCGGGGCCTTCAGCACCCGCTTGGGTTATGACTTCGCGCAACCGGGCAGCGCATGGCATTTGTCGCCCTTTATCAGCGCCGATTACGCGCGGGTTGAAGTCGACGGTTATTCAGAGAAAGGCGCCAACGCAACTTCGCTGGCCTACGACGACCAGACGCGCACATCCAAGCGTCTTGGCGCGGGCTTGCAGGGCAAATACCAGATCACCCGGCAAACCCAGGTGTTCGGCGAATACGCTTACGAACATGAGTATGAAGACGACACCCTGCACCTGAACATCGCGCTCAACAGTCTGCCTGATAACGATTTCACCCTGGAGGGCTATACCCCACAGAGCCATCTGAATCGCGTGAGCCTGGGGCTCAGCCATAAGTTGACGGCCGACCTGGCGTTACGCGGCGGGTATAGCATTCGCAAGGACGACGACTTTACCCAGCAGGGTGTGAGCCTTGGAGTTAGCCTGGATTTCTAGGTCTGGCGATCCAAAAGATCAAAAGATCAAAAGATCAAAAGATCGCAGCCTGCGGCAGCTCCTACGGGGATCGGGGGTACCTGACATTTCACGGGTGTACCCGGCTGGCGTAGCCTGCGATCTTTTCGGGGCAGCCTGGCGAGATTAAAAAACGCCGCCTCTTCACAGAGGCAGCGTTTTTTATTGGGGTAGTGTTATGGCGTTTGTTCGGCCAGGGCAACGGCACGGAACATGGCGCGGCGCTTGTTCAGCGTTTCTTCCCATTCCAGGGCCGGCACTGAGTCCGCGACGATGCCACCACCGGCCTGCACATGCAGTTCGCCGTTCTTGATCACTGCCGTGCGGATCGCAATGGCGGTATCCATGTTGCCGTTCCAGGCGAAATAACCCACTGCGCCGCCGTAGACGCCGCGCTTGACCGGTTCCAGTTCGTCGATGATTTCCATCGCGCGGATTTTCGGTGCGCCAGACAGGGTGCCCGCCGGCAGAATCGCCCGCAGTGCGTCCATGGCCGTCAGGCCGGCTTTCAATTGGCCGGTGACGTTGGAGACGATGTGCATCACGTTGGAGTAGCGTTCGATGACCATTTTCTCGGTGAGTTTCACCGAACCGATCTCCGACACCCGACCGGTATCGTTGCGACCCAGGTCAATCAGCATCAGGTGCTCGGCGATTTCCTTGTGATCGGACAGCAGGTCTTCTTCCAGCGCCAGATCGGCCTCTTCAGTGGCCCCGCGTGGACGGGTACCGGCAATGGGCCGCACGGTTATCAGATTGTCTTCGACCCGCACCAGCACTTCCGGCGAACTGCCGACGACATGGAAGTCGCCGAAGTTGAAGAAGTACATATAAGGCGTCGGGTTGAAACAGCGCAGCGCACGGTACAGATCGATCGGCGCCGCCTTGAAATCGATGGACATTCGTTGCGACGGCACCACCTGCATGCAGTCACCGGCAAGGATGTATTCCTTGATGGTGTCCACCGCCCGCTCGTAGTCGTCCTGGGTGAAACTCGAACGAAACACCGGATCAGCGGACTGTTGCTTGCTGAAGTCCAGACCGCGACGCGGGGTGATCGGCTGACGGAGTTTTTCCAGCAACGCTTCCAGTTGCGCCAGGCCATTCTCGTAGGCGTTTTCCTGGGAAGGATCGGCCAGGACAATCGCGTGCATTTTGCCGGCGAGGTTGTCGAACACCACCACCGCATCGGAAACCATCAGCAGAATGTCCGGCACACCCAGCGGATCCGGGTTTGGGCATTGACCCAGCCGCTTCTCCACATAACGCACGCAGTCATAGCCGAAGTAACCCACCAGCCCACCGTTGAAGCGCGGCAATCCGGCGATGGTCGGCACGTTGTAGCGCGCCTTGAAGGCTTCGACGAACGCCAGCGGGTCTTCGACCTGGTGGCTTTCGATCTCCACACCATCGTGGGTCACGCTGACCTGATGATCATGGACACGTAACACAGTGCGGCACGGCAGGCCGATGATCGAATAACGCCCCCACTTCTCACCGCCCTGCACCGACTCCAGCAGATAGGAGTTCGGTTGGTCGGCCAGTTTCAGGTAGATCGACAACGGCGTGTCGAAGTCTGCAAGGGTTTCACAGGCAAGCGGAATGCGGTTGTAGCCGGCAGCGGCCAAACGCAGGAATTCTTCACGGATCATGGGGAGCCTCGTGGCTTGAGCGTCTAACGGTCAGTTGTGCAAACGCGCCGGATAACCGGCCAGAATCAAGTCAGGCGCGCCAACGCCAGCGGGCCAGGGCCTTGATGACTTTCATCCAGAGCTTGCGAGTGACCACCACGATGGAATCTCTAGGAGGGGGTTGAGCAACGTCGGCCAACGTTATCCCAGCGGCAAGATCCAGGCAACCGGGAATTAGCGCGCGCATGTCATCGATTACCAGCGCCGGCGACTCTTCGGCTATCGGTCGGCCGTGGTTGTAGCCATAACTGAGTGCCACACACTTCACCCCCGCCGCTTTCGCCGCCAGCACATCGCTGCGCGAATCACCGACGAACAACGACTGGGACGCTGGCACATTGGCCATTTTCATCACGAAAAACAGCGCCGCCGGATCGGGTTTCTTCTGCGGCAGGGTGTCACCGCCAATGATCCAGCGAAAATACCGGCCAATCTTCATCTGATCCAGCAAGGGTGCGACAAACCGCTCGGGCTTGTTGGTGATCAGGGCCATTTCCACGCCCTGCTTGTGCAACCATTTCAGCGTGTCGCGCACCCCGGGATAGACCACGGTCAGCTCATGGCTCTGCGCATAGGCGTCCATGAAAAGCTCCAAAGCCTGCTCGGCTTCGGTATCGTCGACCGCTGAATGATCGAGACTTTCAGCCAGCGCGCGGCGAACCAGCACCGGCGCGCCGTTGCCGACCCATTTACGCACCGATTCGAGACCGGCGGGCGGGCGTCCGAGCTTGAGCAGCATGTTATCCACGGCCACCGCGAGATCAGGGACCGAATCGACCAGGGTGCCATCCAGATCGAACATCACCAGCCGCGGCAGACACCCGGGGAACAGTTGCTCAAAGCCACTCATGGGCGAGCCAGCGCCAGTTCGGAACGCATCTTTGCAATTACCTCCTGGTAATTCGGCGCATTGAAGATCGCCGAGCCGGCGACGAAGGTGTCAGCACCTGCTGCAGCGATTTCGCGAATGTTGTTCACATTGACCCCTCCGTCGATCTCCAGGCGGATATCGCGCCCCGACGCATCGATCATCGCCCGTACTTCGCGCAGTTTGTCGAGGGTCCCGGGAATGAACTTCTGCCCGCCAAAACCCGGGTTGACGCTCATCAGCAGAATCATGTCGACTTTGTCCATCACGTACTTGAGCACGTCCAGCGGGGTGGCCGGGTTGAACACCAGACCGGCCTTGCAACCGCCTTCGCGGATCATTTGCAGGGAACGGTCGACGTGCAGCGTGGCTTCCGGGTGGAAGGTGATGTACGTCGCACCGGCCTCGATAAAGTCGCCGATGATCCGATCCACCGGGCTGACCATCAAGTGCGCGTCGATTGGCGCGGTAATCCCGTATTTGCGCAGCGCGGAACAGACCATCGGGCCGATGGTCAGGTTCGGCACGTAGTGGTTGTCCATGACATCGAAGTGCACGATGTCGGCGCCAGCGGCGAGAACGTTGTCCACTTCCTCACCCAGACGGGCGAAGTCGGCGGAGAGAATCGACGGAGCAATAGCGAAGGGCTGCATGACGCACCTTGTTTGAGCAAAATCACGATGGCGCGCATTGTATACCGCATGCTTTCCAGCGCGCACTGTGACCTCGATGATTGGACTCTAATTGGCTGCGCGAGGCTGAACACGTAGGAGCTGCCGCAGGCTGCGATCTTTTTTCTCGATCTCGCTTGAATTTCAAGCGAAAGATCAAAAGATCGCAGCCTGCGGCAGCTCCTACGGGTATTGTGTTTCGCGTCAGACTTGGGCCGTACGCAGCTTCTCGCTACGCCCACGCAACCATTCCAGGGTCAGCAGCAAGATCACCGAAAAGGCAATCAGCAGGGTGGCCGCGGCGGCGATGGTCGGGCTGAGGTTTTCCCGGATGCCGCTGAACATCTGCCGAGGCAAGGTTGCCTGTTGGGGGCCGGCGAGGAACAACGTGACCACCACCTCATCGAACGACGTCGCAAAGGCAAACAGCGCCCCGGAAATCACCCCCGGCGCGATCAACGGCAAGGTCACACGGCGGAATGCCGTCAGCGGCGAAGCGCCAAGGCTGGCCGCGGCACGCACCAGGTTTTGATTGAAGCCTTGCAAAGTAGCCGACACGGTAATGATCACGAACGGCACGCCCAACACCGCATGCACGACGATCAGCGATAGATAGCTGTTGCCAAACCCCAGCGGAGCGAAGGTCAGGTAACTGGCCACGCCAATGATCACCACCGGCACCACCATCGGCGAAATCACCAGCGCCATTACCAACGGTTTGCCGGGGAAGTCGCCGCGAGTCAGGCCGATGGCCGCCAGCGTGCCGAAAATCATGGCGATTACAGTCGCCGCCGGGGCGACGATGAGGCTGTTCTTCAGGGAACGCATCCATTCGGCCGAGGCGAAGAAATCCTCGTACCAATGCAGCGAAAATCCTTGCAGGGGGTAGACCAGGAAGCTGCCGGAGTTGAACGACAACGGAATGATCACCAGCACCGGCAGAATCAGGAATAACAGGACCAGCCCGCAGAGAATACGCAAGCTGTAGAACCAGACCCGCTCAACGGGCGACATATAAGGGCTCAGCATTTCGATTCTCTCCTTAGCTCAGGCGCAGGCGACTGGCGCCCACCAGCCAGTTGTAAATCAGATAGAGCACGACGGTCGCCAACAGCAGCAGCCCACCCAGTGCAGTCGCCATCCCCCAGTTGATACTGGTGTTGGTGTAGAAGGCGACGAAGTAACTGACCATCTGATCGTTCGGGCTGCCGAGCAGCGCCGGGGTGATGTAGTAGCCAATCGCCAGAATGAACACCAACAGACAACCGGCGCCGACACCGGCATAGGTTTGCGGGAAGTACACCCGCCAGAAGCTGGCAAACGGATGGCAGCCGAGGGAAATCGCCGCTCGCATGTAGGTAGGCGAAATGCCTTTCATCACGCTATAGATCGGCAGAATCATGAACGGCAGCAGAATGTGCACCATGGAGATGTAAACCCCAGTGCGGTTGAACACCAGCTCCAGCGGTTGATCGATGATGCCCATGGCCATCAGGCCGCTGTTGATCAAGCCACCCGATTGCAGCAACACAATCCAGGCTGCAACCCGCACCAGAATCGAGGTCCAGAACGGCAGCAGCACCAGAATCATCAGCAGGTTGCTTTGACGCGACGGCAGGTTGGCCAGCAGGTAGGCCAATGGATAGGCCAGCACCAGGCAAATCGCGGTGATGATCAGGCCCATCCAGAAAGTGCGGGCGAAAATATCGAGGTAAATCGCCTGGTCTGGTGTGGCCGGGGCGACTTCACCCAGGTCGTCTATACGGTGATCGACGGCTGCCAACAGGTAATAAGGTGTCAGGTTGCTGGTATTGCGGCGGATCACCTGCCAGTACGCCGGGTCGCCCCAACGCTCATCGAGACTTTCCATTGCTTCTTTATAGGAGGCCGGTTCGGTCTTGAACGGCAGCGCTCGTGCGGTTTTGGTCAGCAGGCTGCGATAGCCGGCCAACTCCATGTTCAAGCGCTTGGACAGATCGCCCAAGGTTTGATTCTTGCGGGCTTCGGCCAGGTCTTCGCTGGCGGCCTTGTACACCGGCTCGGCCGGCAGGCCTCGTCCATCCCATGCAGCGACAGCTGCCACAGTGCGTGGCATACCGCCAACCACTTCCGGGTTAGCGACGCTTTTGTAGAGCAGCGCCACGATCGGCACCAGGAACACCAGCAACAAAAACAGCACCAAGGGCGCGATCAAGGCTTGTGCCTTCCAGCGGTTAAGCCGCTCGGCGCGTGCCAGTCGCTGCTTCAAGGTGGGGCTGGTGACCTCGTTCAGGGGAACGGTGATGGCCATAGCGAACTCCGGAAATCTTTGATCGTTACAGAGGGCGGCATCCGGCAACCGGAAGGCCGCCTCTGTTTATGTTTAAAACACACATCCCGTAGGAGCTGGCGCAGCCTGCGATCTTTTGAGGCCTGTGAGGGCGCCGAAGATCAAGATCAAAAGATCGCAGCCTGCGGCAGCTCCTACTTGGCCGCCCACGAGTTGAAGCGCTGCTCCAGTTGCTCGCCGTTGTCAGCCCAGAAGCTGACGTCGATCTGCACCTGGTTGGCGATGTTTTCCGGAGTAGTCGGCATGTCTTTCAGGACATCCTTGGACAACAGCGGAACGGCCTGGGTGTTGGCCGGGCCGTAAGCGATGTTTTCCGAGTAGGTCTTCTGCTGTTGCGGCATAACCGAGAAGGCGATGAATTTCTTCGCCGCTTCCGCGCGGGCTTTATCCAGGCCTTTTGGAATTGCCCATGCGTCGAAGTCGTAGATACCGCCGTTCCACACGACCTTCAGGTTGCTTTCTTTCTGCACGGCAGCAATCCGACCGTTGTAGGCCGAGCTCATTACGACGTCGCCGGAAGCCAGATACTGCGGCGGCTGGGCGCCCGCTTCCCACCACTGAATGCTTGGTTTGAGTTCATCGAGTTTCTTGAAGGCGCGATCCTGCCCGTCCTTGCCGGCCAGCACTTTGTAGACGTCTTTCGGCGCAACGCCATCAGCCATCAACGCGAATTCCAGGGTGTACTTGGCGCCTTTACGCAGGCCACGTTTACCCGGGAATTTCTTGGTATCCCAGAAATCCACCCAACCGGCCGGTGCACTCTTCAGCTTGTCGGCGTTGTAGGCCAGCACGGTCGACCACACGAAGAAGCCCACGCCGCAAGGCTGGATAGCGCCTTTGACGTAGTCCTCGTTCTTGCCGAACAGGGCCGGATCGAGTTGCTCGAACATGTCTTCGTCACAGCCGCGGGAGAGCTCTGGCGATTCCACTTCCACCAGGTCCCAGGACACGCTCTTGGTGTCGACCATGGCTTTGACCTTGGCCATCTCGCCGTTGTATTCGCCGGCGACGATCTTGCCGTTGCCCGCCGCTTCCCACGGTGCGTAGAAGGCTTTGACCTGAGCCGCCTTGTTCGCCCCGCCAAAGGACACCACGGTCAGGTCCGGGCCCGCAGCCATCGCGTGTGCCGCTCCCATCAGGCCCAGAGTCATAGCGGTGAATTTCAGGGATCTCAACATTTATTGTTCTCTCCACGTGCAGGGTTGGTGAAGCAAGGGGGCGATCAATTCGCCTCTAGAAGTGGGTCGAGCGCGCGAACGTGCTCGACCTGCCAGCCAAGCGGTACCACATCACCGACTGCCAAAGCCGGGTCCAGCTCGGCGATCGGTTGTTTCACAAAGAAATCGGTCTTGCCGCAGACTTCCAGGCGAACGCGGACGTGGTCGCCCAGATAGATGAACTCCTCCACCCTGCCCGAGAAGCGGTTGACGCAGGATTCGCTGGAGCCGTTCAGACTCACCCGCTCCGGACGAATCGACAGGGTCACTGGCTCGCCGGTCTTGCCGACATTCACCGCTAGCGCCTCGACCTTCTCGCCGCGACTGAGCTCGACCACGCAACGATCACCACTCTGACTGTGCAAGCGGCCATTGAGACGGTTGTTCTCACCGATGAAGTTGGCGACAAAGGTGTTCTTCGGTTCTTCGTAGAGGGTGCGTGGAGCCGCGATCTGCTGGATCTCGCCCTGATGGAATACCGCCACCCGGTCGGACATGGTCAGCGCTTCGCCCTGGTCATGGGTCACGTAAACCACTGTCAGGCCCAGGCGTTGATGCAGGTGCTTGATCTCCATCTGCATATGTTCACGCAGCTGTTTATCGAGGGCGCCGAGGGGTTCGTCCATCAGCACCAGTTGCGGTTCGAACACCAGCGCCCGGGCCAGGGCCACCCGCTGTTGCTGACCACCGGAAAGCTGCGCCGGGTAACGCTGGGCGAAGGCGTCGAGCTGAACCATGCTCAGCACGCGTTTTACCCGATCGCCGATATCGGTCTTGTTCAGGCCACGCACCGACAACGGGAACGCCAGGTTCTCGGCGACGGTCATGTGCGGGAACAGCGCATAGTTCTGGAACACCATGCCGATGTCGCGTTTGTGCGGCGGCACATTGTTGATCGAGCGCCCGGCCAGCAGGATTTCGCCGGCAGTCGGGGTCTCGAAGCCCGCCAGCATCATCAGGCTGGTGGTCTTGCCGGACCCGGAAGGCCCCAGCAGCGTGAGGAATTCGCCTTTGCGAATCTCCAGGTTGAGGTCTTTGACGATCAGATTCTCGCCGTCGTAGCTCTTTTGCACCCCACGAAAGCTGACCAGAACATCATTGGCCCCAGCACTTGAATTGACCTCGCTCATACCCACACCTTTTGTTTTGGACTGCCGTGGACTAAGCCTAGTGGAGGCTGGGGAGCACGCAAATCGGGGGGTATGAGAGATTCGCCTAGGCCGGAGGGAAAGTTCGGGGTAGGGATTGCCCTACAAGGATGGCGGGATTGGAGAGGAGCAGCGGCAAGTTTCAAGCTGCAAGCCTCAAGAACAGGCAAAGGCGCGCTGGCAGGTATGTCGCAAATGGATATGCCGGCACGATCCCCGTAGGAGCTGCCGCAGGCTGCGATCTTTTTCCCCCAGGCGCCGCGAAAGCAAAAGCAAGATCAAAAGATCGCAGCCTTCGGCAGCTCCTACAGAGGGACCGGGTTGTGTCAGAGGAGCTTGTGTTCCATCGCGTATTTCACCAATTCCGCAAGGGACGTGATGTTGAGTTTCTGCATCAGCCGCGCCTTGTGGGTGCTGATGGTCTTGCTGCTCAACGCCAGTTGCTGGGCGATGTCATTGACGTTCGCGCCCTGGGCCAGGCGTTCGAATACCGAAAATTCGCGCTCCGAGAGCAACGAGTGCAACGGCCGCGAATCGGTCAGACCGACTTCGAAGACCATCCGGTCAGCCAGGTCAGGGTCGATATAACGCCCCCCGGCCGCGACTTTACGGATCGCCGTCAACAGCAGCGCCGGATCGCTGTCCTTGGTGGCATAACCGGCGGCGCCGACCTTCAACGCCCGCGCGGCCATTTGCGCTTCGTCGTGCATCGACAGCACCAGAATCGCCGGAGGATTGTTCAGCGCGCGAATCCGCGGGATCGCCTCCAGGCCGTTGACACCGGGCATGGAGATATCCAGCAACACCACTTCACAAGGAATATGTCGCAAGACGTCCAATAGCTGCTCGCCATTGCTCGCCTCGCCCACCACCAGCAAATCCTTGGCCAGACCGATCAACTGCTTGATGCCTTCGCGAACGATGGTGTGGTCTTCAGCTACCAGTACACGGATCACGCCTCTCTCCTAATCCAGCGGCACTCGCACGCTCAACGTCGTGCCTTCGCCCAGTTCACTTTCCAGCGACAGACTGCCGCCCATGATCAACACCCGCTCGCGCATGCCGACCACACCAAACGAAGTCGACCGGCCAGTGGTCGGGACGAAGCCCTGACCATCGTCGCTGACCGTCAGGCATAAATCATCGCCTTCCAAGGTCAGGCTAAGTTCCACAGTATGCGCCTGAGCATGGCGCATGACATTGGTCAGCGCCTCCTGCAGGATCCGAAACAAACCAATGGCCTTGGCGTCGCTGAGGGCCGGCAGGTTGTCCGGCACCTGTACCAGGCACGGGATCTGCGTGCGCGCCTCGAAACGTCGCGCCTGCCACTCGATGGCCGAAGCGATCCCCGCATCGAGAATCGGTGGCCGCAGTGCCGTGGCAACATCGCGCACCAGCTGGAATAACTGGGCGATCAGGCGTTTCATGCTGTTGAGCCGTTCGTTCAAGCCCGGATCAAGCTGCGCGTAAGCCAGCTCGCACATCGAGGTTTCCAGCTTGAGCACGGTCAACATCTGCCCCAGCTCATCGTGAACTTCCCGGGCGATACGAGCCTTTTCCTCTTCCCGCACGCTTTCCAGGTGAGCGGACAACTCGCGCAACTGCTCGCGGGAACTGGCCAACTCCAGTTCGATACGCTTGCTTTCGCTGATGTCCCAGACAATCCCGTCCCAGACCACCGCGCCGTCCTCCAGACGCCGAGTGATTGCCTTGATCTCCGCCCAGCGCTGCTCACCCTGGCGGGTCACGATGCGTCCTTGCCAGGACCAGTCTTTGTCGGTATCCAGGGCCTGATCCTGGGTCTGGTGGTAGCTGGCCTTGTCGTCCGGGTGGACCAGGCTGCGCAAACCTTTGTCGCGTTGACTGAGTGTCGCCGGGGAATAACCCACCAGGCTTTCACTGCCTTCACTGATATAGGCGAAGTCGATCTGCCCGGTGACTGGTGCCCGCTCCAGACGAAACACCAGCCCCGGGACATTCGCGGCGATGCCTTGCAGGCGCGCCTCGCTTTCCTGCAAGGCGGCCAGGGCCCGACGACGCTCGGTGACATCGTTGAGATAGACCACCAGGTACTCACCATCGCGAAAGCGCATGAAACTCAGCGATACGTCAGTGGGCAGAATACTGCCGTCGGCCCGCACGCAGTGGGTCTCAAAACTCTGTGGTCCTTCCTCACTGGCGCGGGCGCGCTTCCACAGGGTCAGCCAGCGGTCCATGTTCAAGCCAGGTTCGAAGTCGATCAAGGGTCGGTCGATGACGCCACCCGGGGCATAACCGAGCATCGATTCTGCGGCCCGATTGGCATAACGGACATGACTGTCCCAGTTGACCCAGAGGATGCCCACCGTGCTTTGATCAATGGAAAACTGCGTCAGGCGCAAGGCTTCTTCGCTGGCCTCGCGCTGGGCGATGTCTTCCCTGGCGGCCAGCAACCGCTGCTCAAGGCTGCTTTGCTGGCGGCGCTGCCAGGCGACGATGGCCATGCAGCTGAACAACAACACCGCCAGCAACAGACAGAGGTTCTGCCAAAAGCCTCGCGACTCGACCAGGCGTGGATACTTGGGTTGCAGCCAGCGATTGTGCAGCTGTTCCAGATCCTTCGCCGCAATGGCATGCAGCGCCCTTTCAACGATCCCTGCCAGCTCGGGCCAATCACGTCGTGTAGCGATCCGCAGCAATTGCGGCAGACCGATATCACCGACCACCACCAGATCGGCGAATTCCGTCTCGGCGGACAAGCGACCGAGCTGCGCTTCATCAACCACCGCATATCGGGCCTGCTGGCTCAACAGCAGTTGCAGCGCCTGGCGCTCCAGGGGGACACCTTGCAGATTGAGATTGGCGTAGGTACTGCGCAGATAATCGGCGACTGTACTGGGCATGCGCACCGCGACACGGGTCTGGCTATCGAGCCGTTCCAGCTCAACCGCGCCGGCCTCCTTCTGAGCGCTGACGATCAGCTGCGGAACACGCATATAGGGATCGGAGAACTGCCAGAGTTTCAACCCCGTGGGGGTTTGACTCAGGCCTGGGGCGATGTCGACTTCACCCTTGCGCACAGCGGCTTCCAACTGGGCCTGATCGGCAAAGTTATGCCATCTGAGCTCGACCTGAAGGGCTTTGGCCAGCCATTGCATCAGCTCGACGTTGGCCCCGGACAAGCGCTGCAAGCGGCGATCGAACTGGGCATATGGCGCTTGCAGCACCAGCCCTACCCGCAATTCGGGGTGTTGCTCGAGCCAGCGACGCTGTTCGGCATTCAACTGCGCGACAGGAACATGGGGCGCAGGCGCAGGCGTTGCTGCTGCCATCAAGGGCAGGCAAAAACAGCCGATAACCAACAGGCAGCGAAAACGCATCATCTGAAGTCTCACACCCTGACAAATACTGACTAACCCATTAGGCTGCCGGAATTACTTCTGGCCTGGAACATCCAATGCCCCCTGTCTACCGCTCGGCACTGCCTGCATTGTGCCTGTCGCTGATCCTGCCTTGTGCGTTTTCAGTCGAGGCCGCCGACCCGGCTCCCGCCACTGTGGAAAAAACCGCAGAAGAACAGCCGCTGGAGCGCCAACCGTTGCTTGAGCGCAGCCAGGAAGTGGCGGCAGCCCTCGAGCGCCAAATCCCGCAGCAGGAGCAACAGCAGTTGGTGGCCGGCAGCGACAGTTTCCTCGCGCTCTGGAAACCGGCCAATACCAGCGAACCTCGCGGTGCGGTGATTATCATCCCGGGCGCAGGCGAAACAGCTGACTGGCCTCAAGCAATCAGCCCATTGCGGCGAAAACTGCCGGATGCCAACTGGGGCAGCCTGAGTATCAGCTTGCCGGATCTGCAAAGTGCCGCCAGCCAGCCGCGGATTGTCGAAGTCGCGCCCGCCCCGGCCCCGGCGGACACTAGCAGCAAAAGTGCCAGTACTGCCGCGCCTAAACCCATCGAACAAGCGGCCGGCGGTGAGGCGGATGTCGCTGACCGTGCCACCACCGAAACTTCCGAAGAGCAGTTCAAGGCTGACGCCGAGCGGATCTTCACCCGAATCGATGCGGCGATCGCCTTTGCCGAACAGCAGAACGCACGCAGCATCGTCCTGTTGGGCCATGGCACGGGGGCTTATTGGGCGGCACGTTACCTGAGCGAGAAGCAACCCTCGCAGATAGAGAAGTTTGTGATGGTCGCCGCACAAAAGCCGCTCAATGGCCAACCGGAACTGGCGGAACTGGCGTCGACCCTGAAAGTGGCAACCGCCGACTTCTTCTATAAGGACAAGGCGCAGACGCGCGACGCAGCGTTGCAACGGCTGCAAGCGAGCAAACGCTTGAAGAGCGCGAACTTTACCCAGATCTCCTTGAATGCATTGCCCGGAAACAGCGCCGCCGAACAAGAGCAGCTGTTTCGGCGCATTCGCGGCTGGCTGAGCCCGCAGCACAGCGGCAGCTGATCGCCCCTTCCCATGCCAGTCAGTTAAGGCGGTACGCGAACCGTAGCAGCTGGCGAAGCCTGCGTTCGGCTGCGCAGCAGTCGTAAATCCTGCTTGCACGGATTATCTGGAATACCGCAGTGCCTGATTTTACGACCGCTTCGCAGCCGAACGCAGCCTTCGGCAGCTGCTACGGCATTGGGGCAAGCTCGCGAAGACTGCATCAAGGGCAACGCAAAATTCGCCTGCTAACGAAAATCCCGCCGCTGGCGAATCAACGCATACGCATTGTGCAACTCACGAGTCTTCGCGGTGGCCTCCTGCACCTGAGACGGATTGGCCCCACTGCCGGCAATCTTGTCCGGGTGATGGCGGCTGAGCAGGCGCCGGTAAGCACGCTTGATCTGTGAAGGCTCACTGGTGGCCGAGACGCCCAGCACTCGCAAAGCCTCCTGATAAGCCCCGCCACTGTTAGCCAGCGGTTTTCTATGGGGTTCGTATTCACCGGCCAGCGCTTGCACCTGCTGCGGTGTCCAGCCCAGCCATTTGCCCCATAGCTTGATCAGATCACGCTCGGCGCTACTGGCCCGGCCATCAGCCCAGACCATCCGCCAACAAGCGCGCAACACACCCTCTGCCGCATGCGGCTGAACACTCAGGCGCCGTAGATAGCCGCGCAAGCGATCACGCCCGGACTTGCCTCGGTTGAACGCAGCGATTGCGCGATTGCGCGCCGACTCATTCATTTCCAGCGCACGCATCTCCTGACGAGCCTGCTGAATATGGCCCTCGACTACCTGGCCATCGCACTTGGCCAGGCGCCCCAACAAGACGAATAACAGCTCATCATTGCGCAGCGCCGCACGCCCACCCCAACACTCGCGCAGCTGCGCCCAGCTCTGCAGCTGCAGACGCCGGTCCAGTGCCTGCCCCAATAATGCACCGAGCATGGCCCCCGGAATGCTGGCTATGAGAAAGCCCGCTCCGGCTCCGATCAGAGTCCCTGGCCATAACATATCAGCGGCTCGCTTCCAGGAGTTGTTCGACCTGTGCCAGACGCTCCAGCGTGCCGACATCAATCCAGCATCCGTGCATGTGCTCACCGGAGACCTGCCCTTGCGCCATCGCTTCGCGCAGCAGCGGAGCCAACTTGAAAGGGCCGGCAACGCTAGTCGCGAACAGTTTCGGATGCAGCACTGAAATACCGCTGTAGGTCAGCATCTGCGCCCCCGGCTCGGCGTCGCGAACCTGCCCGTCCTGCAGGCAAAAATCCCCCCCGTTCGGGTGATGCGCCGGGTTGTCGACCATCACCAGATGGGCAAGGCCGGCGATCGGTTGGCGCAGGGCCGAGAAGTCGTAGTCGGTCCAGATATCGCCATTGACCACCAGGAATGGCTCATCACCCAGCAGCGGCAACGCGCGAAAAATTCCCCCGCCAGTCTCCAGCGGTTCGCCCTCCGGCGAGTACTGGATGCTTAACCCGAACCGCGCGCCATCACCCAGGTAGTCCTCGATCTGCTGACCGAGCCAGGCATGGTTGATGACGATCTCGGTAAATCCTGCCGCCGCCAGCGCCCGCAGGTGGTGCTCGATCAATGGCACCCCGCCGGCACGAATCAATGGCTTGGGTGTGGTCAACGTTAACGGCCGCATGCGCTCGCCCTTGCCCGCCGCCAGAATCATTGCCTTCATACAGGGGCCTCGACTGGCTGGCGAAGACTGTTCAATAGCTCAGCCAACTCGGCCAACTCCGGTCGGCGCGCCACGACGGCCTCTATGTAGGCGAAAAAGCGCGGCACATCGCCGAGATAACGCGGCTTGCCGTCACGATGGCAGATACGGGCAAAGATCCCGATCACTTTCAAATGACGCTGCACGCCCATCAGATCGCTTGCTCGCAGGAAGTCTTGAAAATCCGACTGTACCGGGATGCCCAAACTAGCGGCCTGGTGCCAGTAATCCTTCAGCCAACCCTGCACACGAGCGTCAGGCCAACTGAGGAAGGCATCCTTGAACAGGCAGGTCACGTCGTAAGTGACCGGACCGTACACCGCATCCTGAAAATCCAGCACACCCGGGTTGGGGTCGCTCAACATCAGGTTGCGTGGCATGTAGTCACGATGCACCAGGACCTTGGGCTGAGCCAGGGCGCTGTCGATCAGCCGATCGCTGACCCGCTGCCAAAGCGCCCGTTGCTGCTGGTCAAACTGAATACCCAGCTCACGCCCCACGTACCATTCCGGGAAGAGTTCCAGTTCGCGGCGCAGCAACGCCACGTCATAGCTCGGCAGAGGCGCGTCCATCGGCAACTGCTGGAAGGCCAGCAATGCCTGCAACGCATCCTTGAACAGAGTGTCGGCATTTTCGCTGTCGATCACCTCCAGATAGGTCTTGTTGCCCAGGTCATTGAGCAAAAGAAAACCACGCGGCAGGTCTTGTGCGTAAATTTTCGGCACATTAATCGCGCAAGTCCCCAGTAAAAAAGCGATATCCACGAAGGGTTTGCAGTTTTCCTGGGGCGGCGGCGCATCCATCACGACGAAACTGCGCCCTTCCCCTTCCCAGCGGAAGTACCGCCGAAAACTCGCGTCGCTGCTGGCCGCAGTCAATGTAGCCGGGGGCACGGAGCCCCAGTCTTGCGCGGCATAGAGGATTGCCAACTGCTCATCGAGCCAAACTTTCAGGTGTTGCAAGCGTACATCTTGATCAGGCATTGCAAGGGTCTCCGACGGCGCTAGCCGTCAAGCGGGTCATGCTTTATTATCCAGCATCTTTTTCAGACCATCGAGAGGCGTGCGGCCCCCACCGCGGGCAGATGGCACGCAGGAAGCCCGGACTAATAAGATGGCATTGAAATCCCCCGCGTTTCGTAAAAAATTTCCGTTGTTGGTTACCGGCAGTCTGCTGGCCCTGCAACCTCTAGCCACTCAGTTCGTGGTCGCCGCGGAACAGTATGACTGCTCAGTCTCTGCTTCGGGTGCCTGGGACTGTGCGCCGAAATCCAACGCCCCTCAATTGCCACCACGTCCCGTGCATAGCGCAGACGCGGTCAGCGCACCCGGCGAGACCCCGACGGACAGCGGCGCCGGCGACGAAACCGTTGCCAAGACCACGCTGGTCACCGAGGCCAAGGGCCGCGGTCTGAAGTCACGCAGTGCCGACTACAGCCACCTCGACTGGGTGCCCCGCGAGAATCTCACCGCTGCACAATTGGCCGAGACGGGTCCTTATTGCTCTGGCTCCTATGTCGAACCCATTCGTCCTGGCATGAATGACAAGACGGATAAAAAAGACGCTCCGACCTTTATCGGTGCCAAAGCCTCGCGTTACGAGCAAGAAAAACAAGTCGCTACCCTGGCTGGTGACGTGGTCATGCGTCAGGGCAGCATGCAGGCCGAGGCCGACGAGGCCAGCCTGTACCAGACGGAAAACCGCGGTGAGCTGAGCGGCAACGTGCGCGTTCGCGACAACGGCGCGCTGCTGGTCGGCGACCACGCCGATGTGCAACTCGACACCGGCGAGGCCAAGGTCGACAACGCTGAATACGTGCTGCACAAGTCACGTGTGCGCGGCAGCGCGCTGTATGCCAAACGTGCCGAGAACGCCATCATCCGTCTCAAGGATGGTACGTACACCACGTGCGAACCGGACAGCAATGCCTGGCAGCTCAAGGGTAACAACATCACCCTGAACCCGGCGACCGGCTTCGGTACCGCGACTAACGTGACCCTCCGGGTCAAAGACATCCCGGTGCTCTACACCCCGTACATCTATTTCCCGATCGATGACCGTCGCCAGTCCGGCTTCCTGCCGCCGACTATTGGCTCCGGCAGCGATACCGGCTTCCTGCTGGTGACCCCGTACTACTTCAACATTGCACCGAACTACGATGCCACCTTGTATCCGCGCTATATGAGCAAGCGCGGGCTATTGATGGAAGGCGAATTCCGTTACCTGACCAAGGGCAGTGAAGGTCAGTTCGGCGGCGCGTACCTCAACGACGAGAATGACGACCGCAAACTGCAGTCCGACTACGAAAAAACCCGTTACATGCTCAACTGGCAGCACAAGGGCGGGCTGGATTCGCGTGTACTGACCGAAGTCGACTACACCGACATCAGCGATCCTTATTACTTCCAGGATCTGGAAAGCGATCAGATCGGCATCAAAACCAGCGACTACGTGAACCAGCAAGGTGCCGTCAGCTACCGTGGCGACAACTACACCGCGCGGATCAACGCACATGCCTATGAATTGGCGACTGTCTCGGATATCACGCCCTATGACCGCTTACCGCAGATCACCTTCAACGGTGCACTGCCGTACCACCCAAGCGGGCTGGATTTTGACTACAAGACTGAAGTCGTGCGGTTTGATCGGGATCTGAAAACCGGCAACTACGTTGATCAAGACGGTGTCGCGGCGCCGCGGCTCGATAGGAACGTTCAGGGTCTGGCACGCGCCAACGGCAACCGTCTCGATCTCGAACCGGGCGTCAGCCTGCCGCTCAATTGGACGTATGGCTTCCTGAAACCATCGCTCAAGTACAAATATACCCAGTATGATCTTGACCTCGACGGAACAGGTAAAGATCAGATCGCCTTGCAGAATGCCGAAGGTGATCGTCTCAATGGCACCTTCAGCCAGAATCAAAACCGAGGCGTGCCGATTGCCAGCATCGACAGCGGCCTGTATTTCGACCGCAATACCCAGTGGTTCGGCAAGAATTACCGCCAAACCCTGGAACCGCGCCTGTTCTATCTCTATGTCCCGGAGAAAGACCAGGCCGACATTCCGGTATTCGACACCGGCGAAAGTACGTTCAACTACTCCTCGCTGTTTCGCGAAAACCGCTTCTCCGGTTCCGACCGTGTCGGCGACGAAAACAAGCTGTCGCTGGGCATAACCAACCGCTGGATCGAAGAAAACGGCTTCGAACGTCAAACCATCAGCGTCGGTCAGGCCCTGTATTTCAAGGACCGCGAAGTTCAGTTGCCGGGTATCGATGCAAAAACCCGCGAGGATGCACACTCCAGCGTTTCACCCTATGCGCTTGAGTACGCCTACCGCTTCAACCGCGACTGGCGCGCCACCGCTGACTACAACTGGGATCCGGACAGCGGCAGCCCTCGCTCGGGCAGCGCGATGTTCCACTACCAGCCGGAAGACAACCCGAACAAGGTCATCAACGCCGGTTATCGTTATCGCAACGACCAGATCCGCTACGACCAGACCACCGGTACGTGGCAGGTTGGCGGCGGCGATTACGGTGTTGAAGGCCAGCCAGGCTTCGTGAAGGACTACTACAAGATCAAACAGCACGACTTCTCGGTGATGTGGCCGATCGTGCCGCAATGGAACGCCATCAGCCGCTGGCAGTATGACTACAACCGCAACCGTACCCTGGAAGCCTTCGGTGGTTTCGAGTACGACAACTGCTGCTGGAAACTGCGCCTGATCAACCGTTACTGGATCGACTATGACGAGTTCAGTCAGGACGCTCCGCAAAACGAAAAAGGCGACCATGGCGTCTTCCTCCAAATTGTTCTGAAGGGGCTTGGTGGCGTTGTTGGCTCCAAAGTAGAGAGCTTCCTCGACAAAGGCATTCAAGGTTATCGTGAACGTGAAGACCAAGCTTTCTGATTCTCTGCGCCCGCTGCTGCTGGGTGCATTGCTACTGGGCACCGCGGCCAACGCTGCGGTACAGTCCATCGATAAGGTGGTGGCCATCGTCGATAACGACGTGGTCATGCAGAGCCAACTGGACCAACGGGTTCATGAGGTTCAGCAAACCATCGCCAAGCGCGGTGCTGCCGCGCCGCCACCTGGTGTACTGGATCAGCAAGTGCTCGAGCGCCTGATCGTCGAAAACCTGCAACTGCAGATCGGCGAGCGTTCCGGCATCCGCATCACCGATGAGGAGCTGAACCAGGCGATCGGCACCATTGCCCAGCGCAACAACATGTCCGTGGAACAGTTCCGCATCGCTCTGACTCGCGACGGCCTGTCTTATGAAGACGCTCGTGATCAGGTTCGTCGCGAGATGATCATCAGCCGGGTCCGCCAGCGTCGCGTGGCTGAGCGCGTGCAGGTATCGGAGCAGGAAGTGAAGAACTTCCTCGCCTCGGACTTGGGCAAGATGCAGCTGTCCGAAGAGTTCCGCCTGGCCAACATCCTGATCCCGACCCCGGAAAGCGCCAACTCTGAAGCGATTCAGAACGCCGGGCGTCAGGCTGCCGATGTTTATCAGCAACTCAAGCAAGGCGCTGATTTCGCTCAGCTGGCAATCGCCAAATCCGCCAGTGAAACCGCGCTGGAAGGCGGCGACATGGGCTGGCGTAAAGCCGCACAACTGCCACCGCCGTTCGATCGCATGCTCAGCAGGATGGCGGTGGGTGACATCACCGAGCCGATGCGCACCCCGGGTGGCTTCATCATTCTGAAAATCCTGGAAAAACGCGGCGGCGAGACTCAGGTGCGTGACGAAGTGCATGTCCGCCATATCCTGATCAAACCCAGCGAAATTCGTAGCGAAGAAGAAACCCGGCGTCTGGCGGAGAAACTCTACGAGCGAATTGAATCCGGCGAAGACTTTGCCGAACTGGCGAAAAGCTTTTCGGAAGATCCGGGCTCTGCCCTCAATGGCGGCGACCTGAACTGGATCGACCCGAACGCCCTGGTGCCTGAATTCCGCGCGGTAATGGCCGGGACCCCTCAGGGTCAGCTGTCGAAACCGTTCAAAAGCCCTTACGGCTGGCACGTCCTGGAAGTCCTCGGCCGGCGCGCCACCGACAGCACCTCCCAGGCCCGTGAACAGCAAGCGATGACCGTATTGCGTAACCGCAAATACGACGAAGAGCTGCAGACCTGGCTGCGTCAGATCCGTGACGAAGCCTACGTTGAAATCAAGCTCCCTGGCGCTGACCAGGCGCCGCAGTGAACCCCAAGCGTTTCGCGCTGACACCCGGCGAGCCGGCCGGCATAGGTCCTGACCTGTGCCTGCTGCTCGCCTCGCAGCCCCAGCCATACCCCCTGATAGCCATTACCAGCCGCGACCTGCTCCTTGAGCGGGCCGCGCAACTGGGTGTGGCTGTCGACCTGCTGGCGGTGACTCCAGACAGCTGGCCGGACTCACCGGCTCCGGCCAACAGCCTGTATGTCTGGGATACCCCGCTACAGGCCAAAGTCATTGCCGGACAACTGGACAAGGCCAACGCCGGGTTCGTGCTCCAGACCCTGACTCGCGCGGCCCAAGGCTGTGTCGACGGGCATTTTGCCGGCATGATCACCGCGCCCGTGCATAAAGGCGTGATCAACGAGGCAGGGATACCCTTCTCGGGTCATACCGAATTCCTTGCCGACCTGACCCACACTGCCCAAGTCGTGATGATGCTCGCCACCCGCGGTCTGCGCGTAGCCCTGGTCACCACTCACCTGCCCTTGCGGCAGATTGCCGATGCGATCACCCCGGAACGCCTGGAGCGAGTGACGCGGATCCTGCACGCCGACCTGCAGCAAAAGTTCGGTATTGCCCAGCCGCGCATCCTGGTCTGCGGGCTCAACCCCCATGCTGGCGAAGGCGGGCATCTGGGCCATGAAGAAATCGACATCATCGAACCTACCTTGGAGCGTCTGCGCAGTGAGGGCATGGATCTACGCGGCCCCCTGCCTGCCGACACTCTGTTTACCCCCAAATATCTGGAGCACTGCGATGCAGTGCTGGCGATGTACCACGACCAGGGCCTGCCCGTACTGAAATACAAAGGTTTCGGTGCCGCAGTCAATGTGACCCTCGGTCTGCCAATTATCCGCACCTCAGTCGACCATGGAACCGCCCTGGATCTGGCCGGTAGCGGAAAAATCGACACCGGCAGCCTGCAAGTCGCCCTGGAAACCGCCTACCAGATGGCCGAGACCCGTTTATGACCGAACACTACCAACACCGGGCGCGCAAGCGTTTCGGCCAGAACTTCCTGCACGACGCTGGGGTGATCGACCGCATTCTGCGCGCCATTCACGCCCGCCCTGAAGACCGCCTGCTGGAAATCGGCCCGGGCCAGGGCGCATTGACCGAAGGCCTGCTCGACAGCGGCGCACAGCTGGATGTTGTTGAGCTGGACAAGGATCTGATCCCGATCCTCAATCAACAGTTCGCTGGCAAAAGCAATTTCAACCTGCATCAAGGCGACGCCCTGAAGTTCGACTTCACCAGCCTCAATGCCGCGCCCAGCAGCCTGCGAGTAGTCGGCAACCTGCCGTACAACATCTCCACCCCGCTGATTTTCCACCTGCTGCGCAACGCCAGCCTGATCCGCGACATGCACTTCATGCTGCAAAAGGAAGTGGTCGAGCGCCTGGCAGCGGGCCCTGGCGGCGGTGACTGGGGCCGCTTGTCGATCATGGTTCAGTACCATTGCCGGGTCGAACACCTGTTCAATGTCGGCCCGGGTGCATTCAACCCGCCGCCAAAAGTCGATTCGGCGATTGTCCGCCTGGTGCCCCACGCCGTTCTGCCGCACCCGGCCAAGGATCATCGCCTGCTCGAGCGCGTTGTTCGCGAAGCCTTCAATCAGCGTCGCAAGACCCTGCGCAACACCCTCAAAGCCTTGCTCAGCAATGCCGAGATAGAAGCCGCGGGCGTCGATGGCAGCCTGCGCCCGGAACAGCTCGACCTGGCCGCGTTTGTCCGCCTGGCCGACAAGCTGGGCGAACAAGTTGCCGAGACGCCCAGCCTCAGCTGACACGCCATTATCGTTTTCGGGTAAGACACCAGGCGCCATGTCTGGTTTACTACCCGATACTTGGCCTAGACTGATCTCATCAGTTATGTCCCGCGCTTCGCTTTGCTTTTAAGGCCTTTTGCATGTCCGATCCTCGTTATAAGGTCGACGTCAGCGTCGTCACCCGCTATCTGGCAGAACAATCGTTACCCGAGCAAAATCGTTTTGCCTTCGCCTACACCATTACCATCAAGAACAACGGCCAGATATCGGCCAAGTTGCTCTCACGGCACTGGGTCATCACCGATGGCGACGGGCATGTCGAAGAGGTCCGCGGTGCGGGCGTGGTCGGTCAGCAACCGTTGATCGGGGCTGGCGAAAGCCATACCTACAGCAGCGGCACGGTGATGACCAGCCGCGTAGGTACCATGCAGGGCAGTTATCAGATGCTCGCCGAAGACGGTAAACACTTTGACGCTATCATCGCGCCATTTCGGCTCGCGGTGCCCGGAGCCCTGCATTAATGGCGGTGTATGCCGTCGGCGACCTGCAAGGCTGCCTTGAACCGCTGCAATGCCTGCTCGAACGCGTCGCCTTCGACCCCGTCAAAGATCGCCTCTGGCTGGTCGGAGACCTGGTCAACCGCGGCCCACAGTCGCTGGAAACCCTGCGCTTTCTTTACAGCATCCGCGAATCGCTGGTGTGCGTGCTGGGTAACCATGACCTGCACCTGCTGGCCGTCGGGCAAAATATCGAGCGCCTGAAGAAAGCCGACACCCTGCGCGAGATCCTCGAAGCGCCTGATCGCGAAGAACTGCTGGAGTGGTTGCGCCAGCAAAAACTGCTGCACTATGACGAACGGCGCGACATGGTGCTGGTCCACGCTGGCATACCGCCTCAGTGGTCGCTGCGCAAAGCGCTGAAGTATGCGGAGGAAGTCGAACAAGCTCTGCACGACGACATCCTCTTCGCACCCTATCTGGATGGCATGTACGGCAACGAGCCGGTGAAATGGGACAACGACCTCAAAGGCGCTGCCCGCCTGCGAATGATCACCAACTATTTCACTCGCATGCGCTTCTGCACCAGCGATGGCAAACTTGACCTCAAGGGCAAGGAAGGCCCGGATACCGCGCCGCCAGGTTATGCCCCCTGGTTTCGCCACAAGGAGCGCAAGACCAAGGGCCTGAAGATTGTCTTTGGTCACTGGGCAGCCCTTGATGGCCGCTGCAACGAGCCGGGTATCTTCGCCCTCGACACCGGCTGTGTCTGGGGCGGCGCCCTGACCCTGCTGAATATCGACACCGGTGAGCGTCTGCGGTGCAAGTGCGATGCCCAAGGCCACGCCAAACCGAATGTCGCCCACTCTACCCCCGAACAATTGCCGGCCACCGCGAAGCGCTGAACTGCGCTTTCAGCCAGGCCACAGGAGCCCGCCATGAGCGAATTCAAACGCATCCCTCCCGAACAAGCCCATGCCCTGCGTGAACAGGGTGCAGTCGTGGTCGACATTCGTGATCCGCAGACTTACGCCGCCAATCACATCAGCGGCTCGCAACACCTGGATAACCATTCCATTCCCGACTTTATCCGCAATGCCGACCTGGACGCGCCACTGGTGGTGGTCTGTTACCACGGAAACTCCAGCCAAAGCGCTGCGGCCTACCTGATCAGCCAAGGCTTTTCCGACGTCTACAGCCTGGACGGTGGTTTTGAGTTATGGCGTACGACTTATCCGTCGGAAACCGCGAAAAGCGTTTCCGAATAATTTTTTCTAACGCTCTAGCCCACGTCCCCCGCGGGCTAGCGCGGTGGCTGACGAACGGTCAGTCGCAACTAATTACGCATTGCTCCTTGTTCTCTCCGATTCCGAACTATCCTTAGCCTCAGGCCATCCAAAACAGGGGAGAGCCGGTACACCGGCGTGCGGGTCATCGGTACTAGCTTTCAAGGTAGATTGCTTTGAAAGTGTTCTGGGGGGTAAACAGCAACTGGATTTCAGTTGCATGCCAGCACTTGACTGATCTGATCCGGCGTCGGCTCCACGTATCGAGCGAGGTGACGTCATGAGTATTTTTAGCCACTTCCAACAACGTTTCGAGTCCACACGCCAGGAAGAACTCTCGCTGCAGGAGTATCTAGAGCTGTGCAAAACGGATCGCAGCGCTTACGCCTCCGCAGCCGAACGCCTGCTACTGGCAATCGGCGAGCCGGAATTGCTGGACACCTCTGCCAACTCGCGCTTGTCGCGAATTTTTTCCAACAAGGTGATCCGCCGCTACCCGGCCTTTGAAGACTTCCATGGCATGGAGGAATGCATCGATCAGATCGTTTCCTACTTCCGCCATGCGGCTCAAGGCCTGGAAGAGAAGAAACAGATCCTCTATCTGCTCGGCCCGGTGGGTGGTGGCAAGTCGTCCCTGGCCGAGAAGCTGAAACAGCTGATCGAGAAAGTGCCCTTTTACGCCATCAAGGGTTCACCGGTTTTCGAGTCGCCTCTTGGGTTATTCAACGCCACGGAAGATGGCCAGATCCTTGAAGAAGACTTCGGTATTCCGCGGCGCTATCTGAGCACCATCATGTCGCCCTGGGCCACCAAGCGCCTGGCCGAGTTTGGCGGTGACATCAGCCAGTTCCGGGTGGTCAAGCTCTACCCATCGATCCTCAACCAGATCGCGGTCGCCAAGACCGAGCCCGGGGATGAAAACAACCAGGATATTTCTGCCCTGGTGGGCAAGGTCGATATCCGCAAGCTGGAAGAATACCCGCAGAACGACGCAGACGCTTACAGCTACTCGGGCGCCCTGTGCCGGTCCAACCAGGGCCTGATGGAATTCGTCGAAATGTTCAAGGCACCGATCAAGGTGCTGCACCCATTGCTGACGGCAACCCAGGAAGGCAACTACAACAGTACCGAAGGTCTGGGGGCCATTCCGTTTACCGGCATCTTGCTGGCCCACTCAAACGAATCGGAATGGCACACTTTCCGTAACAACAAGAACAACGAAGCGTTCATTGACCGGATCTACATCGTCAAAGTGCCGTACTGCCTGCGGGTCAGCGACGAAGTGAAGATCTACGACAAACTACTGTTCAACAGTTCGCTGGCCAAAGCCCATTGCGCGCCCGACACCTTGAAGATGCTTGCGCAGTTCACCGTACTCTCGCGCCTCAAAGAGCCGGAGAACTCCAATATCTACTCGAAAATGCGCGTGTACGACGGTGAGAACCTCAAGGACACCGATCCGAAAGCAAAATCGATCCAGGAGTACCGCGACAACGCCGGTGTCGATGAGGGCATGAATGGTCTGTCGACCCGGTTTGCGTTCAAGATCCTGTCGAAAGTCTTTAACTTCGACCCTCACGAGATCGCTGCCAACCCGGTGCATTTGCTCTATGTACTGGAACAGCAAATCGAACAGGAGCAATTCCAGGCGGAAACCCGGGAACGCTACCTGCGCTTCCTGAAAGAGTACCTGGCACCGCGCTATATCGAGTTCATCGGCAAGGAAATCCAGACCGCCTACCTCGAGTCCTACAGCGAGTACGGTCAGAACATCTTCGACCGTTATGTGCTCTACGCAGACTTCTGGATTCAGGATCAGGAATACCGCGATCCGGAAACCGGCGAGATCCTCAACCGTGTGGCGCTGAACGAGGAACTGGAGAAAATCGAAAAACCGGCCGGCATCAGCAACCCGAAAGATTTCCGCAACGAAATCGTCAACTTCGTGTTGCGCGCCCGGGCCAACAACAATGGCAAAAACCCGACCTGGCTCAGCTACGAGAAACTGCGGGTGGTCATCGAGAAGAAAATGTTCTCGAACACCGAGGATCTGCTGCCGGTTATCAGCTTCAACGCCAAGGCCAGCAAAGAGGATCAGCAAAAGCACAACGACTTCGTTACACGGATGGTCGAGCGCGGCTACACCGACAAACAGGTACGACTGCTCTCCGAGTGGTACCTGCGGGTCAGAAAATCACAGTAACCCGCTACCGGTCGCACCGGTTGTCGTTAGCCCGGAGCCTGTGCCAGGATTTTCTGGTACACAGGTTCCAGGAAGGTGTCAGAAGTCGGTAGCGAGGTACTGGCAGTACAATTGGCTCAGGAGGCCCAATGGTCGCCTCCGGGCAGTTGGCGTGCCACAGACCCGTGCACCGCTTCCAGGACAGCTTCTAAGGAGCAGTCATGAGCTATGTGATCGACCGACGTCTCAATGGCAAGAACAAGAGCACGGTTAACCGCCAACGGTTTCTGCGGCGCTACCGTGATCACATCAAGAAAGCTGTTGAAGAAGCCGTCAGCCGTCGCTCCATCACCGATATGGAGCACGGCGAGCAAATCAGCATTCCCGGCCGCGATATCGACGAGCCGGTGCTTCATCATGGTCGCGGCGGCAAGCAGACCGTGGTTCACCCTGGAAACAAGGAATTCACCAGTGGCGAACACATCCCTCGCCCGCCCGGCGGTGGCGGCGGCAGAGGCCCCGGCAGGGCCGGCAACACCGGCGAAGGCATGGACGAATTCGTCTTCCAGATTACTCAGGAAGAGTTTCTCGAATTCATGTTCGAAGACCTGGAACTGCCCAATCTGGTCAAACGCAACCTGACCGGGACCGACACCTTTAAAACCGTTCGAGCCGGCATCAGCAACGAAGGCAACCCGTCGCGGATCAATATCATCCGCACATTGCGTTCGGCCCATGCCCGACGGATTGCGCTGTCCGGCAGCAGCCGGGCAAAACTGCGCGATGCCAGGGACGAACTCTTGCGGCTAAAACGCGAAGAACCGGATAACTTCGGCGATATTCAGGAAATTGAAGCGGAAATCGAACGATTGATTGCGCGCATTCATCGCGTGCCGTTTCTCGATACTTTCGACCTCAAGTACAACCTGCTGATCAAACAGCCCAATCCCAGCTCCAAGGCGGTGATGTTCTGCCTGATGGACGTCTCCGGCTCCATGACTCAAGCGACCAAGGACATCGCCAAACGCTTTTTCATCCTGCTGTACCTGTTCCTCAAGCGTAACTACGACAAGATCGATGTGGTGTTCATCCGCCATCACACCAGCGCCCGGGAAGTCGACGAGGAGGAGTTTTTCTATTCCCGCGAAACCGGCGGCACCATCGTTTCCAGCGCCTTGAAGTTGATGCAGGAGATCATGGCCGAACGCTATCCGAGCAATGAATGGAATATCTACGCAGCCCAGGCGTCCGACGGTGACAACTGGAACGATGACTCACCGATCTGCCGCGATATCCTGATCAACCAGATCATGCCATTTGTGCAGTACTACACTTATGTGGAGATTACTCCCCGCGAACACCAAGCCCTGTGGTTCGAGTACGAACGGATCGCCGAAGCCTTTTCCGACACGTTTGCCCAGCAACAATTGGTCTCGGCCGGAGATATCTATCCGGTCTTCCGTGAACTCTTCCAGCGCAGGTTAGTGACATGACCGCCAGAGAGCAGAAACGCCTACCCATATCCACCGGCTCGGAATGGACGTTCGAGCTGATCCAGGCCTACGACCGCGAAATCAGCAGGCTCGCGGACCGGTATGCGCTGGATACCTACCCCAACCAGATCGAAGTGATCACCGCCGAGCAGATGATGGATGCCTACGCTTCCGTGGGCATGCCTCTGGGGTATCACCATTGGTCTTATGGCAAACACTTTCTCAGTACCGAAAAATCCTACACTCGCGGCCAGATGGGGCTGGCCTACGAAATCGTGATCAATTCGGACCCGTGCATCGCCTATCTCATGGAGGAAAACACCATTTGCATGCAGGCGCTGGTCGTGGCCCATGCCTGCTATGGCCACAACAGCTTCTTCAAAGGCAATTACCTGTTTCGTACCTGGACCGATGCCAGCTCGATCATCGACTACCTGGTGTTCGCCAAGCAGTACATCATGCAATGCGAAGAACGCCATGGCATTGATGCGGTAGAAGACTTGCTGGACTCCTGCCATGCGCTGATGAACTATGGAGTAGACCGTTACAAACGCCCCTATCCGATCTCCGCGGAGGAAGAGCGGCGGCGGCAGAAGGACCGGGAAGAGCACCTGCAAAAGCAGATCAACGACCTCTGGCGCACCATTCCCAAAGGCGCGGACAAGTACAGCGACAAGGACAATGCGCGGTTCCCCGCCGAGCCCCAGGAAAACATCCTCTATTTCATCGAAAAACACGCACCGCTACTGGAGCCCTGGCAGCGGGAAATCGTGCGGATCGTGCGCAAGATCGCGCAGTACTTTTACCCGCAACGGCAAACCCAGGTGATGAACGAAGGCTGGGCGACCTTCTGGCACTACACCTTGATGAACGACCTGTATGACGAAGGCCTGGTGACTGATGGCTTCATGATCGAGTTCCTGACTTCCCATACCAGCGTGGTGTTTCAGCCCGGTTTCGACAGCCCTTATTACAATGGGATCAACCCCTACACCCTGGGTTTCGCCATGTACCGCGATATCCGGCGGATGTGCGAATCGCCCACTGAAGAAGACTACCGTTGGTTCCCGGACGTCGCCGGTACCGACTGGCTGTCCAGCATCAAGTTCGCCATGAGCAGTTTCAAGGACGAAAGCTTCATCCTGCAGTACCTGTCACCCAAGGTGATCCGCGATCTGAAGCTGTTCAGCATCCTTGATGACGATCAGAAGGAGGATCTGCTGGTGCCGGCGATCCATGACGAAGACGGTTATCGGATCATCCGTGAAACCCTGGCGGCACAATACAACCTGGGCAATCGCGAACCCAACATACAGATCTACAGCATCGACCGGCGTGGAGACCGTTCGCTGACCCTGCGCCACCAGCAGCACGACCGCAAACCCCTGGGAGATTCCACCGACGAAGTGCTCAAGCACCTGCATCGGCTCTGGGGCTTCGATATTCACCTGGAAACCCTGCAGGGTGACCATGTAGTGAAAACCCATCACGTCCCCCCAAGAGGCGAGCATAGCGAAGGGGATTACGGTCGGCTGGACCTGGCCGTCATCCACCTTTGATTCCAGCCAAAGCCTCCGAAAGTTCGACGCAAAGGTTATCCTGTCGAGCTAACGGAGGTTTTTTATGCAGATTTATAAAGTCGGTGGCGCGGTGCGCGATCGCTTGCTGGGCAGGCCTGTCACCGATATCGATTGGGTCGTGGTCGGCGCCAGCACAGAAGAAATGCTCGCCAAGGGCTATCGCCCGGTAGGCGCCGATTTCCCGGTATTCCTGCACCCGCAGAGCGGCGAGGAATACGCGCTTGCCCGGACCGAACGCAAGAGTGGCCGCGGTTATGGCGGCTTCACTTTCCACGCGAGCCCCGAGGTCACCCTTGAACAAGACTTGATCCGCCGCGACTTGACGATCAATGCCATGGCCGAGGACGAGCAGGGCCAACTGACCGACCCCTATCACGGCCAGCGCGATCTTGAAGCCCGCATACTTCGTCACGTTTCCCCGGCATTCGCCGAAGATCCACTCCGGGTTCTCCGAGTGGCCCGTTTCGCAGCGCGCTACGCCGGGCTCGGCTTCAGCATCGCGCCCGAGACCCTGGAACTGATGCGCGAACTCAGCGAATCAGGCGAGCTCGAGGCGTTGACCGCGGAGCGCAGCTGGAAAGAAATCTCCCGCGCCCTGATGGAAGATCAGCCTCAGGTGTTTATCCAGGTGCTGCGTGACTGCGGCGCACTCAAAGTCTTGCTCCCCGAAGTTGAAGCACTGTTCGGCGTGCCACAACCGGAACTCCATCACCCGGAAATCGACAGCGGCATCCATACCCTGAGCGTCCTCGAACAGACGGCCAGGCATGCCCAGCCGCTGACAGTGCGCTGGGCCTGCCTGCTCCATGACGTGGGCAAGGGGCTCACCCCAGAGACTCAGTGGCCGCAACATATTGCCCACGAGCAAAAGGGATTACGCCTGATCAAGGCGGTGAACGAGCGCTTTAAAGCGCCCAGGGATTGTTCGGAACTGGCCTTGCTGGTCGGCCAATATCACACTCATGGACATCGCGCCCTCGAGCTCAAGCCTTCGACTTTGCTGGAGTTGCTGCAAAGCTTTGATGTCTATCGACGGCCGCAACGCTTTGAAGAGTTCGTTGTCGCCTGCGAAATGGACGCCCGAGGCCGCAAAGGCCTCGAACAACGCAGTTATCCACAGGCAGCGTATTTACGCGGCGCCGCAATCGCAGCGCGAACCGTGGCGGTACAGCCACTGCTGGAACAAGGCTTCAAAGGGCCGGAGTTAGGTGAAGCACTCAAGGCTGAACGCTTGAAAGCGCTCAAGGCTTACAAGGAACTGCAGTAAAGCAAGATCAAAAGATCGCAGCCTGCGGCAGCTCCTACGCAATCGTGTACACCCGGCCCCTGTAGGAGCTGCCGCAAGCTGCGATCCTGGCTATTCGAAATACAACGAAGAATTATCGGCTCAGAGCAGGTTCGGGGAAGTCAGCTGTACCCCACGCCATTCAAACGCCACAGGCGCCAAAACCTGGTCAATCTGCGCCTCACTCCACAGGACTGCGAAGGTCTTTCCGACACCGGGATGCAATCTGTCAGGCGCCATCAACGACAACGGCCACAATACAAAGGCATTTTTCAGGATTTCCGTGCGAGGCAGGATCAATCCGTCGAAATTACCCATCAGATCGCCATACAGCAGCACGTCGATATCCAGCGGCAGGCCCTTGCGATCCGGCGCATAACGACCGTTGTCCGCCTCGATGAATTTCAGTCGGCGATCCAGCTCCATCAACGACAGGTCGGTGTAAGCCGACACCACCAAATTGAAGAACGGACCACTCTTGATACCCACCGCCTGACTTTCAAATACCGCCGAACACCGCACATCCACCAGAAAACCGGCCAGAGCATCCAGCCCTGCCTGTAAATGGGTGTTGCGCTCGATATTGCTACCGAGACCTAGAAACACCTGAGTTAGCGACATCCGCGCTCGATCTCCACGCCCACACCGGTGGCGGCGGCCACTGCACCAGGCTTGGTCAGCTTGAGGTGCAGCCAGGGAATGTGAAACTCGCTCA
Source organism: Pseudomonas fluorescens (assembly GCF_902497895.1). Lineage (GTDB taxonomy): Bacteria > Pseudomonadota > Gammaproteobacteria > Pseudomonadales > Pseudomonadaceae > Aquipseudomonas > Aquipseudomonas fluorescens_BP. Next base: position 48,588 of record NZ_CABVHQ010000002.1, read on the forward strand.
TCAGCACCTCGGCCAGACGCTCGGCGAACGTTTCCACCAGCTGGAACTGTGCCTGCTCGGCAAACGCCTGTACGCGCGAGGATACGCTGGCATAGTCCAGCGCCAGAGTCAGGTCATCACCTGCAGCGGCCGGGCGATTATCCCAGGCGAAGCTCAGATCAAGACGCAGGCACTGTCGGATGCCCCGCTCCCAGTCGTAGGCCCCGATCACCGTGTCAACTTCCAGGCCCTCGATAAACACTCTGTCCAAGCACTCTTCTCCGCAGCACGACAAGGGCGCAATGCGCCGTTAGAATCAGGGCGTCTTCGCCCGGAATAGTTAGCATGTTTTGGTTACTGGCGATCCTCGCCTACCTGCTTGGCTCTCTGTCCTTCGCCATTTTGCTCAGCCGCCTGACCGGTAGCCCCGATCCGCGAATGAGTGGCTCGGGTAATGCCGGCGCCACCAACATGCTGCGCGTGGCGGGTAAAAAACTCGCCACCCTGACCTTGCTCGGCGACCTCTGCAAAGGTCTGCTGCCGGTCGTGATCGCCGGCGTGGCAGGGTTGTCACTGCAGCAACAGGCCTGGGTCGGCTTATGCGCCGTGATCGGCCACCTGTTCCCGCTGTACTTTCGCTTCCGTGGCGGCAAAGGCGTGGCCACCGCTGCCGGAATGCTGCTGGGACTGTACCCGCCTGCCGCGCTCCTGGCCCTCTGCGCCTGGCTACTGACCTTCTACCTCACCCGCACCAGCTCACTGGCTGCCTTGATTGCCACACCCCTGACCCTGCCACTGCTGGCCTGGCAAGAGCCTGCAGCCTTGCTGCCGATGAGCGCACTCACGGCGCTGATCGTCTGGCGCCATCGCGGCAATCTACGCGACCTGTTGGCCGGGCGCGAACGGCATTTTTAGATCTTGACGATGAATGCCATTCAGGTTTCGGCCACGCTCGCCAGGACAAGCGCCTACAGCGGCGACAATTGCTCCATCGGCCAGCGCGCCTGCACACTGATTGCCAGGCTTTCATGCTGCCCGGCTTGCAAACGCTGACAGCCGGCAAAAGCGATCATCGCGCCGTTATCGGTGCAGAACTCCGGACGTGCGTAGTAAACGTCGCCCTTCATGTCGCCGAGCATTTTCTCCAGCGAAACCCGCAGCGCCTTGTTGGCACTCACGCCGCCAGCAATGACCAGGCGCTTGAGATCCGCCTGTTTCAGCGCGCGCTTGCACTTGATGGTCAAAGTCTCCACCACCGCCTGCTGGAAGGCCAGCGAGATGTCGCAACGGGTTTGTTCACTGTCGTCCCCAGCGCTGACGCATTGCTGCCAGGTGTTCAAGGCAAAGGTTTTCAAGCCGCTGAAGCTGAAGCTCAGCCCCGGGCGATCGCACATTGGCCGCGGGAAGACAAAACGTCCAGCAACGCCTTGCTCCGCCAGCCGCGCGATTTCAGGCCCACCCGGATAATTCATGCCCATCATCTTGGCCGTCTTGTCGAACGCTTCACCGGCGGCATCATCGAGCGTCTCGCCCAACAGCTGGTATTGGCCGATCCCATCGACCCGAACCAGCTGGGTATGCCCACCGGAAACCAACAAAGCGACGAACGGAAACTCCGGAGGTTGTTCCTCCAGCATCGGCGCCAGCAAATGGCCTTCCATGTGATGCACGCCAAGGGCCGGAATGCCCCAGGCAAACGCCAACGCCTGGGCGCATGAGGCGCCGACCAGCAACGCCCCGACAAGCCCGGGACCCGCGGTGTAGGCGATCGCATCGATCTCGGTCGGGACGCAGTCGGCCTCGGCCAGAACCTGGCGAATCAGGGGCAGCATGCGTTTGACGTGGTCACGCGAAGCCAGCTCCGGCACCACGCCACCATAGGCACGATGCAGGTCGATCTGACTGAACAGCGCGTCGGCCAGCAGGCCGCGTTCACTGTCGTAAAGTGCGACACCGGTTTCGTCGCAAGAGGTTTCTAATCCCAGTACTAGCATGGGTTTGCGCCTTGTAGAGGCTAGATTCGAAGGCGCGCATAATAGTCGTCACTTCCGGTACCTACCAGCGGTTTTCGATCAGAGGCTTTGCATTCCGAGCGTTGAGGGGTTAACATCCGCAACCCTTAAAAACCGACGTCTTCAAGTGCATTTATGCCGCGAGGATGTTGATCCCCGGTAATGAATGAAGGTAGCTCTGGATGCCCGCGGTCAAAGTTAAAGAGAACGAACCCTTCGACGTAGCTCTGCGTCGTTTCAAGCGCTCCTGCGAAAAAGCCGGTGTACTGGCTGAAGTTCGTAGCCGCGAATTTTACGAGAAGCCGACTTCCGAGCGTAAGCGTAAAGCAGCAGCTGCTGTTAAGCGTCACGCGAAGAAAGTTCAGCGCGAGCAGCGCCGCGCCGTTCGTCTGTACTAATACACAGACGTTGGTAGCAAGCTTCTGCCAAGCCCGGCCCTCAGCCGGGCTATTGGCATTTGCGTATATTCGCTTGACGCTTCACTGTCAAAGCCGCCGATGCGACCGAGACAAATCTGCTTCACCACGTCAGACCTGGCTCTTTTGCCAGCGGTGCACGTCTTTTCTGACGAGCCTTTCAAGGCTACTGACGAGCACACCTTACTGATTCCTCAACAGACGATCAGCCCAAGGCACGATCTCCTGTGCCCGCTTGTGAGCTATCCGAGGCCGCCACTGGCCGTTGCCGGACTCAGAGCAACACTTTCAAATAGTCGAATGCTGATTGGAACTAACGTCAGTGGATTTTCGGCAGATACACTTCCCGACAGCGATCACGCAGACGACATCCGGTCGAGACGCAGACTGTTGCGCCTCAAAACCACGACCAGACTTCGGCCGCCCTTCGCCCCGGATCAATTTCCGCGCAGTGATGACGAGAACGCCATGGCCGGGCTAATTCCCCAGAGCTTTATTGACGACCTTCTGAACCGCACCGACATCGTCGACGTGGTCAGCTCGCGCCTGCAAATGAAGAAAGCCGGCAAAAATTACACGGCCTGCTGCCCGTTCCACAAAGAGAAAACCCCCTCCTTCAGCGTCAGCCCGGACAAACAGTTTTACTACTGCTTCGGCTGCGGCGCTGGCGGCAATGCCCTCGGCTTCATCATGGACCACGACAACCTGGACTTCCCCCAGGCTGTCGAGGAACTGGCCAAAGCCGCCGGCATGGAAATACCCCGAGAGGAAAGTGGCCGGCCGCACAAACCCCGGCAACCGACCGACTCGCCGCTCTACCCCTTGCTCAGCGCTGCCGCCGACTTCTATCGCCAGGCACTGAAAAGCCATCCGGCGCGCAAGGCCGCCGTCGATTATCTCAAGGGCCGGGGCCTGACCGGTGAGATAGCCCGGGATTTCGGCCTCGGATTCGCCCCGCCCGGCTGGGACAATCTGTACAAGCACCTGAGCAGCGACACCCTGCAGCAGAAAGCCATGATTGATGCCGGTCTGCTGATCGAGAATGCCGAAACCGGCAAGCGCTACGACCGCTTCCGCGATCGCGTGATGTTCCCGATCCGCGACAGTCGCGGCCGGATCATTGCGTTCGGCGGCCGGGTGCTGGGCGACGACAAGCCAAAATACCTGAACTCCCCGGAAACCCCGGTATTCCACAAGGGCCAGGAACTCTACGGGCTGTTTGAAGCGCGCAAGAACAATCGCAACCTCGACGAAATCATCGTCGTCGAAGGCTACATGGACGTCATCGCCCTCGCCCAGCAAGGCCTGCGCAATGCCGTCGCGACACTTGGCACCGCCACCAGCGAAGAACACCTGAAACGCCTGTTTCGAGTAGTGCCCAACGTATTGTTCTGCTTTGACGGCGATCAGGCCGGACGCAATGCCGCATGGCGCGCTCTGGAAGCGGCCTTGCCCAGCCTGCAGGACGGGCGGCGTGCGCGCTTTCTGTTCCTGCCCGAAGGCGAAGACCCGGATACCCTGGTCCGCTCCGAAGGCACCGCCGCGTTCCGTGCCCGGATCAACCAGCACGCACAACCCTTGGCCGATTACTTTTTCCAGCAACTGACCGAAGAGTCCGATCCGCGCTCGCTCGAAGGCAAGGCCCACATGGCCACCCTTGCAGCGCCGCTGATCGACAAGGTTCCAGGGGCCAACCTGCGCACCCTGATGCGCCAGCGACTCACGGAAATCACCGGCCTCAACAGCGAGGCAGTCAGCCAACTGGTGCACAGCGCACCCCAAGAGGCTCCGCCCGCCTACGATCCCGGCATCGATTACGACGCCATGCCCGATTACGCCGATTACCACCAGCCTCAAGAGACCTATGCGCCTCAACAGGAGTGGACACCGAAAAAACCGGGCAGCGGCGGCAAGAAATGGGAAAATAAACCCTGGGATAAAAAGGCCAAGCGTCAGGGCGATCGCGATCAGCCCCGCGCCCCGCGCATTCCAGCAGCCGTAGAGCCGCCGACGCTGGCAGCCCTGCGCACGCTGCTGCATCACCCGCAATTGGCAGAAAAAGTTGAAGATGCCGGGCACTTTGCCGCCGAGGACCACACCAATACACAACTATTGGTGGCACTACTCGAAGCCGTACAAAAGAATCCTAAGCTAAACTCATTTCAACTGATTGCGCGCTGGCATGGCACCGAACAAGGGCGCCTGCTCAAAGCGTTGGCAGAAAAGGAATGGCTGATTGAGGGCGATAACCTTGAACAACAGTTTTTCGACACCATTACTAGCTTGTCAGCCCGCCAACGCGAGCGAAATCTGGAACAATTGCTCAGGAAAGCGCGTCAAAGTGAATTGAGTGCTGAAGAAAAAAATCAGCTGCGCGACCTCCTAAGTCGCAATGTTTCCGCATCAAACCCGACCTCAACTGGCGCGTGAGGTCATAGCTCAGGTATAATCCTTGGCTTGTTTTTTGCCCGCCAAGACCTTCAGTGGATAGGGTGTTATGTCCGGAAAAGCGCAACAGCAGTCTCGTATCAAAGAGTTGATCACCCTGGGTCGTGAGCAGAAGTATCTGACTTACGCAGAGGTCAACGACCACCTGCCGGAGGATATTTCAGATCCGGAACAGGTGGAAGACATCATCCGCATGATTAATGACATGGGGATTCCCGTACACGAGAGTGCTCCGGATGCGGACGCCCTTATGCTGGCCGACGCCGATACCGACGAGGCAGCCGCTGAAGAAGCGGCTGCAGCGTTGGCAGCGGTCGAGACCGACATTGGCCGCACCACTGACCCCGTGCGCATGTATATGCGTGAAATGGGTACAGTAGAGCTCCTCACACGTGAAGGCGAAATTGAAATCGCCAAGCGTATCGAAGAGGGCATCCGTGAAGTGATGGGCGCAATTGCGCACTTCCCTGGCACGGTTGACCACATTCTCTCCGAGTACACTCGCGTCACCACCGAAGGTGGCCGCCTGTCCGACGTCCTGAGCGGTTATATCGACCCGGACGACGGCATTGCGCCGCCTGCTGCCGAAGTGCCGCCGCCTGTCGATCCGAAAACCGTGAAAGCGGATGACGAAACCGACGACGACGAAGCCGAAACAGCTACTGACGAAGAAGATGAAGTCGAAAGCGGTCCGGATCCGGTCATCGCTGCACAGCGTTTCGGTGCCGTGTCCGACCAGATGGAAGTCACTCGCAAGGCGCTGAAAAAGCACGGTCGTGGCAATAAGCTGGCAATCGCCGAGCTGGTGCTCCTGGCCGAGCTGTTCATGCCGATCAAACTGGTTCCGAAGCAATTCGAAGGCCTGGTTGAGCGTGTCCGCAGTGCTCTCGATCGTCTGCGTCAGCAAGAGCGCGCAATCATGCAGCTCTGCGTTCGTGATGCACGCATGCCGCGCACCGACTTCCTGCGCCAGTTCCCGGGCCATGAAGTCGACGAAAGCTGGACCGAGGCACTGGCCAAAGGCAAAAGCAAATACGCTGAAGCCATTGGTCGCCTGCAACCGGACATCCTTCGTTGCCAGCAAAAGCTGACTGCATTGCAGACCGAAACCGGTCTGACGATTGCCGAGATCAAGGACATCAACCGTCGCATGTCGATCGGTGAGGCCAAGGCCCGCCGCGCGAAGAAAGAGATGGTTGAAGCGAACTTGCGTCTGGTGATCTCCATCGCCAAGAAGTACACAAACCGTGGCCTGCAGTTCCTCGATCTGATCCAGGAAGGCAACATCGGCTTGATGAAAGCGGTGGACAAGTTCGAATACCGTCGCGGCTACAAATTCTCGACTTATGCCACCTGGTGGATCCGTCAGGCGATCACTCGCTCGATCGCCGACCAGGCCCGCACCATCCGTATTCCGGTGCACATGATCGAGACGATCAACAAGCTCAACCGTATTTCCCGGCAGATGTTGCAGGAAATGGGTCGCGAACCGACCCCGGAAGAGCTGGGCGAACGCATGGAAATGCCTGAGGACAAGATCCGCAAGGTATTGAAGATCGCTAAAGAGCCGATCTCCATGGAAACCCCGATCGGTGATGACGAAGACTCCCACCTGGGTGACTTCATCGAAGACTCGACCATGCAGTCGCCAATCGATGTCGCCACTGTTGAGAGCCTTAAAGAAGCGACTCGCGAAGTACTCTCCGGCCTCACTGCCCGTGAAGCCAAGGTCCTGCGCATGCGCTTCGGCATCGACATGAATACCGACCACACCCTTGAGGAAGTCGGTAAGCAGTTCGACGTTACCCGCGAGCGGATTCGTCAGATCGAAGCCAAGGCGCTGCGCAAGCTGCGCCACCCGACGAGAAGCGAGCATTTGCGCTCCTTCCTCGACGAGTGATCACAAAACCCCCAGCCTGGCTGGGGGTTTTGCTTTATGCAGATTAAATTCTCCAAGCGTCCCTCCCGCCCGAATTGCCCGTCTACACTCGAATCTACTCCCCGAGCCATAACGAGACCGTTATGCCCAGAATGCCGGCTGTGTTTTTGCTGTGGCTGATGACCTGGACTGCAACGGCTGGCGCGCTGACTCTTACCGACGAAGAACGTAGCTGGCTTGCGAACCACCCGGAACTGCGTCTGGGTGTCGATGCGTCATGGCCACCTTTTGAGTATCGCGATGAACAAGGCCGTTACCAGGGTCTGGCGGCGGATTACATTCGCCTGATCCAGGAACGCCTGAGCATCAAGGTGACCCCCGTCGAGCCGATCAGCTGGAGCCAGGTGCTGGAACAGGCCAGACAAGGCAAGCTGGACCTGCTACCAGGGATTATGTCGACTCCCGAGCGCCAGGGTTACCTGTCCTTCACTCGCCCCTACCTGGACTTCCCCATCGTGATCCTGGCCCACGAGGGCGGACCACAACCGCACAATCTCAACGATCTGTACGGCCTGAAGATTGCCGTCGTGGAAAACTATGCGCCCCACGAGCTGTTGCGCTCCCACCATCCCGACCTGAACCTGGTCGCCCTGCCAAATGTCAGCTCGGCCCTCCAGGCGCTGGCCACGGACCAGGTCGATGCCGTCGTGGGCGATCTCGCCTCCAGCGTCTGGAGCCTGCGCCAGCTTAAACTGGACGGTCTTTACGTCAGCGGTGAAACGCCTTATCGCTATCAATTGGCGATGGGAGTACCGCAACAAAGCAAAATACTGGTCGGTATTCTCGACAAAGTGCTGGCCGACCTGAGTCCCGAAGAAATCAGCAGCATCCAGGAACACTGGGTGGGCAATGTCCTGGATCAACGCACTTTCTGGTCCGGTCTTTTGGTTTATGGTCTGCCCGGCGTGCTGCTGCTGTTTACCGTGCTGGCAGTCGTTATCCGCATCAATCGCCGGCTCAGTTCGGAGATCTCGCGTCGGGTCGCGCTGGAACAGGAGTTGCGCAGCAGCGAATACCACTACCGCGGCCTGGTCGAAAGCCTTTCGGCGATAGCCTGGGAAGCCCGCATAAGCGACTACACCTACAGCTACGTGTCACCCCACGCCGAAGACCTGCTCGGCTATCCCTTGGCGAATTGGCTGATCCCGGGCTTTTGGCGCAACATCATTCACCCCGCCGACCTGACTCGCGCCCAGACCTTTTGCGACCATGAAATACTGGCCGGCCGTGATCACAGCGTCGACTACCGTGTCATCACCGCCGACGGTCGCTGTCTGTGGGTGCGCGATATCGTCAGTCTGATAGAGCACGGTCATGAGCCGGTTCTGCGCGGCCTGATGATCGATATCAGTGAAGCCAAAAGAACCGAAGAAGCCTTGCGTTTATCCGAGCAAAAGTTCGCTTCGGTATTCCAGCAGTGCCCGGACATTCTGGTGATCGCGCGTCTGTCCGACGGTTGCCTGCTGGTGGTCAACGAAGCCTTTGAGGAACAGATTGGCCTGAGCGCCGAGCAAGTCATCGGCCAGACCGCCTCCGACCTGAACATCTGGGGCGTACCGGGCGTCGGGCCTGGTCTCTTGCAGCGCTTGCAGGCTGGCAGCATTCGCAACCTGGAGATGCCGTTCCGGCGCAACAACGGGCAGTTGTTCACTGGGCTGATCTCCGCCGAACACTTCGACCTCGACACCACCCCCGCGCTGGTGGTGGTGGTGCGCGACATCAGCCAACTCAAGGAAACCCAGCAACAACTGCAAACCTCCGAAGAGAAATTCGCCAAAGCCTTCCATGCCTCGCCCGATGGCCTGCTGCTGAGCCGCCAGAGCGATGGCTTGCTGATTGAAGTCAACGAGGGCTTCAGCCGGATCACCGGTTTCAATAGCGCGATGTCCGTGGACCGCTCCACCCTGGACCTGGGTATCTGGGTCAACCTCAACGAACGCAAACAGATGCTCGACCTGCTGCAACGCGACGGTTTTGTCCGCGACTTCAGCTGCCACATCCGCCGTAACGACGGGCAGATTCGTCTGTGCGAGGTCTCCAGTCGGCCGCTGCCCATCGCTGGCGAAGATTGCATGCTGACCATCGCCCGCGATATTACCGAGCGCCATCTGATGCAGGAAAAGCTGCAACAGGCCGCCACGGTGTTCGAGAGCACCGCCGAAGGGGTGTTGATCACCGACACTCAACAGCACATCAGCGCAGTCAATCGAGCCTTCACCGAGATCACTGGCTATAGCGAAACCGAAGCGCTCGGCCACACCCCCCGACTGCTTGCCTCAGGCTTGCACGACAGCGCCTTCTACGCCGCCATGTGGCACCAACTGACCGCCGAAGGTCATTGGCAGGGCGAGATTTCCAACCGGCGCAAAAATGGCGAGCTGTACCCCAGCTGGCTGACCATCAGTGCCGTGCGTAACCGGGACAAATTCATCACCCACTTCGTTGCGGTATTCGCCGACATCTCCAGCTTGAAGCATGCCCAGGCGCGCCTCGACTACCAGGCTCACCACGACCCGCTGACCGGCCTGCCCAACCGCACCCTGTTCGAAAGCCGGTTGCTGACAGCACTTAACACCCAGCAAGAAAACGGTGGCCAGGGCGCCGTACTGTTCCTTGATCTCGACCGCTTCAAACATATCAACGACAGCCTTGGCCATCCGGTCGGCGACCTGCTGCTCAAGGGCATTGCCGTGCGCCTGAAAGAGCAACTGCGTGACATCGACACCGTGGCCCGCCTGGGCGGTGATGAATTCATCATCCTGCTGCCGGGCCTGCAGCAAGCCAGCGACGCCGAACACATCGCCAACAAGCTGCTCAACTGCTTTGGAGCGCCCTTCCAGGCCGGCGAGCACGAGTTCTTTATCAGTGCCAGCATTGGCACCAGCCTCTACCCACAGGACGGCTGCGACGTCGCCACGCTGGTCAAGAATGCCGACGCGGCCATGTACCGTTCCAAAGCCAAGGGCCGCAATCGGGTCGAAAGCTATACCCGCGACCTTACCGCCCAGGCCAGCGAACGGATCGCCCTGGAGCATGAATTGCGCCGGGCTATTGAACGCAATGAGCTAACGCTCTACTACCAGCCGAAAATCAGCCTCAAGTATCAGTGCCTGGTCGGCGCCGAAGCCCTGCTGCGCTGGCGCCATCCAACCTTCGGCGATGTACCTCCCGAACACTTCATCCCCCTGGCTGAAGAAAACGGCATGATCCTGCAGATTGGCGACTGGGTGCTGGAGCAAGCCTGTCGGCAGCTCTACGAGTGGAATCTGCACTATGAGAGCTTCGGCCCCCTCTCGGTTAACCTGGCCGGGGCTCAATTGCGCCAACCGAACCTGCTCAACCGGATCGAGCAGCTACTCAATGACAACCTCCTCATGCCCGGCCTCCTGCAGCTGGAAATCACCGAAAACTTCATCATGAGCCAGGCTGAAGAAGCACTGGAAGTCCTGCATCAACTCAAACGCCTGGGTGTGCAGCTGGCAATCGACGACTTCGGCACCGGCTACTCCTCGCTGAGCTATCTCAAACGCCTGCCCCTGGACTTCCTGAAAATCGACCAATCCTTCGTCCGCGGCCTGCCCGATGATCCCCACGATGTCGCCATCGTCCGCGCCATCATCGCCCTGGGCCGCAGCATGCAATTCACCGTCATTGCCGAAGGCGTCGAAACCCAGGCCCAGCAGCAATTCCTGGCCGCCGAAGGTTGTGAAGAGATCCAGGGCTACATCGTCAGCCTCCCCCTCCCCGCCGACGAATTCGCCGCAGCCTTTCTTCGTATCAACCTTTCCGATTTTTCGGATAGCACAGCGGAGAAACCATCGTTATAATCCGCGGCCTACTGAGGGCCTATAGCTCAGTTGGTTAGAGCAGGGGACTCATAATCCCTTGGTCGTAGGTTCGAGTCCTACTGGGCCCACCATACAGAAAGCCGCGCACTGCGCGGCTTTCGTGTATCTGGCTGTTCGGTTTTTCCGAGCAGAAGGGGGGCTCACACCCTCGTCAAAAAATCTTCATAAGAATTGACAAACCCTCCTTGAACTTTAAGATGACGTTACCTATAAATACTATAGAAAACCATGAGTGACCTTCTACCTTTTCCGCTGCCTAAAAAGAAAGCTCTTGAAATAATCCGTGAGCTTTCGGAAATGTCGGAACGCATCTTCTACTCTCCGCACGCCAAGGGGCGGATGATTGAGCGAGGTGTGACCATGCCCGACGTGATGGACTGCCTGGGAAAAGGGCAGATCACGGAAGGGCCGTTCCAGCAGCCTGGCGGTGATTGGAGATTTACCATTTCCTGGTTTAGAGCTGGGTCGCCTCTCCAGGTCGTTGGCGCAATCGATGTCGACGACGACGGGACATTTCTCGTCATAGTGACCACGATACAAAAGAAGGGGTGAATTTTATGTACCACTACGTAGAAAGCGGCCTGCCGAACGTATGGCTTAGCAATGGCTTCGTGGTGAAAGAGACTGCCTATGGCGAGTCCGTTGCAATCACGGATGTGAAAGGCCTTCATGACGTAATTGGCAAGTCTATCGCGGAAAAACCAGCACCTTTGACAGGTGCTGAGTTTAGGTTCCTCAGGAAGGAGCTTGGGTTGTCCCAAGAAAGACTTGCCGACATCGTCGGGCTGACGAGTCAGGCTGTGGCGATCTGGGAAAAAACTGACAAGATCCCAACCGTAAATGACCGGTATTTACGGGGACTTTATCTTGAAGCTAAAACCGGCGAAGCGGATCTTATGGCTGCTATCAATTCCATCAACAGATTGGACCACGACCTATACAAACTGAATCTGGAGTTTGAAGGCGAATGGCACAATAAAGAAAAGCAATGCGCTTGACCTACGTCAACACTCTAGAAGCCCGGCCTATCGCCGGGCTTTTTATCTATCCCTGTTCAGATTTTGTTTTACGCGGGTGCCGGAATATCGGATGACTCCCGTTGAGGTTGTAGGCAAACTCCGAGAATTGCGTAATGGGTGCGTTTGGGCACTTTGCTGCCTTGTTGCGCTTTTCTTCGACGGGATACTCTCCGGACGTCGCTGCCAATCAGCGACCGGGCTTGGAAACCCGTCGAACCACAGCGCAACAGCACCCCATCACGACTGCAGACGTTTTTTACGACTGAACCCTGTGTTATGGCGGCTGTGCGTGGGACGCCTTCGGGCGTGCCGGTTCCTTGGTTCCCGGTTTTCCAACCTGCGTACAGCCGCCACCCATTCGCTTGGAAACGAACGTGTCGGCTCCTCGAACCCAGGAGTAAAACCATGACCAAAACAAATCCGTCCGCACCTTCAGAACTGAAAACCATCGGCTTCACGCCTTTCATCTATTGCTCGGATCAGCCGCTGTTCCACGTTTGTCGTGGCGTTCCCATTGGGGATGCATTGGCACAGGCCTCCGATCTGCTGTTCCTCGCCAAGTCATTTACCGAAGATGCCGCCTACGCAAAAGACACCGACCGCCACGCCTGGGCCGCGTACTATCTGACGGCAATGAGCAAAGCAGTGATTGATGATGTGGTGAAGGTGCTGACACCGAGACCCGCTCGGACGGCGACGGAGTCCGAACAATAGCGCTGACTCATCCCTTGAAATACGCCCCGATTTTTCGGGGCTTCCAGATCGTGATCGGGAGCGCTGCTGCAATGCCCGACCTTTACTGCGTCCGGCGGTGGCCTGGATGTTTACTCCAGAACACCTAATGCTGGAATGGCCTGCACTGACCGCAGCCGTTCAAGCATTTCACCCGTCAACACGACCTCATACGTATCCGCCGGCCTACCCCACTGCTCCACGATGACCATGCCGTCTACCAGCGCCGCGCCCAATCCGGTAATCGTATCGGCCAATTCCTCTACGATTTTTTGAGTCCGTGACCACGCGCGATCAGTAATTTCTTTAAGCTCAGCCGTTACGCTGTCACACGACGCTGGATCCGTATCAGGGTAGGAGATATTGCGCAGCAGGTGCCCTAACTCTCTTATTTTTGCGTAATCCTGTTCCGCCCCAAGCTCTCCTTTCAGGATGGCTGCCGCTTTCGACTTATCAACGAGTTTCTCGGGCGAATGTTTTGGAGGTAATGTCTGCCCCATAGCTCCGGCGAAGAGGACCATTATCCGACCTTCCAAATGTTCCTTCATTTCTTCGATCGACGAAATTGACCGCGCCAAGGTAATGGAAGCCCCTCCGTGGTGCGCCAAGCCCACGGTAACTTTCAGGGTCACATCACCCGTTTCAAAGCCCAGGGCTCGGGCTACTACGTAGTGCCCCATTTCGTGATTCGCAATCTGCAGTGCATAGTCTCGTACAGCAGCAGGCATGCTCTTCATTTCGATCCTCTCGCTTCACAGCTCTTGTTCGCGCATTCGACTACGAGTGACAGTTTGTGTCTATCCAATTAACCCGTCGATGGCGTGGAGTGCCTGTAACATGCTTGCCCTTTGCTCTGTGCCGCTGGAGACGACCTTTGCCTGACACCCGCCCGCCCGTTCTCGACGAAATCGACCGCCAATTGATCGCGGCCTTGCAGATCAATGCCCGCGAAAGCGTGGCCATGCTCGCCCGCCAACTGGGCATCGCCCGTACTACCGTCACGTCGCGTCTGGCGCGGCTGGAAAAAGCCAGAGTAATCACCGGTTACGGCGTGCGCCTCGGGCAGCGAGTGGTGGATGGTGGCTTGCAGGCCTACGTCGGGATCACCGTGCAGCCGCGTTCCGGCAAGGAAGTGCTGCGTCGGCTCAGTGCCATGGCCCAGGTGCAGCAGCTGTGTGCGGTGAGTGGCGAGTTTGATTACGTGGCGTGGCTGCGCACCGATTCGCCGGAACAGCTCGATCAACTGCTCGATCAGATCGGCAGCGTCGATGGCGTGGAGAAAACCACCACTTCGATCATCCTCAGCAGCAAGATCGATCGCGGCCAGCCGGTTTAAGGTCTGCCTAGCCCCCTTTGGCACGACCGAAGATCCCCCCGTAGCAGCTGGCGAAGCCTGCGTTCGGCCGCGCAGCGGTCGTAAAACTCATTGCCGCGTTGCTTCAGGTAGTACGTGTCGACTGAACTGCGACCGCTTCGCGCTCGAACGCAGGCTTCGCCAGCTGCTACGGAGGCCACGCGGTCATTTAGCTCAATATCCTCGTCACATAGCTTAAAAAGCATTCATATCGACGACACTTTGCGTCTTATTAACGTGTTCTACACTCCCTAGAATGGCGGCAGTCTTCTCCCCTTCCAAACTCACCGCGGTCACCACCGCGCGAGTCGCCAGCAAGGTCATCCATGAACAAGAACAATCGCCATCCTGCAGACGGTAAAAAACCGGTCACTATTTTCGGCCCCGACTTCCCCTTCGCATTCGACGACTGGATAGAGCACCCGGCCGGGCTAGGCAGTATTCCAGCGCAGCACCACGGTGCCGAAGTGGCGGTCGTCGGTGCCGGGATCGCCGGGTTGGTGGCGGCGTACGAGCTGATGAAGCTGGGCTTGAAACCAGTGGTTTATGAGGCTTCGAAGATGGGCGGGCGCTTGCGCTCCCAGGCCTTTGAAGGCGCCGAAGGCATCATCGCCGAGCTCGGGGGTATGCGTTTCCCGGTGTCGTCCACCGCGTTCTATCACTATGTCGACAAGCTCGGCCTGGAAACCAAACCCTTCCCCAACCCGCTGACCCCTGCCTCGGGCAGCACGGTGATCGACCTCGAAGGCCAGACCCACTACGCGCAGAAGCTCGCCGACCTGCCGGCATTGTTCCAGGAAGTCGCCGATGCCTGGGCTGATGCGCTGGAGGACGGTTCGCGCTTCGGCGAGATCCAGCAAGCGATCCGCGACCGCGACGTGCCGCGCTTGAAAGAGCTGTGGAACACCCTGGTTCCGCTCTGGGATGACCGCACCTTCTACGACTTCGTCGCCACTTCGAAAGCCTTCGCCAAGTTGTCCTTCCATCACCGCGAAGTGTTTGGCCAGGTTGGCTTCGGCACCGGCGGCTGGGATTCGGACTTCCCCAACTCGATGCTGGAAATTTTTCGCGTGGTGATGACCAACTGCGATGACCACCAGCACCTGGTGGTCGGCGGCGTCGAGCAAGTGCCCCTCGGCATCTGGCGTCATGTCCCCGAGCGTTGTGCCCACTGGCCCGCAGGCACCAGCCTGAGCTCGTTGCACAGCGGCGCGCCGCGTACTGGCGTGAAACGCATCGCCCACGCGGCCAACGGCCGTTTTGCCGTCACCGACAATTGGGGCGATACCCGGGAATACGCGGCGGTGCTGACCACCTGCCAGAGCTGGCTGCTGACCACCCAGATCGAATGCGACGAAAGCTTGTTCTCGCAAAAGATGTGGATGGCCCTGGACCGCACCCGCTACATGCAGTCGTCGAAAACCTTCGTCATGGTCGACCGACCGTTCTGGAAGGACAAGGACCCGGAAACCGGGCGCGACCTGATGAGCATGACCCTCACCGACCGCCTGACCCGCGGCACTTACCTTTTCGACAACGGCGACGACAAGCCAGGGGTGATCTGCCTGTCGTATTCGTGGATGAGCGACGCGCTTAAAATGCTCCCGCATCCGGTGGAAAAACGCGTAAAGCTGGCGCTGGACGCGTTGAAGAAGATCTACCCGAAAGTCGATATCGCCGCGCGCATTATCGGCGACCCGATCACCGTTTCCTGGGAAGCCGACCCGCATTTTCTCGGCGCCTTCAAGGGTGCGCTGCCGGGCCACTATCGCTACAACCAGCGCATGTATGCGCACTTCATGCAGCAAGACATGCCCGCCGAGCAGCGCGGGATCTTCATTGCAGGCGACGATGTTTCATGGACCCCGGCGTGGGTTGAAGGCGCAGTGCAGACTTCGTTGAACGCCGTGTGGGGCATCATGAAACATTTCGGTGGCGAGACGCCTGCGCAGAATCCTGGTCCGGGTGATGTGTTCCATGAAATCGGCCCGATAGCCCTGCCTGAGTAAAAGGAAGCTCACTATGCGTGTCGCCCTCTACCAATGCCCGCCGCTGCCACTGGACGTGACTGGCAATCTGCAGCGTCTGCAACACCTGGCGATGGAAGCCCGGGACGCGGATTTGCTGGTGCTGCCGGAAATGTTCCTCAGTGGGTACAACATCGGCGTCGAGGCGGTCGGCGCATTGGCCGAGGCGCGCGATGGCGAGTCGGCGCAACGCATTGCCAGCATCGCGAGGAGTTCAGGGGTGGCCATTCTCTACGGCTACCCGGAGCGCGCCGACGACGGGCAGATCTACAACGCCGTGCAGTTGATCGATGCCAAGGGCCAAAGCCTGTGCAACTACCGCAAGACTCACCTGTTCGGTGAACTCGATCACTCGATGTTCAGTGTCGGCCCCGACGAGTTTCCCCTGGTGGAGTTGAACGGCTGGAAACTCGGGTTCCTGATCTGCTATGACCTGGAATTCCCGGAAAATGCCCGTCGCCTGGCCTTGGCCGGGGCCGAGCTGATTCTGGTGCCGACGGCGAACATGATTCCGTACGACTTTATCGCCGACGTCACCGTGCGTGCCCGTGCCTTCGAAAACCAGTGTTATGTGGCGTACGCCAACTACTGCGGGCATGAAGGCGAGATCCACTACTGCGGTCAAAGCAGCATTGCCGCACCGGACGGTAGCCGTCTGGCCCAGGCGGGCCTGGATGAGGCATTGATCATTGGAACACTGGATCGCCAATTGATGATCGATTCACGCGCCGTCAATCGCTACTTCCAGGATCGTCGACCCGAGCTTTATAGCGACCTGAACAAGCGCTGATCGGTGGTTATCCGCTAGCATGAGCACTTCACTGTTCTGGAAGTGCTCATGCCTGCGCTGAACCACCCTCATCCCCACACTGAGACCCTGGCCAACGGGCTACGGATCTCTCTGCGTCATGCGCCACGCTTGAAACGCTGCGCCGCTGCCTTACGGGTCGCCGCCGGCAGCCACGACGTGCCACTTGCCTGGCCTGGGCTGGCGCACTTCCTCGAACATCTACTCTTTCTCGGTACCGAGCGTTTTCCCGCAGACCAAGGGTTGATGGCCTACGTGCAAGGTCACGGCGGGCAGCTGAATGCGCGGACCAACGAGCGCAACACGGACTTTTTCTTCGAACTGTCACCGCTTGCGTTCAACGGCGGGCTCGAGCGCTTGAGCGACATGCTGGCCCATCCGCGCCTGGACCAGAACGACCAATTGCGCGAGCGGGAAGTGCTGCACGCCGAATTTATTGCCTGGTCACGGGATCCGTCGGCGCAGCAACAGTTCGGCCTGTTCGATGGCCTCAGCGCGGCCCATCCATTGCGCGCCTTCCATGCAGGAAATCGCTACAGCCTGCCGGTACCGCAGCCAGCGTTCCAGCAGGCATTGAGCGAGTTCTACCAGCGCTTTTATCAGACCGGACAAATGACCCTGAGCCTGGCCGGACCGCAGTCTGTTGCCGAGTTGAAAGCGCTGGCAGAACGGTTCGGCGCCCAGCTTGCCAGCGGCCAGCAGGTGGCGCAGAGCGCTCCGCCGTCATTGATGGCCAGCGCCGACAACCGTTATCAACAGGCTGGCGAACGCCGTATGAATCTGTTGTTTGCCTTTGAGCACCTGCCCGACTCATCACCCCAGGCGCTGGATTTTCTATGCACTTGGTTGAACTCTTCAAAACCCGGCGGGCTACTCGCCGAATTACAAAACCGCCAGCTGATCGATTTCCTGAAAGCCGCGCCGCTATACCAGTTCGCCGGCCAGGCCTTGTTGAATATCGAATTCACACTCAGCGCCAGCGGCTCGAGTCAGGATGCATTGATTAGAGAGCTGTTTTTTGACTGGCTGAGCTTTTTCAACGAACACCGCGACTGGCCGCAATTGCGCGAGGAATACGCCTTGCTGCAACAGCGCAAACAGCAGGTCAGCAGCGCACTGGAGCTGGCCCGAATAGACAGCGAGCAGTTAGAGCCTGGCTTGTCCGAACAAGGCGTCAACGCACTCAAGACACTCTTGCAGCAGATGTCTGTGGATAAACCCACAGGCACCTGGCAGCTGCCGCCGCCCAATCCCTTTCTGCGCCAGGTCGCGGCACCGGCCCGAACCGGCTTGATCCGTGGGCAAACCAGTGCTCATCGCGGCTTGCGGACCTTTGCCCAGGATCGATCGCGCGGCCGCCGTGACAGTTCGAGCCTGCTGGTGAGTCAGGAACTGCCGGACGAAACCGGCGAAGCTGCGGTGTATCTGCGCTGGCGCCTGGATTCAGCTGTGCAGGCCAGTCTTCAGCCGAAACTGGAAATCAGCCTGAAAGACTTGCGGGAAGACGCCCTACAGGCCGGTGTCGATTTTTCCTTCAGTGCTGTGGGTAATCAATGGCTGCTGAAGCTGGTCGGCATTCATGAGCCGATGCCCGCGATACTCGAACAGGCGTTAATGCGCCTGACAAAACCTGCCGCCGACTTCTGGCAAAAACCAGATAAACCAGGCATAAGCCCGCCGCTGATGCCCATTCGGCAACTACTGAAGTTATTGCCCGAACATTGCCTGGGCTATTTGCAGTCTCCAGCGTTGCAACCCGTCAGCGCCGCCGACCTGCAACAACTCTGGTCGAGCGCCCGTTGGGACGGACTGGCGCTCGGCCTGCCGGCCAAGGTACAAGCTGCAATCACCGGTGCCCTGAGCCAAATGCCCGGCATTGCGCAGACTCAGGTGGCACTGGCGCTGTCAATTCGCTCGCAGCATCTGTGGAGCCAGGTGCCGACCGACTCCAGCGAACACGCACTGCTGCTGTTTTGTCCGACGCCCACCCAGGACATCGCCGACGAAGCTGCCTGGCGTTTGCTTGCGCAACTGTGTCAGTCGCCGTTCTACCAGCGCCTGCGGGTCGAGCTACAACTGGGCTACGGGGTGTTCAGCGGGGTGCGGCAGATCAACGGGCAAACCGGGCTGCTGTTCGGCGTACAGTCACCCAGCGTTGCATCGCGAGACATCCTGGAACACATTGAAGTATTCCTTGAGCAACTGCCTGAACTAGTCTCAAGGATCGATGATTCGTCTTTGACCAACCAATGCCAGGCGCTCGCCGATCAATTCGACAGCAGCGCCCTGCCCCTTGCCCAAGTTGCTGAACTACTCTGGCAGGGCAAACTGGCCGACCATCCGTCGGATTATCTGCAACAGCTGCAAAGGGCGATCATAAGCTCAAGCCGCCAAAGCCTGCTGGACGCGGCTCAACGATTGAACCAGGCCGAAGGTGGCTGGAGGTGTCTGGCTAGCGGTTCTTGCCCTGACAAGCCATGGCAAGTGGCAAAATGACCATTACCCCGGCTGCAATTAGCTTTCTTCGAGAATTGCGGTCAAACGCTAGTGGGAATTTAGTAAGATAGCCACCTAAGCATCTGAACATCTCCGCTGGAGGTGGGCTATATGTATAGATCTCAACTGTCACACCCACCTGAAGGAGCTACTCTATGGCCTGGTCCAAGCCTGCTTACACCGACCTGCGTATCGGATTTGAAGTCACCATGTATTTCGCAAGCCGTTAATTCTGCCTTTTGGGTAGAGCATGCAGTGCAACGCCTCGGCCAGTCCGGGGCGTTTTTATTTTCAGCTTTCGAGTAATGGAGCAGTCATGTTTGTCCAGATCCTAGGTTCCGCCGCCGGCGGCGGATTTCCGCAGTGGAACTGCAACTGCGTGAACTGCGCGGGTTTTCGCGACGGCAGCCTGAGGGCCGAGGCGCGTACCCAATCATCCATCGCAATTTCCGATGATGGCGTGAACTGGGTGCTGTGCAATGCCTCGCCGGACATCCGCGCGCAGCTGCAGAACTTTGCCCCAATGCAACCGGGCCGCGCCCTGCGCGATACCGGGATCAGCGCGATCATCCTGATGGACAGCCAGATCGACCACACCACCGGCCTGCTCAGCCTGCGCGAAGGCTGCCCGCACCAGGTCTGGTGCACCGACATGGTCCATGAAGACCTGAGCACCGGTTTTCCGCTGTTCACCATGCTGACCCACTGGAACGGCGGGCTGAACTGGAACCGCATCGAGCTCGAAGGCACGTTCACCATCCCCGCCTGCCCGAACCTGCGCTTCACCCCACTGCCGCTGCGCAGCGCCGCACCGCCCTACTCGCCCCATCGCTTCGACCCGCACCCCGGCGACAACATCGGGCTGATCGTCGAAGACCTGCGCACCGGCGGCAAGCTGTTCTACGCGCCGGGCCTGGGCAAGGTCGATGCGCCGCTGCTGGAAATCATGGCCGGCAGCGACTGCCTGTTGGTGGACGGCACGATGTGGGACGACGACGAAATGCAGCGCCGTGGCGTTGGCACCCGTACCGGTCGGGAAATGGGCCATCTGGCCCAGAACGGTCCCGGCGGCATGCTGGAAGTGCTGGAACAGTTGCCCAAGCAGCGCAAAGTGCTTATTCACATCAACAACACCAACCCGATCCTCGACGAAGACTCCGCCGAACGTGCCGAACTACTACGACGAAAGGTCGAGGTGGCTTACGACGGAATGAGTATTGAGCTGTAACTGAGATCGTCTCACGATCAATCGCAGGCAAGCCTCTCTCCTACAGACACCGCAACTCCCTGTGGGAGCGAGCTTGCTCGCGATGGACGTTAACGATAACGCGTGTTTTCTGAATAAACGCGCCGCCCTTGAGTCCATCGCGAGCAAGCTCGCTCCTACAGAGACCTTGCCCGCGAGACTGCCCTACCAGACGACTACTTCACGGCTGTTCCCGGAGAGCCCAGATGACTGACCAACCAATGTCCCCCGCCGAATTCGAACAGGCGCTGCGCGCCAAGGGCGCCTATTACCACATCCATCACCCGTATCACGTGGCGATGTATGAAGGTCGGGCGACCCGCGAGCAGATTCAGGGCTGGGTCGCCAACCGCTTTTATTATCAGGTGAACATCCCGCTCAAGGATGCCGCGATTCTGGCCAACTGCCCGGACCGCGAGGTCCGCCGTGAGTGGATTCAGCGCCTGCTGGACCATGACGGCGCGCCCGGTGAAGACGGCGGCATTGAAGCCTGGCTGCGTCTGGGCCAGGCGGTCGGTCTCGACCCGGATCAACTGCGCTCCCAGGAGCTGGTCCTGCCCGGCGTGCGCTTTGCCGTCGACGCCTACGTCAACTTCGCCCGCCGGGCCAATTGGCAGGAAGCCGCCAGCAGCTCGCTGACTGAACTGTTCGCCCCGCAAATCCACCAGTCGCGACTCGATAGCTGGCCGCAGCATTACCCCTGGATCGACCCGGCCGGTTATGAGTATTTCCGCACTCGCCTGAGCCAGGCGCGGCGGGATGTGGAACACGGCATGGCGATTACCCTCCAACACTACACCACGCGGGTCGGCCAGGAGCGCATGCTGGAAATTCTCCAGTTCAAACTGGACATTCTTTGGAGCATGCTCGATGCCATGAGCATGGCCTACGAACTGAACCGCCCGCCTTATCACAGCGTGACCGGGCAGCGGGTCTGGCACAAAGGGATTCCCCTATGAGTTTCGATCGCAGCAAGACCCCGACCTGGCGGACCGGCTACCGTTACCAGTACGAACCCGCGCAAAAAGGTCATGTGCTGCTGTACCCCGAAGGCATGATCAAACTCAACGAAAGCGCCGCGCTGATTGGCGGCCTGATCGACGGTGAGCGTGACGTCGCGGCGATCATTGCCGAACTGGACGCCAAATTCCCCGGCGTACCCGAGCTCGCTGACGACATCGAGCAATTCATGGAGGTCGCCCGTGCACAGCACTGGATCGAACTTGTCTGAAAAGGCCCTGCGGATACCGCCCAAGCCTGAGATCGGCCTGCCCTTGTGGCTGCTGGCCGAGCTGACCTACCGCTGCCCGCTGCAATGCCCCTATTGCTCCAATCCACTGGATTTCGCCGAGCAGGGCAAAGAGCTGAGCACCGAACAGTGGATCAAGGTGTTCCGCGAAGCACGGGAGATGGGCGCGGCGCAGCTGGGTTTTTCCGGCGGCGAACCACTGGTGCGCCAGGACCTGGCCGAGTTGATTGCTGAAGCCCGCAAGCTGGGTTTCTACACCAACCTGATCACCTCGGGCATCGGCCTCACCGAGCAGAAAATCAGCGATTTCAAGAAAGCCGGACTGGACCACATCCAGATCAGCTTCCAGGCCAGCGACGAGCAAGTGAACAACCTGCTGGCCGGCTCGAAAAAAGCCTTCGCGCAAAAGCTGGAAATGGCTCGTGCGGTGAAAGCCCACGGCTATCCGATGGTGCTGAATTTTGTCACCCATCGGCACAACATCGACAAGATCGACCGCATCATCGAGCTGTGCATTGCCCTGGAAGCCGACTTCGTCGAACTCGCCACCTGCCAGTTCTACGGCTGGGCTCAGCTCAACCGAGTGGGCCTGTTGCCGACCAAAGATCAATTGGTTCGCGCCGAACGTGTCACCAACGAATACCGCGCCAAACTGGAAGCCGAAGGGAATCCGTGCAAGCTGATCTTCGTCACTCCGGATTACTACGAGGAACGCCCCAAAGGCTGCATGAACGGCTGGGGCAGCATCTTCCTCACCGTCACTCCGGACGGCACCGCCCTGCCGTGTCACGGCGCGCGGCAGCTGCCGGTGCAGTTCCCGAACGTGCGCGATCACAGCATGCAGCACATCTGGTACGACTCGTTCGGCTTCAACAAATTTCGCGGCTACGACTGGATGCCCGAACCGTGCCGCTCCTGCGATGAGAAGGAAAAGGACTTCGGCGGTTGCCGTTGCCAAGCCTTCATGCTCACCGGCGACGCGAGCAACGCCGATCCGGTGTGCAGCAAGTCGGAACATCACGGCGTGATTCTCCAGGCCCGCGAAGAAGCCGAGCACGCGACCCAGACCATCGAACAACTGGCCTTTCGCAATGAACGAAATTCACGCCTCATCGTTAAAGGCTGAGCCCTTCAGCGCAGCGCAGGCTGTCGCCGCCGCTATCGACTTCGCTGAACTGCAAGCCGGCCGGCACGGCCTGTTCTGGAATGAATACCGCCCGGAAGAGGCAGCTTGCCGGATCTGGCGCTGGCACCAAGGTCAGGCCCGCTGCCTGACGCCCTCGGGATTCAGCGTGCGCAGTCGAGTCTATGAATATGGCGGTGGTTCGTTCTGCCTGAGCGATGACGGGCTGGTGTTCGTCAACGAAACGGATCAGCAGTTGTATCGGCAATCCCTGCAAGGTGAGACGCCCCAGGCGGTGACTCAGGGCGGGTGTCGTTATGGCGACCTGCAGTTCGCTGCCGGACAGGTTCTGGCGGTCGAGGAACATCACAATCAACATCGTTTGGTCGCCATCGATATCGCCAGTGGGCAACGTCAGATTCTGCTCGAAGGCGCGGACTTCTATGCCGCGCCGACCCTGAGCCCAGACGGTCGACGTCTGGCCTGGATCGAGTGGGATCGTCCCCACCAACCCTGGACCTCTACCCGCCTGATGGTGGCCGAGCGTCTGGCTGACAACGGTTGGAGCCAACCGCGTTGCGTGGCTGGCAATAGCGCCGAAGAGTCCCTGCAACAACCGCGTTTTGATCAATCTGGCGATCTGTATTGCCTGACGGATCGCGCAGGGTTCTGGCAACCCTGGATCGAATCCGAATCCGGCTTGAGCCCGCTGCCCAGCGCTGCAGCCGATCACGCACCCGCGCCCTGGCAATTGGGTGGTAGTACATGGCTGCCACTGGGTGAAGGCGCCTACCTGGCAAGCTGGACCGAAGCGGGTTTTGGCCGACTGGGGCTGCGCCAGGGTGATGGTTCGCTGGAAGAATTCACCGGTGACTACAGCCGATTCCGCAGTCTGGCGCTGGATGAGCAGTTTGTTTACTGCATAGTTGCGTCGCCCGTGAGCCCGGCGGCGGTAGTCGCCATCCATCGTGATACCCATGAGGTCAAGGTGCTGGCCGGCGGTGTTGCACCCTTGCCTGCCGAGCAGATCAGTCGTCCGCAAACCCTGCTCTACCCAAGTGGACAGGGTGAAGCCCATGGTTTTTTCTACCCGGCCATGAATGGCGCCGCCAAACCGCCCTTGGTGGTGTTTATCCACGGTGGCCCGACCTCTGCCTGCTACCCGATGCTCGATCCGCGTATCCAGTACTGGACACAACGCGGCTTTGCCATCGCCGACCTCAACTATCGCGGTAGCAGCGGCTACGGGCGCGCCTATCGACAAGCGTTGCATTTGAGCTGGGGCGAGGTGGACGTCGAGGATGCCTGCGCGGTCGTTGCCTATCTCGCCGGTCAAGGGCTGATCGACGGCGAAAACGCCTTCATTCGCGGCGGCAGCGCCGGCGGATACACCACCCTCTGCGCATTGGCGTTTCACCGGATTTTCCGCGCTGGCGCCAGCCTGTACGGGGTCAGCGACCCGATCGCGCTGGCTCGCACAACCCACAAATTCGAGGGCGATTACCTCGACTGGCTGATCGGCGACCCCGAACAGGATGCCGAACGCTACAAGGCCCGCACACCGTTGCTGCACGCCCGGACTATCCGCGTGCCGGTGATATTTTTCCAGGGCGAACTCGATGCCGTGGTTGTCCCGCAACAGACCCGCGACATGCTCAAGGCCCTGCAGGACAACGGCATCCCGGCCCAGGCGCATTACTACCCCGACGAACGCCACGGTTTTCGCAAGGCCGACAATCAGGCCCATGCGCTGGAGCAGGAGTGGTTGTTCTATCAAGGGGTGATGGCGCCATAGATCGCCAAGATCGCAGCCTGCGGCAGCTCCTACGCCAGCCGGGTCACCTTCGAGACAGCAGTTATACGCAAAACCTGTAGGAGCTGCCGAAGGCTGCGATCTTTTAAGGGCATTCAGCGCTTAACTGATTGGCATTAGGGCAAACCAAACGCCGCAAAATGGTGCGCCAACTTCTTCGTCGCACCAATCCCATGCAAAACCCTGCGCACCACTTTCTGGCGCAAGCAAGCCTTCCTACAGTTCTTTCGGTTTTTTCCTACATCCAGCTCTGTTGGCAAGGGCCTTGCTCTAGCCTCTACAACGCCCTTTGCTGGAAGCCTTGCCATGCTGGTGATTCATCGCAGAATCGACCCTCAACCCCTCTGGGCCGCCGAACTGCACCTGAATTTCGAGGCCCGCAGCAAAAGCCGACTGCGTTGTTTCAGTACCGAAGGTGAAGACGTCGGCCTATTTCTGGAACGTGGCCAACCACCCTTGCATGACGGCGAGTTCCTGCAAGCCGAAGACGGGCGCATCGTGCGAGTCTGCGCGCGCCCCGAACTGCTGCTGCACGTCACTTGCGCCAATGCCTTTGAGCTGACCCGCGCGGCCTATCATCTGGGGAATCGGCACGTCGCGCTGCAGGTCGGTGAGGGCTGGTTGCGCCTGCTCGATGACTACGTACTCAAGGCCATGCTCGAACAGCTTGGTGCCCGCACTGAGGCCCTCGAAGCGCCATTCCAGCCGGAACACGGAGCCTATGGTGGCGGCCACCACCATTCACGGCATGGCGACGAGGACTTCAACTACCCACCGCGCCTGCATCAGTTCGGTGTGCGCCTATGAACCCGGCCTGGGCCTTGCTGCGCCTGGCCAGTCCGCAACTGCCGATTGGCGGCTACAGCTACTCCCAAGGGCTGGAAATGGCCGTGGAACAGGCGCGAGTGAGCAACCCGCTAACGGCCCGCCGCTGGATCAGCGATCAGCTGCTGTTCAACCTCGCGCGATTTGAAGCACCGCTATTGCTCGCCCACTGCCGCGCCGCAGCGGACGAAGACTGGGCCGAACTGTTGCAACGCTGCGAAGAACACCGTGCCAGCCGCGAGACCCGCGAACTGCATCAGGAAAGCCGACAAATGGGCTATTCCCTGCAACAACTGCTCAATGGCTTGCCGGAGCTCGACGCCCGCGCCCGGGCCTTTCTTGCGCAACATCCAGAACCGCACCTGGCCCTTGGCTGGGCGCTGGCCGCTCGCGCCTGGCAGATCAGCCCGCAGGACGCGCTGGCCGCCTGGCTCTGGAGCTGGCTGGAAAATCAACTGGCGGTGCTGATGAAGACCCTGCCGCTCGGCCAGCAAGCTGCCCAGCGCCTGACCAGCGAACTGCTGCCGGTGCTGCAGCAGGCCCAGCACATGGCGTCGAACATCCCTTCCGATCAATACGGCAGCGCCGCTTTCGGCCTGTCCCTGGCATGCATGGCCCATGAGCGCCAGTACAGCCGTCTATTCCGCTCTTAGGAGAAACACATGAACGCACAACCGTTGCGCGTTGGTATCGGCGGACCGGTCGGTTCCGGCAAGACCGCCCTGACTCTGGCCCTGTGCCTGGCCCTGCGCGAGCGCTACAACCTGGCAGTGGTCACCAACGACATCTACACCCGCGAAGATGCCGATTTCCTGGTGCGCAATGCGGCGTTGGCGCCGGAGCGGATTATCGGCGTGGAAACCGGCGGTTGCCCGCACACGGCGATCCGTGAAGATGCGTCGATCAACCTCGAAGCGGTCGACCAGTTGAATCGGCGCTTCCCCGGTCTCGATCTGATTCTGGTGGAGTCCGGCGGCGACAACCTGTCGGCGACCTTCAGCCCCGAACTGTCGGACCTGACCATTTATGTGATCGACGTCTCGGCCGGTGACAAGCTGCCACGCAAGGGCGGTCCGGGAATCTGCAAATCCGACCTGCTGGTCATCAACAAGATCGACCTGGCCCCCCTGGTGGGCGCTTCGCTGGAGCTGATGGACAGCGATACCAAGCGCATGCGCGGCGATAAGCCGTTCGTTTTCAGTAACCAGAAAACCGGCTTCGGGCTGGACGCGATCATCGCCTTTATCGAACGCCAGGGGCTGCTGACCGCGTCCTGATGCGCTCATTTACACAGAACATCAACAAGGAAGCGTATTCATGACACTCAAGCATATCCTCGGCGCCGTCGCCCTGCTGCTCACCCCCGCTATGGCCTTCGCCCACCCCGGCCATGGCGACAACGGTTTGATCGCCGGCCTCAGCCACCCGATCGGCGGCCTCGATCACCTGCTGGCGATGCTTGCGGTCGGCCTGTGGGCCGCGCAGCAGCAAGGCGCGGCGCGCTGGGCGCTGCCGTGCACCTTTGTCGGCACACTGTTGATCGGTGGCATGCTCGGTTTTGAAGGGCTGAACCTGCCGGCGCTGGAAAGCGGGATCGCCGCGTCGGTGCTGGCGCTGGGCCTGGCCGTGGCGCTGGCGGTGCGTGCGCCGTTGAGCCTGGCGCTTGGTGCAACGGCACTGTATGCGCTGTTCCATGGCGTAGCCCATGGTCTGGAGCTGCCGCAGATGTCCAGCCCTTGGGCCTATGCCGCAGGTTTTGTTGCGGCTACGGCGGCGCTGCATGCTGCCGGGTATGCGCTAGTGCGCGTACTGCCGCAGGCGGCTGCGCCACTGGTAAGGTTGGCCGGGGCGGCGTCGGCGGCGACTGGGGTTTGGTTGTTGGCAGGTTGAATCTTCAGCGTTTGCTCCGGCCTCATCGCGAGCTTGCTGTGGCGAGCGGGCTTGCCCGCGCTGGGTCGCGAAGCGGCCCCAAATCCAGCCACCGCGTTAGATCAGGTACATCGCGCGGATGGGTTTACGACTGCTTCGCAGCCGAACGGGGCGATGCGGCGTTCCGACAAGCCCCCTCGCCACAGCGGCTTGAAAGACACAACCTCTCTCAAGCCAACCTCTCTGCTACCATGTCGCGCAAACACCTCTGCCGTGACGACGCCAGCCGATGCCCGATGTTTCCAGCTCCGCCTCCCAGCCTGAATTGACCGTTCTGTTCGCGGCCGTGCAGCAGCATTTTCATGACGTGATCGTGCCGCTCTGGCAAGGCCCCGGCTGGAATGCCGAACTGGTGCTGCCCTATGAGGCGCTGGATGCCGAACATCGGCCATTGCCACCACAACGCTACCGGGCCATGGCCTGCGCGCGGCAGTTGTACCTGTTTTCAAGCCTGATCGGTGAGCCCGGGGTACCCAGCGCCGAGGACCGCGCTACGGCGTTGTTCCGCTCCTTGCAGGAGCATTTTCACGATGCCGAGCACGGCGGCTGGTTTTACAGCATCGACGCCCAAGGCGCGCCGCTGGACCAGCGCAAGGACCTCTACACTCACGCGTTCATCATCTTCGCCTGCGCCCATTACTGGGCCAAGGTTCGCGAGCCGCGGGTGGAGTCGGTGCTCAATGCCGCTCTGAAAGTGGTCAGCGAGCGCTTCGCCAGCGACGATGGCTTGTATGAAGCCAGCCTCGACCGGGACTGGTCATCGCTCAAATCCGGCCCCCTGCAAAACCCCTTGATGCACCTCGCCGAAGCCTTCCTGGCCACGCTGTCAGTTCGCCAGGATGCTGCCGTGCAATTGGCCCTGGGCAGCCTGTGCGATGCCATGCAAAGGCGCTTCATCGACCGCCAGCACGGCGTGATGATGGAAAAACCGCTGGGGGCTGTGGATAACTGGTTCGAGCCAGGACATCAGTTCGAGTGGTTTTTCCTGCTCGAGTCTACCCCGTTGCTCAAAAACTCGCCGCTGCACGCCTCGCTGGAGCGCGCCTTCACCTACGCCGAACAGGTCGGTGTCGATCCGCAAACCGGCACCGTCAGCGGCATGCTGGATATCGACGGCAGCGTTCGCGACGCTACCCAGCGGATCTGGGCGCAAGCCGAATACCTGCGCGCCCTGACGCTGCGGCCCGACAGCCAGGCGCTGCTGCATCGCCAGCTGAATGCGCTGCAACAACGGTTTCTGCATGCCGGTGGCTGGTATGAGTGCCTCGATGCGGCTGGCATCGTAAGCCGACGGGATATGCCGTCGACCACGCCGTATCATCTGGCGACCTGTTATCGCGGCTTGATCGAATACTTCGGCTGACTGTCAGATCCCTTGTGGTGAGCGGGCTCGCCCGCGCTGGGGCGCGCAGCGGCCCTAAAATCTGCAACTGCGGTTTTTCAGGTAGAACGCATACACAGGTTTTACGACTGCTTCGCAGCCGAACGGGGCGATGCGGCGTTCCGACAAGCCCCCTCGCCACATTGGTGCGATGTTCGCCTCAAAGTCCTTAACTGACTGGCATCAGGGAAAGCCCCCTCACCACAAAAAGCGACTCGGCTTTAAGCCTTGGCCCCGCGCTCAATGGCAAAACCACCCCAGGTCTGGCTCACCGGCATCAGCTCGAGGCTGTTGATGTTGATGTGCGCCGGGGTGTTGAGGACCCAGAAGATTGTCTCGGCGATGTCCTGCGGCTGGATCGGCTCGGCGCCTGCGTAGGTAGCATCGTAGCGAGCCTGGTCACCGGCAAAGCGCACCAGGGAGAACTCGCTTTCGCACAGGCCGGGCTCGATGTTGGTCACCCGCACACCGGTACCCTGCAGGTCGCAGCGCAGGTTCAGTGAGAACTGTTTGACGAAGGCTTTGGTCGCGCCATAGACGTGGCTGCCCGGGTACGGATAGTTACCGGCGACAGAGCCCAGATTGATGATCCCGGCACCGCGACCATGGGCGATCAGGCGTGGCAGCAGCAGGCGGGTGCTGTACATCAGGCCCTTGATATTGGTATCGACCATGGTGTCCCAGTCGTCCAGATCGCACTTGGGAGCCGGGTCGACGCCCAGCGCCAGGCCGGCGTTGTTGATCAGCCCGCGCAGCTTGCTGAAAGCCGGTGGCAGATTGGCAATCGCTTCCTCCATGGCCTTGCGATCACGTACATCGAGTACCAGGCCATGCACTTCGGTCTGTTTCGAGAGCTCGGCACACAAGGCATTCAAGCGCTCTTCACGACGACCTGTCAGCACCAATGACCATCCGGCCTCGGCAAAACGACGGGCACAGGCTTCACCGAAACCGGAGGTCGCGCCGGTAATAAACAGGGTGTTGGACATCGTGTTCTCCTTGCTGGGCTTCAAACAGCCATTGGAATAGAAACTCGCCTTGCAGCATGCCCGGCTGGCGCCATAGCGGCAACCGAAGCGAAGGAAAAGTATGCGGCACAACCCTTCGTAGCAGCTGGCGAAGCCTGCGTTCGAGCGCGCAGCGGTCGCAATCCATACGTCTCGGTTTCCCCAAGTTAATCGCGGGCACCTGATTTACGACCGCTTCGCGGCCGGACGCAGCCTTCGGCAGCTGCTACGAAGAGCATGAGTACTGTATAAAAATTGATCAACCGCTCCAACGCCCGACGCACCGTGGCCCGCAGCTATGTACACGCACCTTATCCACAGCCCCGTCCACAGTCTTTGGGGGCAAGTGCGAATTCCTCCGAGCCGCTATCCACAGGGCTTGCAGCGCTAATCTGAAAGTTTTTTGCTTGACCCGCAGGAGCGTCATATGTAGCAGTCTGAAATCAGCGCACCCCGGTGGTCATCAGGACGATGGCGCCAAGCCAGTAATTACGCCGTCTAGCCGAGTCTTTCCAGAGTTTAACCACAGACTTATCCACAGGCTGTGCAACGCCTTTTTGGCCTCGCCACTGCGACAATAAAAAGGTTGACAACGCCCGCTGCAAGCCAGGCAAAAACCCCTGATCAAAAAACAACCACAAGCCTGAAAGCCATGTAATACAAGGCCTTCAGCCAGTTACCACCACGTTACACACAGTCAGTTCCACAGCAAACGGGGACAAGTCAAAACTGTGACAAAACAGCTATTTGCAGCGGCTTTATGTCGCGCTTTAACAGGTTGTTAAATTTGTTTTCCACAATTTGCCGAAACACCTGTGTATGCCTGAAAAATCTGTAGGAGCTGCCGCAGGCTGCGATCTTTTCAAGGCGCCACCGTATAAAGGGAAAAATCAAAAACAAGATCAAAAGATCGCAGCCTGCGGCAGCTCCTACGGTTGGTCGTCATTTACAAAAAAAACGCCCTGACTCGGAATACGTCAAGGCGTTTTTTATACGGACTAAAGCTTAGTGCCCGCCAAGATACGCGTTGCGCACCTCTTCATTGACCAGCAGCTCCTTGCCGGTGCCGCTCAAGCGGATTTCGCCGTTGACCATCACGTATGCCCGATCCGACAACTTGAGCGCATGGTTGGCGTTCTGCTCCACCAGAAAGATCGTCATACCGGTCGCTGCCAGCTCGCGCAAGGTGGCGAAGATCTGTTTCACCACGATCGGTGCCAGCCCAAGGCTCGGTTCGTCGAGCAACAACAGCTTGGGTCGGCTCATGAGTGCACGAGCGATGGCGAGCATCTGCTGCTCGCCACCGGACATGGTCATGGCTCGCTGAGTACGCCGCTCCTTGAGCCGTGGGAACAGCTCGAACATGCGCTGCATGTCCTCGGCGGCGTACTTGTCACCGATCGGAATGGTGCCCATCAGCAGGTTTTCCTCGACCGTCATGTCGGGGAATACCCGCCGTCCTTCCGGCGATTGAGCGATGCCGTTGGAGGCGATGTAATGAGATGACTTGTGGGTAATGTCGACTCCCTGGTAGATGATCTGCCCATCCTCAGCCCTTGGCTGACCGAAAATCGACATCAGCAGCGTCGACTTGCCGGCCCCGTTGGAGCCGATCAGGGCGACAGTTTCCCCTTCATTGATGTGCAGCGAGACCTTCTTCAGGGCCTGGATCGGCCCGTAGAACACATCGATCTCTTTCAGTTCGAGGATCGGTTGACTCATACCAGCTCCTCTTCGTCAGCGCCCAGGTAGGCAGCAATCACCTTCGGATCGTGGCGGATCGCTTCAGGGTCGCCCTCGGCAATCACGTTACCGTGGTCCAGCACCACAATGTGGTCGGAAATGCTCATTACCATGCCCATGTCGTGTTCGATCAGCACCACGGTCAGGTCATGCTCATCGCGCAGCAGCCGGATCATCGCGCTCAGCGCTTCGGTTTCTTGAGGGTTGAGGCCGGCGGCCGGTTCGTCGAGACAGATAAGCTTGGGCCGGGTGCACATGGCCCGGGCGATTTCCAGGCGCCGTTGCTGGCCGTAGGACAATTCACCGGCCAGACGGTTGGCGCAGTCCACCAGATTCACCACTTCCAGCCAGTAGAACGCATGATCCAGCGCATCGCTTTCAGCCTTGCGGTAGCCCTTGGTGTTGAGAATGCCGGACAGCAGGTTGCGGTTGACCCACATGTGCTGGGCCACCAGCAGGTTCTCGATGACCGACATTTCCTTGAACAGCCGAATGTTCTGGAACGTCCGCGCCAGCCCGGCGCGGTTGATCAAGTGAGTACCACCAAACATCTTGTAGAACAGCCGGCTGGCGAAGCTTCTCGGCGAAACGAAATCGGTCGCGTGAAAGGGCTCGCCAAGCATTTTGATGACGTTGATAGGCTCGCCACGGGTATTGAGTTCAATCTTGCCACCGGAGGCTTTGTAGAAGCCGGTCAGGCAGTTGAACACCGTGGTCTTGCCGGCGCCGTTGGGG
The DNA here is from genome assembly GCF_902497895.1 of Pseudomonas fluorescens. Classification (GTDB taxonomy): domain Bacteria; phylum Pseudomonadota; class Gammaproteobacteria; order Pseudomonadales; family Pseudomonadaceae; genus Aquipseudomonas; species Aquipseudomonas fluorescens_BP. Next base: position 80,717 of record NZ_CABVHQ010000002.1, read on the forward strand.
CCGATCAGGGCGAAGATCGAGTTGCGTTTGACCTGCAGGCTGACGTCACTCAGGGCTTTGATACCGCCGAAGTGCATCATCAGGTTCTCGACCGAGAGAATGACTTCATCGTTCATGGCGCCACTCCTTTACGTGGGGTCACCCCGGTACGGCTGATCCGGATCAGGCCCCGTGGTCGCCAGATCATCATCACCACCATCAGTACGCCGAATAGCAGCACCCGATATTCGGAGAAGGCGCGCAGCAATTCCGGCGCGACCGTGAGCACGAACGCGGCGATCACCACGCCGACCGTCGAACCCATGCCGCCCAGTACCACGATGGCAAGGATCAGCGCGGACTCGAAGAAGGTAAATGATGACGGGTTGACGAAGCCTTGATAGCTGGCGAAAAACACCCCCGCCAGACCGGCCGTGGAAGCGCCGATGGTGAAGGCCGATAGCTTGACCAGCACATGGTTCAGGCCCATCGAGCGACAGGCGATTTCGTCTTCACGCAGGGCTTCCCAGGCCCGGCCGACCGGCATGCGGGTCAGGCGATGCTTGATATAGAGCACCAGTAACACTACCAGGAACAACACGATGTAGATGAACAGGAACTTGATGTTGGGGTTGTATTCGAGGCCGAAGAACTCATGGAACGGCACCCCGCCTTCCTTGGCCCGGCGTCCGAACTCCAGGCCGAAAAAGGTTGGCGACGGCACCGGCATGCCGTTCGGTCCGCCAGTAAAGGACAGCCAGTTGTTGAGGATCAGACGAATGATCTCGCCGAAACCCAGGGTCACGATAGCCAGGTAGTCCCCATGCATTCGCAAGACCGGGAAGCCGAGTAGACATCCCGCGAGCCCCGCCGCGAGGGCCGACAATGGCAACACTGTCCAGAACCCCAGTCCGAGGTATTGATAACCTAACGCCAGGCCATAGGCACCGATGGCATAGAACGCCACATAACCCAGATCGAGCAGGCCGGCCAGACCGACCACGATGTTCAGTCCAAGGCCGAGCAACACGTAGATCAGCCCGAGAATGACCACGGTCAGAATGTACTTGTTGGCAAAGAACGGAAACACGATGGCGATCACGATCAGCGCCGGAATGATCCAGCGCAAACGTGACTTGTAGTCCGGCGCCAGCACATGCACGCCTGATCCCGTGCTTTCGAAGCCATGGAGGACTTTCAAACCTTTGGGGGTTTGCATGAACAAGCTCATGGCGAAGCGCCCGATCATGACGATCGCCACCAGCCAGCCAACGCGCGCCGGCTGGAGGTCGAAGCCGTAGCCGTCGAGCACCACGCCGACAATCGGCCCGAACACGATCAGCGAGATCAGCCCGGCCAGAATGGCGTCAATTACACTTTTTTTGATATCAATCGGTTTTTTGGCAGCAGACATACTTACACCTTCGCCACAAGTGGGCGACCCAGCAGGCCTTGAGGACGGAAGATCAGGATCAGCACCAGCAGCGAGAAACTGAACACGTCTTTGTAGTCAGAGTTGATCAGACCGGAGAACAGCGACTCGGAGATCCCGAGAATGATCCCGCCGAGCATGGCCCCGGGCAGCGAACCGATCCCACCCAGTACCGCCGCGGTGAACGCCTTGATGCCGATGACGAACCCGGCATAGAAGTCGAACGTGCCGTAGTTCATGGTGATCAGCACACCGGCCAGGGCCGCCATGGCTGCACCGATGATAAACACGTAGGAAATCACCCGGTCGGTGTTGATCCCCAGGATCGAGGCCATCTTGCGATCTTGCTGGGTGGCGCGGCACATACGGCCGAGCTTGGTGTACTTGATGATGTAGGTCAGCACCGCCATCCCGGCAAATGCTGCGATCAGAATGAAGATCTTGGTGTAGGTGAGCTGGACGAAACCAGTGCCGATGTCGACTTTCAGCGCACCGGCAAGCAGCGTCGGCACACCCTGTTGTTTTGCACCCTGACTGATCTGCGCGTAGTTCTGCAGGATCAGCGAGATGCCGATAGCGCTGATCAGCGGCGCCAGGCGGGTGGAGTTGCGCAGCGGTTTATAAGCGACACGCTCGATGACCCAGCCGTAGATCCCCGTCACGACGACGGTGAACACCAGGGTTCCGAGAATGAGTAGCGGAAAGGATTCGATACCGAAGTAGGCCAGCAGAGCCAGACTGATTGCCGCGAGGTAAGCGGAAATCATGTAAACCTCGCCGTGGGCGAAGTTGATCATGCCAATGATGCCATAGACCATTGTGTAGCCGATGGCGATCAGACCATAGACGGACCCGAGGGTCAGTCCATTGATCAGTTGCTGCAGGAAAATACCATCCATAACGCAATCTCACACACTTGAGAGACTGCACAAACACTTGCTGCGACGGCTTGGGGTTCAACCACCCGGCAACACACACTTGTGCAGCTCTACGAGAAAAGACAGGTACTGCACGGACACGCTTTGCGTCTGGCCGACACCGAGGCGTCGGCCAGATCAGAGGTTCATGTCACTTCTGTTTTTCCAGCTGGTGGTATTTGCCGTCCTTGTCCCACTGGTAAACCACGTAGTCGGAAACCTTCAGGTCGCCTTTGGCGTCCCAGGTCTTCTCGCCCATCACGGTTTTGACCGCATTGGCTTTCAGCCATTTGGCCGCGTCTTCGCCCTTGGTGGATTTGGCACCGGTGAAGCCTGCGGCCAGTGTCTGGACTGAAGCGTAGGCGTACAGGGTGTAACCCTCAGGCTCGTAACCCGACTTGCGGAATTGCTCTACAACAGCCTTGCTCTCTGGGAGCATCCGCGGATCGGCGCCGAAGGTCATGTAAACACCGTCGACGTACTGAGGACCGCCAGCGGTGGTCACCAGCTCGTCAGTAACGATGCCGTCATCGGACATGAACTTGACGTCTTTCAGACCTTGTTCGCGCAGTTGGCGAACCAGCGGGCCGGCTTCCGGGTGCAGGCCACCGAAGTAGACGATGTCGGCACCAGCGGCGCGGATCTTGGTAACCACGGCGCTGAAGTCTTTTTCACCACGGGTCAGGCCTTCGTACAGCACCGGGGTCACGCCGCGCTTGGTCAGCTGTGCCTTGGTGGCATCCGCCAGGCCCTGGCCGTAGGTGTCCTTGTCGTGCAGTACCGCGACTTTCTTGCCCTTGAGCACGTCGACGATGTAGTCGCCGGCAACGATGCCCTGCTGATCGTCACGCCCGCACATACGGAACATGGCGCTCAGGCCACGTTCGGTCACTGCCGGGTTAGTGGAGCCTGGGGTGATCGCGATCACGCCGGCATCGCTGTACACCTCGGAAGCCGGAATGGTCGAGGATGAGCAGAAGTGCCCGACCACGCCCGCCACCTTGTCCTGGTCAACCATGCGGTTGGCCACAGCCACAGCCTGTTTCGGCTCGCAAGCGTCATCGCCTTTCACCAACACGATTTTCTCGCCGTTGACGCCGCCCTTGGCATTGATCTCGTCCGCCGCTGCTTGTGCTCCTCTCATGTACTGCTCGCCGAACGATGCGTTGGCACCGGTCATTGGTCCCGCTACCCCGAACTTGATGTCAGCCTGAGCAAACGCAGAAACACCCAACGCAGCTGACACTGCGAGGGCCAGAAAGCCTTTCTTGTAAAACGTCTGGGACATGAGGTGATGCTCCATGGTTCTTTTTTAGTTGGCACTGCGACTTCACTGAATGCTCAGAGCAAGGGCCGTGCCATTGGTTTTTTATTCTGAAAAAAGTCGCTCTGTTATTGTTTTATCGACTGTTTTGAGCCCATTTTCATTGAGCGTGCAACCGTCTAAACCGCGGAAGGTAAAACCGTATTTCTAAAAAGGCGCAACCATAAAGTGCCATCATTGCAACCGTGACACTGAAACACGTGCAACCTGCCTGTAACAGCATGCGTCACCGAAGTGCACACTGCTGGTGCGAGACTGCTACAAACCCGCACCACTACAGGCTAGTCGCTTCGCTGAAAACCGCAGCATTCAGCAACACTTTTCGACAATTAGATAACGATCCGCAAGCACTGGCCCGCGTGATACAGAGAGAAGCCTGCCTCGTACAAACAGCTGCGCAGCCCCACCCCGGCCAATGGTTGCATGGGTGCGAAGGGAATCGGCAAGGCCTGAGGATTTCCGTTACACAGGTAATCGGCGAAGGCTTTGCCGACTACGCTGCCAGTGGTCACGCCGCGGCCGTTATAGCCGGTGACTGCCACCAGGCCGGGCGCGGGTTCGAACAGGCGCATCAAATGATCAGGGGTAAAGGCAATACAACCGGTCCAGGTGTATTCCCATTCCACCGGTTTGAGGTACGGGAAGTAATGTTGCTGGACCCGGTCGGCCCAGGACTTCAAGAACCAGGCCGGCTTCTGAGTGCCATTACCCAAGCTGCCGAGCAGCAAGCGCCCATCGGCATCCCGACGAATGCTGCTCAGGACCTGACGGGTGTCCCAGGAGCCCTGGCCACCGGGGAGAATCTGTTGCGCAGCGTCTTCGGTCAGCGGCTTTGAAGCCACCTGATAGTAATAACCGGGAAAGAAGTTGCGCCGCAGTTCGGTCCACTCGCCTTCGGTATAGGCATTGGAAGCAATCACCACTTGTTCGGCCAGCACCGAACCCTGTGCCGTCTGCACCGACCAGCGCTGACCCTGACGTTCCAGCTGGGTGACCGGCGAATGGTCGAACAACTGACCGCCCAAACCCACAGCCGCCTTGGCCAGACCGCAGGTATAGGCCATCGGGTTCAAGGTGCCGGCACGCCGGTCGAGCAACGCGGCGGCGATCTTTTTGGTACCGGTTGCGGCTTCGCAGGCAGCCCCGGTCAACAACTCCACCGGGGCACCGCGACGCTTCCATTGTTCTTCCCGACTGCGCAGGTCGGCTTCGCCACGGCCGTTGTGAGCCATGTGCAAGGTGCCCTCGCGACGCAACTGGCAATCGATGTGGTATTTGTCGATCAGGCTGAACACCAAGGATGGCGCGGCGCCAAGCATCCGATTGAGCTGGCTGCCGACCGTTTTGCCGAAACCGGCTTCGATCTCGTCCGGGGGAATCCACATCCCGGCATTCACCAGTCCGACATTGCGTCCGGAGCCACCATGGCCCGTGCGATGGGCTTCGAGTACACAGACCCGTTTGCCTTGCTCAAGCAAATGAATCGCCGTCGATAGCCCAGTGATGCCGGCGCCGATCACGCAGACATCCACCGTCAGCCCGCCTTGAAGTACCGCGTTGTCAGGCCTTTGCGGCGTCAGTTTTTCCCACAGACATTCTTCGCGTAACGGCATTGCCAGACTCCAAAAATGAAACCTAACCAACCCTCATTGTGTAAGAGCCGCCAAAAAGATCGCAGCCTGCGGCAGCTCCTACGCCGACCGGGGGCACCTGCAAAACCGCAGCCGTGCGCAAATCCCCGTAGGAGCTGCCGCAGGCTGCGATCTTTTCAGGCGCACCGACATTCCATCAGTCGAACGTGATGCCCTGCGCCAACGGCAACTCCAACGAGTAGTTAACGGTATTGGTCTGGCGACGCATATAACCGCGCCATGCATCGGAACCGGACTCGCGACCGCCACCTGTTTCTTTCTCGCCACCAAAGGCGCCGCCGATTTCCGCACCGCTCGGGCCGATGTTGACGTTGGCGATCCCGCAGTCACTGCCCACCGCCGACATGAACTGCTCGGCCTCACGCACGTCCGTGGTGAAGATGCACGACGACAGGCCTTGTGGCACAGCGTTGTTCAGACGCAGTGCGTCGGCGAAATCCGTGTAACCCACCACGTACAGAATCGGCGCGAAGGTTTCAGTGCAGACCACATCGCTCTGCTCCGGCATCTCGACGATGGCCGGCGACACGTAATAGGCGTTGGGGAATTGGTCTTTCAGCTGACGCTTGCCGCCGAACACCCGGCCGCCTTCGCTCAGGGCCTGTTCCAGCGCGTCCTGCATGTTCTCGAAGCTGTGCTTGTCGATGAGTGGACCGACCAGATTGCCTTCCAGCGGATGACCGATGCGCACTTTGGAGTAAGCCGCTTTGAGGCGGGTGACGATCTCTTCCTTGACCGATTCATGAGCAATCAAGCGACGCAAGCTGGTGCAACGCTGACCGGCGGTACCGACCGCGCTGAACAGAATCGCCCGCACCGCCATGTCGAGGTCGGCGCTTGGGCCGAGGATCATCGCGTTGTTGCCGCCCAATTCAAGAATGCTGCGGGCGAAACGTGCGGCGATTTTCGGCGCCACTTCGCGGCCCATGCGGGTACTGCCCGTGGCGCTGATCAAGGCCACACGCGGATCGTCAACCAGGGCTTCACCGGCATCACGACCACCGATGATCACTTGGCTGAGGTACTGCGGCGCATCGCTGAAGTTCTTCAGCACGCGCTCGAACAGCGCCTGGCAGGCCAGTGCGGTCAGCGGGGTTTTCTCCGACGGTTTCCAGATCACTGCGTTGCCGCAGACCAGCGCCAGCGTAGTGTTCCAGGCCCAGACCGCGACCGGGAAGTTGAACGCACTGATCACCCCGACTACCCCCAGCGGATGCCAGGTTTCACGCATATGGTGACCAGGACGCTCGGAAGCGATGGTCAGACCGTACAGTTGACGAGACAGGCCGACGGCGAAGTCGCAAATGTCGATCATCTCCTGCACTTCACCCAGACCTTCCTGAGTAATCTTGCCGGCTTCCCAAGACACCAATTCGCCGAGGTCGGCCTTGTATTCGCGCAGAATATCGCCCAACTGGCGCACCAGCTCGCCACGACGCGGTGCCGGAACCTTGCGCCAGAGTTCGAACGCATGCTCTGCGCGACTGACCTGCTGCTCGACTTCGGCGGCGCCTTCCCAGTTCACGGCGGCAATACGACTGCCGTCAATCGGCGAGTGCACAGGCTGTTTACCGTTCTGGTACAGCGCCGGGTTCACACCAAGACGATCAAGCAATGCGGCAACCATGGGTCACTCCTCAAACATGAAAAACAGAAATTTCGTAGCCCGCAACCGCGACTATTCAGACCTCTAGTTGTAGCCGGCCCGAGACTTGTCAACAAACGACCTTTAGGCGAGATATCATTCCGTTTATTCATGCTGCGTCGGCATCGCAGCGCTGAGACAAGAACAAGGGATCACCCATGCTGAATAAACGCCACCTGCCATCGATCACCGCACTCCAGTGTTTCGAGGCGGTTACCCGTCACTTGAGCTTCACCCGCGCCGCCGAAGAGCTGAACCTGACCCAAAGCGCCGTCAGCAAACAGGTCGCGCAGCTTGAGGAATTGTTGCAGCACCTGCTGTTCCGTCGAGTTCGCCGACGCCTGCAGATGACCCCGGCCGGTGATCTGTACCTGGTCGAGGTGCGCAAAATCCTCACCCAGGTCGAGATGTCGACCCACTACTTGCGCTCCTACGGTGGCGAAACCGAAGTCCTGCGAGTCTCGACGCCGTCGACCTTCGGCGCACGCTGGCTGGTACCGCGGCTCAAGGGCTGGCGCCTGCGCCATCCGCATATCCACCTGGACCTGTGCAACGAACAGGAAGCCGACGACCTGCTGCAAGGGCGCAGCGATCTGGCGTTCTACTTCGGCCAGGGTTCGCGCCCCGGCACCGAGAGCCTGAAGTTGTTCGGCGAAGAGCTGGTGCCTGTGTGTGCCCCGGGCAGCTTGCCGCAGACGCCTTTCACCGATCCGACGCAACTCAGCGAACTGGTGCTGCTGCAAAATGCCTCCCGCCCGCAAGCCTGGCACGACTGGTTCGACAGCCAGGGCTACCAGACCGAGCACAGTTATCACGGTCCGCGTTTCGAAACCTTTTACATGTGCATCCGCGCCGCCCAGGTCGGTTGCGGCGTAGCGCTGTTACCGCGATTCCTGGTGGAAGAAGAACTGGCCGACGGCAAACTGGTGATCCCGTGGCAACACGCGATGCCCAGCAGCGACGCCTATTACCTGGCCTACCCGGAGCATTCGGCGGAAGTGCCCAAGGTGCGGGACTTTGTGAAGTGGATGCTGGAGCAGGTGGATGGCCCGGCGGTGCCTTGATCAAGAAATTTCTGGCGCCCCCTCCGTAGCAGCTGCCGAGCTTGCGAGGCTGCGTTCGGCTCGCGTAGCAGCTGCCGAGCTGGCGAGGCTGCGTTCGGCTGCGCAGCAGTCGTAAAATCAGCCACCGCGGTATTCCAGACAAACCGTGCATTCAGGATTTACGACTGCTGCGCAGCCGAACGCAGCCTCGCCGGGCTCGGCAGCTGCTACATGAGCCCGGACGCAGCCTTCGGCAGCTGCTACGGTTCGCATTGCGCCAGGCCCATAATCCAAAAAAACACTGGCAAAGCAGACCGCTGATATGCGCCACTAGCCCCTTCATTGAAACAGCTGAGATGTCGCGGCCCAAGCGGCGACCAGCCTGGAGATTCCCGTTATGAGCGAGAGTGTGTTTGCCGATCGCATCGTGCAGAACCTGCTCGACACCGACTTCTACAAGCTGACCATGATGCAGGCGGTGCTGCACAACTACCCCAACGTTGAAGTCGAATGGGAGTTCCGCTGCCGTAACAGTGAGGATTTGCGTCCGTATCTGGCGCAGATCCGCTTTCAGATCGAGCGCCTGGCCGACTTGAGCCTGAGCGCTGATCAATTGAGCTTTCTGGAACACATCAGCTTCCTGAAGCCGGATTTCCTGCGTTTTCTCGGCTTGTTCCGCTTCAATCTGCGCTACGTCCATACCGGCATTGAAAACGGCGAACTGTTCATCCGCCTGCGCGGTCCGTGGCTGCATATCATTCTCTTCGAAGTGCCGCTGCTGGCGATCGTCAGCGAAGTGCGCAACCGTTATCGCTACCGCGAAATTGTCATGGAGCAGGCCCGCGAGCAGCTCTATCGCAAGTTTGACTGGCTGACGGCCAACGCCAGCGCCGATGAACTGGCGCATCTGCAGGTCGCCGACTTCGGTACCCGTCGACGCTTCTCGTATCGGGTCCAGGAAGAAGTAGTCAACGTGCTCAAGCACGATTTCCCGGGGCGATTCGTCGGCACCAGCAATGTGCATCTGTCTCGTGAACTGGATATGAAGCCGCTGGGCACCATGGCCCATGAATGGATCATGGCCCACCAGCAACTCGGCCCACGGCTGGTCGATAGCCAGATCGCTGCGCTTGACTGCTGGGTCCGTGAATATCGCGGCCTGCTGGGTATCGCCCTGACCGACTGCATCACCACCGATGCCTTTCTCAGCGATTTCGATCTGTACTTCGCCAAGCTGTTCGACGGCCTGCGCCACGACTCCGGCGACCCGATCCTCTGGGCCGAAAAGGCCATCGCCCACTACCACAAGCTGGGCATCGAGCCGATGAGCAAGACCCTGGTGTTCTCCGACAGCCTGACGCTGCCTAAGTCCCTGGAGATTTTTCGGGCGCTGCGCGGTCGGATCAATGTCAGCTTCGGGATCGGCACCAACCTGACATGCGATATTCCCGGTGTCGAGCCGATGAGTATCGTGCTTAAAATGACCGCCTGCGATGGTGAACCCGTCGCCAAGATTTCCGATGAGCCGGGCAAGACCCATTGCACGGATCCGAATTTTGTCGCCTATTTACGCCACGTTTTCAAAGTACCTGCCGCCCTATCTGGCAAATCAAGCAAGGAGTGAATCATGCAAGCCGTACAGCGTGAGATTGCTGAACAGCTCAAGGTCCAACCGCCCTTTACCGATCAGGCCGCCCTTGAGGCGGAAATCGCCCGGCGGATCAGCTTTATCCAGGATTGCCTGCTGTACTCGGGGCTTAAAACCCTGGTGCTGGGCATCAGTGGTGGGGTCGACTCCCTGACCGCCGGCCTGCTGGCCCAGCGCGCCATGCGCGAGTTGCGCGATCGCACGGGTGACGCCGCCTACAAGTTCATCGCCGTGCGCTTGCCGTACGAGACCCAGTTCGATGAGCACGAGGCCCAGGCGTCAGTGGACTTCATCGCCCCGGACGAGCGCCACACCGTCAACATTGGCCCTGCGGTCAAATCGCTGGCCAATGAAGTCGCAGCCTTCGAAGGCAAGCATGCGGTATCGGTGGATTTCGTGTTGGGCAACACCAAGGCGCGGATGCGTATGGTTGCGCAGTACACCATTGCCGGCGCTGCGCAGGGCCTGGTGATCGGCACCGACCACGCGGCGGAAGCGGTGATGGGCTTCTTCACCAAGTTCGGCGACGGCGCCTGCGATCTGGCGCCGTTGAGCGGGCTGGTGAAGAATCAGGTTCGGGCCATCGCTCGGCATTTTGGTGCCCCGGAGTCGCTGGTGGAAAAAATCCCGACTGCCGACCTTGAAGATCTGTCCCCGGGCAAACCGGATGAAGCCTCCCACGGCGTGACCTATGCCGAGATTGATGCGTTCCTGCACGGCCAACCGGTGCGTGAAGAAGCTTTCAAGATCATCTGCGACACCTACAAGAAAACCCATCACAAGCGCGTGATGCCGTTCGCGCCGTAGCGAGCGGCCGGGAACAAACGACAAGGTTTAATCCTTGGAGAGCTGGTGATCAGCCATTACTCTGAATCGTCATTGACCACGGAGTAAGGCATGTCTTTAACGTCAGTTTGTGTATTTTGTGGTGCCAGTACTGGCACCAATCCGGCTTACCGTGAAGCGGCGATTGCCTTGGGGCAGGAACTGGCCAGGCGCAAGCTGACCCTGGTCTATGGCGGCGGCGCGGTCGGCTTGATGGGAATCGTCGCTGATGCCGCGCTGGCGGCGGGCGGCGAAGTGATCGGGATCATCCCCCAAAGCCTGAAGAGCTCGGAAATCGGCCATGAAGGCCTGACCCGCCTGGAAGTGGTCGATGGCATGCATGCGCGCAAGGCCCGCATGGCTGAGCTGAGCGACGCTTTTATCGCCCTGCCCGGTGGCTTGGGCACTCTGGAAGAACTGTTCGAAGTCTGGACCTGGGGCCAACTCGGCTACCACGGCAAACCGCTGGGTCTGTTGGAAGTGAATGACTTTTACCAGAAACTTACCGGTTTTCTTGATCATGTCGTCGGTGAAGGCTTCGTTCGCGACCACCACCGTGCCATGCTGCAAGTGAGCGAATCGCCGCAACTATTGCTCGATGCGCTGGATGCCTGGAAACCCTCGGTACCGCCAAAATGGGCCGGGCAAAAACCCAGCTAACCCTTGAGCCCTGTTTAAGGCAGAATACGCGCCGCTCAACCTCACCTTCGACCCCAGAGGATCGCCCATGGCTAAACCTAATTACTCGTTCGCCAAACGTCAGAGAGACTTGGCTAAAGAGCAGAAGAAAGAGGAAAAGCTTCAACGCAAGAAAGCTACAGCTGAAGAAGAAGCCGCCGCCCTGAACCCGGATGCTGAAGGTGAAGTGGTTGCCGATGATGTTGAAGCACCGAAAGATCAGGCGCCTGACGCCTGAGACCCTCCGGGCCGGATGATCTGATCAGGCCCACCGGATCTGTGTCCAGGGTCAGCAGTTATGCTGCTGGCCCTTGTGGCGAGGGGGCTTGCCCCCGTTGGGGCGCGCAGCGGCCCTGAAATCTGCAATCGCATTTTGTCAGGCATAACGCATTCACCGGTTTTGCGACTGCTGCGCAGTCGATCGCGGGCAAGCCACGCTCCCACAGGTATTGCACCATCCTTGTGGGAGGTGGCTTGCCCGCGAAGACGGCTGCACAGGCACCACTAGTCCCGGCCAACGTCATTCATCCAACGGCATCACCGTCACCCGCACCTCCGGATCATGACTCCCGCCCCCCAGAATCACCCCACGCAGTGGCGAAACATCGGAAAAGTCCCGGCCCCAGGCCAGGGTGATGTGTTCCAGCGCTGGCTGCACGTTATTGGTCGGGTCGAAATCGACCCAGCCCAGCACCGGGCAGAACACTGAAACCCAGGCATGGGATGCGTCAGCCCCGATTAGCCGCGGCTGGCCCGGTGGTGGCTGGGTCAGCAGATAGCCGCTGACATAACGTGCCGCCAGCCCACGAGAACGCAGGCAGGCGAGCATCAGGTGGGCAAAGTCCTGGCACACCCCGCGTCGACGCTCCAGCACCTCCACCAGTGGCGTGGCCACCTGGGTCGCCTCGGCATCGAAGGTAAACTCGCTGAAGATTTTCTCCATCAAGGCCTGGACCCCCAGCAACAACGGCCGACCGAGGGGAAAGCAACTCTCGGAGAACTCGACGAAGCTGCTCTTCAAGTGCACGTAAGGCGATTCGAAGCGATAGCGGCAGGCTTCCAGCAACGCCGAGGCAACCGGCTGGCGGCTGTAAGTCAGCGCGCTGCGGGTCATGTCCCAGGCCAGTGACTGTTTGAAATTCAGCGTGGGCCTGGCCAGTACTTCGACCCGGAGTCGGGCGTTGACCCGCAGTTCGTCGTGGGGCCGCTCGAAGGCCAGGCGGGTCAGCGGGTTACCAAACACATCCAGCTCATCGCGGCGCGAAGTCGGCTCCGGGCTGATCAGCAGTTGCTGCTCAGTGCAGCGCTGCCAGGCACAAGGCCGCGGCCACAGGTGCGCAAGCTGCTGGGCCAGCGACACCGGGCTGTCGTAGTGATAGTGGGTATCGTGAAGAATCTGGTACTGGGCGCTCATCAGACGGACACCGTTTGTTGGCTGACATCATCGACATGAGCGAAATGCCGTAGCGCCAGGCGGTCGGACACTTGCCCGCTGGCCTCGGCGACTTCCTGCAGCAGGTCCGCCAGGCCATCCAGGGCGGCGCGCACACCGGCCTCGCCGAACAGCGGATTCTCCAGGCATCGAAGATCGAAGCATGCCAGGCGTTCTACCAACCTGGGCAGGCCAACTTCGCGCGACACACCAAAATCATCGTTCAAGCGCTTGAGGGTGCGATTCACCAGTTTCAGCTGGAACAGCACCGCATGGGGGTTCTGCTCATCGAGCAGCAACAGATCGAGCACCGGAATCAACTGCGCCACCGCCAGGTAGCGCGAGCGGTAGGTGATGCTGCTGTTACCCAGCTCCAGCAACCATTCCAGCCCGGCCTGATCGAACGCCGCAGCGCCGCGCAAGAACGCCGCGAGGCTGCTGCCAAGGAACTGCAGCCGCTCCAGCCGCCGACCGATCATCAAGAAGCGCCAGCCTTCGTCGCGGGTCATGTCGTCCAGGGCAAACCCGGACAACGCCGCCAGCGACATTACCAGGCGGTTGAGAAAATCCAGCAGCTCGCCGAAGTCCGGCTCTGCGGTTTCCAGCTCCAGGGCTTCGCGTTGCAGTTCCACCAACGCCTGCCAATTCTCCCGCGAGAGTTTGCCGCGTACCTGGGAGGCCGCCCACTGCAAACGCTGCAGATTGGAACGCAGACTGAAGGACCAGTCGTCACCGAGCAACGCCGCCAGCAGCCGCTCAGGCAATTGCCCCTCCTGCGGCAGCAGCATCAGGCTCTCACCGAGATCGACCGCTGCCTGCAGCGCCTGCGGATCATCTCCATCGACATACCGCGCCAGCATGATTCGCAGCAGCCGGGCACTGTCGTCACAGCGCTCGCAATAACGGCCGAACCAGAACAGGTTTTCCACCACCCGCGAAGGCAGGTACGGATCGCGTCTTACCAGGTCCTGTACGCCGATGACCCGCCGGGCCTTCCATTGCTCGCCACTCGGCGCGCACTCGCCCAGCACCCAGGTGTCCTTGCTCGCGCCGCCGCGCTGCATCGATACCACCTCGGCGTCGGCTTCGGCCGCGACCCGGGTCAAGCCACCGGGCAGCACCCGATAGCCTTCGGCACTGGCCACCGCATAGACCCGCATGCCGATCGCTCGCGGTTGCAACTGACCGTCTTCGGCCTGCCAGATCGGCGCCTGGGACAACTGCGCCAACTCCTGCGCGACGTAGGCATAGGGCCGGGCCTGCATGCGCTCGGCCAAGGCCCGACGCTGTTCGTCATTCAGGTCACGCCCCAATACCGGGGCAAAACTCTGTGAGGGAAAGGCCGGTTTGATCAGCAGTTCCGGAAGCTTTTCCAGTGCCTGGGCCAGCACCGGCGCTTCACCGCACCACCAGGTGGCGATGGACGGCAGGAGCAGTTCTTCACCGAACAGGAATTGATTGATCCGCGGCAGAAACCCCAGCAACCCCGGCGACTCGAGCACCCCACTGCCCAAGGCATTGGCCACCAGCACCCGGCCTCGGCGCACCGCCTCGAGCAGACCCGGCACACCCAGGGCCGAGTCGGTGCGCAGCTCCAGCGGGTCGCAGAAATCGTCGTCGAGCCGGCGCATGATGGCGTGCACCCGACGCAGACCGCTCAGGGTCTTCAGGTAGACCGTGGCATCGCGCACGGTCAGATCTGCGCCCTCGACCAGTGGATAACCGAGCTGACGCGCCAGGTACAAATGCTCGAAGTAGCTCTCGTTGAAACGCCCCGGCGTCAGCAGCACCACCAACGGCGCTTCGTCATCACTCGGTGCCTGGCGGGCCAGGGTTTCCTGCAGGGTGCGGAAGAACCCGGCCAGGTGCTGCACTTTCAGATCGCGGTACAGCTCGGGAAAGGCGCGCGAAACGATGGTGCGGTTTTCCAGCGCATACCCGGCACCGGACGGCGCCTGAGTCCGGTCGGCGGTTACCCACCAGCGCCCGTCGGGAGTGCGCGCCAGGTCCACAGCGTACAGATGGAGGAAGGTCCCGTCAGGCGGCGCAATGCCCTGACAAGGCCAGAGGAAGTTGTTGTGACCGAATACCAGTTCGGCCGGCAGCAACCCTTCAGCGATCAATCGCTGCGGGCCATACAGATCCGCCAATAGCGCATTGAGCAAGCGTGCGCGCTGGGCAATCCCGGCGGTCAGCTGCTGCCACTCAGCGGCGGCAATCACATGGGGCAGCAAATCCAGCTCCCATGGACGATCGGCGCCCTTGGGGTCAGCGTAGACGTTGTAGGTCACGCCGTTTTCCTGAATCTGCCGGGCCAGCAGCGCCTGACGCTGAACCAGCTGCGCCGAGGTGCTGCGTTGCAATTGCTCGAACAGCCGACGCCAGTGCGGGCGTACCGCGCCGCTGGCGTCGAGCAATTCATGATAAGTGCCCGCCGTCAGCGGGTAGCGGTCAAGCAGATCAGGCATGGAGAGCTCGGCAGACAGCAAGTGAAAGGCAGATTAGCGCAGACGGCTGACGCCCGGATATGCGAAAAATCCGAGCGTCGTGTCTGATTTAGAAACGTCGCAAATCGAGTGTCATCGCCAGCTCGTCGTTGATCGTCAGGGTCGGCACCGCCAAGATCCCCGGGCTGTGGCCAAGGCGGAAGAAGCGCGCCATACGCCGACTCTCGGCTTCGTTGGCGTTCACCGGCAAGCTGTCGTAATTGCGCCCGCCCGGATGGGCAACATGGTACTGACAGCCACCCAGCGAGCGCTGCATCCAGGTATCGAGCAGGTCGAACACCAACGGTGCATGCACCGGGATGGTCGGTTGCAGGCAATTTGCCGGCTGCCAGGCGCGAAACCGCACGCCAGCGACAAATTCGCCGACCCGCCCGGTCGGTTGCAGCGGCACCGGGATGCCATTGCAGGTCAGCACATAGCGCTGTGGTGGCAGGCCGGTCAGCTTGACCTGCAAGCGCTCCAGGGACGAGTCGACATAGCGCACCGTGCCTCCGGCCGTGCCCTCTTCACCCAGGACATGCCAGGGTTCGAGGGCCTGGCGCAGTTCCAGCTCGATGCCACTGACAGCGTAATCACCAACCTTCGGAAAACGGAACTCCAGATGCGCGGCGAACCATTCAGCGCGCACGGCATAACCTGCGGCGTTCAGGTCGACGATCACGTCGGCGAAGTCCTGTTCGATAAAGTGCGGCAGCAGGAAGCGGTCATGCAGTTCGGTGCCCCAACGTGCCAGCTTGGCCGGCGCGTATGGCTCGCGCCAGAACCGCGCCACCAGCGCCCGCAACAGCAGTTGCTGGGCGAGACTCATGCGCGCATGAGGCGGCATTTCAAAGGCGCGCAGCTCCAGCAGCCCAAGGCGACCGGTCGCGCCATCGGGCGAATACAATTTGTCGATGCAGAACTCGGCGCGGTGGGTATTGCCGGTCACGTCGATCAGCAGATTGCGCAGCAAACGGTCCACCCGCCATGGCGGACACTCTTCCCCAGGATCGGGCATCTGCGCAAAGGCGATCTCCAGTTCATACAAGGCATCGTTGCGCGCTTCGTCCACCCGCGGCGCCTGGGAGGTCGGGCCGATGAATAATCCGGAGAACAGGTAGGACAGCGATGGGTGGTTATGCCAGTAACTGATCAGGCTGCGCAGCAAGTCCGGGCGACGCAGAAACGGCGAGTCGGCCGGTGTCGCGCCACCCAGTACGAAATGGTTACCGCCACCGGTGCCGGTGTGGCGGCCGTCGATCATGAATTTCTCGGTGGTCAGCCGCGTCTGTCGCGCCTCCTCGTAGAGAAACTCGGTGCGCTCCACCAGTTCGTCCCAGCTGGCGGACGGCTGCACATTGACCTCGATCACCCCCGGATCCGGGGTAATACGCAAGTTGCGCAGGCGCGGATCGCTCGGCGGTTCATAGCCTTCCAGCAATACCGGGCAATGCAGCTCCTCGGCGGTGGCTTCGATGGCGCTGACCAGCTCCAGATAGTCTTCAACCCGCTCCAGCGGTGGCATGAACAGATACAGTCGCCCTTCCCGCGCCTCGGCGCAAAAGGCGCTGCGGGTCAGCCAATCGGCGGACTCATCGAGTTGCGGCGTGCGCTCGACAGCCTCGGCGGGATCGCCGTGGGCCCGCAGCTGCGCGGTATCGGGTAACTCTGGCAAGTCCTGATTCGGATCGGTGGGATGCACGAACGGATATTCCGCCGCCGTCACCCAGGGCTGCGAAGCCAGCGGCAAGCGATAACCCAGCGGCGAATCGCCCGGCACCAGGCGGCAATGGTTCTCCCGCAAGTACCAGCGACCGCTCTGCCATTGATCGCCCTTGGCGGTACGCGCCAGCGGCAGGACCTGGCCGATGACCTTGTCCAGGCCCTGGCTGAAGACTTTATGCAGGCGCGCCCGTTCGAGTTCGTCGCCCAGACGTGAGTCTTCGGCACTGACGTTCAGCGGCAAGGCCCCTTCACGCCAGAGGTAATAGAAATTGTCTTCGTAGGCCGGAAACACAAAGCGTGTCGGCAGTTTCAAGCGCTCGGCCACACTCGCCAGAAAACGTCCGGCCAGTTCACCATCGGCGCCATAGTCTTGCTGTTCATCGGCAATCAGCGCGCTGTTGTGCCAGATCGGCACACCGTCGCGGCGCCAGTAGAGATTGAGCGACCAGCGTGGCAGTTGCTCACCGGGGTACCACTTGCCCTGGCCGAAATGCACCAGGCCCTTGGGCGCGTAGTGCTTGCGCATGCGCTGGAACAGCTCGGCGGACAGCTTGCGCTTGGCCGGGCCCAATGCGGCGGTGTTCCACTCGGCGCCATCCGGGTCGTCGATAGAGACGAAGGTCGGCTCGCCGCCCATGGTCAAGCGCACATCGCCTTCGAGCAGGTCGGCATCGATCTGCCGTCCCAGGGTCTGAATCGCCAGCCATTGGTCTTCGGTGTAGGGCTTGGTCACCCGCGGGGCTTCCCAAATCCTTTCCACCGACATTTCGTGGGTAAATTCACACTCGCAGGGTTCGACCAACCCACTGATCGGCGCCGCAGAAGACGGATCGGGGCTACAGGCCAACGGGATATGTCCTTCACCGGCAAACAGCCCGGAAGTGGCGTCCAGACCGATCCAGCCAGCACCGGGCAAGTACACCTCGCACCAGGCATGCAGGTCGGTGAAGTCCACCTCGGTGCCGGACGGCCCGTCGAGGGCTTTGACGTCGGCAGTCAGTTGAATCAGGTAACCGGAGACAAAACGCGCTGCCAGGCCGAGGTTGCGCAGCAGTTGCACCAGCAACCAGGCCGAGTCGCGACAGGAACCCGAGGCATTTTCCAGGGTGTGCTCGGGGGGCTGGACACCGGGTTCCATGCGGATCAGATAGCCGATGTCGTCGCTCAGGCGCTGATTCAGCGCCACCAGAAAATCGACGCTGGGCAGCGGCGTACGGTCGATGCCCTCGAGGTAGGCCTTGAACTTCGGCGTGAGCGCCAGCGTTTCCAGATACGGTGCCAGCTCGCGTTGTTCGTCAGCGGCGTAGGTGAAAGGAATCTTTTGCGCGTAGGGTTCAAGGAAGAAATCGAACGGATTGAACACGGCCATCTCGGCCAATAGATCGACCTCGATCCGTAGCTCATCGGTTTTTTCCGGGAACACCAGTCGCGCCAGGTAATTGCCCTGGGGATCTTGCTGCCAGTTGGTGAAATGCTGCTCGGGCAGAACCTTCAGCGCATAGGACAGAATCCGCGTGCGACTGTGGGCCGCCGGACGCAGGCGAACGATCTGCGGGCCGAGTTCGACCGCACGGTCGTAACGGTAATGGGTGACATGGTGCAATGCGACATGGATCGACACGGCGTGCCTCCTGCGAGCCTGGGCGTTTCGAAAGCGGCGCAAGACTTATGCCATTCAGGTAAGTCGGGGGCTTTCTTCCTTTGCCTGAGGCAGTACAGCACCAAAATCGGGCGACGCGGGATTTTGCTTTGGGAGGGTTGCACGCAAATGTGGCGAGCGCCCCTGAAAAGATCGCAGCCTTCGGCAGCTCCTACATTGATATGGCGTACACCCGTAGGAGCTGCCGCAGGCTGCGATCTTTTGATCTTTTGGCAAAATGCAAAACGCCAACCCGAAGGTTGGCGTTCTGTTCAGAGCAGGTGACGCTTAACGCGGCACAACCGGCTTGCGCTCAGGCTTCTTGCCTTTGCCCTTGGCGGCGTCCAAGCGCTCCTTGGCTGCCTGCTTGTTGCGGGCGAACGCCGCGGCCTTGGCTTGTTCACGCTTGTCCCATGGATTGCCGCCATCGCTGGCACGCGGTGGCAGGCCAGTGTGCTGGGTCAGGATCTTCGTAGTCTTTTCCTGGGCCACTTTATGGCTGCCGGCCGGCGTCGAGTTCTTGCGACGGGCGCTCTGATAGCTGTCGGTCGCCGGCTGATGCAGCGGGATCAACTGGTTCTTGCCCGGCCCGATCAGGTCGGCACGGCCCATGCGGGTCAATGCTTCACGCAGCATCGGCCAGCCTTTCGGGTCGTGGTAGCGCAAGAATGCCTTGTGCAGACGGCGCTGTTCCTCGCTCTTGACGATGGTCACGCTGTCGCTCTTGTAGCTGACCTTGCGCAGCGGGTTCTTGCCCGAGTGGTACATCGCGGTGGCGGTGGCCATCGGTGACGGGTAGAACGCTTGCACCTGGTCGGCGCGGAAGCCATTGCCCTTGAGCCAGAGGGCCAGGTTCATCATGTCTTCGTCGGTAGTGCCCGGATGCGCGGCGATGAAGTACGGAATCAGGTACTGCTCTTTGCCGGCTTCCTTGGTGTACTTCTCGAACATCCGCTTGAACTTGTCATAGCTGCCGATGCCCGGCTTCATCATCTGATTGAGCGGACCTTCCTCGGTGTGTTCCGGGGCGATCTTCAGGTAACCGCCGACGTGGTGGGTCACCAGTTCCTTGACGTACTCCGGCGACTCGACCGCGAGGTCGTAGCGCAGGCCGGAGGCAATCAGGATCTTCTTTATACCCGGGAGTGCACGGGCACTTCGATAGAGCTGGATCAGCGACGAGTGGTCGGTGTTCAGGTTCGGGCAGATGCCGGGGAATACGCACGAAGGCTTGCGGCATGCGGATTCGATTTCCGGGGTCTTGCAGGCGATGCGGTACATGTTCGCGGTCGGGCCGCCGAGGTCGGAAATGACCCCGGTAAAGCCTGGGACCTTGTCGCGGATCTCTTCGATTTCGCGAATGATCGACTCTTCGGAGCGGTTCTGGATGATTCGCCCTTCGTGCTCGGTGATCGAGCAGAAAGTACAGCCACCAAAGCAGCCACGCATGATGTTGATCGAGAAGCGGATCATCTCGTAGGCAGGAATCTTTTCCTTACCGTACACCGGGTGCGGAACCCGCGTGTAAGGCATGCCGAACACGTAGTCCATTTCTTCGGTGGTCATCGGGATGGGTGGCGGGTTGAACCAGACGTCCACCTCGCCGTGTTTCTGCACCAGCGCACGGGCGTTGCCCGGGTTGGTTTCCAGGTGCAGCACCCGGTTGGCGTGCGCGTAAAGCACGGAGTCACCACGGACTTTTTCCGCCGATGGCAGACGAATCACGGTCTTGTCGCGGGTCATCCGCGGGCTCGCCAGGATTTGCACGACCTTGGCTTCCAGCGGATCTTCGACCGGCCCCTTCTCCTGCTCGATGGCGCAGGCCTGGGTGTCTTGCGTATTGACGTACGGGTTGATGATCTTGTCGATCTTGCCCGGACGGTCGATGCGCGTGGAGTCGATCTCGTACCAGTCTTTCGGCGTGTCACGACGAATGAACGCGGTGCCGCGAACATCGGTGATGTCTTCGATCTTGTGACCGTAGGACAGACGCTGGGCGACTTCGACGATCGCGCGCTCGGCGTTGCCGTAGAGCAGGATGTCGGCGCAGGCGTCGATCAGGATCGAGTTGCGGACCCGGTCCTGCCAGTAATCGTAGTGGGCGATACGGCGCAGCGAAGCCTCGATGCCACCGAGGACGATCGGCACATTCTTGTAGGCTTCCTTGCAGCGCTGGCTGTAGACCAGGCTCGCGCGATCCGGACGTTTGCCAGCCATGCCACCGGGGGTGTAGGCGTCATCGGAACGGATTTTCTTGTCGGCGGTGTAGCGGTTGATCATCGAATCCATGTTGCCGGCCGCGACGCCGAAGAACAGGTTCGGTTCGCCGAGCTTCATGAAGTCGTCTTTGGACTGCCAGTTCGGCTGCGCGATGATACCGACACGGAAACCCTGGGCTTCCAGCAGCCGGCCAATGATCGCCATGCCGAACGATGGATGGTCGACGTAGGCATCACCGGTGACGATGATGATGTCGCAGGAATCCCAGCCAAGCTGATCCATCTCCTCCCTGCTCATCGGCAGGAATGGCGCTGGACCGAAACATTCGGCCCAGTACTTGGGATAGTCAAATAACGGCTTGGCTGTTTGCATGACGATGACCGGTGTTGGTGTAAATAAGGACGCGTTTATTCACTGAGAATTTCGCGGTCGCGGAATATAGCACAAAATTTGACCAATTCCGACGGTAATGGTCGGCTTTTACCATCAGGTCTGTCACCCCCCCGCCCGGCCACTCGTTCATCCTCGACCAGCCTCTGACCATGGCGGTTGCGCAGGGTCACTGCAGAACCACAGGGTGTGGTTCAGGAATTAATTCAAGAAACAAGTTGTGAAGTATTTGGAGTTTGACCGGGTTGCAAGGAGGTAATCAATTTGAAAAGGTAGAACATGCCGAGACTTGGTTCTATCTGCATACATTAAAGGAGCAACACATGTTCAGGAAATGTTTTTTAACGATTGGTTTAATAGCTGTTTCACTATGTAACAGTGCCATGGCTCAATCACCCGATCCTTTGCATATAGTCGGCAATTATAAATGTACAGGTTACGACAGCCATGACGGTTACTTCGAAGGTGATCTGACATTCACTCTTGATGAGGCAGCCAGCCATTTCGAGCAAAGCTTTGGTGCCTACCGATTCAAGCTACGAGTTGAGCTTGATGGAGCACCCGCTACCTACTCCGGCATCGCGGCGGCACAAGGTCAATCGCTATCCATGTATTTTGCCAATGACAGCCAGGAGGCTCCGACTGATCGCGGGGTTGGCATGGCATTAATTACCCATGATCAAGACACCAACGGAAAATACACAACTACCTTGCACAAATCTTATTATTTGCCCGACTACGAACGTAATGCCAAAGATGGCCGTGGTGCCGGTGGGCGCGGGACAGAAACTTGCGTTAAACAATAAACAGTCAATAAACACATCGCTGCCAGCCGATAAACATTCGTGCCGGCAGCGTCATGGACTTTATTCGTCGTCGAAATTATAACTACCCGGCGCAAGGTTTTCGAAGCGGGTGTACTTACCGATGAACGCCAGGCGAGTAGTGCCGATCGGACCGTTCCGCTGCTTGCCGATGATGATCTCGGCAATGCCTTTGTGCTCGGTTTCCGGGTGATACACCTCGTCCCGGTAGACGAACATGATCACGTCGGCATCCTGCTCGATCGCTCCGGATTCCCGCAAGTCGGAGTTGATCGGGCGCTTGTTCGGACGCTGCTCCAGGGACCGGTTGAGCTGCGACAGCGCCACCACCGGGCAGTTGAATTCCTTGGCCAGGGCTTTCAGCGAGCGGGAGATCTCGGAAATCTCGTTGGTCCGGTTATCGCCGCCGGAGCCGGGGATCTGCATCAATTGCAGGTAGTCGATCATGATCAGGCCAACCTCGCCATGCTCACGCACCAGTCGACGGGTTCGCGCGCGCATCTCCGACGGGCTGATGCCGGCGGTGTCATCGATGAACAGCTTGCGATCGTTGAGCAGATTGACCGCCGAGGTCAGGCGCGGCCAGTCATCGTCTTCAAGGCGACCGGCACGGACCTTGGTCTGATCAATCCGACCCAGCGATGACAACATACGCATGATCAGCGATTCGCCTGGCATCTCCAGCGAGTAGACCAATACCGCCTTTTCGCTGCGCAGTACGGCATTCTCCACCAGGTTCATGGCAAAGGTGGTCTTACCCATGGACGGACGACCAGCGACGATGATCAAGTCCGATGGCTGCAGGCCGCTGGTCATCCCGTCGAGATCGGTGTAACCGGTGGACAGCCCGGTAATTGCGTTGTCGGTGTTGAACAGCGTGTCGATACGGTCGATGGCCTTGGTCAACAGGTCGTTGACGCTGACCGGACCACCGGTTTTCGGCCGTGCTTCGGCGATCTGGAAGATCTGCCGTTCGGCTTCGTCAAGAATCTCGGCGGCGGAGCGGCCTTCCGGATTGAAGGCGCTGTCGGCGATTTCGGTGCTGATGCCAATCAGTTGCCGCAAGGTCGCTCGCTCGCGAACGATCTGCGCATAGGCCTTGATGTTGGCGACCGACGGCGTGTTTTTTGCCAGTTCGCCCAGATAACCGAGGCCACCGACTTGCGAGGTCTGGCCTTCCTTGTCCAATTGCTCGGCAAGGGTCACGACATCGATCGGCGAGTTCTGATCGGCCAGTTTGGCGATCGCACGGAAGATCAGGCGGTGGTCATGCCGATAAAAATCACCGTCGGAGACTTGATCGAGCACGCGTTCCCAGGCGTTGTTGTCCAGCATCAGACCACCGAGCACGGCCTGTTCGGCCTCGATGGAATGCGGCGGCACTTTCAGGGCAGCGGTTTGCAGATCGTATTGCTCAGGAGCGGAGATATCGTTCATGGCCACTTGAAATCAGGGTCTAAAAATCAGGATCAGCAGAAAGACAAAGGGCACGACCTGTAAACAGGATCGTGCCCGATGTTACCGGCAAGCACCCGAGGGTGCCAACCGACAAGTGCTGCTTAAGCTGCTACCACGACAACGCGTACGGTGGCTTCAACTTCGGCGTGCAAGTGCACGGCTACGTCGAATTCGCCTACGTTGCGGATAGTGCCGTTCGGCAGACGAACTTCGCTTTTTGCAACTTCAACGCCAGAGGCGGTCAGTGCATCAGCGATGTCGTGGGTACCGATCGAACCGAACAGCTTGCCTTCGTCACCGGCGGTGGCAGTGATAGTCACTTCCAGCTCAGCCAGTTGGGCAGCGCGGTTTTCAGCCGAAGTTTTACGATCTGCTGCGGCTTTTTCCAGGTCAGCGCGACGCTCTTCGAACGCAGCCAGGTTGGCAGCGGTCGCAGCGGTTGCTTTGCCGTAAGGCAGCAGGTAGTTACGACCGTAACCAGCCTTAACGTTCACTTTGTCACCCAGGTTGCCCAGGTTGGTGACTTTTTCCAGAAGGATCAGTTGCATGTGAAAATCCTCTTAACTTTTAACCTTCACCGTTCGCGTTATCGGCGTCTTTCGGCGCAGAACGACCGCGAAAATCAATCAGGCTGTCGACAATGGCCAACACCACGAGTAACGGATAGAGCAGCTGCATAAACAGCAACAGCGTGACGTACAACCCCACCAGCCAGAATCTGGCCAGTCGCTTTTCAGCCACCAGCCCGTGAATCAGGGCCAGCCCGGCGAATACCAGCGGTACGCTGCACAACGGCGTCAACATGGCCATCTGCGAACCGAAATTCGGTCCCAGAAGCATGCACGCCAGCAGCAACATCGCCGGCCCCAGCGGGATTCGGATGGTGCGAAACTCGCGACCAAAACCACCCGGGTTGTACAACAACGCCTGCCAGTAACGCCCAACAATCAGGCTCAGCACACTGACGATCTGCAACAAGGCCGCGATCAGGCCGGTCAGGATCGGTGCAATCAGTGCAGCCAGACGCGCTCGTTCTTCTACCGAAAACTGCTGGTAGAGATCACCGAGCGCCAGCGGCAGGATTTTTACCAACTCCTGCGCCAGGCTTTCGATCTGAGGGCGGTAAACCGCACCCAGCACCACTGAAAACACCCACCCCATCGCTATGCTGACCAGCAGCACGCGGTTCCAGGATTCACTTGCGCGCAAAACCAACGCAAGGCCCGATGACCCGAGCAACACCATAAGTGCGCGTGGGTCGTCGGAATAAAGCCACCAGATCAACGCCGGCAGCATTCCCAGAGCAAGGACGCCAAGGGCGTCCTTCAATCCGCGCCGCAGGAGCACGAAGCTTCCCGCGGCAGCACCCAACCAATACAGCATCGGCAATGCGGCACATCCAGCCACTACCAGAGTGGCCTGCATACGACCGCGCATGATGAACTCAGCTAAGGCGCGCATGCATTCAATCCCTTACTACGTGTCGACTGCCCGGTCTCAGCGGCCGTGGCTGTCGGTGTAGGCCAGCAGGGCCAGGAAGCGGGCGCGCTTGATAGCGGTGGCCAGCTGACGCTGATAACGAGCTTTGGTACCGGTGATGCGGCTTGGAACGATTTTGCCGGTCTCGGATACATATGCTTTCAGGGTGTTGAGATCTTTGTAATCGATCTCTTTCACGTCTTCAGCGGTGAAGCGGCAGAATTTACGACGACGGAAGAAACGTGCCATGTAATTGGCTCCTCAAAAGGTCCGTGGATTACTCGTCAGCGTTATCGCTGGCGTCGCTGTTATCGCTGTCATCGCCATCGGCGCTGTCAGAATGCTCAGGACGGTCACGACGCTCACGGCGCTCACTGCGGTTTTCTTCAGCCTTGAGCATCTCGGATTGGCCGGTAACGGCTTCTTCGCGACGGATGACCAGGTTACGGATCACTGCATCGTTGTAACGGAAGTTGTCTTCCAGCTCAGCCAGGGCTTTGCCGGTGCACTCAACGTTCAGCATCACGTAGTGAGCCTTGTGAACATTGTTGATTGCGTAGGCCAGTTGACGACGGCCCCAATCTTCCAGACGGTGGATTTTGCCGCCGTCTTCTTCGATCAGCTTGGTGTAACGCTCTACCATGCCGCCGACTTGCTCGCTTTGATCCGGGTGGACCAAAAAGATGATTTCGTAATGACGCATGAATGCTCCTTACGGGTTGTAGCCTGCCGCTCAAAAGCGGTCAGACAAGGAGTGAATGACACTTGTGTGTCTTGCCGGAGGGAGGCACATGCGTGCCTGCCATGAAGGCAAGGGGCGCAATTGTAGAGAAGGGGCGAGAGCGACGCAAGGTGATTGGTGATTATTTGAACAATCACCTCGGGTGGAACGCCGAACACCTGTAGGAGCTGCCGAAGGCTGCGATCTTTTGATCTTCTAAAAAGCAAAATCAAAAGATCGCAGCCTGCGGCAGCTCCTACAGAGAGGCGTGTCAGGACTTTTTGGTAGCCGCTTTTACACCGCGCTGACGCAGGGCTTCGAACAGGCAGACACCGGTCGCCACGGAAACGTTGAGACTGCTGACACTGCCGGCCATTGGCAGGCGCACCAGATAGTCGCAAAGATCGCGAGTCAGGCGACGCATCCCGCTACCCTCCGCGCCCATGATCAGGATGGTCGGACCAGTCAGGTCTTGCTGATACAGATCCTGCTCAGCCTCGCCCGCCGTACCGACGACCCACAAGCCCCGCTGCTTGAGTTTTTCCAGGGTCCGCGCCAGGTTGGTCACAGCCACTAGCGGAATCACTTCCGCCGCGCCGCAGGCCACTTTTCGTACAGTCGGTGTCAGGGTTGCCGACTTGTCTTTCGGCACAATCACAGCCAAAGCACCTGCCGCATCCGCCGAGCGCAGGCAAGCGCCGAGGTTGTGCGGGTCGGTAACGCCATCGAGCACCAGGATCAGTGGCGGGCCTTCGGTGCGATCGAGCAGCTCATCGAGCATCGCCTCGCCCCAGACCTGGCTCGGACTGACGTCCGCGACCACGCCCTGGTGTACACCTTCGACCCAGGCATCCAGCTCACGCTTTTCAGCCTGACCGACGGCCACCCGGTTTTCGTTGGCCAGTTCAATCAATACCTGGACTCGCGGATCATTACGACCCTCAGCCAGCCAGATCTGCTTGACCCGCTTCGGGTGATGGCGCAACAACGCTTCTACCGCATGCACGCCGTAGATCTTTTCCAACTGACTCATGACTTGGCCTTAGGTTTACGCACTCCGCCGTTTTTCGCGGCAGGAGCCGAGCCCGCTTTCGGCGGGCCTTTACGGTGTTTACTCGGTTTGGCTGGCTTGTCTGTCGCCTTGTCCGACGTCGACTTGCCGGACTTTCCCGCAGACGGCGCTTTACCGCCGCTTTTCGCTTCAGACAGCAACGCCTGCTTCATTTCACGACTTTTGCGCAGCTCGGCGTTTTTCGCCGCCGCATCGCTTGGACGGTAAGCTTCGGCGGATTTTTTGTCTGCCGCGGTACGCCGCCCGGTCTTGGCCGCTGCCGGCTCAGGAACAGGCTTGGCCGCAGGCACATCGACACCCGCCGTACGCTTTTTGCGCCCGATCGGCGCGCTGATGGTTTTTTCGGCCATCTCGAAGTCGATCTTGCGCTCGTCCAGATCAACCCGCATGACCCGCACTTCCACGGTGTCACCCAAACGGAAGCTGCGACCGGTGCGCTCACCAGCCAGGCGGTGGTGCACTGGATCGAAGTGGTAGTAGTCACCCGGCAAGGCGGTGACGTGCACCAGGCCCTCGACATAGATATCGGTCAGCTCGACGAACAAGCCAAAACCGGTAACCGCGGTGATCACGCCCGGGAACGACTCGCCAACGCGATCTTTCATGAACTCGCACTTGAGCCAGTTCACTACGTCACGGGTCGCTTCGTCGGCACGCCGCTCGTTCATCGAGCACTGCTCGCCGAGTTGCTCCAGCACCGCTTCGTCGTACGGATAGATACGCGCTTTCGCAATGGTCATCGCACCGGCACGCTTGACGTGCGGGGTGTTCTGCTTGGAATGGATGACGCTGCGGATCGCCCGGTGCGTGAGCAAGTCCGGGTAACGACGAATCGGCGAAGTGAAGTGGGTATAGGCATCGTAATTCAGGCCGAAGTGGCCTTGGTTATCGGCGCTATAAACCGCCTGGCTCAACGAGCGCAGCATGACGGTCTGGATCAGATGGAAATCCGGACGATCCTTGATGGTGGCGAGCAGTGCCTGGTAATCCTTCGGCGAAGGACCGTCTTTGCCCTTGTGCAGCGACAGACCGAGTTCACCGAGAAACGCGCGAAGCTTTTCCAGACGCTCTGGCGGCGGACCGGCATGGACCCGATACAACGCAGGAATCTCGTGCTTTTTCAGGAATTCAGCGGTGGCCACGTTGGCCGCCAGCATGCATTCCTCGATCAGCTTGTGCGCATCGTTACGAACGGTCGGGGTGATTTCGGCGATTTTTCGCCCGGAACCGAAGATGATTCGGGTCTCCATGGTTTCAAAATCGATCGCACCACGGATGTGTCGTGCACCGAGCAACACCTTATACAGCGCATACAGCTGCTTGAGGTGCGGCACGACGCCGGCGTATTCGCCACGCAGTTGCTTGGCTTCGCTGGTTTTCGGCTGCTCGAGGATGGTGCTGACCTTGTTGTAGGTCAGGCGCGCCTGGGAGTGGATCACCGCTTCGTAGAACTGGTAATCGGTCATCTCGCCGGTTTTCGAGATAGTCATCTCGCAGACCATGGCCAGACGATCGACGTGCGGATTCAGCGAGCACAGGCCGTTGGACAGCTGCTCAGGCAGCATCGGTATCACGCGCTCGGGGAAATACACCGAGTTACCACGTACCTGGGACTCGTTATCCAGCGCCGAACCGATCTTCACGTAGCTGGAAACGTCGGCAATCGCCACGTACAACTTCCAGCCACCGGAGAACAGGCGCAGCTTGCCCGGCTTGGCTTCGCAGTAGACCGCATCATCGAAGTCGCGGGCATCTTCACCGTCAATGGTAACAAACGGCAGATGGCGCAGGTCGATGCGCTTCTCTTTGTCTTTCTCTTCGACTTCCGGCTTGAGCTTGGCGGCTTCTTTGAGCACCGCTTCAGGCCAGACGTGAGGAATGTCGTAAGTACGCAGGGCGACATCGATTTCCATGCCCGGCGCCATGTAGTTACCCACGACTTCCATCACGTCGCCTTGCGGCTGGAAGCGTGGCGTTGGCCAGTGAGTGATCTTCACTTCGACGAACTGACCGACTTTGGCGCCGGCATTGCGACCCGGCGTGACCAGCACTTCTTGCTGGATCTTCGGGTTGTCGGCAACGACGAAACCGATGCCGCCTTCCTCGTAGTACCGGCCAACGATGCTTTCGTGAGCGCGGGTAACCACTTCGACGATCATGCCTTCGCGGCGACCACGACGGTCCAGGCCGGAAACCCGGGCCAGAGCACGGTCACCGTCGAACACCAGGCGCATTTGCCCCGGGCTCATGAACAGGTCGTCGCTGCCGTCATCCGGGATCAGGAAACCAAAGCCATCGCGGTGACCGCTGATGCGACCGAGGATCAGGTCGAGCTTGTCCACCGGCGCATAGGTGCCGCGACGGGTGTAGATCAGCTGAGCATCGCGCTCCATGGCGCGCAGGCGGCGACGCAGGGCTTCGAGCTGGTCTTCTGTGGTCAGACCAAACTCCTCCACCAGCTGCTCGCGGTTAGCCGGCGAACCCCGATCAGCAAGATGCTTGAGGATCAGTTCGCGGCTAGGAATAGGGTTTTCATATTTTTCCGCTTCACGAGCGGCCTCGGGATCGAGGGACTGCCAATCGGCCATTAGAGAGTTTTCACCTTGTCTATATGCGGGTTAGTTTGGCATACGCGTATTGAAACGGGAAATTTCAGGCTCGGACAGCACCTTAAAAGCCCTTTGACAAGCATAGAAAGCCTGACTGAATGCCGCTCGCGAAATTTTCCAGGTATTTTTCATAACAGGGGTTTACAGTGAAATAGGTGGTCCGTATAGTGCGCGCCATCGACGACGCAGACGCATGTCGATATTGCCCAGATGGTGAAATTGGTAGACACGCCAGCTTCAGGTGCTGGTGACCGCAAGGTCGTGGAAGTTCGAGTCTTCTTCTGGGCACCAATTCAAGAGCTGGAGATTACATCAATCTCCAGACTCTCACAAAAACCCGCGAAAGCGGGTTTTTGCATTTTAGGTATTTGATTTATTAAAACCAAAACAGGGGTTTACAGATCAAAACGCTCTCCGTATAGTGCGCCTCATCAACGGCGGACAACGCTGCTGATACTGCCCAGATGGTGAAATTGGTAGACACGCCAGCTTCAGGTGCTGGTGACCGCAAGGTCGTGGAAGTTCGAGTCTTCTTCTGGGCACCAATTCAAACTTCAGAGCCTTGCTTTGAAGCTTCACAAAAACCCGCGAAAGCGGGTTTTTGCGTTTCTGGCTTCGGGACTGCCGGTCTATTTGCTGACGACGTGGATGTATCTGAGCCGTTGAGATTGTCATCGCGAGCAAGCTCGCTCCCACATTAGATTTATGTCGCGCCCAAAATTGTGGGCACACGATGATCCAGTGTGGGAGCGATCTTGCTCGCGATAGCGATAGACCTGACAACAATTAAGCCCTGAACTGCCCCAGACTGGCTTTCAACTGCGCCGCCAGCCCATCCAGCACCTTGCCGCTGGCTGTGGTTTCCACCACCGCCTGAGCCGCGCGCTCGGCCTGGGCATGGATGGTTTCAACCCGCCCACGCACCGCATGCGCACCTTTCGCCTGATGAGCAGCCGCCTGAGTCGCCAGACCAATGGCTGCGTGCACCTGCTCGACCGAAGCCTGCACCGACTGCTGCAGCCGTGCGCTATCACGCAACACCAACAAGCCTTCGCTGGCCTGCCGACCTGCCTGGCCAATCGCCGCTACCGCCTCCCGGGCACCTTGTTGCAAGGCGCCGATATGCGCCTGGATGTCGCCGGTAGAGCTTTGGGTCTTGCTCGCCAGCGCCCGCACTTCATCGGCAACAACCGCAAAGCCACGCCCGGTTTCACCGGCACGGGCCGCTTCGATGGCGGCATTCAGCGCCAACAGGTTGGTCTGCTCGGCAATTCCATGGATCACCGTGAGCACCACTTCGATCTGCTCACTTTGTTGCGCCAGCCGCTCGATCACTTTGGACCCGGTCTCCACTTGCCCGGCCAAGGCCTCGATCAGACTGCCGACCTGAGCCGAGGTACGGGTGTTCTCGTCGGTCGCCTGACGGATATCCACCACTTGCTGCAAGGCTGCCTGCATGGCATGACTTTCGGCCTGCGCCTCGTCGGCCATCTGCGACAGCGCGCGCAGGCTCTCGGCCACCTCATCACGCTGCGCCGCTGCCGCCGCATCGGCACCGGCATTGCGCAGGGTCATGGCGCCGATTTCCACGCCCGTGCGCTGCGCTACATCGCCCGCCTCGCGAACGATCGGCTGCAACTTGTCGACAAAACGATTGACCGCCGAGGCCATCTCGCCAATCTCGTCCCTGCTGTTGAGCTGCACGCGCTTGGTCAAATCCCCTTCCCCGGCCGCCAGATCATTCAGCGCCGCGATCAGCAGATGCAATCTGTTGACCACCCGACGCCCCAGCACCACCGCCAGCAACAGCAGGACACCAAAGCCAACCAGCGCCAGGCCCATGCCAATCCGCCAGCGCAAGGTTGCCGCTGCTTCCTGCACAGTGCTGGTGGTGTTGTCCTTCATCTCGGAGGCGGTGCTTTGCGCCGACTGCAAACGCGCTCGCATGGCTGCGGCGCTATCAGCCGCTGCCCCCTTGAGACTGTCGCCCACCAGTTGATCACTGCTGGCGATCAAGGCCGAGAAGCGCTTGTCCAGCGCCGCCAGATCGGTTTCCACCGACGCCGTGGAGACCCCCATCAAGACCTTGCCGATTTCCACGCCATTGGGGTTGATCGAGGCTTCGAGGTAGTAGACCGAAGGATCGTTTTTCGCCGCATCGAGGATTTTATCCATCGCGCGATCGCCCTGGCCTTTTTCCAGCAACGCCTTGTTGACCGGGTTTTCCCGATTCATATAGCGAGTCAGGTGTTGGCCAGTGGCGTCGTCATATACCACGAACAGTACGTCGGGATTGCGCTGGGCACGTCGAGCGAACTCGGAAAGAGTCGGCACATCACTGTCCCACATGGCCCGCGGAGCCACGGAAGCCAGCAGCTGGGCCATGTCATTGGCCGAGTCCTTCAACCCCTTTTCCAGCGTCGCGCGCAATTGTGCCTGCTCGTCCTGCAGCCGCGAGGACAACCCTGCGGTCAGCCGTTGACGGGTACTGGCAGACAGGCTATCGAGACTCGACGTGACTTCACGTCCCGCTTGCTCGAGTTCGCCGGCGAGTTTTTGACTATCGATCCCCAGGCTATTGCCGAGATCGGCTTCCAGTGCGGTCACCGTGCTCCGGGTCAGAGCGACGGCCACCAGTACCTGCACTAAAAGGGCGATACCAAGGGTAACGAACACAGGCCGCAATAAACGGCTTTGTAACAGTGAGAGAACGGCCGACACAGGAAATCCCTCCGCTAGGACGCCATTAAATTGATGGCAGCCAGGAAAAGGGAATCACAGCAAGGGTCGTGCCGCTTGACCGACAAAAACGAAAAAGGGCCCTGAGAAGGGCCCTTTATCTTTTACATCAACGACTTATTAAGCGAACGGGTGACGCAGAACGATGGTCTCGTTGCGGTCCGGGCCCGTCGAAATAATATCGATCGGCGCGCCGACCAACTCTTCGACGCGTTTGATGTAGTTACGAGCAGCCTGAGGCAGCTCTTCCAGGGTCTTGGCGCCGAGGGTCGACTCGGTCCAGCCCGGCATTTCTTCGTATACCGGCTCCAGACCGATGTAGCTGTCGGCGTCGGTCGGTGCATCGATCACTGCACCATCCTGATTCTTGTAGCCCACGCAGATGTTGATGGTCTCAAGACCATCGAGCACATCGAGCTTGGTCAGGCACAGACCGGAGATGCTGTTCACGTCGATAGCGCGACGCAGGATCACGGCATCGAACCAGCCGCAACGACGGGCACGACCGGTGGTAGCACCGAACTCGTGGCCACGCTTGGCCAGGAATGCACCGATGTCGTCGAACAGCTCGGTAGGGAACGGACCCGAGCCCACGCGAGTGGTGTACGCCTTGGTGATGCCGAGGATGTAATCCAGGTACATCGGACCAAAACCCGAACCGGTGGCGATGCCGCCAGCGGTGGTGTTGGAACTGGTGACGTACGGGTAGGTACCGTGGTCGATGTCCAGCAAGGAGCCCTGGGCGCCTTCGAACATGATGTCTTTGCCAGCGCGACGCAGCTCGTGCAATTCGGCGGTGACGTCGAGCATCATCGGTTTGAGCAGCTCGGCGTATTCCATGCACTCGTCGAGCGTCTTCTGGAAATCGATCGCCGGCTCTTTGTAGTAATTGACCAGCACAAAGTTGTGGTAATCCAGCAACTCGCCCAGCTTGGCGGCGAAACGCTCACGATGGAACAGGTCACCGATGCGCAGACCGCGACGTGCAACCTTGTCTTCATACGCTGGGCCGATGCCACGACCGGTGGTGCCGATCTTCAGCTCGCCACGGGCCTTTTCACGGGCCTGGTCCAGCGCTACATGGTAGGACAGGATCAGCGGGCAGGACGGGCTGATACGCAGGCGCTCGCGCACCGGTACACCCTTTTCTTCCAGCTTGATGATTTCACGCAGCAAGGCGTCAGGTGCAACCACGACACCGTTACCGATCAGGCACTGCACGCCAGCGCGCAGGACGCCCGACGGGATCAGGTGCAAGACGGTTTTCTCGCCATCGATCACCAGCGTGTGACCGGCGTTGTGGCCACCCTGATAGCGCACTACGGCGGCAGCATGTTCGGTCAGCAGATCAACGATCTTGCCTTTGCCCTCATCACCCCATTGGGTGCCCAGGACTACGACATTCTTACCCATAACACTTGTCCTCATTCGCGCAAACTTGGTGCCGGCAACGGCCGGCAGGAAAACTCATGAAGCCAGCGGCAATACTTGCCAAAGCCCGTTCTGCTGAATCAATTGCCGGTCGCAGTCCGCTTCACGGGCGGCGGCCAAAGGCTGCCCAGGCAATGCCTGAACGACACGCTGACCCTCACTGCGCAACTGGCAAACCTGCTGCCAGAGTGCTGCATCCGTACTGTCAGGCATCCAGATACCGCCACACGGTAGCTCGACTTCAGCACGCCCCAGGGTCACCAGGGTTTTCAAATCGGTAGAGAAACCAGTCGCCGGACGGGCACGACCGAAGTCGGCGCCGATGTCGTCGTAACGACCGCCCTGAGCGATGGACTGGCCAACACCCGGGACGAATACCGCGAATACCACACCGGTGTGGTAGTGATAACCGCGCAACTCACCCAGATCGAAGTAAAGCGGCATTTCAGGGAAACGTGCGGACAACCGCTCGGCAATTGCCAGCAAATCATCCAGCGCCGCCTTCACTGGCGCCGGCGCATTGGCCAGTCGCTCACGGGCAGCAGGCAGCACTTCAGGACCGCCACACAGATCAACCAGCGCCCGCAGCATGCCCGACAAATCGGCAGGCAGGCCTTCGGTCAAGGTAATGACCTCATCGATCGCCTTGCGTTGCAGGGCGTCGAACAACTGTTGTTCCACTTCACCGGACAATCCGGCGGCACGGGCCAGGCCGCGATAGATGCCGACATGACCGAGGTCCATGTGCACCTCCGGTACGTCGGCCAGTTGCAGCATAGCCAGCATCAGGCTGATGACTTCAACGTCGCTGCTCGGGCTGGCATCGCCATACAACTCGGCACCCAGCTGGATCGGGCTGCGCGAGGACGACAAGGCCCGCGGCTGCGCATGCAGGACGCTGCCGGCATAGCACAGACGGCTCGGTCCTTCGCGTCGCAGGGTGTGCGCATCGATGCGCGCCACTTGCGGCGTGATGTCGGCACGAAAGCCCATCTGCCGGCCCGACTGCGGGTCGATGACCTTGAAGGTCCGCAGGTCGAGGTCCTGACCTGCGCCGGTCAGCAGGGATTCCAGGTACTCGATATGCGGGGTAACGACGAACTCGTAACCCCAGCTCTGGAACAGATCCAGCACCTGACGGCGCGCTATTTCAATGCGCGCCGCTTCCGGCGGCAGTACTTCTTCGATGCCATCTGGCAGCAGCCAGCGGTCTACCGTTGCCATTACGCCATTCCCCTATGATCCGGGCGGCCAGCCTTTGGGCGAGCCTTGAGTGAAGCAGAAAATGATCGGCTCATGTGCACAAACTCCGCGCATGAACAACGGGACGAACAGCCTGAAATCGGCTTCGCCAATCACTTTCCTCGAAAAAACTGTCGAGTCATTCAACTCGACGCCGTGCAGTAAAAAAACAGCAATCAAACATGCAGACGCAAAAAAGCCGGGAATTTCCCGGCTGCCGCATCATACACCCGTTTTCCCAAAGGATCACCCCGCCAAGCGCTTTAGCCGCTCGACGGGGTGTTGCCGGATGAGTCCTGAATCAAGGCTTGGGCTTTTCCAGATAACGGAAGAAGTCGCTGCTTGGGTCCAGAACCATGACGTCGGTTTTGTTCGCGAAGCTTTCACGGTAGGCACGCAGGCTACGGTAGAACGCGTAGAACTCCTGATCCTGACCGTAGGCCTTGGAATAGATCGAAGCGGCCTGGGCGTCGCCATCACCACGAGCCTCTTCCGACTCACGATAAGCCTCGGCCAGCAGCACGCGACGCTGACGATCGGCGTCGGCACGAATGCCTTCTGCCAGCTCGTTACCTTTGGCGCGATGCTCGCGAGCCTCACGCTCACGCTCGGTGCTCATACGTTCGAACACACTGCGGTTCACTTCCTTCGGCAGATCGATGGCCTTGACCCGAACATCGATCACTTCGATGCCCAGTTCCTTGTTGGCCATCTTGTTCAGCGAAGCCGTGATATCCGACATCAACGCGTCACGCTCACCGGAAACCACTTCATGCAGGGTGCGCTTACCAAACTGGTCACGCAGGCCCGATTCCAGTCGACGCGAAAGGCGTTCGTCAGCAATCTGCTTGAGGCCGGAGGTCGCGGTGTAGAAGCGCTCCGCGTCTTTCACCCGCCACTTGGCATAGGCGTCGACCATGACGGCTTTCTTTTCCAGCGTCAGGAAGCGCTGTGTCGGTGCGTCCAGCGTCATCAGGCGCGCGTCGAACTTACGCACTTTGTTAACGTAAGGCACTTTCACATGCAGGCCCGGTTGAACGTCCGCCTGGACCACTCGACCGAACTGCAGCAACACCGCACGCTCGGTCTGAGCGACGATGTAGAAGCAGTTCCAGGCAGCGATGGCCACGACGACGCCGACAATTAGGGCGATCAGCGATTTATTGCTCATCAGCGACTCTCCCTGGAACGCGTTGGCTGTTGCTGCGAATCCGCTGCGCGCGTGCTCACATCGGTGCCGCCCACTGCCGCCGCGCCCGTTACCGGCGCAGAGCCGCTACGGCCACTTTCGATCATTTTGTCCAGCGGCAGGTAAAGCAGATTGCTCTGGCCGTTTTTATTGCCGCTCACAAGTACCTTGCTGGTGTTGCTGAAGACTTCCTGCATGGTGTCCAGGTACAGACGCTCACGGGTGACTTCAGGGGCTTTGCGATACTCGGCTACCAGCTTGGTGAAGCGATCGGCCTCACCCTTGGCACGAGAGACGACTTCGTCGCGATAACCGTTGGCATCCTCAAGGATGCGCTGGGCCTGACCACGAGCTTCCGGCACGACGCCGTTGGCATAGGTTTCAGCCTGGTTGCGCGAACGCTGCTCATCTTCACGAGCGCGGATCACGTCATCGAAGGCTTCCTGGACTTCACGCGGTGCAGCTGCGCTCTGAACGTTGACCTGAGTAACGGTGATACCGGTGCGATAGGTATCGAGGAAGCGTTGCAGACGCTCCTTGATCTCGCTGGCCATCAGTTCACGACCTTCAGTCAGCACCTGGTCCATCTCGGTGGAGCCCACCACGTGGCGCAAGGCACTCTCGGTCGCATGCTGCAAGCTGATTTCCGGCTGATCGACGTTCAGCACGAAGTCCTGCAGGTTGCTGATCTTGTACTGCACGGTCAGCGGCACTTCGACGATGTTCTCGTCTTCAGTCAGCATTTGACCCTGCTTGGTGTACGCACGCTCACGCGTAACGTTTTCCATGTACTTGCGATCGATCGGCGGGAAGTAGATGTTCAGGCCCGGCCCGACGGTTTCGTAGTATTTGCCGAAGCGCAGCACCACGGCCTGCTCCTGCTCATCGACTACGTAAACCGCGCTGTACAGCCAGACAGCCGCGAGCACGACAAGACCGATGCCGAGCAAGCCGTAACCACCGCCCTTGCCCGATCCACCGCCGTCGTCACCACGTTTTTTACCACCACCGAACAACCCATTCAGGCTTTCCTGTAGCTTTCGGAAGGCCTCGTCGAGATCTGGTGGCCCCTTGCGGTCGCCGTTATTTCGACGCTTACCACCCCAAGGATCCTGATTATTCGAGTTGCCACCCGGCTCATTCCAAGCCATAGCGCTCTCCATCTGATAAAGCAAAGACGCACCCACGGCGCGCCGACCAATGCTACAGAATGCCTGCCACAGCGGCACAACCGCTTTTTCAGGCTTTTATTGCAAAGTGTGTTGCTCGATGAATTCCAGCGGCTGCAGGCCTTCGCGACTCACCAGTCGATTCAACTCGACCCGTGGCAAGCGAACAGCCAGCAAACTGATGCCGTCTTCGTCGTGTTCTTCCTTCTGAACTGCGCCCAAGGCGAAGAACTGAGCGCGCAGTCGAGCAAAACGCTGCGGCAAGCGCAAGGTGCCAACGAATAAATCATTGCCAAGCAACTCTGCGACAGCCTGTTTGAGCAAGTCCAGACCGGTACCGTCCCGCGCCGATAACCAGACCCGCTGCGGTTTGCCGTCGGCATCACGCTGGATCTGCGGCTCGACGCCCTCGAGCAAATCGAGTTTGTTATAGACCTCCAGGATCGGCAAGTCTTGAGCGCCAATCTCGCCCAGCACCACCATGACCTGTTCAATCTGCGCCATACGCTCCGGCTCATGGGCATCGATCACATGCAACAACAGGTCGGAGTTACTCGACTCCTCGAGCGTAGCCCGGAAAGCCTCGACCAGTTTGTGCGGCAAGTGACGGATGAAACCCACGGTATCGGCCAGCACGATCGGCCCCAGGTCGTCGAGTTCGAGGCGGCGCAGGGTCGGATCGAGCGTGGCGAACAGCTGGTTGGCCGCGAAGACGTCGGAGTCGGTCACCGAGTTGAACAGCGTCGACTTGCCGGCGTTGGTATAACCCACCAGTGAAACCGTCGGGATGTCGGCACGTTTGCGCCCGCGTCGCGACTGCTCACGCTGACTGCGGACCTTTTCCAGACGCCCCTTGATCTGCCGCAGGCGAACCCGCAGGAGACGCCGGTCGGTTTCGAGCTGGGTTTCACCCGGGCCGCGCAGACCGATACCGCCTTTCTGGCGCTCAAGGTGAGTCCAGCCGCGAACCAGTCGCGTACTCATGTAATCAAGCTGGGCCAGTTCGACCTGGAGCTTGCCTTCATGGGTGCGGGCGCGTTGGGCGAAGATATCGAGAATCAGGCCCGTACGGTCAATCACGCGACACTCGAAAACACGTTCGAGGTTACGTTCCTGACTGGGCGTGAGGACGTGATTGAAAATCACCAGATCTACCTGCTCGGCTTTGACCAGGTCGCGTAATTCTTCGACCTTGCCACTGCCAATCAGGTATTTGGCGGTTGGCCGATGACGCGGCACGTTAAAAAACGCGACGGTCTCGGCACCAGCCGATATAGCCAACTCCTGAAACTCCTGCGGATCTTCGCGCGCCTCAGGGTCCTGACCATCCAAGTGAACGAGAATTGTCCGCTCACCACCACCGTGGCGCTCAAAGAACAAAGGAGACTCCTATCAGGCGTTACCTGGCTCAGCGTCCGCTTGTTCGGTTTCGGTTGCGCTAGGCAGACGAATTGGACGAACCGGCACTACTGTCGAGATAGCATGTTTGTAGACCATCTGGCTGACGGTGTTCTTCAGCAGGATCACGAACTGGTCGAAAGACTCGATCTGACCTTGCAGCTTGATCCCGTTGACCAGATAGATAGAAACCCCAACTTTCTCTTTACGTAAAGTATTCAGGTAAGGGTCTTGTAGCGAATGCCCTTTTGACATGTGCCGCACTCCTTTAAGGATCAATAATAAAAAAATTAGAAAAACAAATGGCTTGGGCCGTCACAACCCCCAGAGGATAGACGGCAATTGCAAGGACTCAGCTCAATATGGAGACCGTTCCCAAGTATTTCAAGGCGCGCGGCAGATTGTCGCAATCCAGGCTGTCCAGCCAATGCAGGTCAGCCCAGCTGCGTAGCCAGGTGAACTGGCGCTTCGCCAATTGGCGCGTGGCAATAATTCCACGCTCCTGCATCTCGGCTGACGTCAGCTTGCCATCCAGATGATCCCAGACTTGTCGGTAGCCTACAGCACGTATAGACGGCAACCCTATATGCAGGTCACTTCTCGTACGCAGAGCTACGACCTCGTCAATGAATCCCTGTTCCAACATTTGTGTGAATCTTTGTGCAATTCGTTCGTGCAGTACCTGGCGGTTCGCCGGAGCGATGGCCAAGTTCGCGACAGTATAGGGCAATTGTCCACGTCCCGAAGCGGCTGCTTCAGTACTTTGCGCAGATTGTCGCTGCCGAAGGGCCGTCATGCTCAGGCCACTGACTCGATAAACTTCCAGCGCCCGACTCAATCGCTGCGGATCATTGGGATGGATTCTCGCCGCCGATTCCGGGTCGATAACCGCCAATTGGTCGTGCAGGGCTTGCCAGCCAAGGCGTGCAGCCTCTTCCTCGATCTCTGCGCGCACTCGCGGATCGGCCGCCGGCATGTCCGCCAGACCTTCGAGCAACGCCTTGTAATAAAGCATCGTACCGCCCACCAGCAACGGAATGTTGCCGCGTGCGGTGATATCCGCCATGGCTGCCAGGGCGTCGCGGCGGAAATCAGCCGCTGAATAGCTCTGCGCCGGATCGAGAATATCGATCAATCGATGGGGAAACTCGGCCAACAGGGCTTTCGAAGGCTTGGCAGTACCGATGTCCATGCCGCGGTAGACCAGCGCCGAATCGACGCTGATCAGCTCGCAGGGCAGCACTTTGCTCAGCTCGATGGCCAGATCGGTCTTGCCGGCGGCCGTCGGCCCCATCAGGAATATCGCGGGAGGGAGTTGGCTCATCAACGACCACGCAAGAACAGTTTGTCCAGATCGTCCAGACCCAATTGGGTCCAGGTCGGTCGGCCATGGTTGCATTGACCACTGCGCTCGGTGTTTTCCATGTCACGCAGCAAACCGTTCATTTCCGGCAGGGCCAGGCGCCGGTTGGCGCGAATCGCGCCATGACAGGCCATGGTGCCGAGCAGTTCGTTCAGATGCGCCTGAATCCGGTCACTGGTGCCGTACTCCATCAGATCCGACAGGACGTCATGCACCAGCCGGTTAGCCTCGGCCTGCTTCAACAGCGCCGGAATCTGCCGAATCGCCAGGGTTTCCGGGCCC
The DNA here is from genome assembly GCF_902497895.1 of Pseudomonas fluorescens. GTDB lineage: Bacteria > Pseudomonadota > Gammaproteobacteria > Pseudomonadales > Pseudomonadaceae > Aquipseudomonas > Aquipseudomonas fluorescens_BP. The sequence continues at coordinate 120,728 of NZ_CABVHQ010000002.1, forward strand.
AGCCGCTGCAACTCGAAACCGAGCCGCTGGAACCAGTTCATGTGTTCCTCGGCGCAGTCCGCTTCACGCTGGCTGACCGCAATCGACTCCGGCACCAGCAACGGCTGGCCACTCAAGCCTTCGCTGGCCATCGCGACTTTCAACCGCTCATACATGATCCGCTCGTGGGCCGCGTGCATATCCACCAGCACCAGCCCCTGGGCGTTCTCCGAGAGGATATAGATGCCTTTGAGCTGCGCCAGCGCATAACCCAGGGGCGGGATATCGCCCTGGCCTTCCGGCAGCGCTACCGCTCCACTCTCTGGCAAAGGTGCATAAAACTCGCGATAGGCGCTTCGGGCTTCAGCGGCCGGCACCGCCGATTGAGGCCGGGGTGTGTACTGATACTGATAACCCGCGCCGGCGCCGGAGCCCGGCGCATTGAGTGTCGGCTGCGGCTGCGGCTGTTCCAGCAGCAGGTTGGCCGCCAGGCGCATTTCGCCCTGCGGGCCGAACTCGCCGGCTTCAATACCGCTGGGGCGGACCATACCGGCAACTGCGGCCGGGGCCGCCAGGTGGTCTTCCGGACGCACATCACCCAAGGCCCGGTGCAAGGTGCCATAAAGGAAGTCGTGAACCATACGCCCGTCACGGAAGCGTACTTCGTGCTTGGTCGGGTGCACGTTGACATCCACTACCGCTGGATCGACTTCGAAAAACAGAACGAAGGTTGGATGCCGACCGTTGAACAACACGTCCCGGTAAGCCTGGCGCACCGCGTGGGCGACCAGCTTGTCGCGCACTGCTCGACCGTTGACGTAGAAATACTGCAAATCCGCCTGGCTGCGGGAGAAGGTCGGCAAGCCGACCCAACCCCACAGGTGCAGGCCGTTGCGCTCGACCTCGATCGGCAGTGCCTGCTCGAGGAACCCCGCGCCGCAAACCGCCGCCACGCGTCGGGCGCGAGCGGCGTCGTCATGGGCTTCGTGCAGACTGAGGATAGTCTTGCCGTTGTGGCGCAAGTGGAACGCCACATCGAAACGCGCCAGCGCCAGGCGCTTGATCACTTCTTGCAGGTGATCGAACTCGGTTTTTTCCGCCTTGAGAAATTTGCGCCGTGCCGGGGTGTTGAAAAACAGATCGCGCACTTCCACCGACGTACCCACTGGATGGGCGGCCGGCTGGACCCGAGGCGCCATGTCCCGGCCTTCGGTCTCGACTTGCCAGGCCTGCTCGGCACCGCGAGTGCGGGAGGTCAGGGTCAGACGCGCGACAGAACTGATGGACGCCAGTGCTTCGCCGCGAAACCCCAGGCTCATCACCCGCTCGAGGTCTTCCAGGTCGCGAATCTTGCTGGTGGCATGTCGCGCCAGGGCCAGCGGCAGGTCATCGGAAGAGATGCCGCTGCCATCGTCACGCACTCGCAACAGTTTGACCCCGGCCTGCTCGACGTCCACGTCGATACGTCTGGCACCGGAGTCGAGGCTGTTTTCCAGCAACTCCTTGATCACCGAAGCCGGCCGCTCGACCACCTCACCCGCGGCAATCTGGTTCGCCAGGCGTGGGCTGAGCAGCTCGATACGAGCGCCGCCGATCACTGCTTCGCTCATTCCTTGACCGCCAGTTCCGTACTCGGAATATTAAGGGTCTGGCCGATTTTCAACTCATCGTTCTTCAGGTTATTGGCGTTGCGCAGCGCCGCCGGAGAAACCTGATAGCGCACTGCGATCATCGCCAGCGTCTCACCCGGGTTTACCCGGTGATCACGCGGCCCCTGGGCAATCTTGCCGGAATCGCGCAGCCAGGCAATGTAGGTGCCCGGCGGTGGATTTTGCTGGAAGAACTGGCGCACGCCGCTGCTGATGGAACGAGCCAACGCTTGCTGGTGGTTGGCCGCCGCCAGTTTCGAGGCTTCGTTGGCGTTGGAGATAAACCCGGTTTCCACCAGGATCGACGGAATATCCGGGGATTTCAGCACCATGAACCCGGCCTGCTCGACTCGCTGCTTGTGCAACGGCGTGACCCGGCCGATGTTGCTCAACACTTTCTGGCCGACGTTCAGGCTTGAAGTCAGCGAGGCGGTCATCGACAAATCCAGCAACACACCGGCAAGCATTCGGTCCTTGTCGTCGAGGCTGACATTACCGGCACCGCCGATCAGGTCGGAGCGGTTTTCACTGTCGGCCAGCCAACGGGCGGTCTCCGAGGTGGCTCCGCGGTCGGACAGGGCGAACACCGAAGCGCCAAAAGCCGCCGCCGACGGCGCCGCATCGGCGTGGATCGACACGAACAAGTCAGCACCCTTCTTGCGGGCAATCTCGGTACGGCCGCGCAATGGAATGAAGTAGTCGCCGGTGCGGGTCAGTTCGGCACGGAAACCTTTCATGCCGTTGACCTGACGCTGAAGCTCCCTGGCGATCGCCAGCACCACGTCTTTTTCCTTCTGACCGCGGGAGCCGGAAGCCCCGGGGTCTTCGCCGCCATGACCGGCGTCGATCACCACGATAATGTCACGCTTGCCGGCTGGCGCTGGCGGCAACTTGACCGTTGGCTCCACCGGAGTCACCGGGACTACGGGCACCGTGGCAACGTTGGTCGGCGCCGGGATTGGCGCGGCATCGGCGGGATTGTCGAACAGGTCGACCACCAAGCGGTTGCCGTACTGCGCATTCGGCGCCAGGGTGAAGCTCTTTGGAGTGACGGCCTGTTTCAGGTCGATGACCACCCGCAGGTCGGTCGGCGTGCGCTGGGCCGAGCGCATGGAGGTAATCGGGGTGTTGGCGGAGGAGACATTCAACGGGCCGCCAAGCGTGGCGCCATTGATGTCGATGACCAGGCGGTCCGGTGCCACAAGGGTAAAAACGCTGTGCTGGACGGGACCTGTGAGATCGAACACCAGTCGGGTGTTATCCGGTGCGCGCCACAAGCGTACGCTGCGGACCTGAGTCGCAGCCACAGCGTCGACGGCCAGTGCCGTAAGCAATAGTCCTACGACAGCAACCAACGCGCGAAAGCGCATACCTAACCCCATCATTTATTTGAATTCCAATGCCAAAGCGGCACACCACGACTCGCCACGCGAGCCTTGGGGCAACAAACTCAGCGAACGTCCGCTGTTATGCGGGCTAATGGTAATGGTCAGGTCGGGCTTTGGCAAAAAGCCTGCACCGCGCTTGGGCCATTCGATCAGACACAGTGCATCGCCTTCGAAGTAATCACGAATGCCGAGATACTCCAACTCCTCCGGATCGACCAGTCGATAGAGGTCGAAATGGAAGGCCCGAACCTCGCCGATCTCATAGGGTTCGACCAGGGTAAAGGTCGGGCTCTTGACCGCCCCCACATGCCCCAAGCCACGGATGATGCCCCGCGACAAGGTGGTTTTGCCCGCCCCCAGGTCACCGTCCAGAAAGATCAATCCACACCCTTCGGTGACTTGAGCGATACGCGCCCCCAACTTGATCATCGCCTTTTCGTCGGGCAGATACAGGGTTACTTCAGACACGGTGATTGCTCCTCCAGCAACTGACGAATGGCTGGAATCAAATCACTGGCCGCCAGCCCCCGGCCCAACTTGCCTTGCCGCTCACCGGCGCTGGCATGCAACCAGACCGCCAGACAGGCCGCGTCGAACGCGTCCATGCCTTGCGCCAGAAGCGCGCCGACCAGGCCGGCCAGGACATCCCCCAGGCCTGCCGTAGCCATCGCCGGATGGCCACGATCACATAACGCCACGCGGCCATCCGGGCTGGCGATCAGGCTGCCGGCACCTTTGAGAACCACGATGGCTGCATATTTCTTGCTCAATTGGCGCGCGACAGTAAAACGATCGGCCTGAACCTGCGCTGTCGAAATCCCTAATAGACGCCCTGCCTCGCCCGGATGCGGGGTGATCACACAGCCCTCAGGCAGCGCTAATCCGCCTTTGGACAACAGGTTCAGCGCATCGGCATCCCAAACTTGCGGCACAGGCGCATTGACCGCCGCCGACAAAAGACTGCGTCCCCACGCGGCTTGACCCAACCCAGGGCCAACCACCAGTACCGAAGCCTGCTCCAGCAGCCCCATCAGCTGGTTCGCCGAATGCGTGCCCACCGTCATGACTTCCGGCAAACGCGCCAGGGCCGCCGCCACATGCTCACTACGGGTAGCCAGCGACACCATGCCCGCGCCGCTGCGCAAGGCACTTTCGGCACTTAACAGAATCGCCCCACCCAGGCCTCGATCGCCACCGATCAGCAACAGATGGCCAGACTGACCTTTATGGGCAGTCGGCCAGCGTGCTGCCAGACGCGGCAGATTGCCCGGCATCAGGCGGCGGGCGCTGACGCAAGCCTCGGCCAGCAGCTCAGGCGAGGCTTGCAGGTCGTTGAACAGCAGTTCGCCAACGTAATCCGGAGCCTGGGCAGTGAACAGTCCAAGCTTCAAGCCGATGAACGTTACCGTCAGGTCAGCCCGTACCGCCACACCCAGGACTCGCCCGGTATCGGCACACAGGCCCGAAGGAATATCCACCGCGGCAACTGGCAGCCCGCTGGCATTGATCGCGACGAGGATACCGGCATAAGGCTCACGCACTTCGCCGACCAGTCCCGTACCCAGCAGCGCGTCCAGCACGATACCGCGCAACGCGGCGGGCCCGCTCCAGGGCTGGACGGTGACGCCGACCGCCAAAGCCTCGGCATAGGCCAAGGCCGCATCGCCCTGCAATCGCTGCGGATCCCCGGAGGCCAGAACCTGTACCTGCCAACCGGCGCGCAAGGCCAATGCCGCGACCAGATAACCATCGCCCGCGTTATTGCCGTGGCCTGCGACAACACTGAGTTCCCGCGCATCCGGCCAGCGGCGGACCATGGCTCGCCACACCGCCCGCGCGGCACGCTGCATCAATTCGAAGCCCATCGTGCCCGCCGCAATCAAGCTGGCGTCCAGTTCGCGAACTTGAGCGGCGCTATACAGCGCGTCGGGTAAATCGTCTTTAATGTGCAGCATGCGTCTTCAGGCTCCGATGTCTGGCAGAATTATACGCACCTCAGCTCCGGTTTCTCTCGTCTCATGCCTGCTATTACCACTGACCTTGCCACCCTCGCCCAATCGATCAAGGATTGGGGACGCGAGCTGGGCTTTCAACAAGTCGGCATCAGCGGCCTGGACCTGGCCGAACATGAGCAGCATCTGCAACGCTGGCTCGACGCCGGGTATCACGGCGAGATGGACTACATGGCTGCCCATGGCAGCAAGCGCTCACACCCCGAGGAACTGGTCCCCGGCACCTTGAGAGTAGTTTCTCTGCGCATGGATTACCTGCCCGGCGATACCCAGATGGCGCAACGTCTGGCTCAGCCGGAAAAAGCCTATGTCTCGCGTTATGCCCTGGGCCGCGATTATCACAAGCTGATTCGCAAGCGCGTACAACAGCTGGCCGAGCGGATTCAGGCGGTTATCGGCCCCTTTGGCTATCGCGCCTTTGTCGACAGCGCTCCGGTGCTGGAAAAAGCCATCGCCGAACAGGCCGGGCTCGGCTGGATCGGCAAGAACACCCTGATGCTGAACCGCAAGGCCGGCAGTTACTTCTTCCTCAGCGAACTGTTTGTCGACTTGCCGCTGCCCGTGGACCCGCCCCACTCCAGCGAACATTGCGGGCGCTGCACCGCGTGCCTGGACATCTGTCCGACGAACGCCTTCGTCGGGCCCTATGTGCTGGACGCCCGACGCTGCATTTCCTACCTGACCATCGAACTGAAAACCGCCATCCCCGAGGATCTGCGCCCCCTGATCGGCAATCGGGTGTTTGGTTGCGATGACTGCCAGATCGTCTGCCCCTGGAACCGCTTCGCCCGCCCTTCCGCAGAAGGCGACTTCAAGCCTCGACACAATCTGGATAACGCCGAACTGGCCGAGCTGTTTATGTGGGATGAAGACAAATTCCTCAGCAGCACCGAGGGCTCGCCACTACGCCGCGCCGGCTACGAGCGCTGGCTGCGCAATCTGGCGGTAGGGCTGGGGAATGCGCCGTCAACGATTCCAGTGCTGGAAGCCTTGAAGGCGCGACGGGACTATCCGTCGGAGTTGGTGAGGGAGCATGTAGAGTGGGCGCTGAAGCAACACGCCGACCGTCAGGCTTCGTCGTTATAAACGAACTTGGGCATGTCCCAATGAAAGCGGATCGCCAGCAAGCGCAGCAGGAAGCCACTGAACAAGGTCAGCAGAATCGCCTGTTCGCTCGGCAATTGCAGATAGACGCAGAGCAGATAAAACCAGGCGGCGGCGAACGAGACGCTGGCGTAGAGTTCGCGGCGGAAAACCAGTGGAATGTCGTTGCAGAAGATGTCACGCAGAATGCCGCCGAATACTCCGGTGATCACGCCACTGACCGAGGCCACCAGCATGCCGTGGCCCATTTCCAGGGCCGTCATGCAGCCGATCAGGGTGAAGGCCACCAAACCTGCGGCGTCGAGTACCAGAAACAGTGAGCGTAAATGACGCATCCACCGCGCGAGAACAATCGTCAGCAGTGCCGCGATCGAAGTCAGCACCAGATATTCCGGGTGTTTGACCCAGGTCAGCGGGTAGTGCCCCAGCAGCACGTCGCGTACCGAGCCACCACCGAGCGCCGTCACGCAGGCGATCAACACCACACCAAACCAGTCCATGCCGCGGCGACCGGCAGACAAAGCGCCAGTCATGGCTTCGGTGGTAATGGCAATCAGGTAAAGCATCAGCAACATGACGGGGCAGTCCTTGCGAGAAGGCGCGCAGTCTAACCAGTTGGCGTGGGCACCAAAAGAGGGCAACTGTTAATCCCTGTAGGAGCTGCCGCAGGCTGCGATCTTTTGATCTTTCTCAAATCAGCGGTGATCCCGAAAAGATCGAAGCCTGCGGCAGCTCCTACGTCAACCGAGTTCCTTCATTAAAATTTGATGAAGTGCTGACGGTAGTGTTGCAACTCGGCGATCGACTCGCGAATGTCATCCAGTGCCAGGTGGGTGCTGCCCTTGTGGAAGCTGTCGCGCACTACCGGTGCCCAGCGTGCGGCCAGCTCTTTCAAGGTCGACACGTCGAGATTGCGGTAATGGAAGTAGCTTTCCAGTGCTTTCATATGGGTATAGAGAAAACGGCGATCCTGGCAGATGCTGTTACCGCAGATCGGCGACTTGCCCTTGGGTACCCACTTTTCCAGGAAGGCGATGGTTTCAGCTTCCGCTTCAGCCATGCTGATACGGCTGTCGCGCACTCGCTGGGTGAGGCCGGAACCGCCGTGCTGGCGGGTATTCCACTCATCCATGCCAGCGAGGATTTCATCGCTGTGATGGATGGCGATGACCGGGCCTTCAGCCAAGGTATTGAGATTGCTGTCAGTGACAATGGTCGCCATCTCGATGATGACGTCGGTGTCAGGGTTCAGACCGGTCATTTCCAGATCGATCCAAATCAGATTCTGCGGGTTTTGCATGGGTCGGCTCCTCGGCGTAGTTGCGCAGTTTAGCCTAGAGAGCTTGTCCGGCGTGCTAAACTCGCGGCCGTTTTACCTAACCGCTGTATTATCGACACGGAACACCCATGGCCAAACGCCAGCTCAATCGTCGCCAAAACTGGCGCATCGAAAAGATTCAAGGTGAACGCGCTGCCCGCGCCGCCAAACGCGAATCCTCTGCCGTGGAAGCACTCGAGGGTGGCGATCTTGGCCCCGAGCAAACCGGGCTGGTAATCGCTCACTTCGGTGTGCAGGTCGAGGTCGAAGCCCGCGACGGCGAACTGACCGGTCAGGTTTTCCGCTGCCACTTGCGGGCCAACCTGCCCGCACTGGTGACAGGCGACCAGGTGGTCTGGCGTGCCGGCAACCAGGGTATCGGGGTAATCGTGGCGCAACTGCCGCGCAACACCGAACTCTGTCGCCCGGACAGTCGCGGCCAGCTCAAGCCGGTCGCGGCCAACGTCGACATGATCGTCATCGTCTTCGCCCCGCTGCCTGAACCCCATGCCAACCTGATCGACCGTTATCTGGTCGCCGCCGAGCATGCGGGCATCAAGCCACTCCTGTTGCTGAACAAGTTCGACCTGATCGACGAGCAGAACGCTCCGGCGCTGAATGCCTTGCTGGCGGTTTACCGCTCGCTGGGTTACCCGGTTCTGGAAGTCTCGGCTCATCATGGCGATGGCATGGAGAAATTGCAGGAGCAGCTGGACGGGCGCATCAGCGTGTTCGTCGGCCAGTCCGGCGTCGGCAAGTCCTCGCTGGTGAACACCCTGCTGCCGGAAGTCGAAGCCCGCGTCGGGCCGCTTTCCGAACTGTCCGGCCAGGGCACCCACACCACCACCACGGCGCGGTTGTTCCACTTCCCGGGTGGCGGCGAACTGATCGATTCCCCGGGGATTCGCGAATTCGGTCTCGGCCATGTCAGCCGCGCCGACGTCGAAGCCGGCTTCATCGAGTTCAACGACCTGATCGGCACCTGCCGCTTCCGCGACTGCAAGCATGACCGCGAGCCCGGTTGCGCGCTGCTCAAGGCCCTGGAAGAAGGCCGTGTGCAGCAACAGCGAATGAACAGCTATCGCTCGATCATCGCCAGCCTGCCTGAAAACAGCTATTAAGTAATTGCCCACACAAACAACAAGGCCGCGATGATCGCGGCCTTGTTGTTTGTCACTGTTTCGGACTGTCCGGACTTTTCCCGGGCTCATCCATCTTCAACGCGCCATCCTCGAAGATGTTCAGCCGCTGCCGCACCTCATGGGCCGGCAATGGCTCCTGGTCCGCCGGCAAGGCATCCGGGTCGATGGCCGCTCCCGGCACTTCACCCGGCGCACCCTCGCCAGAGGTCGGCGCCGGCGGTTGCGCAGTGTTCTGCTCGCCTTCGATGGCCCGCTGGGCTTTCCTGGTCAGGACCACGATGTCGATCCGGCGGTTGACCGGGTTGAACGGGTTCGCGCGATCGAACAATACCGAAGAGGCGTAACCGACCACCCGGGCCACCTGCGTATCCGGATAACCACCGGCAATCAGCGCCCGGCGCGCGGCGTTGGCCCGGCTGGCCGAAAGTTCCCAGTTACCGAAACCAGCGGTGCCCGAATAGGGTTTGGCATCGGTGTGACCGCTGACGCTGATCTTGTTCGGCACCGCTTTGATGGTATCCGCCATGGCCAGCAGGATGTCTTCGAAATAAGGTTTGAGGCGCGCACTGCCGGAATCGAACATCGGCCGGTTTTCCGCATCCATGATCTGGATCCGCAAACCATCCTGAGTGATCTCGAACAGGATCTGGTCCTTGAACTTCTGCAGCTGCGGGTTCTCTTCAACCTTGTTCTGCAATTCCTGGAGCAGCAACTCGAGACGTTCTTGCTCGACCTGTTCGGTCATGCTCTCGACCTGCTGGGTATCGATGGTGACCTTGTCCGGCTGCGGTTGAGTCTTGACCTCGGGATTAATGGTCTTATCCGGCGCCAGCTCCGGCGAGCCACCCAGGTCGATGACGAACGGCGTGCCGCTTTCGGAGAAACCGATCGGGTCCTTGAAGTAACCGGCGATGGCAATCTTCTGTTCCGGGGTTGCCGTAGACAGCAGCCACAGCACCAGGAAGAACGCCATCATCGCCGTCGCGAAGTCGGCGAAGGCGATTTTCCAGGAGCCCCCGTGATGCCCGCCGGCGAAGCGCTTGACGCGCTTGATGATAATCGGCTGATTATTTTCCATGACTCAGCGACCGCGAACCGCTTGTTCCAGCTCAGCGAAGCTAGGACGGTGCGACGGGTACAGAACCTTGCGCCCGAACTCCACCGCCAGCGACGGCGGCATGCCGGAGGCGGATGCGACCAACGAGGCCTTGATGGCCTCATAAACGTTCAGTTCTTCCTTGGCATCGTGAGCCAGGGCGTGGGCCAGCGGACCAAAGAAGCCGTAGGCCGCGAGAATACCGAAGAAGGTACCGACCAGCGCCGCACCTACGTGCATGCCGATGGCTTTCTGGTCGCCGTCACCGAGGGAGGCCATGGTCACCACGATACCCAATACCGCAGCGACGATACCGAAGCCCGGCATGGCGTCGGCGATGCCGTTGACGGCGTGGGAAGGATGCTCCAGATCTTCCTTCATGCTGAACAGCTCCATGTCGAACAGACCTTCCAGCTCATGGGGAGCCATGTTGCCGGAGGACATGATGCGCAGGTAGTCGCAGATGTAGGCGGTCATGCGCTCATCTTTGAGCACGCCTGGGTACTTGGCGAAAATCGGGCTGGCGGTGGCGTCTTCGATGTCGCCTTCAATCGCCATCATGCCTTCGCGGCGGCTCTTGTTGAGGATCTCGTAGATCAGGCCAAGAACCTCCAGGTAGAAGGTATGGGTGAAGCGTGAACTGAACATCCCCAGGGACTTCTTGATGACGTGTTTCGTCATGTGGCCGGGGTTGGCCTGGAGGAATGCACCGAAGGCCGCGCCACCGATGATCAAGACCTCGAAAGGCTGAATCAGAGCGGCAATTTTGCCGTGGGAAAGCACGTACCCGCCGAGCACGCTCGCAAATACGACAATGATGCCGATGATTTTAGCCATAGTAGGAGAGTACTTATTGAGTCGGGTTCAAGGTCATATTCAGAAGTTAATCAAACTCTTCTTCTACTTATCGGCGAAACTGCGCCAGACTATAGGCCGATAAGGCGAAAAGCCAGTTTGCCCCCTCTGGGCGTGTTAATTGTGAATGATGATCGCGCGCCCTATGGCTAATGAAACGACAGTCATTATCAGACCCGATACCATTGAAGGCTGGGTAACGCTCCTCGACGGCGTGGTTTTGCCGGTGCCGCAAGCCAGTCATAACCGAGTGTGCAAAGCCATCGCTAATAGCCGCAGCTCGATGCGCAATATCGCCGAGTTGATGCAAGACAGCCCCGCGCTGGCCCTCAGCGTTATTCGCGAAGCCAATCTGCACAGCCACGGCAGCATGTCCGAGCCAGCGGAGAACCTTGAGATCGCGATCAATCGCCTCGGTCTGAAGCGCACTGAAGAGTTGCTCGCGCGCCTGCCGGCGTTGCCCGAGGGCGCAATCCCGATCGCATTGCGGCAGTTACAATTGATCAGCCAGCACGCTACGCAGCAGGCCAACGGTCTGTTCGCCGGCCGCCTGGCGCGACTCTGGCAGGACATCCATTGGGGCAGCTTGCTGTTCCTTTCGCCGCTCTGGCCGCTGGCCCTGAGCCATCCGCAGTTGCTCGAACAGTGGGAGTTGCGGGTCGTTCGCAAGGGCGAGTCGGCAAGCAAGGTCGAACAGGAACTGTTCGGCGTGCGCCTGCTGGACATTTGCCAGGCACTGGCTGAACACTGGCACTTGCCGATCTGGGTACTGCAGGGATATCGCCTGCTGCTGCGCGAGCATCAGTTACTGGTCAAGGTCTTGCGCATTGCCCGTGACTGCGATCATCCATTGCGCCAGCAGCAGCGGCTGGACGCCGATCCGCTGTTGCGCCGCTGGTTGAACCAGCCGGCCAATAGCGTACTGCTGGCCAACAGCCTCGCGCTGTCGGCGCAGCATGCCTGGGATAACCCCCACAGTCTTCGCTGGCAATTGCTGACCAGCCTGTACCTGCAAATGCCGATGGCTGAATTGCAGCAGCAATTGCACCAGCAGGCGGTTCAAAGTGCACGCCAGCATACGATGCACGACCTCTGGCACCCGGCTCAGGCATTGCTCTGGCCATGGACCACATACCGTATCAATGGCGTCCAGCTGCCGGCGGCACCGCCTTCGGCTGAAGATCTACTGACCTGGCGCAAACACTGCGCAGAGTTGCTGGCCGCGCCGAGCCGTTTCACCAATGCAATGCACCTGACCAGCTCTGCCCGCGACGCGCTGATGGCCTGCGGGATGCGGCGGGTGATGCTGTTGATGGCCGACCGTAGCCAGAGCAGTCTGCGCGTCCAGCAAATCGCCGGCCTGCCCAGGGACGCAGCCATGCTGAACCTGCAAGTCAGCCAGAGTACCGTGCTGCAACGCCTGCTGGCACAACCGGCACAGATTCGCCTGACACCGACCAATAACGCCCGATTCTCGGCGCTGCTGCCCGAGAGCCTGCGCAGCCAGTTCGGCGGTGAGCATCTATTGGTGCGTTCACTGAGCAGCAACGGCCGGGTGGTGATGCTGGTGCTGGCGGATCAGGGCGGTGGTCCGCTCTCGGAAATCACCGTGCAGGCCTTCGGCAAAACCGCGCAATGTATCGAAAAAGCCCTCCACAGCTTTACCAACCGCTAGGGTCTGTCATCAATTATTTCCTGTTCCGCGTTGTCGCCTGAAGCTTGCGCTACAATCCTTCCCTTTGTGCTCTGGAGACCTCACATGCCTGACTTCTCTGGCTTGGCGCTGGTGATCGAGCCCAGCGACCTGCTCGCTCGTCTCGACGCCCGCGAACTGATCCTGGTCGACTTGACCAGCAACGCCCGCTACGCCGAGGGACACCTCCCCGGTGCCCGCTTTGTCGACCCCAAGCGCACTCAGCTTGGCCAGCCGCCTGCGCCAGGCCTGTTGCCAACCCACACCGCGCTTGAAGCCCTGTTCGGCGAACTGGGGCACAACCCCGATGCGGTCTATGTGGTCTATGACGACGAAGGCGGCGGTTGGGCCGGGCGCTTCATCTGGCTGCTGGATGTCATCGGTCATACCCGATACCACTACCTGGACGGCGGCCTGCATGCCTGGCTGGCGGACGCTTTACCCATGTCGACCAAAATCCCGGCAGCAGTCGGCGGCCCGGTCGCCTTGACGCTGCACGATGAACCCACCGCCACCCGCGAGTACCTGCAAAGCCGTCTGGGTGCCGCCGACCTGGCGATCTGGGATGCGCGCGGGCCGCTGGAGTACTCCGGCGAGAAACTCCTCGCGGCCAAGGGCGGGCACATCCCCGGCGCGGTCAATTTCGAGTGGACAGCGGGCATGGATCAGGCGCGCAACCTGCGCATCCGCACCGACATGCCGCAGGTCCTCGAGAAACTCGGCATCACCAAGGATAAAGAAGTCATCACCCACTGCCAGACTCACCACCGCTCTGGCTTCACCTATCTGGTGGCCAAGGCGCTCGGTTATCCGCGAGTCAAAGGCTACGCCGGCTCCTGGGGCGAATGGGGCAACCACCCCGACACGCCTGTAGAGATTTAAGGTTTTTTAAGGACAGTTAATGAAAAAGCGTTTGTTTATCCTCAGCCAGTACCTGCTGCCCCATCACCTGCTGTCGCGCCTGGCCGGCTGCATTGCCGAATGCCGTGTGCGCTGGTTCAAGAACGCCCTCACCGCCTGGTTCGCCAAGCGTTATCAGGTGGACATGTCGCAAGCCCTGGTCGAAGACCTGAGCGCTTATGAGCACTTCAACGCCTTCTTCACCCGCGCCCTGAAAGGCGGTGCGCGGCCGCTGGACCCGACTCCGGGCGCGATTCTCAGCCCGGCCGATGGCGCGGTCAGCCAGCTCGGCCCGATCGAACACGGCCGTGTGTTCCAGGCCAAGGGCCACAGCTTCAGCGTGCTCGAACTGCTCGGCGGTGACGCCGCGGCCGCTGCGCCGTTCATGGGCGGCGATTTCGCCACCATTTACCTGTCGCCGAAAGACTATCACCGCGTACACATGCCGCTGGCCGGCACCTTACGCGAGATGGTCTACATCCCCGGGCGGATCTTCTCGGTCAATCAGACCACCGCCGAAAACGTCCCGGAGCTGTTCGCCCGCAACGAGCGCGTAGCCTGCATTTTCGACACCGAGCGCGGGCCGATGGCCGTGGTACTGGTGGGTGCGATGATTGTCGCCTCGATTGAAACGGTCTGGGCCGGGCTGGTCACCCCGCCCAAACGCGAGCTGAAAACCGTGCGCTACGACGAAGCCGCACGTGCGCCGATCCATCTGGAGAAAGGGGCCGAACTGGGACGCTTCAAACTCGGTTCTACCGCGATCGTGTTGTTCGGCCCGGACCAGGTAAAATGGGCTGAAGAGCTGGCCGCCGGCTCGCCGGTGCAGATGGGTCAAGGCATGGGTTTGCCTTCGGCGTAAGCACCCGGCAGTCTTTACTGTTAGAGTCGGGACGTCAGCAGTCGGCCCGACTTCTGACCCGACAATTGGCCCTGCCCGCATTATCGGCCGGAGTATGTCATTAACATGAACTCGCCCAGCTCCCCTGCGCTGTTGCGCGCCCCGACTCCCACGCAATCACGTCTGTCGTTCTGTGAAGCCACCCCGCGCGACCTGAAACGCTGGATTGCCGGCTTGCCCAAAGCCAACATCGGCGAAACGGCGCACCAACTCTATAAGGGGCTCGCCGAACTCAACCAGCTGCTCACGCCCAGCGATAACCGCCTGCAATTGCTCGAACTGCTGCGGCCCGAGGTCTATTACGTCTGCAAGCACCTGGAGCGGCACTTTCTCAGCCAGGCCATTGTTCTCGACGAACGTCCGCGCAAAATCGCCAACCTCTGTCAGGCCCTGCAAAACCACCTTGCCATTGGCTACAAACAAATCGTCATACGCATCGCCCCGCGCTTTCGCAAGGAGCTCGGGCCGCTGCTGAGCACTGCGGTGCAACGGGCGATGCATGGCCTCAATGGCTCGTTGATTCGCGCCAGTCAGCTCTATTGCCCAGTGCCCGAGGGTTTATGGCTGGAGCTGCACCAGCTCTATCGGATCGCCAGCAAGCACGGTTTGCAGCACAGCGCCGTGCCTAATGAGCTGGCCAGCCAGACCCGGAATCTGAGCGTCGAACAGACGTATGTGGTCGCCTTGCTGATGGGGTGTTCACGCTGCAATCAACTGCGCCAGAATCACATCGCCCGGCTCGCCGAAGTGCTGGAGGCCTGGAGCCAATGGGTCAAGCTGCAACCGACGACGCAAGCTTCCAGCCTGTTCGCCATCAACCCGAACCTTGATGCCCCGCCGCGCTACAAAGCATCGTTCGGCACCGAGCAACAAGGCGCGTTGCTGGGGATCAACCCGCTGCCACTGGTCGATGCCATCAGGCATTACCTGGAGCTTCCTGCCGAGCGACGCAGCGAATCACCTTTGCCGGTGCCCGCCGGGCTCAGTCTTGAGACATTGCGCCACCTTTCTGCCGCCTGGGGTGAAGCCGCCGAACGAACGTTCCAGCGCAATGCTGGCCAAGGCACTCTGACACTGTGCATCGGCATGAGCGCGCTGCACTTCTATCTGGGCGGACAACGTTCGTTCAGTGAAATCCTCAAACATCCAGCCGTGAGCAAAACCGCGCGGTTCAGCCCCTCAATAGGCGTAAAGCGCGAACAGGACCCCTGGTCCCACGCGTTCGATGTCGACCGCCAAGGCAGTGCGGAAAGTCTGCTGCCCTATGAAGAGATCCAGTACCAGAAGACAGAGGCCGATGGCGGTGCCCCGCAATCCAATAGCAATCATCATTTCCCAACCTACGCGCTGTCGATCATCAACCATAGCCCTGGCGGCTATTGCCTCGCGTGGCCAAAAGAGGTACCCGGTGAATTGCAGGCAGGAGAGATGGTCGGTGTTCAGGACTTGAGCGCACAAAGCTGGAGCGTCGCGGTGGTACGCTGGGTTCGTCAGGTGCGCAACGGTGGCACACAGATGGGCATTGAACTGATCGCGCCATACGCTCAACCCTGCGGCTTGCAATTGATCCGCACCAGCGAAGGCAACAGCCAGTACCTGAGGGCACTGTTGCTGCCGGAAATCAGCGCCCTCGACTTGCCCGCGACCTTGCTCGTCCCAAGTCTGCCCTTCCAGGAAGGCAACAAGGTGATGATCAACACCAACGGCGAAGAACACCCTGCCGGTCTGAACAAACGAATGAACAGCACCGGCAGTTTCAATCGTTTCGAGTACCAATCGCTGGAACAGCCCAAAACTGACAGCGCCGCGAGCGGCGGCGCGCGCGGTGCCGAAGAGGAATTTGCTTCGTTGTGGAAGTCGTTGTAACTGTGTGGTGAAGGGGCAAACCCCAATGCAACTCTGTAGGAGCGAGCTTGCTCGCGATGGACTCAAGGGCAACGCGTTAATCCAGAAAAAACGCGTTGTCGTTAACGTCCATCGCGAGCAAGCTCGCTCCTACAGGGGCCACACAAGGTCATTCACCCCTCTCAAAGCTGCCCGTCGCGATCCCTGAATCCCAGCAGATACAGCACCCCATCCAGCCCCAGGGTCGAGATCGCCTGCTTGGCCGATTGCTTGACCAGCGGCTTGGCGCGGAACGCGACACCCAGACCGGCAATCGCCAGCATCGGCAGGTCATTGGCACCGTCGCCCACCGCAATGGTCTGCTCCAGGCGCAAGCCTTCCTTGTGGGCCAGTTCGCGCAGCAGATCGGCCTTGCGCTGCGCATCGACGATCGGCTCGACCGCCACTCCCGTGACCTTGCCATCCACCACTTCCAGCTCATTGGCGAACACGTAGTCAATGCCCAGTTTGGCCTGCAGCTGTTTGGCGAAGTAGGTGAACCCGCCGGACAGAATCGCGGTTTTGTACCCCAGGCGCTTGAGCTCGGCGAACAGCGTCTCGGCACCTTCGGTCAACCGCAGGGAGGCGCCGATCGAGTCCAGTACGCCGACGTCCAACCCCTTGAGCAAAGCCAGGCGTTCCTTGAAGCTGGCGCGAAAATCCAGCTCACCGGCCATGGCACGCTCAGTGATCTCGGCCACTCGGTCACCGACCCCGGCGGCCTTGGCCAATTCGTCGATAACTTCCGCTTCGATCAGTGTCGAGTCCATGTCGAATACTGCCAGGCGACGGTTGCGCCGGAACAGCGAGTCTTCCTGGAAGGCGATATCGACGTTCAACTCCTGGGCCACACTAAGGAACTCGGCACGCAACGCTTGCGGGTCGGCTGCTTCGCCGCGAACGGAAAACTCGATGCAGCCCTTGCCCTGGTCTGCCGGGGTGTCCAATGGCATGCGTCCGGACAGCCGATCGATATGATCGATGTTCAAACCGTACTTGGCGGTAATCGAACTGACTCGCTGCAATTGCTCGGCCGTCACTTTGCGCGTCAACAGGGTGACGATGTGGCGTTTCTTGCCCTGGCCGCCGACCCACAGCTGATAATCCTCTTCCAATACCGGAGTGAAGCGTACCTGCTGATCCAGTTTATAAGCAGTGAACAGAATATCCTTGAGCACCGACGAGGCTTGCTCGGTACTCGGAATCTCAACCAGGATGCCAAACGACAGGGTGTCGTGGATCACCGCCTGGCCGATGTCGAGAATATTCACACCACCCTGGGCCAAAACGCCGGTAATGGCGGCAGTCAGACCCGGACGGTCGACACCCGTAATGTTTATCAGGACGATTTCGCGCAAGGCGCACCCCCGCAAGTGGAAAAAAACCGCATTCTACCCACATTCAGTGACCATCGGGCACAGCGAGCGCTTTGCCGGTCTAGGGCCTGTCGCTATACTGCGCCTCAACTTCACGGACAAAAGAGCCGAGCTCAGTGAACCGGCCTACGCCAGTTAAAACCGATAACTTCTTTCTGCTGATCTTCCGGGCACTGCGCCATCGCCGTGTACCGATCGCATTGCGCATTGCCAGCCATAACGTGATCCTGGTCGCCCTGGCCCTGGTGATCTATGCCTGCGTGATGGGTCTGCAGTTCAAACAGGCGATGCACGAGCAGGCAGATGCCCTCGGCCAGAGCCTGACCATCCAGACCGCCACTTCAGCGACCGAACTGCTGGTGTCCAACGACATCCTCAGCCTCAACGTGCTGCTCAACAACCTGACCAAAAATCCGTTGGTGGCTCACGCTGCAATCTACAGCGTCGACAACCGGATTCTCGCCGAAGCCGGCCAGCGCCCGAAGCACGGCCTGCTGGGTGAAGCCGAAGGCCTGTATCAGTCCCGGATCACCTTCCAGGATGTGACCGCCGGACACCTGCGGATCAGCCTCGATATGCAGCAGTTCCAGCAGCCGATGACCATCAGCCTGCAAAGCATGGGCATCCTCAGCGCGATTCTATTGGCACTCTCCCTGGCCTTGAGCTTACGCCTGGGTCGGCATATCTCCACGCCACTGATGCAATTGCGCGTCTGGTTGCGCGATATTGACGAACATACCCCGGCCACTCAGCGCCAGGACGAGATCGGTGATCTGGCCCGCCAGCTGCACGCCAGTTTCGCGCCTGAGAAGGTTGAGCCCGAACCTGGGCCTGAAGTCGATTACGAGGATGAGGACAGCGAGGACGCGGAACCGGTTTTCGAGGTACGCAACCTGCGTGATCCGAGCTTCGACGAAACCGCGCCGATCGCCGGGCTCAAGCCGGTGCCGCGGCATAGCGTCAGCGCCGAAGAAGACGAACTGGACGAAGAAGACCCGTTCGCCGATCTGCGCGATCAAGCCGTCGCGACCGCGCCTAAACAGTTGGCCAAACCGCTGGCCTCGTCGCAACCACAGCACAGTGCGGTTTTGGCCGTACAACTGGGTGCTCAGGACCAACTGCGTCGCCTGCCCCGCGCACGGCTGACGGAACTGCTGGAACGCTATCGCGACTGCCTCGATCAGGCCGCTTCGCTCTACCAGAGCGAACTGCATACCCTGAATGACGGCAGCACGCTGATGCTGTTCCACAGCGAAGACAGCGGCGACGATTACCTGACCAACGCCATTTGCTGCGGCGAACTGCTCAGGGCCCTGGGCCATGCCCTGCAAATCGAAGTCGCGGACAGTGGTATCACCTTGCAACTGCAACTTGGATTGACGCTGGGCGACGAGCTCTTCGGCCTGAGCCAGATCGATCTGCTGCTGACCGAAACCGCTCAGGACGCCCTCGCCCTGTCCCAACACAGCCGCAACCTGCTGCTGGTGGAACGCAAGATCAGCGATGATGCACTGATCCGTCAGCGCGCGCGTATTCGCCCCATCGCCAGCCCTGAAGGCGCCTGCTGCGTAGAGCGCCTGATGGAGCCTTATCCATCGATGCTCGAACGGCAACTGGCGCGAATGCACGAGACTCGGGCGTAGGAGCTGCCGCAGGCTGCGATCTTTTGGGGCCCGGTTATGCTCTGCCCCCTGCTCAAAAGGCCGAAACAACAAAGCCCGCAGACGAGTAATCGCTGTGGGCTTTTTGTTGTTGAGGAGAAGCCGCGGCACATGGATCTCGTAGCAGCTGGCGAAGCCTGCGTTCGGCTGCGAAGCAGTCGTAATCCAGTCGCCGCGTGGCACCTGCCTCACCGCAGTGGCAGGTTTTGCGTCTGCTGCGCAGCCGAACGCAGGCTTCGCCAGCTGCTACGGTATTGGGGCTTGCCCGCGAAAGCGGCCGGTAGAGGCATTCGAGATCTCCTACCTGCAGAAACAACAAAGCCCCCATCAATGCGGGCTTTGCTTTGTGCCAAATCACTTAGAACCGAAACACTTCCATATCCGTACGGATCGGCGAGGCCATCGGAATCTTCGGCTGCTTGTCTTTTTCGGCGGGTTTTGCCGCCACAGGTGCCGATTTGCGCGGTGTTTCAGCGACAGGCGGTTGGTTGGCCAGCGGCTTGAGGGCCACCGACAGTTGTTCCGCCAGGCGTTGCAGCAATACGCCCTGGGCCTGGACCTGAGCGGCCGTGCTACCGGCATGCTGTTCCTGCAGATGAATGATGCGGTTGTCGCGGACCTGGCCGCGGCGATCGATCAAGCGCCATTGGGCATCGAGTATCGCTGGTTGCGAGGGACCCGAATCCAGACGCGTGATCGACAACAGGACCTGCACATCGGCCGCGAAGCCGAGGGTTGCCGGCGCCAGCACCACTCGCTGGCTATCCAGATGCCCGGCAACCTGGCGCACCAACAGCTGATTGATGTCGGAAGTAAGGCTGCCTGCCCAACGACCGTCGGTCGCTGCTTGCAGGCTGCCGTCAGGCTGGCGCTGCAGCAGGGTTTCGCGTTGCAGGTAATCGGCTATCTGCACCGGCCCGATCAATACCGCCATACCAGCACTTTGTGCCGGTTGAGTCGGACTTCCGCTGTCCAACTGATACAGCGACACTGGCTGGTGTGTGCTGCAACCCGCCAGGCCAAATACACCTGCGAGCAACAAAATAAAAGGAAGGCGTAGCGCAATCATCATCCCGTCCCGGTGGCTGCCACAAGGCGAAACCACAGTGTAAATACTTAATAATTATAAAAAACGCTCAGCCACGCCGGCGCTTGAAAGGCTATATCATCCGTGAATATGCGCCGCGACTCCAGCCCGAATGCGTCGATCTACGGGTTAAATCGTAGATCGAGCGCTCTAGACCGCTTAATTCGGAGTTTCTACCAATAGTGCATCTACCCGCTGGAAGCCCCGTGGCAGCTTGTTGCCACGGCGTCCACGCTCACCTTTGTAGTGTTCGAGGTCATCGGCCTTCAATGATAAGGTACGCTTTCCAGCCTGTAACACCAGCGTTGCACCCTCCGGCAGCACTGCGATATCGGTAACATATTCCTCACGACTGGCCACTCGCTCACCGGAGATTCCGATGATCTTGTTGCCCTTGCCTTTGCCCAACTGCGGCAGATCGCTGATCTTGAAGATCAACAGACGACCTTCCGTCGTCACCGAGGCCAACCAGTTTTGTTCGCGATCGCTTACCGGACGCGGCAGGATCACTTTGGCGTTGTTTGGCAAGCTCAGCAGCGCCTTGCCTGCCTTGTTCTTGGCTTGCAGGTCTTCACCCTTGACCACAAAACCGTAACCGGCGTCGGACGCGATAACGTACAGCGCATCGTCTTCCGGCAGCAGCACACATTCGAAGCTGGCCCCTGGCGGCGGCGTCAAGCGACCCGTCAGCGGTTCGCCCTGGCCCCGCGCCGATGGCAGCGTGTGCGCCGGTACCGAATAACTGCGCCCGGTAGAGTCAATAAACACCGCGAATTGGTTGGAACGCCCGGCAGCCGAGGTCTTGAAGCCATCTCCGGCTTTATAGGAGAGCCCGGTAGCGTCGATATCGTGACCTTTGGCGCAACGGACCCAGCCTTTTTCCGACAGGACAATGGTCACAGGCTCGGTCGGCATCAACTCGTTTTCCGACAAGGCCTTGGCTTCGGCACGGGAAACAATTGGCGACCGACGGTCGTCACCATAGGTTTCCGCGTCTTTGAGCAACTCGGTGCGTACCAGCTTTTTCAGCTTGGTTTCGCTGCCGAGTAATGACAGCAACTTGGCCTGTTCCTTGAGCAGTTCATCCTGCTCGGCACGCAGCTTCATTTCTTCCAGACGTGCCAACTGCCGCAAGCGGGTATCGAGAATGTAGTCAGCCTGGATTTCGCTCAGGGCAAAACGCTCGATCAGCTTGGCCTTTGGATGTTCCTCGGTACGGATGATGTGAATCACTTCATCCAGGTTGAGATAAGCAATCAGCAAACCGTCCAACAGATGCAGGCGACGTTCGACCTTGTCCAGGCGGAACTGCAAGCGACGGCGCACCGTATTGACGCGAAACTCCAGCCACTCCACCAACAGCGTGCGCAGGTTTTTCAGCTGCGGTTTGCCATCCAGGCCGATGATATTGACGTTGACCCGATAGCTCGATTCCAGCTCGGTGGTGGCGAACAGATGCTGCATCAGCTCATCGAGATCGATCCGGTTGGAGCGCGGGATAATCACGATACGGCAGGGGTGTTCGTGGTCCGACTCATCCCGCAGGTCGGCAACCATCGGCAGCTTCTTGGCCTGCATCTGCGCGGCAATCTGCTCCAGCACCTTGGCGCCGGAGACCTGATGGGGCAACGCGGTGACGACGATATCGCCATCTTCGATGCGGTACACCGCACGCATGCGTACCGAACCCCGCCCGGTTTCATAGATTTTCAGCAGGTCGGCGCGCGGCGTGATGATTTCCGCTTCGGTCGGATAATCCGGGCCCTGGATGTGTTCGCAGAGCTGCTCGACTGTGGCTTTAGGTTCATCCAGCAAGCGCACGCAGGCCGTGGCGACTTCTCGCAGGTTGTGCGGCGGAACGTCGGTGGCCATGCCCACTGCGATACCGGTGGTGCCATTGAGCAGGATGTTCGGCAAACGCGCGGGTAACACCAGGGGCTCGTCGAGGGTACCGTCGAAGTTCGGGCCCCAGTCCGCCGTGCCCTGGCCCAGTTCGCTGAGCAGTACTTCGGAGTAACGCGACAGCCGCGCCTCGGTATAACGCATGGCGGCGAAGGACTTGGGATCATCCGGCGCACCCCAGTTGCCCTGGCCGTCCACCAGCGTGTAGCGATAGCTGAACGGCTGGGCCATCAGGACCATGGCTTCGTAGCAGGCCGAGTCGCCGTGGGGGTGGAACTTGCCGAGCACGTCCCCGACGGTCCGCGCGGATTTCTTGTGCTTGGAGTCAGCGTCCAGCCCCAGTTCACTCATGGCGTAGATGATGCGCCGCTGGACCGGTTTCAGGCCGTCGCCGATATGCGGCAAGGCACGGTCCATGATCACGTACATGGAGTAGTTGAGGTAGGCATTTTCGGTGAAGTCAGCCAGCGATCGGCGTTCAACGCCATCTAAGCTGTCTGCAAGAATGTCGCTCATGCGGGCCTCATTTATTCGTTGTCTGGCGCAGCAGCAAGGTGCCACCACGCTGGGTAAATTCAAGTTTTTTCAAGGCGCTCATGCCCAGCAGCACTTGTTCGCCGCCCAGCCCTGGCGCCACCAGCGCACGGACATCGCGCAAGACGATATCGCCCAACTGCAGGCGGTCGAGCCGGGTTCGAAAACCCTCGCTGCGCCCATTGGCGGTGCTGAGGATCACCGGGGCACCTTTCTCCAGGCCAAGGCGCTCGGCCAGCCTGACCGGAATCGACACATCGGTCGCCCCGGTATCCACCATGAAATCCACCGGCTGGCCGTTGATCTGGCCGCTGGCGACGAAATGCCCCTGGCCGTTGCCGACCAGCTTCACTTCGATATGACCCTCGCGCTGTTGCGAGCTGACGACAGCATTGGGATTTTCCTGACGCTGTTCCCACTGGCCGAAAAAACGTGTCGCCAAAAACAGCCCGGCGCCCCAGGCCAGCACCAGCAGCACCCGGCCGGCGCGCTTGCCCGGCGGCTGCTGACTCATGACCTGGCACTCCAGCCACCTTGCGGCGCCGCGAAGCGCCAGACAATCGGCCGCTTCTCGCCATCGGCACGGGTATGACTGCCATTATCGACACCGATCCATGCGCCGCCATCATCAATGGCCAGGGCCTCCGTTGTACCGAATCGGGTGTTGTAGCGCCGGTTGTCGGTCAAGGCCGCATCGGCAAACGACCAGCAGCGCTCAACCTCCCCGGTTTCCGGGGTGCGGCGGCAAATACGGTAAGCCATGCGCTCCAGGGTGAACAGTTTGCCCTGGTAGAACACCAGGTCGCTGAAATCCTTCTGTTGGCCGCGAGTCGTCCGGACCTGAGCCGGTGGCTGTTCAAGTCCGCCTTCGCCCATCAGCACACAATTGTTGGCGCAATCCCACTCAGCCTGCTGCTTGTGTACGGTGAGCAAACCGCGATGCCTGCGTTCAGCTTCCAGCCATAGCTGGTCGCCAGCAGGGTTGATGGCAAGTCCTTCGAACACCGCGTTGAAGTGCAGCAACATGCCACTGGCCCGCGCCTGACTGACCAGCAACGGCGAGATGTTCAACCACTCGGGAGCGCCCGTCGGCGGCACTTGCAGCACCGCCGCATGGGCTTCGCTGACCACGTACCGATTGCCTGCCGAGTCGCAGGTAATGCCTTCGAAATCCAGATCGCCGCCACGCCAAGGACCGATCGCCCAGGTGAGCATGTTCAACCTCCACGGTAGACCACTGTCCGGCACGGGCGGTACGTCGACATGCACGGTTTCGGCCTGCCAGAGCGTCTCGCGGGTGTCGAGCCGATAGATCTGATCGTCATCGCGATCGGAAACTGTCCACAGTTCGCTACCGCACTGTGCCAACCCCGAAAGGTTGCCGCCGCGCATGCCTTGCACCGGGTGTTCGGCGAGCAATGCCAACTCGGGCAACGGCGCTGCCGCTACCGAGGTCACCCACAACACCAATGCCAGGGCGAAACCGCTCCGCATCAGGCCAGAACCTCGGCCAGGTTGCCTTTGGACTCCAGCCAGGATTTGCGATCACCGGCGCGCTTTTTCGCCAGCAGCATGTCCATCATTTCCGCGGTAGCGTCGTAATCATCCAGGGTCAGCTGCACCAGACGCCGGGTGTTCGGGTCCATGGTGGTTTCGCGCAGTTGCGGCGGGTTCATTTCACCCAGGCCCTTGAATCGGGTGACCTGTGGTTTGCCGCGTTTCTTCTCGGCCACCAGGCGATCGAGAATGCCATCGCGCTCGGCTTCGTCCAGGGCGTAGAAAATCTCTTTGCCCAGGTCGATTCGATATAGTGGCGGCATTGCGACGTAGACGTGACCGGCGTCCACCAATGGGCGGAAATGCTGGACGAACAACGCGCACAGCAAGGTCGCGATGTGCAGACCGTCGGAGTCGGCGTCGGCGAGGATGCAGATTTTGCCGTAGCGCAGCTGGCTGATGTCTGCAGCACCCGGGTCGACGCCGATGGCCACGGCGATGTTGTGCACTTCCTGGCTGGCGAGCACTTCGCTGCCATCGACTTCCCAGGTGTTCAGAATCTTTCCGCGCAGCGGCAGGATCGCCTGGAACTCTTTGTCTCGTGCCTGCTTGGCCGAGCCGCCAGCGGAATCACCTTCCACCAGAAACAGTTCGGAGCGCATCGGGTCCTGCCCGGCGCAGTCAGCGAGCTTGCCCGGCAGCGCCGGGCCCTGAGTGATGCGCTTGCGCTCGACCTTCTTGCTGGCCTTGAGCCGACGACCGGCGTTGTTGATCGCCAGCTCGGCCAGCTGCATGCCCAATTCAGGGTGCGTGTTGAGCCACAGGCTGAAGGCATCCTTGACCACGCCAGAGACAAACGCCGCGGCCTCGCGAGAAGACAGCCGCTCTTTGGTCTGGCCGGAGAACTGTGGCTCCTGCATTTTCATCGACAGGACGAACGCGATCCGCTCCCAAACATCTTCCGGCGCCAGTTTCACGCCCCGCGGCAGCAGGCTGCGAAATTCGCAGAACTCGCGCATGGCGTCGAGCAAACCCTGACGCAGGCCGTTGACGTGGGTACCGCCCTGGGCAGTCGGAATCAGGTTGACATAGCTTTCCTGGACGCTGTCGCCGCCTTCAGGCAACCACAGCAAAGCCCAGTCCACCGCTTCCTTGTTCCCGGCCAGGCTGCCGCAGAACGGCTCGTCCGGCAGGCGCTCGAATTCGGCGACCGCATCCACCAGGTAGGAACGCAGCCCGTCTTCGTAATGCCACTCGACTTTCTCGCCGGTGGCTTTGTCTTCAAAACTGACCAGCAGGCCCGGGCACAACACAGCCTTGGCCTTGAGTACGTGCTTGAGGCGGCTGACGGAGAATTTTGGCGAATCGAAGTACTTGGGGTCCGGCACAAAGTAAACGCTGGTACCGGTATTGCGCTTGCCGACAGTGCCGACCACTTCCAGATCGCTGGCCTTGTAGCCATCGGCGAAGGTCATCTGGTACTCGTTGCCATCGCGCTTGACGCGCACCCGCACCTGAGTCGACAGGGCGTTGACCACGGAAATACCGACCCCGTGCAGACCGCCGGAGAACTGGTAATTCTTGTTGGAAAACTTGCCACCCGCGTGAAGCTTGGTGAGGATCAGCTCGACACCCGACACACCCTCTTCCGGGTGAATGTCCACCGGCATGCCACGGCCGTCATCGCTGACTTCCAGGGAGTGGTCGGCGTGGAGGATAACCTGCACCGATTTAGCGTGCCCGGCCAAGGCTTCGTCGACGCTGTTGTCGATGACTTCCTGGGCGAGGTGGTTCGGCCGACTGGTGTCGGTGTACATGCCCGGGCGTTTGCGCACTGGGTCGAGGCCCGAGAGGACTTCGATGGCGTCTGCGTTATAAGAGCTAGCGCTGGGAGTGGCCATGGGGTCTCGTCGTTAGTCGTTCAATGAAAATAGAGGCCAGGGATTTCACAGTGCGGTGAAATCGATCGCCTGATACTGATCTGCGCCGATGCCGGCAAAACTCAACAGCGCCGGTAGCTGCCCGGCAAAACCTTGAAAACCATGGTCGCCGCCGGCCTGGATACGTAGCGCACAGGCTCGGTAATACTGCTGGGCAAGACGATAGTCCAGAGTCTCGTCACCTGTCTGCAACCAGACCTGAAACCGCTGTGGATCCTGGGGCGCCGGCACTTCCAGTTCGGTCAGGGCCGTCACATGGTCGTGGGTCAACTCCCAGATTTCATCGGTATACAAGTTCTTCTGGCTGCCCAGGTGCCCGTCGAACATCCGATGGGGGCTGACGGCGGGGTTGATCAACAAGGCTTTAAGGCCATGGCGCTCGGCAAGGTGAGTGGCATAGTAGCCGCCGAGGGAGCTGCCGACCAGCAATGGGCGATCAAGCTCGGCGATCGCCTGTTCCAGCTGGTCAATCGCCTCTCGCGGGTGGTGATGCAAGGCCGGCACCTGCAGCTGCTCACTCAAGCCCAGGCGATCCATCACGCGGATCAACTGACAGGCCTTTTTCGACGCGGGCGCGCTGTTGAAACCGTGGATATACAGGATCGAACCGGACATGCGAGTTCCCTCTGTGCATTAGCCAAAGATGAGGCAGTTTACAGGGACTGTCGTCGAGTTTGGCGGCTCAATACATCGAAAAGTTACAACATCCGTAGGAGCTGCCGCAGGCTGCGATCTTTCAGCGATCAATGGGGTGGCCGGCCGAACGTAAAGATCAAAAGATCGCAGCCTTCGGCAGCTCCTACAGGGGGTATGTCAGTAGCCCTTGCCGCCGTAATCGACCTGGAAATCGAAGCCGGTCACCCGTTCTACCCCGGTTTCCAGCCGTCCGTCCGGCAGCAATCGCAGCCAGCGATAGCCGGGAGCCAGGTCATCGACCTTGAACTCCTCGCTGCCGGGCTCGAACTGGATGCAGGTCGACGGGGACGCCAGCAGACGAACGCCATTACGCAACTGGTCGATTTCCTGATGCACATGCCCCCACAGCACTGCGCGAACCTGGGGAAAGCGGTCGAGCACGGCGAACAGCGCCTCAGGATTGCGCAGACCGATCGGTTCCAGCCAGGCGCAACCGATGGAAACCGGATGATGGTGAAAACACACCAGATGGTGACGCTCCGGGGCTTCGCTCAAAGAGCGAGCGAGCAACTGCAGCTGCCCGTCCTGCAAGTATCCCGGTACCGAGCCCGGCACGGCGGAGTCCAGCAGGGTGACCCGCCAGTTGCCGAGATCCACCACCGATTCAAGCAGCTGGCTCTGGGTGGCCGCCTCGGCCATGATCTGCGGTTCATCGTGATTGCCCGGAATCCAGCGCGCCGGAGCATCGATCTGCCGGGTCATGTCACGAAACCACTGGTAGGACTCAAGCGTGCCGTCCTGGGACAGGTCGCCGCTGGCGATCACCAGATCTATCTGTGGCTGTTGCGTGCGGACCAGCTCGATAACCTTCTGCAGGCTGTCGCGGGTATTCATGCCTAGCAGCGTTCCCTCTGCCTCGGCAAACAGATGGCTGTCAGAGAGTTGCACCAGCAGCGCTGAATCGTCAGAAGTTAGAGTGGATACGCTCGGCAAGGCGTTCTCCCAAGGCATGATCACTGAAATGATGAATGACCCAATTATGCTGGGGGAAACTTAAAAGGGGAAACCTGCGAAGTGGACGCAGTTCACATCTACCGCACCACCTCGACCTCATGCCCGCAGGCCAGACAGTGGCTCAACCATTCGCCGAGGAACACATTGAGCTGGGCTTTTTCGTCCGGCTGGTGCATGAAGGCATTCGGATACGGGTAGATCCCGCGAAAACGCCGGGCATGTTCGGCACTGATGACTTCCGCCATCCGTGCGTCGTGATAGACCTGAACTTCCAGTTGCGGCACCGGCAACCAGGGCAGGCTGTGTTCCTGGCGCACTCGTAGCGTGGTGGTGTAAGGACAGGCCAGCAGCACCTCAAGCGCCAGCACGCCGAGCATCTGGTCACCTTGGGTGACGGCAATGCGCCTCGCGAGCGGTTGCTCGCGCATGTCTGGCAACAGGCGCATCAAACGAGCGTAGTTCGCCTCGCAAGAGGCTTGCAGCCCCACCAGATCGACCCGGTAGCGATCGCGCTGCTTGTTTACGACCATAACCCCCTCACTTCAACGCGATTCAAAGCCAGCCATTGCAGAGCAATGATGCTTGCCGCGTTGGAAATTCGTCCATCGCGTACGGCCTGCAGGGCATCTTCGAACGCCCAGACCGTCACCCGGATATCTTCTGCCTCTTCCTCCAGCCCATGTAAGCCGCCGGCCCCAGTACTGTCACAACGCCCCAGAAACAGGTGTACATATTCGGTGCTGCCACCCGGTGATGGAAAATACCTGGTCATCGGCCAGAGTGCGGAGAACACAAGCCCAGCTTCCTCCTGCGCTTCGCGGTGAGCAACTTCTTCCGGTTGCTCATCCTTGTCGATCAGACCGGCTACCAGTTCCACCAGCCACGGATTGGCGACTTTGCCCATGGCCCCCACCCGAAACTGCTCGATCAACACCACTTCGTCGCGCTGCGGATCGTAGGGCAGCACACAGACTGCATCATGGCGAACAAAGAGTTCACGACTGATCTCGCGGCCCATACCGCCGGCAAACAGCTCATGGCGCAGATGTACGCGATCAAGCTGGTAGAAGCCTTTAAAACATTTCTCGCGCCGCACGATATCGACGGCTGTTGGAATGGCATTGGCAACGTCAGTCATATCAATCCTCGTACTTGCGATCCGATCCGAGGCGCCCCCTCGACTTCGCGCCATCCTAACGCGCTCTCGCCTGTTGATGCAGCCCCTTTCCAGTCAGCAGGATAGACGGCGGGGCCTTAAACAACTCTAATTAGCTTAGTGGCGAACTGAGCGTCCCGCTGATAGTCGAAGCGGATAACTTTTTGCCTTTCCCTGATTCATGAAGGACGCCCATGTCGCTTTTAAAAATCGCCTCCATGGCCTGTATCGCCCTGACTCTGGGCGCCTGCCAAAGCTTGTTCCAGCCCAATTACCGGGCACCACTGGAAACCACTCGCGACGCCTCGGAGCAGATCAAACCGGGCTGCAGCGCCGCTGATTGCCCGCTGGTAAATATCGACACCCTGCGCTTTCCTGCCGAACCGCAACTCGACGCCATCATTGAAAAGCGCCTGCTGCAATTGACCCGCACCTCGCCGGACGCACCGCTGCCGACTTCGCTGAACGCCTATCGGGAGCAATTCCTGCGTGAGGCCGGCAGCCGCCACAGCAGCTACCTGCAAGCCAAGGTACGTGAGCAGCATGACGGCCTGGTGATCGTCGAACTGTCCAGCTATCTGGATACCGGCGGCGCCCATGGCCAGCCAGGCCGCGGCTTCATCAACTATTCGCGCCAGCAGCACAAGGTGCTGAGTCTGTCGGACATGTTGCTGCCGGGGCAGGAAGAAGCGTTCTGGAAGGCCGCTCAAGTGGCGCACAACAGCTGGCTGATCAGCACCAAGCTGGATCAGGAAGCGGAATTCGTGAAACGCTGGCCGTTCCAGAAAACCGCGAACGTGGCATTGACCTACGGCGGGGTGATCCTCAAGTACGAAGTGAGCACCATCGCGCCTTACGCCCTGGGCCACATCGAATTGAAGATCCCCTACCCGCGCCTCAATGGCATTCTCAAGCCCGAGCTGTTTCCCGGCCGTAGCTGAAAGCCCGGCCCAGCACCCACTGCAATAGCCCTGCCAGCACCAGTGACGGCAGGGTTGCGCCGATTTCCGGGTAGAAATTGGCCAGCAGGTGATAGGTGCTCACCCCGCCCAGCCAGGCCAACAATGCCGGCCAGCGCAACATCGACGATGCCACTTGCGCACTGCGCTTGCGCAGGATGAAGTGATCCACCAGTACCACACCAAACAACGGCGCGAACACCGAGCCGATCAGCAACAGGAAGTTCTGGTACTGCGCCAATGGCGCGAAACAAGCGATCAGCGTGCAGATCACGCCGATGGCCAACGCCAGATGCTCGACTTTCAAGCGCAACAGAATCCCGCTGGACACCGCTGCCGAGTGAATGTCGGCGAAAGCGTTTTCCGACTCATCCAGCAGAATCAACAGCAATGGAATCCCCAGGCCTGCGCCGGCCAGCGCCAGCAGCAAGGCGTTCACTTCACCGCTCGGCGCAAACGCCAGAGTGTAGGCGACGCCCAGGCTCATCAACCAGAAGTTACCGATAAAGAACCCGACTGCGGTACCGCCGAAGACGTTTCTGGCGCGCTTGCCGAAACGCGAGTAGTCGGCAATCAGCGGCAGCCAGGACAGCGGCATGGCGATCGCGATATCAAAACCCACCGCAAACGGCAGCGAACCGTCACCGGCCTGAGCCCACAGCGTGGCCAGGTCAGCCTTGGCGAACAGATTCCAGGTCAGCCAGATACAGGCCGCCAGCAGCAGCCAGATACCCCACTTGCGCAGGATCTGTCGCACGAAGGTCAGCGGGCCGCTGACGGCCAGCAAGGTCGCCAAACCACCGAAGAACAAGGTCCAGAGCAGCGGATTCGACAGCAGACTGCCTTCGCTGAAGGCACGAGCGCCCAACAGGCTCGCGGCATCGCGCATGACGATGATTTCGAACGAGCCCCAACCAATCAGTTGCAGCAGGTTCAACAGCGCCGGCAGGCTCGCGCCACGGTTGCCGAGGCTGAGTTTGAGCGCCGACATCGACGACAGGCCAGTGTCACTGCCGATCACGCCAACGGCGGCCAGCAGCAGAACGCCCACTGCAGTGCCAAGAAAAATCGCCAGCAACGAACCCGAAAGGCCCAGGCCCGGCGCGAGCAAAGCGCCGGTCTGCAAGACCATCAGGCCGATGCCGAGGGAAAACCACAAGGAAAACAGATCGCGGCCGCCGAATACGCGCTTGGCCAGCGGCACGGCGTGATCAGGGGAGTAAGTGCTGGGTTGAATGCTCAAGAGTGTTATCTCAGAGGGACATTTGTTGTTGTGGTGATCGCCATCGCGAGCAAGCTCGCTCCCACAGGGAATGTGTGTACGACACAAATCAAATGTGGGAGCGAGCTTGCTCCGGGCGGCGATCCGACGATGAGGCCTTTTCAGGCCCCGCAGGTCAGATCACACCTTTTGGTATAGCTGACTGCCTTCTTTCTTGAACCGCTCGGACTGTTCCGCCATGCCTTGCGCCACGTCTACATCGACTGCTTCAATCAGCTGGTTGGCCGCGTATTCACGGACTTCCTGGGTGATTTTCATCGAGCAGAACTTCGGCCCGCACATGGAGCAGAAGTGCGCGACCTTGGCCGAATCCTTCGGCAGGGTTTCGTCGTGGTACGAACGCGCGGTATCCGGATCCAGGCCGAGGTTGAACTGGTCTTCCCAACGGAATTCGAAGCGCGCCTTGCTCAAGGCGTTATCGCGAATCTGCGCGCCCGGATGCCCTTTGGCCAAGTCCGCCGCATGGGCGGCGATCTTGTAGGTGATGATCCCGGTCTTCACATCATCCTTGTTCGGCAGGCCCAAGTGCTCCTTCGGCGTGACGTAGCAGAGCATGGCGCAACCGAACCAGCCGATCATTGCCGCACCGATCCCGGAGGTGATGTGGTCGTAACCGGGGGCGATGTCGGTGGTCAATGGGCCGAGGGTGTAGAACGGCGCCTCGTCGCAGCACTCGAGCTGCTTGTCCATGTTCTCCTTGATCAGCTGCATCGGCACGTGACCCGGACCTTCGATCATGGTCTGCACGTCGTGCTTCCAGGCGATCTTGGTCAGCTCGCCAAGGGTTTCCAGCTCACCGAACTGCGCTTCGTCGTTGGCGTCGGCAATCGATCCCGGACGCAGGCCATCACCCAGCGAGAAGCTGACGTCGTAGGCCTTCATGATTTCGCAGATGTCTTCGAAATGAGTGTAGAGGAAGTTCTCTTTGTGGTGCGCCAGGCACCACTTGGCCATGATCGAACCGCCACGGCTGACGATCCCGGTGACGCGCTTGGCGGTCATCGGCACGTAACGCAGCAACACGCCGGCGTGAATAGTGAAGTAGTCGACGCCTTGCTCGGCCTGTTCGATAAGCGTGTCGCGGAACAGCTCCCAGGTCAGGTCTTCGGCGGCGCCGCCGACTTTTTCCAGGGCCTGGTAAATCGGCACGGTACCGATCGGCACCGGCGAGTTGCGGATGATCCACTCGCGGGTTTCGTGAATGTGCTTGCCGGTGGACAGGTCCATGACCGTGTCCGAACCCCAGCGAATACCCCAGGTCAGTTTCGCCACTTCTTCTTCGATGGAAGAACCCAGCGCACTGTTGCCGATGTTGCCGTTGATCTTCACCAGGAAGTTACGGCCGATAATCATCGGTTCCAGTTCGACGTGGTTGATGTTCGCCGGAATGATCGCGCGACCGCGGGCGATTTCTTCCCGGACGAATTCCGGGGTGATGATTTTCGGTACGCTGGCACCGAAACTGTGGCCCGCATGCTGCTGCTTGAGCAGCCCGGCAGAACGAGCCTCTTCGAGCTTCATGTTCTCGCGGATGGCGACGTATTCCATCTCGGCGGTGATGATGCCCTGACGCGCATAGTGCATCTGGCTGACGTTGGCACCGGCCTTGGCCCGACGCGGGTTATTCACATGGGCGAAACGCAGAGCGGTCAATTCCGCATCAGCCAGGCGTTCCTGGCCGAAGTTCGAGCTCAGTCCGGCCAGGCGCTCAGTATCGCCACGGGCGTCGATCCACGGCGAACGCACATCGGCCAGGCCTTTGCGCACATCGATGATCACGTTCGGATCGGTGTAGGGACCGGAGGTGTCATAGACCACAACTGGCGCGTTGATTTCGCCGCCGAACTCGGTCGGGGTGACGTCGAGGCTGACTTCGCGCATCGGCACGAGGATGTCCGGGCGTGAACCCTGGACATAGATTTTTTGCGAGCGGGTAAAGGGCTGAACCGATTGCAGATCGACTTTGGCCGAGTCACTCAAGTTAGTGGTATTTTTTGATTTTGTACTCATCACGGGCTCTCCAGACGGCATCCAGGCATTGGATTTTTGTCGGAGCGAACCTGTAACGAATGGACGCACCAAGACAGGTGCTGTGCTTGGCGCACGAGGGCTGTTCGATTGTCGAACAACATCCCGGACGAAGCACAAGAGGACTCGCCGGGTGACGAGAAATCTTGTTCCCTACGCAGGCGCTAACCTGATCAGGTTCAACGGGATCCGAAATTATTCGATCTCAGCCTCATAGCAAGGCACCCCGACAAGAACCCGGCCAGTCTAGACATATCCTGCCTGGAACGCCAACAGCAGTGCAAACAGCGTGATGAATGGCGCAATTATCGGATTGTTGCCGCAAGCCTGCACAACTACACTCCCTACGCGGTGCCCGACCTTGACGCTCTGCACTGCGCGCCGTAGCCTTGGCGTTTAAATTATCGCTGTAATATTCACTCTAGGGATCGCCTCATGCTGCGCAAACTCTCACTGGCCCTCGCCGTGTCATGTGCGTCCAATGGAATGGCCTGGGCAGCAGAAGCGCCGCTGTCGACCAAAACCGACCTGGTCAGCGTCTACCAGGAAGCGGTGGACAACAACGCCGATCTCGCTGCCGCTCGCGCCAATTACGATGCGCGCAAGGAAGTCGTGCCCCAGGCCCGCGCCGGCCTGTTGCCGAACCTTTCGGCCGGTGCCGACCTGAATAACACCCGGACCGACTTCGACCAGCCATCGATGACCGCCAGCCGCAGTGGCACGTCCTATCAGGCGACCCTGGCACAACCGATCTTCCGCGCCGATCGCTGGTTCCAGTTGCAAGCCGCCGAGGCGGTGAACGAACAAGCCGCCCTGGAGCTCTCGGCGACCGAGCAGAACCTGATCCTGCAAAGTGCCGACAGCTACTTCACGGTGCTGCGCGCCCAGGACAACCTGGCCTCGACCAAGGCCGAAGAAGCCGCATTCAAGCGCCAACTGGATCAATCCAACGAGCGCTTCGATGTCGGCCTCTCGGACAAGACCGACGTACTGCAATCCCAGGCCAGCTACGACACCGCACGAGCCAACCGGATCCTCGCGCAACGCCAGGTAGACGATGCGTTCGAAGCGCTGATCACCCTGACCAACCGCCAGTACAACTCGATTCAGGGCATCGTCCACACATTGCCGGTGCTGGCGCCAACGCCGAACGACGCCAAGGCCTGGGTCGACACCGCCGCCAAACAGAATCTCAATCTGCTGGCCAGCAACTACGCGGTCAGCGCCGCCGAAGAAACCCTCAAGCAACGCAAGGCCGGCCACGCGCCGACCCTCGATGCGGTCGCGCAATACAAGAAAGGCGACAACGACGCCCTCGGCTTCAGCAACCCGAACCCGCTGGGCCAACGTTATGGCAGTGACGTCGAGCAACGCACCGTCGGCCTGCAATTGAATATTCCGATCTTCAGCGGCGGCCTGACCAGCTCTCAGGTTCGCGAGTCCTACTCCCGGCTGAACCAGACCGAACAGCAACGCGAAGCCTTGCGCCGGCAAGTGGTGGAAAACACCCGCAACCTGCACCGTGCAGTGAATACCGACGTCGAGCAGGTGCAGGCGCGCCGCCAGTCGATCATCTCCAACCAGAGCGCGGTGGAAGCCACGGAGATCGGTTATCAGGTGGGGACGCGCAATATCGTCGACGTGCTGGACGCTCAGCGTGAGCTCTATACCTCGGTGCGCAACTACAACAACACCCGCTACGACTACATCCTCGACAACCTGCGCCTCAAGCAAGCAGCCGGCACCTTGAACCCGGGGGATCTGCAGGAGCTGTCGCGCTACCTGAAAGCCGACTACAACCCGGACAAGGACTTCCTGCCGCCGGACCTGGCCAAGGCCGCACAGGAACAGCTCAAGGCTAATCCGAGGTATTAAAATCAAAAGATCGCAGCCTGCGGCAGCTCCTACGGGTGGACATCTATCCTATGTAGGAGCTGCCGAAGGCTGCGATCTTTTTCTCCAGATCAACTCGATTTAACGGTCGATCAACCGCCCCAACCCATCCAGCAAACGCTTCAACGCCCCCTGATTGGCACGCATCACCTTCAGCCCCGCCTCGGCCCTCTCCCGGGCATCACTTGGCGATTCAAATAGCCGCTGCACCGCCACTGCCAGCCCCTGGGCATCCTGCACTTCCTGCAACGCTTCGGCTTCACGCAACAGCGCGGCGATTTCGAGGAAGTTGAACAGGTGCGGGCCGCTCAGCACCGGCTTGGCCAAGGCTGCCGGCTCCAGCAGGTTATGCCCGCCGTTGGGCACCAGGCTGCCGCCGACAAAGGCGCTGTCTGCCAGGGCATAGAGAAACAGCAATTCGCCCATGGTGTCGCCGAGCAGCACCGAGGTATTGGCACTGACCGGTTCCGCCGTGGAACGGCGCACGGTAGCGAAGCCCTGCTGCCGACACAATTCGAAGACCGCGTTGAAACGCTCGGGATGGCGTGGTACCAGAATCAGCAAGGCGTCCGGATGATTGACCAGCAACTGCCGATGGGCGGCCAGCACTATTTCGTCTTCACCTTCATGGGTACTGGCGGCGATCCACACCGGGCGCTGCGCCGCCTGCCATTGACCACGCAATTGGGCGGCACGCTCCAGCAATTGCGGATCGATACTCAGATCGAACTTGATCGAACCGGTCACCTCGACCGTTTCCGGCCGCGCACCAAGATCACGGAAGCGCTGGGCCTCTGCCTCGGTCTGCACCGCGAACCAACTCATTTCACTGAGCATCGGCTGGGTCAGTCTGGCAAAGCGTCCGTAGCCCTTGGCCGAGCGTTGCGAAAGTCGCGCATTGGCCAGCGCCACCGGAATGCCGCGCTTGGCGCACTGGTGAATATGATTGGGCCAGAGCTCGGTTTCCATGATCACCGCCAGCTTCGGCTGGACCCGTTCGAGAAACCGCGCCGCCGCGTCAGGCAAGTCATACGGCAGATAGCAGTGTTGAATCCGCGGTTCATTGGCGAACAGCGCCTTGATCCGCTCCGAGCCGGTCGGGGTCATGCAGGTCACGGTGATGGGCTGCTGTGGATAACGTTCGAGCAGACCGCGGATCATCGGTGCCGCGGCGATGCTTTCGCCGACCGAGACCGCGTGCACCCAGATTCCGCCCGGGCGCATCGCTGGCAAGCCGATGGAAAAGCGCTCGCCGATTCGTTTGGCGTAGGCCGGCGCCTTGCGCGCCCGCAGCCACAGACGTAATGCCACCAACGGCAGCCCGAGATAAAACAGCAAGGTGTAGAGAGTTCTATTCATGGCGGCGGAGTTTATCGGGTTTTCAGCCGATCGCCTGCAAGTGCACGGCAAAACGTTCCGCCAACCAGCGCGCGGCCGGGCCAAGGGGCTCGTCGCGGCGCCAGACCAGCTCCACCACCAGCGCCGGCGGAGTCCATTCGCTGAGCAGTTCGACCATCTGCCCCTGATAGGCCGGATACTGCACCACGTGCCGCGGCAGCCAGGCCCAACCGAGGCCACGCAT
Source organism: Pseudomonas fluorescens (assembly GCF_902497895.1). GTDB lineage: Bacteria > Pseudomonadota > Gammaproteobacteria > Pseudomonadales > Pseudomonadaceae > Aquipseudomonas > Aquipseudomonas fluorescens_BP. Next base: position 157,196 of record NZ_CABVHQ010000002.1, read on the forward strand.
CAGCCACTCGGCCATCACATAGAAGCTGTCGGCGCGCCATACCTGCGGGCTGGCCTGCTCGCTGCCGGGATAGACACTGGACTGGGTGGCCATCAGCAGCTGTCGATGCTGCGCCATTTGCTGGCAGTCCACCTTTCCCTCGGCCGCCAGTGGATGCCCCACCCCGCACACTGTGACCATTTCGACACTGCCCAGCACCCGCCGCTCGAGGGCTTCGGGGATCTGGTCATGATAAAACAGCAAACCCAGATCGGCCCGACGCTCCACTAGCTTGCGCGCCACATCACCCTGGGCAGCGCTGGTCAGTTGCACTTCAAGACTGGGAAATTGCTCGGCCAAGGCTTCGAGGCTGTCGATCACCGGTTGATAGGGCATCGCCTCATCCTGAGCCAGGCGCAGACGTGCTTCCTGACCGCGCATCAGCGCCAGGGCCCGCCCGTTGAGGCGCTCGCACTGACGCAAGACTTCCCGGGCCTCTTCGAGCAGCGCCTGGCCCGCTTCGGTCAATTTCGGCTGACGACCGCTGCTGCGGTCGAACAGGCTGACCCCAAGGTCTTCCTCCAGCATCGCGATAGCACTGCTGATCGCCGACTGCGCCTTGCGCTGGTCCCGGGCCACCGCAGAAAACGAACGCTGTTCGGCTACGCTGACGAACAAGCGCAGTTGCTCCAGATTCCAATTCACGTTCATGGCTCAACTCATCTTAAAAACAGATAGGTAATGACTTTACCCCATCTGTGCAATCTCTAGAATGCCGACCCGGAGAGCAGCACTCAATACGAGGATTCGCCCATGAACGCTTACTACTATCTGGCCATCGCCATCTGCGCCGAAGTAATCGCCACTGTTTCGATGAAAGCGGTCAAGGGCTTCAGCACGCCAATCCCTCTGTTGCTGGTCATCGTCGGTTATGGCATCGCGTTCTGGATGCTGACCCTGGTGGTGCGCACCATTCCGGTCGGTGTGACCTATGCGGTATGGGCCGGCATGGGCATCGTGATGGTGAGCATTGCCGCGCTATTTATCTACGGGCAGAAACTCGACATCCCGGCCATCATCGGCATGGGCATGATCGTGCTCGGGGTGGTGGTGATTCAGTTGTTCTCGAATACTGCCGGACATTGAGGAACACGACCATCTTGAGTGCAACCTATTGTGGCGAGGGGGCTTGCCCCCGCTGGAGCGCGAAGCGGTCCTAAACTTAGGCACCGCTATCTGTCAGACAAATCACGTCAGCCGGTTTTACGACTGCTACGCAGCCGAACGGGGCGATGCGGCGTTCCGACAAGCCCCCTCGCCACAGCAAGCTCCCTCGCCACAGGATTTGTGTTCGATTCAGATATCCCATCAATGACCGGCCATTGATTGCCGACAAATCGCTGAGTCTTCGAGTCTGTATACTGCGCCCCTAGTCTTGAACACTGAGGTCGCTGCATGCCATCCGTTATTTCCACCGACGTTCTGATTGTCGGCGCCGGGGTTGCCGGCCTCTGGCTGAACGCGCGCCTGCGTCGCCAGGGCTTTTCGACTGTGCTGGTGGAAAGCGCCAGCCTCGGTGGCGGGCAAAGCGTGAAGTCCCAGGGGATTATCCATGGCGGCGCCAAATACGCGCTGCACGGTGCACTGACCGGCGCCTCCGAGGCGATTGCCGACATGCCACGGCGCTGGCGTGAAGCCTTGGCCGGTAACGGTGAGCTGGACCTGTCCGGCGTGCGCCTGCTCTCCGAAGCCCACTACCTCTGGTCCCCTGGCACTATTGCCGGCAACCTCACCAGTTTCTTCGCCAGCAAAGCCGTGCGTGGCCGGGTCGATCAGGTCAAGGGCGAGCAATTGCCGCCGGCCCTGCAAGACAAACGCTTCAAGGGCAAGGTCTATCGCCTGGCCGAACTGGTGGTCGACGTACCGAGCCTGATCCAGCGCCTGGCCGAACTGGCCGGTGACGGCCTGCTGGCGGGCCAGAACATCGAGCCCCTGCTGGAAAACGCCGAACTGGTCGGCCTGCGGGTCGATGGGCGGGGAATCCGCGCGCAACGCATCGTCCTCAGCGCCGGCGCCGGCAATGCGGATCTGCTCACGGCCCTGGGCCTGAGCCAACCGGCAATGCAACGGCGGCCGTTGCACATGATCATCGTCAAAGGCCCGACCCTCAAACCCCTGTACGCCCACTGCCTGGGCGGCGGGCCGAAGCCGCGGATCACCGTTACCACTCACCCGGCGGCCGACGGTCAATGGGTCTGGTACCTGGGCGGCGATATCGCCGAAGCCGAAGGCGTCGCCCGTGAACCGGCGGCACAAATCGCCGCCGCGCAGAAAGAACTTGGCAACCTGCTGCCTTGGGTCGACCTGAGCCAGGCGCAATGGGCGACCTTGCGGGTGGATCGGGCGGAGCCGGCGCAATCGGGGCTGACCCGACCGGACAATGCCTTCCTCGCAGAACAGGATCGCCTGCTGGTGGGCTGGCCAACCAAGCTGGCCCTGGCGCCGGACTTCGCCGATCGGGTGCTGGCCGCCCTCAACCGTGACGGCATTCAACCCAGCCACCCGCCAGCCTTGCCTGAACTGCCAAAGCCACCGATGGCCCAACCCGCCTGGGAGCAATTGTTGCCATGAGCCAACCGACCTTGCACGACCTGCATCGACCTCTGGGAAGCACCGGCCTGTTGGTCTCGCCGCTGGGCCTGGGCACCGTCAAACTGGGTCGCGACCAAGGGGTGAAGTACCCCAGCGGCTTCCAGATTCCCGACGATGACGAAGCGCGCATGCTGCTCAAGTTGACTCGCGACCTGGGCATCAACCTGATCGACACCGCCCCGGCCTATGGCCGCAGCGAAGAACGTCTCGGGCCACTGCTGCGTGGCCAGCGCCAGGACTGGGTGATCGTCAGCAAGGTCGGCGAAGAGTTCGCCGATGGCCTGTCACACCACGACTTCAGCGCCGAGCACACGCGCTTCTCGGTGGAGCGCAGCCTGCAACGTCTGGAAACTGATTTTATCGATCTGGTGCTGGTGCACTCGGATGGCAACGACTTGGCTATTCTTCAAGACTGCGAGGTCTACCAGACCCTTGCCGAGCTGAAACGCGAAGGAAAAATCCGCGGCTTCGGCTTCTCCGGCAAGACCGTCGACGGCGGATTGAAGGCCCTGGAGCAAGGCGATTGCGCCATGGTCACCTACAATCTCAACGAACAGGCCGAGCGACCAGTCATCGACTATGCTGCCGCCCACGGCAAAGGCATCCTGGTGAAAAAGGCCCTGGCCAGCGGCCATGCCTGCTTGAGTCCGGGAGTCGACCCGGTCCGCGCCAGCTTCGAGTTGTTGTTTGAGCATCCCGGTGTCGCCAGTGCTATTGTCGGGACCATTAATCCGCTGCACCTCGCCCACAATGTGACGACTGTTGCGCAGGTTCTGCGCAAAAATTGACGCCGCCGACGCGGCCGCCCCCGACGCAAGAAGGAGCTGAGATGTCGCGCACGCTCATTAGAAAGAACCCCAGCAACTTCAAAACTCTGCCGTTGATCGTCGAAGCGACTCCCGAAGGCCTGAGCTATCACAGCGTCGGGATGCCGCTGAATTTTTCGCAAACCTTACAGCGTCGCCGCCCAGTGACGGTGGTTGACGCCGAGCGTTTTTCTCTCGAACTGGCCAACCTCGGGGTTTCAGTTCGCCTGACCCTGCATTGGCAGAATCGCGATTACTGGGTACTGGTGCGCCAACGCCGTCAGGACCGTGGTGATGTGGTGCTCAAGTTGATCTCCGGTTATGTGCCGGCCCACGAACTGAACCTGCCGCTGCACACCGCGATTCAGGAGATTGCCGAAGAGTGCTTGCTGGAAACCCCGGAGGGCTGGCTCGGCGGCCGCTTCAACGACACCTGGCTGCCAGCGCCCTATTCGTCTGCGCTGCATTACCGTGAAGCCCTGCCCTTTCGCCTGACCCCATTGTCCGGCGCGGCGCGGCCGGTGCGCTGCGCCAAGATGCAACTGCTCGAACGACCCAGGGCCTACGTACATCTGCCCACTGCTTCGCTGCAGTTGATTTACGATTTGCGCCTGGAGGTACCGAAAGAGGCCAAGTCCCTGAGCCTGTTCCACGTCGATGAGCGTCTGGAAGGGGATCAACTGGTGGCTCGACTGGACCGCAAACGGCCAGACCTGTACCTGATGCCACTTGAGGACGGTCAGCCCCTGGCCGAACTCTATATCTTGAAAAAGGATCAGCTCCACCCGGCCAGTACTCGCGGACTGTATCTGGCAGAAAGCTTTGCCCGACAGGAAGGCTGGCTGGTGCGCGATGAGCGGATTCGCTGGAAGGACTGGCTCAAGCAGCAGGGCTTGAGCCAACCGGGCAAGGACTCAAGCTTCAAACGCCTGACTGGCAAGGCGCGGCAGTTGCTGAAGAAGATCGTGCCCAGAAGCGTGGCGCGCTAACGCAAAGTGATACCACCTGTGGCGAGGGGGCTTGCCCCCGTTCGACTGCGCAGCAGTCGCAAAACCGGACAATTCAATCTAGCTGAATAAACACGGTGACAGGTTTTAGGGCTGCTTCGCAGCCCAGCGGGGGCAAGCCCCCTCGCCACAGTGACCGCGTTTACTCGGCCTTGCGGATCTTCTCGACAATCGCCGTGGTCGAGCTGTTCTCGACCAGCCCCAGCACTTTCACCTTGCCGCCATAGGCACTGACGATATCGGCACCGACCACCTGATCGATACCGTAGTCACCACCCTTGACCAGCACATCCGGCCTGACCTGGGCCAGCAGGTTTTCCGGCGTGCCTTCAGGGAAGCTGATCACCCAGTCCACCGCACCCAGGCCGGCCAATACCGCCATGCGTCGGTCGACGCTGTTGATCGGTCGACCCGGGCCTTTCAGACGACTGACCGAGGCATCGTCATTGACCGCCACGATCAAGCGATCACCTTGCGCCCGAGCCTGCTCCAGATAGGTAACGTGCCCGGCATGCAGGATGTCGAAACAACCATTGGTGAAGACGATTTTCTCTTTATGCGCACGGGCATCGTCGATCGCCAGCAGCAATTGATCGAGGCTCAGTACGCCGCGTTCGGAACCCTCCTCACGCTGGATTGCGCGACGCAGTTCTGGCGCGCTGATCGCCGCCGTACCCAGCTTGCCAACCACAATACCAGCGGCCAGATTGGCCAGGGCCACGGCATGGGGCAACTCCTCGCCGGCGGCAATCGCTGCTGCCAGGGTGGAAATGACCGTGTCACCGGCCCCGGTCACGTCGAACACTTCACGGGCCCGAGCCGGCAAGTGCAGCGCCGGGTGATCGGGGCGCAACAGGGTCATGCCGTGTTCGCCACGGGTTACCAGCAAGGCACCCAGTTCGAGGTCGTGCATCAGCTGGGCGCCCTTGGTCACCAGTTCATGCTCATCGGCGCAACCGCCGACGATGGTCTCGAATTCACTGAGATTGGGCGTGATCACACTCGCACCACGGTAGATCGAAAAGTCCTTGCCTTTCGGATCCGCCAGCACCGGAATGCCGCGCGCACGCGCAGCCTGGATCAGCACCTGATGATTTTTCAGCGCACCTTTGCCGTAGTCGGACAGCACCAGCACCTTGATACCTTCGAGCAGGTTTTCGACCTCGCCAGCCAACGCCAGCGCATCGGTAGCAAAGGGTTCTTCGAAGTCGATCCGCAGCAATTGCTGGTGACGACTCATGACCCGCAGCTTGACGATGGTCGGCTGGTGAGCGATGCGCTGGAACAGCGCCCGCACGCCTGCGCCACGCAAGCTGTTGGCCAGGCTGTCGGCGGCCTCGTCGTCACCGGTCACCCCGACCAGGGACGCGGGCGCGCCGAGAGCGGCAATGTTCAAGGCAACGTTGGCGGCACCACCCGGGCGGTCCTCGATCTGTTCGACCTTGACCACCGGCACCGGTGCCTCAGGAGAAATCCGTGAGGTACCACCATGCCAGTAACGGTCGAGCATGACATCGCCGACCACCAGGACAGGGGCCTGATCGAATCGTGGCATGGACAACTTCATGGAAACTCCAGAGGCGATAAAAACGTCGCGGATAATAACATAGCGATAGAAGGCGACCGAACGCGAGCAAACGGCTCAGCGACGGTCATCATTAACAGGACGATCCAGCGGGCGCACCCAGAACAACTCATGGCGGCGCACCGCCTTGCGGAAAAATTCGTCTTCCCCCGTGGCCGGCCAACGACGACCAGCCAATATGCGCTGAATCAACCGGCGCAAGCGTTTCTTCAAGGGTGGGCGACCTTGCAGATCATGCTGCATGCCCAGCGCCATGGCCTTGTCCAACCGGGTCTCGGCGCCAAGCGAGGGACTCCACAGCGCATCGGCCGGCAACGGCTCGATGGTCGGCGGCAGGGCAATCCCATAGCCCGCCGGCCCCATCGGCCAGCGATCGTTATCATGCAGGTGATTGGCATAGAGCAGCAGCGTGCGCGGCCGCCAGGCACTGATTTCGATCGCCTCGAGCAAGGCGCGGGTGCTGGCGACATGATCGCTGTGCGGGTCCAGTTCCGGGTGTGGAGTCACCACCACCTCGGGACGAAAATGCTCAAGCGAGCGAGCCAGATCGGCCACCAGATTGCGCCAGTTCGGCAGGCCATCGAGATCGCCGGGCAGTTTCAGCGGATTGTTGCGACGCCGCTCGCGAATGTCGCTTTCTCCCGATTCCCGCGAAGCAAAACCTTGCTCTGGCTGTTGCGCCATTGCGCTCAGTTGCAGGCAGTAGTAGCCCAATTGCACGCAATGCTGTTGTGGCACGCCGCCCCAGAGCGGCACCGCCAGGCTGTCCCAACTGCGCAGGCGGCCCTTGAGGCGAGCCGCCTGTGTGGCATCCAGGCCCAGATTTCGATAGTTCTCGGCTTCAATCTCACCCTGGGTCAGGGTGATGATCGAGACTTCGGCGGCCCGGCTATACAGACCGAACGCGGCCAGTTCGGCGTCGTCGGCATGGGGGGCTACGATCATCAGTCGCTGCTGGCCATAGTCAGGGTTGCTCAGGGCATGCAAAGTGGCCTGCTGCGCGACACTGCACAAGCGCCCACGTAGCGACAGCTGGCCCGCCGCCAAAGCGACCCCCTGCCCGGACAAATTGAGAAAGCGCTCGCCATCGACACCGCGTTCGAGATCCTGTCGATCCTCGCCGATCCATACATGCGGATCGAACAGCCGACCCAACCAGTTGGACTTGATACGTAGCTGCAGGACCAGCGTCTCGGCCTCGGCAAAGTCACCCGTCACCTGCAGGCGATCCATTAAAAGCGTCACCGGAAACTGCGGGGTGCCCGGCGCAAAGTCATAACGATAGTCGTCGCCTGGCGCATAGAACAAGTGGTCGGCAAACCACGCTTCATGAGCGACCCAGCCGAGCAACAGGAACAACGGCAGCGGCCACCAGGCAACGAAAATGCCAAACAACACCAGAATCACCAACGCCCCGAGCAGCACCAGACGCTTGTGCTTTCGGTGGCGCTTGAGCAACTGCTGCTTGCGTGCGCTCATGGCTGCATGACCTCGTTCAAACCTGGTAGACCGGGACCCGGTTACACCAGCGATCCTTGTATTCGCGATCGGCACGACCGAATGAGTAACGCAACGGCTTGCCGATTGCACGGGCCTGTTCCCACGCTGCCTGGGTATTGACGAAACTGAGCACGCTACCGGGGCTGAACTCACGGTTCTGTGGGTCCACGCCGCCGTTGATGTACTCCAGACTGATCCATTTCGGTGACTCCACCCTGTATAGAATCTGGATGGCTACCGGTGCATCGTTCAGGTAGATCAGCGAGCCGGTCATGAATTCACGCAACTGCGTGAATACCTCGGTCAGAAGCGTCTTGCCCGGCGCCTCGAAATTCCAGCGCCGCTGGAACAGGTCAGCATAGATGCTCGCCTGCTCGCTGGCGGTCAACTCCAGCATCGGCCTGATGGCACCGCCCGCCTCTTCCAGCAAACGCTGCTCGCGACGCTGGTTGTAGCGAAACTTCTTGCTGTAGTCCTCCGGCAGACGCGCCAACGCCAGGCCTTCCGGCTGCTCGGCAAGATTGGTGACAGTCTGGGCGTTGAGCTCGGAAACATAGCGCATGCGATGGCGCACGCGAATCCGCGCATCCTCGGCAACTGGCAGAATGATTTCGGCATTACCGAGGTCGAACAGGCCGCGCTTGCCTTCACGCTTGAGTACATCCTTGGACAAGGCCAGATAACGGCCCCAGGTCGGGATGGCGGCACGCAGATCACCGGCGACGAACCAGCCCAGATAGCGCACCGGAATACCCGCCAACCCGGCGAGGCGTTCGACCACATCGGGATGGCTCGCAACACTGCCACCAAATTCATGCCAGGCCTTGGCATAGGCAGTGGCATCAATAGGTGTCCAACCGTTCTCTCGCCAGGTTCGCAGATAACTCAGAATCAAACGTGAGACTCCGTCATAGCCTCATCGGTACTTTCGATGAAATCCTTTTCGTGCAGGCGTGCGTAGTGACCATTGAGCGCCAGCAGTTCGGCATGAGTACCGCGCTCGACGATCTGCCCCTGATCCATCAGCAGGATCAGATCGGCCTTCTCGATGGTCGTCAACCGGTGGGCGATGACCAGCGTGGTACGGCCTTTCATCACCTGGTCCAGGGCTGACTGGATGTGCCGCTCGGACTCGGTGTCCAGTGCCGAAGTGGCTTCATCGAGGATCAACAGCGGTGCGTTTTTGAGCAGTGCCCGGGCAATCGCCAGACGCTGGCGCTGGCCGCCGGACAACAACACGCCGTTCTCACCCACCAATGTGTCGTAACCCTGCGGCATTTGTTCGATGAACTCCGCGGCGTAGGCATCTTCAGCCGCCTTGCGGACATCTTCCATCGGCGCACCGGCCAGATCGCCATAGGCGATATTATTGGTGACGCTGTCGTTGAACAGCGTCACTTGCTGGGTCACCAGGGCGATATGCCGACGCAGGTTGATCAGCTTGTATTCCTCGACATCGAGCCCATCGAGGAGGATCTGGCCCTGGTCATGGTGATAGAAACGCGGAATCAGGTTGGCCAGGGTCGACTTGCCGCTGCCCGAGCGGCCAACCAGGGCGACCATCTGCCCGGCCTCGGCGGTGAACGAAATATCGTTGAGCACGACTTTTTCCGTGCCCGGGTACTGGAAGCTCAGGTTGCGCACTTCCAGACGCCCGCTGACTTGCTCGAGCTCCTTGGTGCCCTTATCGACTTCCGGTTCCTCATCCAGCTGTTCGAAAATGCTCTCGGCACCTGCCAGGCCCTTCTGAATCGTGGCGCTGACCTCGGACAACTGGCGGATCGGTTTCGGCAGCAGGCCGGCCGCAGTGATGTAGGCGATCAATTCACCGGCAGAGGCATCGCCGCGAAGATACAGGACCAGATACATCAGCACGGCCATGCCGACGTAGATCACCAATTGCAGGACCGGAGTGTAGATCGCCTGGGTGCGGGTCATGCCGAGGCTGCGGTTCATGTTATCGGCGCTGGCCGCATGGAAACGTTGTGTCTCGTAAGGCTCGCCGCCGAAGCTGCGCACCACGCGGTAGCCCTGAATGGTCTCCGAGGCCACATGGGTCACGTCGCCCATTGCCACCTGGATTTTTTTGCTTTGCTTGCGAAATTTCTTGCTGGCACTGCTCACCAGTATCGCAATCACCGGCAGGATCGCCAGCAGCACCAGGGTCATCTTCCAGTTGCTGTACAACAGGTAACCGAACAGAAAGACTACCGTCAGTCCTTCGCGGATGACCACCTTGATCGCATCGGTCGCGGCTCCCGTGACCATGGTCACGTTATAGGTGATCCGGGAAATCAGGTGACCGGAATTGTGATTGTCGAAATAGCGGTTAGGCAGGGTCAGCAAGTTGTCGAACAAGGCGCAACGCAGGTCGTGAACCACGCCGCGGGCGACCTTGGCCAGGTAATAGTTGCCGAGAAATGAGCCTATGCCTTGGTAGACCGCGATGAGCACAATCAACAACGGCACGCCGAGTACCAGGGAAACCCCCAGGAAACGGGCATCCGATGGTTTCTGCAGCGCATCGAGAAAATGCTTGAGCATGTCCGCCAGCATTGGCTGGCTGGAAGCGAACAGCACGAAGCCAACAATACTGATGGCAAACGCGCCCCAGTACGGGATGACATATTTCAGCAGTCGCATGTAGATTTTCATGCTGGACTGCTGGGAGGGAGTAGCCATATGGCGAGCCTCGTACGATTGAAAAAAGAGACAGGACGCGGATTGTAGCAGCGAACGAATTACAACATGGGCTAAGTCAGGGAGAGGTTCTGGAAAAGGACAGCCAAGGTCCGGCGGTTACCCGTAAACAACGAGTAAAATGAAACATAATGACCAACACTATATTGCAGGCTGGATATCCGAAACATTCACTGATATCCAGCCTCATTCATTTATATAGGCTGTTTTGAAACGCCAGCCCGGGTATCGCGCACTTGCAAGCGTCTCTTGCTTTCGCGGCTGGCCAGAACGGCGCTCAAACCGATCGGCAACCAGGTGATCAGCCAATCGGCATTAGGCTTGAGCCAAAGACCGATCCCGTCCGTCAACAACGATACGCTGGCGAATACCCACAAGGCCAATAGCGCCTGGCCCAACGGTACATCCCGACAAGACCAGCCACGCCAGCCGACCATGCCCCACAGCAACACGAACAGCAATAAGCCTGGTATACCAAAGCGCACGCCTACATCCAGAAACAGGTTGTGGGGATGCTTGAACGGCACGCCGCCTTCCGCAAGGTGAATCAGGTATTGATTGAATCCGACACCCAGTGTCCAGTGCTCCAGAATCAGCTGCGCGCCGCCTCTCCAGAGTTCGGGTCGGTATGAAACGCCGCGCTGGAGCAGAATCTCAGGCTCCAGCAACGCGATACAGCCGACACCTGCCAGCAACAGGAGAATGAAATATCCACATTTACGCGACTTCAAAGCTATTGCCATGACGAGCAGTGTCGCGGCCAGACCCATCCAGACCCCACGTGTCTGGCTAAACCCGAGAAACAACACATAGCCCAGCGCGGGCAGCAACAGCAGTAACGCAACCCAGGGTTTTACTCGCGTGGTCTTGAGCATGAACACACCGAGCAAGGCCAGGGCGCCCACGGCATGCGCAGCCATGATGATCGAGTTCCATACACCGATCGCGATGACTCGACTCTCAAGGGGCTGACCTTTCAGAAAATAATAATCGAGCCATGAGACACCGGCCAGAATGCCGCCAAATACGGAGGCGTACAGCAGCAGTTTCTCAAGGCTGATCACGGCATGCTGCGCGACCAGAACGATCCCCACCAGCGTGAGCCCCACGTAGAAAGGAACTTTGCTTTTACTGACCGGGTCAATCCCGCCCTGCATCAGCAGCACGAACAATGTCCACGCGGCAAACAGCCCGAACAAGAAAAACTCAGGCTGCTTCAATAACAAGCGAACATTGCGCTCAAACAACGCCAACAAGGCCGGCAACCAGAGAAAGACAATGATTAGCTGGTGGTACAACTTGGGGGTCGGCAGCAGCCAGGCCCCACACAGGAACACCACCATGCCTATAACAGCCCAGGAAGAAAGCACTCTACGAAGTATCATGTTTTCAGGACTTGTCATGCACTGCACTCAGCATTCGATTCGCGACTCTCTTGAGTTGATCGGCATCGGCTTCTTTCCAGCCGCCTTGAACGCAGTATTCATGGGTCATGTAATGCAAAAAGCTGCGACGAATACGCTCGTCAAGTTTCCAGTCAGGGAAAGCCTTTGCCAGTCCAATCAACTCATCGGATGAGTCCGCATGCACCACCAGCCCATCAATATTGAAGAAGGCCTGGCCCATGGTTAAAACCGGCTTGCCCAGCAACAGACTCTCCAGCCCCACGGTCGAGTTCAAGGTAATCACAAACTGACTGGACTCGATAAGCTGCTGAGTGGCATTGCCGTTGGCAAATAGCAAGCGCTCATGGGTTCGGGCATGCAATTCAGGGTAGGTTTCGCGACTCGACGGATGCTCTTTGAACACCACCGTCATGCCGGTTTCTCGAGCCAGGCGCTCACCCTGCACAAACATTTCGCGCATATTTCTCACCCACGGCGAGAAAAGCCGAACCTGGGTATCGCGATCATCCTGAAACGGGATGAATACGAACTGCTCGGGCAAGACAATCGGTGCAGGACCACTGGTACGGGGCTTTCGCGGAATCAGTGTGCGCGGGGTCTGATCCTCGCCTATCGGTGCGGGATGGTTGAGATAAAAATCGGCATCACGCGGAACGGAGTTGCGATAGTTGACACCCTTGCTATCTACAGTCGTGGTATCAGGCAACAGGCCGTTTTCGAAAAAGAAGGTTTTGCAACCGGGTGGCAGCAACGCCAATAGCAACTGGCTGTAACGATGCGCTCCATTCCAGACCACCAGCGCATCAGGTCGCTCCTGATCAAGCAAAGCCTGTGCTCTAAGCGCTACCCAGGTTAATTCCAGGCGCAACAACAGACGATAGAATCCACCCCTGGATTTGTTCTTGACCCGCCGCTCCTCGCACTTCTCCTCAATCAGGCCAGCCCAGTCGATACGACCGAGTACGCTGCCGATCCGCCAGGGCCGGGGCCATGGCATTTGCTGCGGGGTAACGACATGGCCCTGCAACTCGGTCTCATTGATCAGACGATTGAAATAAAGGCCTTGGTGCTTGGCCATGGAAATAAACAGCATTTTCGTCATTGCTTGTCCAAAAAATATGCTGCATCCATCCGACAAGGCGCTGCTTGACCAGTCCGACGAACCCGGTAGATTTCAACGATCGGTAGTGACGCGCAAGGTGCACCGAAGAGTGAAGCCTTGAAGTAGAAATTCAGCGCTACGGGTAATCGCCTGACGGACAAAACCGCTCCGGGAACCGCGCAATACAGGTGAATCCGGCATGAAAAAACTGACTGATTGTAGCATAGCGGTTTTTCGCCGTACCCCGCTGCGGTAACATAGTCGGCTGCCCATCCCCTCAGGCACAGCCTCTGGAGCCGTGATGCAAACGCTAGACCATGCCCGTTACCTGCACATGCGTGAGGGCGCCGAGGTTCTCGAAGCTGATGCCAAGGGAGATAAAGTGCTACGTCTGGCTGATGGCTCGATGCTCAAGCTGTTTCGGCGCAAGCGGTTGCTCACGTCCGCCCTCTGGGCGCCCTACGCCCGGCGCTTTGCTGACAATTGCACGGTTCTGCGCGAACGAAAAATCGAATGCCCACAGGTCCGCCAGCTCTATCGCATCCCCAGCATTGCACGAGACGCAGTGCACTACGATCCGCTACCGGGACACACCTTGCGCCAATTGCTGGGGGCGAACGCCGGTGATGACCTTCGCGCGCAACTGGGTGAGTTCATTGCGCGCCTGCACGAAGCAGGCATCTACTTTCGCTCCGCACATTTGGGCAACGTGGTGCTGACTCCGGAAAAAAACCTGGGCCTGATCGATATCGCCGACCTGCGGACCTACCGCTGCCCGTTGCGCAAGTCTCTGCGACTGCGCAACTTCAAGCACATGCTGCGTTATCGGGAAGATCGCGCCTGGCTGCTCGCGAACGAACAATTCCTCGAGCATTACCTGGCCAGCCAGCGCACCTGCAATGCACAGGAACTGACCCTGGCACTGCAGGCCTGAGCCCGGCAGCTCACAGATTCAGCCCACCGCGGGCAGCTTGAATGTCTCGAAATCCCGTGTCACGTCGTCGCCATGCAGCAAAGCTTCCAACAACTGCACGGTTTTGGCGAGGCCCTGCGCGCCGTACACCAAGTGGTACTCGGCAAAGCGCCGTGCCTGGGCGACATGCCCGGCGTAATCCTGCTCGACAGCCTGCAGTTGCCGGGAAAACTCGTCGCCATTGCTGACCTGAGGGCCGAAAAACAGGGCGTGGGAAAAGATGTCCTGATCGTTGCCCGCATTCACATACACCACGGGACGCCCCGCAAGCCCGGCCTCGATACCCGCATTGGACATGATGTTGACCACCACACTGACCTGCGCCAATGCCTGCGCCAGGGAGCATTGCGCATCAAGAAGCCCGACGTTCTGCAGCTGCGCCGAAGCCGTTGTCCAGAATGCGGCTCGACTGCGCGGGTGGCGCTTGAATAGCATCCGATAGCCTGGATGCTGCGCCGCCCAGTCGCGTAGCAATTGATAGGTGTGCTGATAACCGGATTCTTTTTCCTTATCCGGCCCCACGCCCAGGATCAGCAAGGTCCTGATGGCCGGATCCGCGACCGGCAGATCATAGGTTTCATCAGCCAGATAGGAACCCAGCAACACCACCGTCGACTCGCCGAACCGCAGCGGTCGCGTCCGCAAGGCATCCAGTGAACTGTGACCGAACACTCCATAATAGTCGTAGTCGTTCATCGCCAACCGCCGCGACGACTCCAACGTCGTGGCATGGGCCAGATGCAGCAGCCGAGCGCCCCGCGCAGCCAGCGCCAGGCGCAGGAAAGGCGCATGGAGACTGCCATTGCGCTCGTTGATCAGGACTTTGGGAGCGTGGGTCGTCACCAGCCACTGAGCATGCGCCGCATAGACCAGGTATCGCAGCGGCACGGGTTGCGGCGGCGCAAGCAGCATGCGCCTGGCGCAAGAGTGCTGCGGCGACCGCAAGGCAGCCTCGACCAAATGGTGTCCGCGTCGCCGCAAGGCATCTATCAGAATGTTCTTGCGTTGCAAGGCCATGGATTTCGGCGCCGAATGCAACAAAAGCACATCGCAGGGCTCAACGACGACGGAGTCACTCAGACTGAGTTTCGCGCGCACGCCTGACGCGACATCAACCAACACATCACGAGCGAAGCGTAACAGGCTGGCGAACCGGCCGTGACGCTCGCGCAGGATCTTCCAGCGATAGCGGTCCAGCTCGCGCGCCTTCTGCGCCCAGCTATTCCTGGCCTGGAACTCGCCCTCACCGGACGATGGCGTGGTCACGGGTTCCGGGCCGCTCATTTGAATATCAGCCGTATCGCCTTGCGGGTATAGGACCAGCGTGTGAACGTGCGCCAATCAGTGCGCAACGCCTGGAGATAGAATTTCCTGGCCAGTTGATACTCGCCCGCGCTGTAGCAGTCGCGAAACAACGACAGGCAGCGTTGCGCCAGAAACGCCTGACGCAAGTCATGTAACGCTTCGGGCATACGCTCGCGGGAAAAAACCTCATCGACCATCTCCGCGCCCGCCGCGAGGCTTTGGGTCAGGTCATGTCGCATGCTGTCGGCATGTTTGTAGATCAGCGCCAGAGGCTGATCGAGAACGCTGCAGGGAAAGCGCGCCAATACTTGAGCAAACACAGGAATATCTTCGACATTGCGCAAATGCACAGGATAGTTGCCTGGCGCGAAGACATCGCGATGCATCGCGCAGGCACCGTTGGAAATCGATACCGTTTTGTCCAGCAAGTAGCCGCGCACCCGCTGTCGCGCAGTGGCGGGCAACGGCTTTACCGTATGCAGGCTGCGCTTGCCGTCGGCGAACACCGACCAGTGACCACCAATGATCAGGCGGCTTTCAGGATTGCCGACAATGTGTTGCGTCAGCGCGGCCAGCGCACCCGGAGCCATCTCGTCATCCGCGTCGAGGAAGATCAGGTACTGCCCTTTGGCCTCCTCAATCCCGCGATTGCGAACCGAAGACAGCCCGCCATTGGGTTTGCGCAACGCGCGAAAACGTCCAACGTGGTCCGCCTGAAGTTTTTCCAGCACCTGAGGGGTCTCGTCGGTTGAGCCGTCATCAATGACCAACAACTCCGCCCGGGCCTCATCCAGCTGCGCCAGCACCGACTCCACCGCACGCGGTAGAGTCCGGGCATAGTTGTAGGCCGGAATAACGACGCTGATCAATGTCTCAGACAAGACCTTGCCCTTCCACCCCGTCCTTCACCACCAGAATGTCTTCCATGATCAGGTACTGCAGGTCAGAACCGAAGAACATGTTCAGCGCATCAGTCGGCGAACAGATCATCGGCTCGCCACGGCGGTTGAGCGAGGTGTTCAGCGCCACGCCGTTACCGGTCAGCACTTCCAGCGCTTTCATCATGTCGTAGTAGCGCGGGTTATATTCGCGCTTGAGCACCTGGGCGCGGGACGTGCCGTCTTCGTGGACAACTTCCGGCACGCGGGCTTTCCACTCCTCGGACACTTCGAAGGTGAAGGTCATGAACGGCGCCGGGTGATCGATCTTGATCATCTGCGGGGCGACAGTGTCGAGCATCGACGGGCAGAAAGGCCTCCAGCGCTCGCGGAACTTGATCTGATGGTTGATCCGGTCAGCCACGCCAATGGCGCTCGGGCAACCGATGATCGAACGCCCGCCCAAGGCCCGCGGACCGAACTCCATGCGGCCCTGGAACCAGGCCACCGGATGGCCATCGACCATGATCCTGGCAATGCGTTCCGGGGTGTCGTCGATCTGGCGCCAGGTCGGCTTGCTCGGGTGACGGGCACACGCGGCGATCACGTCTTCGTTGCTGTAGGACGGGCCGAGATAGACGTGTTCCATCTTCTCTACCGGTACGCCACGAGCGTGGGAAACGTAGGCTGCGGCACCGACTGCGGTACCGGCATCGCCGGACGCCGGCTGCACGAACAGCTCCTTGATGTCGTCACGCGCGATGATCTTCTGGTTCAGTTTGACGTTCAGCGCACAGCCACCAGCGAAGGCCAGCTTGCCGGTTTCCTTGAGAACATCGCCCAGGTAATGGTCGATCATCTGCAACGCCAGTTTCTCGAACAGCGCTTGCATGCTCGCGGCGTAGTGGATATAGGGTTCGTCGGCGATATCGCCTTCGCGTTTCGGGCCCAGCCATTCGATCAGTTTCGGCGTGAAGTAGAAGCCTTTGCCCTTCTCTTTATAGCGGCGCAAGCCGATGACGTTGGCGTACTCGGTATTGATCACCAACTCGCCGTTTTCAAAACTGGCCAGACGCGAGAAATCGTACTTGCCGGCATCGCCATACGGCGCCATGCCCATAACCTTGAATTCGCCGTCGAGCATTTCGAAGCCGAGGAATTCGGTGATCGCGCCATACAGGCCGCCGAGGGAATCCGGGTCGAAGAATTCCTTGATCTTGTGAATCTTGCCGTTCTCTCCATAACCGAAGAAGGTCGTGGCGTATTCACCCTTGCCGTCGATCCCGAGGATCGCGGTTTTCTCTTTGAAACCGGAGCAATGGTAAGCACTGGAGGCGTGAGCCAAGTGGTGCTCGACCGGCTCGATCTTGATTTTCTTCGGATCGAAGCCCAGTTGCTGGAGGCACCAGACGATCTTGTTGCGGTAACGCTTGTAACGACGGTTGCCCATCAGAATCGCGTCGAGGGCGCGGTCCGGGGCGTACCAGTAACGCTTGGCGTAGTGCCAGCGAGCCTCGCCGAACAGGCTGATCGGGGCGAATGGAATCGCTACCACATCAACGTCGGAAGGTTTGATACCGGCCTGCTCCAGGCAGAACTTCGCCGATTCGTAGGGCATGCGGTTCTTTGCATGTTTATCGCGTACGAAGCGCTCTTCTTCAGCCGCTGCAACCAGCTTGCCGTCGATGTACAGGGCTGCGGAAGGATCATGGCTAAGGGCGCCGGACAGGCCAAGAATCGTCAATGCCACAGGGGTCTAGCCTCTTTTGTCTGCATGCAGGCGGTGAGTGCCTGAGAAAAGTGTGTCCTCGCAAGGGGCGAGAAACAGCTAAAGCGCGGGATTATAGCGTAAAGATGGCGGGAATTACCCAGAGGTTATCAGCCCCGTGACGATGATCCTGGGCGAAAGCTTTCGCCTCCGCTCATTCGCGACCTGCGCTCCAGTAAATGTTGATATTGCCATCGGTACTCTGCCGGTAAATCGTATACGGCAGGAAAACCGTGTCGAAGACACCTGACAGGGCCAAATCCAATAATACAAATGGCACAAGCATGCCTGAGGGATCCGGCGGCGCGTTAAATATACAAAAATCATAAGCCAGACCGCTGTAAACACGAGAAATGGACTGACAGTAAGTCTTTTGCTTCCTTAGATCACGGGCCGCCTCAGCCTCATCTTGCAGCACTGTACTGAACGAGCCACAGCCAGCCAAAGCCAGTGAGAAAACGCCGAGCGAAACAGCCATTTTAATAGTCACAACCTGCCCTCCGAGAACGTCAGGCAAACTAGCACCACGGCTGTAGATGCTACAGATCACGACATCCCTGGATCGCGTAGGACAATTCATAACAACTTGTCGCCCCTGCGCCCCCTGTAGGAGCGAGCTTGCTCGCGATGGACTTTAACGATAACGCATGCTTTCTGAATAAACGCGCCGCCCTTGCGTCCATCGCGAGCAAGCTCGCTCCTACAGGGCTTGCCGATCTACTGGTCGCTATCGATGGTTTTCGGCAAACGCTGATCAATCACTTGATACAACGCACTGCTCTCGGGCCAGTTGCGCATGAACCGTGCGCGGTCCCGGGCATAGGCCGGGGCGAAGCTGATGGCCGAGTGGTGCTGACACATCGAGTCCAGATCGATCAGCGCCCAGCGTTGGTGATCCCAGAGCAGGTTGTGCCCCTTGAAATCCCCGTGGCTGATGCGTTCGCTGATCAACTCGGCGAACAACTGCTCCAGCGCCTGCAACTCGGGTTCCGGGGCATCTCCGCTCTCGACGAAGGGTGCGAAGCGCTCGATGATGTCCGGCCCCGGCAGGTATTCGGTGACCAGATAAGCACGACTGCGCAGCCAGAGAAATCGCTTCTCCAGCAAGGCCAGCGGCTTGGGCGTGGCAATCCCGAGGAATGCCAGGCGATTGCCTTCGCGCCAGGAATGCCAGGCCCGGCTCGGGCGCCAGAAGCGTTTGAGCCAATGGGCGAAGCCCTTGATGTTGTAGCGTTTGACCAACAGCGTGCGACCCGCCACCTCGACCCGCCCGACACTCGCCGCACCGCCGGTTTTGTGCAGGTGACCCTGATCGAGCAAGGCATTGGCTTGCTCCAGCACCGGCAACATGGCGGCCTCTTCCTCGCGACGAATCGCGCGCAAGGCGAACGCTCCGCGCTGCACACTGAACAGGGTGCACTCACGGCCAATTTTGTTCAGGTAGTCTTTCAAGCGCCAGCTGCGCACTTTGTTCACCTGCTTTTGCAGGGCTTCGAGTGGCAAGGCGTGTTCGCCGTTGCTCAACAGGTAATGCACCAGCAGTTCTTCGGTGAACGGCTCGAGCGCCTTGGGTAGCTGGGCGAAAAACACCCCGAGGTTCTCCAGGACTTTTTGCCGGGACAGGGGTTTACCCGCCTGCTCGACACAGATTCCTGCGCCATCGATCAAATGCAGCCGGCCCTGATGACGCAGCAGGTTGTCCAGATGCAGATCTTCCTGCCACAAACCTTTGCGATGCAGTTGCCCAATGGCCGCCAGCGCTTCAGCCAGCACCGCTTGCTGCTCATCGGCCAACGCCGGCAGCGCTTCGACGTTTTTCCAGGCATCGCCGAGGCTTTCAGCGCCTTCCAGAAAATCAAACAACAACCAGCCACCCTCGCCGTCCTTCAAGCCATCGGCCAACAGCAGCGGCGTGGTGATGCCCTGCTCGGCAAGCAGACGTGCGCCCGTCAGCTCACGCTGGAAATGCCGGGCA
The DNA here is from genome assembly GCF_902497895.1 of Pseudomonas fluorescens. Lineage (GTDB taxonomy): Bacteria > Pseudomonadota > Gammaproteobacteria > Pseudomonadales > Pseudomonadaceae > Aquipseudomonas > Aquipseudomonas fluorescens_BP. The sequence continues at coordinate 176,832 of NZ_CABVHQ010000002.1, forward strand.
GCCTTGCTACCCACCAGCAATTTGGCGAGGACCGGTCGCCCGCGCCAGACGCCGGCGCCGACATAACGCTGGCCCGGCAACACCCGCAACAAGCTGAGCAGCTGTAATTGGGCCGGGCCGGCAGCGTCCGCCAGTTCAAGACTCAGCGGCAGGCGCGGAGAGCGACCGGCATTCTTCAGTTCGGACAAACGCATTAGCGGGCCTCCTTGTGACTGCGTCGCGCGGTCAGACGCTGAACCCAGGTATCAACCATCGGACTGCGAGCAGGTTGCTCCAGATAAGCTGCGAGCAGCTCCCGTATTTCGTCTTCGCTCCAGACATGAGCCCGACGCAATAGGGGTTCAAGATCCTTGACCCGATCACGTCGGCCGAACAACAACGGCCGGCTTTTTTCCAGGTCGATCAGTTGTGCCTGATAACCATCGTCGCAGGCCTGTACAAAGATATGTTTAGGATAGAAGCAACCATGCACCTGGCGCACCGCATGCAGCTGTCGCGCCAGCACACCGCATGCCCGCAGGATTGCTGTCCGCTGTGCAGCGTCGAGCTGCGCCCATTGCGGTAACAGTGAATCCAGGTCGTCCCAGTCATCCAGGGCGCGAGTCAGCAGAATCGCCCGGGTCTCGCCAGCCACTTTACGCTCGCCGAAAAACACTGCCTGCAAGACCGGAACACCCAACTGTCGATAGTGCCGGATAGTGCGAAATTCCCGAGCAAAACTGGGCTCGCCAAAGGGTCGCCGCAACGAGCGCGTCAGGTAGTTGCTCTGGCGTTTGAGGTAATAACCCTGACCTTCCAGCTCCAGCCGAGAAACGCTGCTCCAGCCACCATGAAGAGTATTGGGTTCATCGACCGCGTCGAGCTGCTTGGCCCACAGCGCATCGAAGTTATCGAGGCCGTGGCGCTCGAGTAGCGCACGGTCTTCGGCGGCGAGGAAATCAGTCATTCACGTCCCTCGAAAAATCTCACGACATGCCGGATCCGGCGCTTGTCAGCCGCGTCGAGCCGGGTCCGTTGCCGATACTGCAGATAGAAGCGCAGGCGCTGGGTGGCTGACAAGTGATACTTGGCCACCTTGTCGAGACACGCCAGGTCCTTGGTGATTCGATAGCTGAGCCAGAACCCGCGCCAGAAGTCGCCATTCGGGCAGTCGATCAGAAACAGTTTCGCCTGGTCGTCGATCAGCAGATTGCGCCACTTCAAATCATTATGCGTGAAGCGTTGATCGTGCATGATTCGCGTGTAATCAGCCAGCTGCCGACTGACCCGATCGACCCAGGCCCGGTCGGCCAACAAGGGATCGTTGCGAGCGGCCAGGGCCGCCAGATCTTCGGTTCGCGGCAGTTCGCGGGTGATCATCGCCCCGCGATCATAGGTTGCGCCCCGGCGCTCCAAGCCCCAGGCGACGATCTCGGCAGTCGGGATACCCCACTTGGCGAAGCGTTTGAGGTTCTGCCATTCGGACTTGACTCGCGGCTTGCCCAGATAGCGGCGCAAACCCTTGCCGGCGCCGCTGTAGCGCTTGACGTAATAGTTGACGCCATTGCGCTCGACGCGGATCACCTCGGACAGCGGGTCGCGGGTCAGCCGCTCACCCTGCAGGGCAAACACGGCGTCCAGGCTACCAAAGTCTTTCGCCAGATCGCTGTAGGCGGGCTCAAGGTTCCAGCCCGCCATCAGAGCGCATCTCCGTAGCGCTGTTTACGCTCGTAGAGTTTGTTGGCCTTGCCCTCCAGACGCGCAAGCAATGGCGCCTCATCGCGCAAAATCTGGCGCAATGGCTGTTGAAAGTAACCCTTGAGGAAACGCAGCTTGTCGCGCGGGGTCAGGCCGATGTCCAGCGCCGAAAAATACAACGCCGCCAAGTCCTTGTTGCGCCAGCGCCGGGTGATGGCCGGACGGGTCTGGGCACGGTGCAGGTCGATCACCGAGAGTTTCAAGTCGTCGGCCGTCACCGGCTTATCGGTGTGCAGCAGGAAATGGCAGATGTAGCAGTCGCGATGGTTGACCCCGGCGCGGTGCATCATGCCGGTCATGCGCGCCACTTCAGCGATCAGCGCGCGCTTGAGCCTGGGCTCCGGCGGCTGCTTGAGCCAGTCGATGCTGAAATCTTCAAGGCTGACGGTGGGCGCCAGTTCTTCGGTGACGATGAACGAATGCTGATCCGCCGGATTGCTGCCGCGTTCACCGTAGGCAACCGCGGTCATGGTCGGCACACCCGCTTCATGCAGGCGTTCCAGCGCCTGCCATTCCTGGCCGGCACCGAGTACCGGGAGTTTGGCGGTGAGCAAATTCTTGAAGATCTCGCCCCAACCGATCCCACGGTGGATTTTCACAAAGTAACCGCGACCCGCGACTTCCGTGCGCAAGGTACGCCGCGCTTCCAGCTCGCGGTAAACCTGACCGCTCAGCTCCTCGACGTCGGCGAACGCATCACGCCCGGCCCAAAGGGTCTTGAAGGGTTCGGCAAGAATCAACTTCATCGGTGTTGCTCCGCCAGAATCACATCCGCAGCGTGCTGCGGCATGCTATAGAGGTCAGCCGTTTGCGCGAAGGCCAGGCCATTACGGCTCCAGGCCTTACGCGCTGCATCGTCGGCCAACATGCCGCTCAGGTATTGAGTGAGCTGCGCCTGTTCAAACGGCTCGTCCAGCACCAGGCCACTGTCGGCCTCGGCGATGTAATGGGCGTAACCGCAAACCGCGCTGACCAGCACCGGCAAACCGGCGACCAGCGCTTCGAGCAGGACGGTACCGGTATTTTCGTTGTACGCCGGGTGGATCAACAGATCGGCGCCCAGCAGGAACCGCGGAATATCGCTACGCCCCTTGAGAAACTGCACCTGATCGCCCAGGCCCAGCGCCGCACTCTGCAATTGGAATACTTTGGGGTCGTCCTGGCCAATGACAAATAGCCGGGTGCGCTTCTTCAGTTCAGCCGGCAGTGCCGCCAGTGCCTTGAGGCTGCGGTCGACGCCCTTGGTCTTGAACCCGGAACCGATCTGCACCAGCAGCAGATCGTCGTCGGCCAGCTTGAATTCGCGGCGGAACTCGGCGCGAATTTCAGCGGCATTGGGCGGTGCGCGCCGGTCCTGAGCGATGCCCGGCGGCAGCAGGTGAAACCGCTGCAACGGCGTGTCGTAATGCTTGATGAACAGCGGTTGCTGGACTTCGGAAATCATCAGGATTTCGGTTTTGGCGTCCCGGGCGAACACCGCACGCTCGTACTCGGCGAAGTGCCGGTAGCGGCCCCAGCGGCGATACAGCGAGTTGCGCAGGTTCTGCGCCTTGTCCTCGAAGCAGCCGTCGGCGGCGTAGTACACGTCCAGGCCGGGCATCTTGTTGAACCCGATCAAGCGATCCACCGGACGCTTGGCCAGGTCGGCTTCCATCCAGGCGCTGAGTTTCTCGTTGCGTCGATGGTTGAAGATCGCCTTGACCGGCGCCACCAGCACTTCGAAACCCGGCGGGATATCACCTTCCCAGATCAGCGTGTAGACGCGAATCTGATGGCCGCGCTGCTGACACTCCAGGGCGATGCGCATGAAATCGCGCTGCAGGCCACCAAACGGGAAATATTTATACAGGACAAAAGCCAATTGCATCAGCGCAGCTCCTCAGCCAGTAACAACGTGCTTAATCGGCTCGCGACACGCTCGGGATTCAGGCGAGTGAAGCACAGTGGCCACTCACGTTTCAGGTCAAACCGCTGCTGATCTTCAGCAGTCGGCTGATAGGTGCATTTCTTTTGCAGGCACGGCGCGCAGCTTGGAAAGTCACTCGCCAGATGGATCTGGCTCTTGCCGTAGGCGCCGGTCAGGCCCGGGTTGGTCGGACCGAACAGCGACAGGGTCGGCACGTCCAGCGCCGCCGCCAAGTGACCCAGACCCGTATCCACCGCGACACACGCCTGCGCGCCAGCGAGCACCTTGGCCACACCGGCCAGGTTCAGCTTGGGCAGAACCTGGGCGTTCTCCAGATCGCTGGCAATACGTTCGGCTCGAGCCTTCTCCGCCGGGTTGCCCCACGGCAACTTCACCTCGACGCCCAGTTGGCCCATGCGTTCGGTGAGTTCGCGCCAATAGGCTTCGGGCCAGTGTTTGGTATCCCAGGTAGTGCCGTGCAGGAACAGCACATAAGGATTCTTGCGCGGCAGTTCGACCAGTTTCTCGACGCTCAGGCCGTAGTCACCCAGGCCTTTGGGCAGGTCATAACCCAGCGCCACCGCGAACAATTGACGTAAACGCTCTACTGCATGCTGCCCACGGGCCACCGCCAGCCGCCGCGAATAAAAACGCGCGGCCAAGGGTTCGCGGGCCGAGTCACGATCAAAACCGGCCACCGGCGCCCTGACATAACGCGTCAGCCAGGCGCTTTTGAGCAAACCCTGGGCGTCGATCACCAGATCGTATTGAGTCGCCCGAATGCTTTGCTTGAAGCGCCGCCATTCGCCACTTTTGATGGTTTGCCAGATGTTCTGGCGCCAGCGCCGGATGGCCACTGGAATCACCTTGCCAACGGCCGGGTGCCAGGTCGGAATCTCGGCAAAGCCTTCCTCCACCACCCAGTCGAAGGTGATCCCGGGAATCGCCCGCGCCGCATCGGTCAATGCCGGCAAGGCATGAATGACGTCACCCAGGGAGGAGGTCTTGATCAACAATACCCGCAACTTACTTGACCTCGACCACAGAGCCCTGCAACCGCTGCAAGGCGTCGACCACCGGTTGCGCCAGGAGCTGGCGCAAGCAGTTGTAATGGCCGAAACGGCAGGTACGATCAAAGCATGGACTGCACTCGATCCCCAGCCGGACAATTTCGACCTTCTCGGCCAACGGCGGAGTGAAGCCTGGCGAGGTTGAACCGTAGACCGCCACCAGCGGCCGGTTCAACGCCGCCGCCACGTGCATCAGACCGGAGTCGTTGGACACCACCGCATCGGCGCAGGACATCAGGTCGATGGCCTCGGCCAGCGAGGTGCCGCCACTGAGGTTCACCGACTCTTCACGCAGGCCGGGAATCAGCCGTGCGCGAATGTCTTCACCCACCCCGTGATCGTTTTTCGAACCAAACAGCCAGACCTGCCAGCCCTCGCGAATCTTCGTCTCGGCAACTTTGGCGTAATGCTCGGACGGCCAGCGCTTGGACTCGCCAAACTCGGCACCCGGACACAAAGCCAGTACCGGACGATCCAGCGCCAGGTCGAACTTGGCCAGCGCGACGGCGCGAGTGTCGTGGTCAATCTGCAGGGATGGCCGCGGATAGGGTTGGGGCAGCTCGATGCCGGGCTCATAGGCCAGGGCCATGAAGCGCTCGATCATCAACGGGTAACGTTCTTTATCGAGGGTGCGCACATCATTGAGCAAGCCGTAGCGGAACTCGCCCCGCCAACCGGTACGTTTCGGGATACCTGCAAAAAACGGCACCAGCGCCGATTTCAGCGAGTTAGGCAGCAAAATCGCCTGGTCGTACTGACCGCTCAGGGATTTGCCTATACGCCGGCGGGTCGCCAGTTCGAGCACGCCATGGCCGAGCGGAAAGCTCAAGGCCTGCCGCACTTCGGGCATGCGTTCAAGGATCGGCCGGCTCCACTCGGGGGCCAGTACGTCGATCTCGCACTGTGGGTGGCGTTGTTTCAGACACTGAAAGAGTGTCTGCGCCATCACCATGTCACCGACCCAACTGGGCCCAACGATCAGAATTTTCATGTGGTTTCCAAAAACGAACCGGGGAGGCATACGCCTCCCCGCCTCGATAATCCAGCACCTGCAGCCAAGGCTGCCAGGTCATTTGGACGAGCCGTTTGGGGCTCGCCGGATCAAATTTCTTGCACATCATGCCAGTCAGCATAACCCTTGTGGCGAGGGGGCTTGCCCCCGCTGGACCGCGGAGCGGTCCCAAACTCAGGCACCGCTATCTGTCAGACAAATCGCGTCAGCCGGCTTTGCGACTGCTTCGCAGCCGAACGGGGGCAAGCCCCCTCGCCACATAAAGCCTCGCCGCTCCGCAAATCAGTTTCAGCTTAGCCCCAGCTCACGCCAGATCCGCAACACTTGCCGCCGTTCGTCCACGAACTGGTTGCCGGCGATCACCCCGGCCTCATTCTGCAAGGCCTGACGGTGAGCGGCCGAACGGTAAGCCTTATAGACCTCGCGCAACAGGCTGGCATCTTCGGCGGGCATCAGTCCGACCTCCTCCAACCCTTCCAGAATGCGGATATTGTCGGTATAGCGCAGCAACGACGGGTGCTCTTCAGACCACGCCAGAGCCGCGTATTGCACCATAAATTCAATGTCGACGATACCACCGGCGTCCTGCTTGATATCGAACCGCGCCGTGGCCTCGAAGGCATTTGCCGCGGTTCCGGCGGCGGTAGCCTTCGTGCCCAGATTGTCGCGCATCTTGGCGCGCATCTCGCTGACTTCCTGACGCAACGTGGCCAAGTCACGCTGGCGCCCCAACACAGCGGCGCGGACGTTCTCGAATGCCGCTGCGACCTGCTTGCAACCGACCAACACCCGCGCCCGCACCAGCGCCTGATGCTCCCAGGTCCAGGCTTCATTCTGCTGATAACGCTCGAAAGCGCCGAGAGAGCTGACCAACAGCCCCGAAGCTCCGGAGGGTCGCAGACGCATGTCCACTTCATACAACTGACCGGAGTTGGTCTGGGTGGTCAGCAAATGGATGATCCGCTGACCCAACCGGGTAAAGAATTGCGCACCATCGATGGGTTTGGCGCCATCGGTTTCCGCCTGCGGATCGCCGTCATGGATAAACACCAGGTCCAGGTCGGAACCATGCCCGAGCTCCAGGCCACCGACTTTCCCGTAACCGACGATGATGAAACCCGGATCACACAAGGTGCCATCTGCGCGTTGCGGCAAACCGTATTTAGCCACTGTCTGGCGCCAGGCCAGCGCCAGCACTTGCTCGAGAATCGCCTCGGCCAGCCAGGTCAGGTAGTCACTGACCTTCATCAGCGGCAGGCTGCCGGCGATTTCCGAAGCAGCCACTCGCAGCCGATGGGCCAGCTTGAAGTGACGCAAGGCTTCCATCTGCTGTTCCAGGTCATCCTCGGGGATCCGCGTCAACCGTTCGCGCAATTCGGCGGCCAGTTCCGGCGCCAGCGGCGGCTTGAACAAGCGACCTTCGTTGAGCAACTCATCGAGCAATAGCGGGAAGCGGGTGATCTGTTCAGCAATCCACGGACTGGCTGCGCACAAGGTCAGCAGTCGTCGCAGGGCTCCCGGGTTTTCCGTGAGCAGCACCAGATAAGCGGAACGCCGCGCCACTGCCTCTACCAGCGGCAACACCCGCTCCAGCACCAGATCCGGATTGGCATGTTCCACGGCCTGAGCCAGCAATCGCGGAATAAACGCATCGAGCCGTTCCCGACCGAGGCGCTGCATGGCACGCAACTGCGGGCTGGCGCGCAGGCCGGCCAAGGTTTTCAAGGCTTTGGGCCCATCGACGAAACCACCCTCCTCCAATTGTCGGCAGGCGACCTCTTCGTCCTGGGCTTCTTCCCACAGTGGCAGCCATTCACCGCCGACCACCACTGCGCTTTCGTCACCCTCGTCTTCATCAGGGTCGGCAATGACCTGGCGGAAGTGCCAGTCCACCCGGCCGCGCCAGTACATCAGCTGTTCATGGAAGGCTTTCCAGTCGGCAAAACCGAGCATAAAGGCGATTCGCGCCTGATCCCGCTCTCCATCAGGGAGCATTTGCGTCTGCCGGTCAGCGATCGCCTGGATAGCGTGCTCGGTGTAGCGCAGGAACTCGTAACCTTCGCGTAATTCACTGACCACCGTGGGCGGCAGATAACCCTGTCCTTCCAGGGTGCTCAGCACTTTTAACAACGGACGCTGCTGCAAACTCAGGTCGCGGCCGCCGTGAATCAACTGGAACGCCTGGGCGATAAACTCGACTTCGCGGATCCCGCCGGAACCGAGCTTGATGTTCTCGGCCATGCCTTTGCGCCGGACTTCCTGCTGGATCAGCTGCTTCATGGTGCGCAGCGCTTCGATCGCGGAAAAGTCCAGATAACGCCGGTAAACGAATGGCCGCAGCATATCGAGCAATTGCGCGCCGGCAACCTGATCCCCGGCCACCACCCGCGCCTTGATCATCGCGTAGCGTTCCCAGTCGCGGCCCTGGTCCTGGTAGTACTGCTCCAGCGCGTTGAAGCTCAGCACCAGCGAGCCGGACGAACCATAAGGTCGCAGACGCATGTCGACGCGGAACACGAAGCCGTCGACGGTCATCGGGTCCAGCGCCTTGATCAGGCGCTGGCCAAGACGAATGAAAAACTCCTGGTTATCCAGCGGCCGCTTCACGCCGACAGTCTCGCCGCCTTCGGGGTAGGCGAAGATCAGATCGATGTCGGAAGACAGGTTCAGCTCCACCGCGCCGAGCTTGCCCATGCCGAGGATGACCATCTCCTGTGGTTCGCCACTGCGCCGGCCGGTGGGCGTACCGAACTGCTGGCAATGGCGCTGATACAACCATTGATAAGCCTGATCGATGCTGGCATCCGCCATGTCCGACAGATCGCGACAGGTCCGCAGCAGATCCGCCTGGCGGTTCAGGTCGCGCCAGATGATCCGCACCTGATGCCGGGCGCGCTGACGACGCAGGGCCCGACCGAGCTCATCGTCGCTCTGCGCCAGCTGCACGGCCGCGGCGATCTGGCCACACAGCTCGCCGGGGGCATAGCTGCGGTCCAGTTCGCCGGACTGCACCAGTTCAAGCAACATCACCGGGTCGCGGACACTCTGCTCAATGACGAAGTCGCTGGCCGCGCTGACACGGGCCAATTGCGCCCAGCGCTCGGGGGGCCAGGCCGACAAGCCATGATCGTGTTCCAGCGCGGCAACAGCAGTACGCAACGATTGCTCGGCGCGGCTGACCGATGGCAGAAGAATCGCCGGGAGTTCGGCAAGCGTGGGCAGGCTCATGGTCTATCCTTGATCGGCGTGTAAGAGGCCGTTTGTAGTGAATGTGCAGAACGCGCTACGAAACCGACTGTCGAACAAAAGTTATAAATAGCTGAAAATTCCAGTTTCTTGGCAGGCAACATCAAGCTTCGCCCTATTTGAGTTGACCCCATACCAACATTAACGATTATTCTCACAACATAGCAGGAGGCCACGAGCCGTTCATCTGTAGTTTTACTACTCGTATATACATCCGAAGAGCTGAAATGGCCGACGATTTGTAGTAAAACTACACGCCGCCGGAACAACCTCTCGGCAATCCAAGAATTTATATCGTCTGCCCACAAGGCCAGCCGCTAACTCAGGCAACCGATTCTGGAAGCCTTTCCGCCCTGGAGCAAGCCATGCAAGACCTCGATCCCGTCGAAACCCAGGAATGGCTGGACGCCCTGGAATCGGTTCTCGACAAAGAAGGCGAAGACCGTGCTCATTATCTGATGACCCGTATGGGCGAACTCGCTACCCGCAGCGGTTCGCAACTGCCCTACGCCATCACCACGCCGTACCGCAACACGATCCCCGTTACCCACGAAGCACGCATGCCTGGCGACCTGCTCATGGAACGCCGCATTCGCTCGCTGGTACGCTGGAACGCGTTGGCCATGGTCATGCGTACGAACCTGAAAGATTCTGACCTTGGCGGTCACATCTCCAGCTTCGCTTCCAGTGCGACCCTGTATGACATCGGCTTCAACTACTTCTTCCAGGCTCCGACCGACGAGCACGGCGGCGACCTGATCTACTTCCAGGGCCACGCTTCCCCTGGGGTCTACGCTCGCGCCTTCATGGAAGGCCGCATCACCGAAGACCAGATGAACAACTTCCGCCAGGAAGTCGATGGCAAGGGTCTGTCGTCCTATCCACACCCTTGGCTGATGCCCGACTTCTGGCAGTTCCCGACCGTTTCCATGGGTCTGGGTCCGATCCAGGCGATCTACCAGGCACGTTTCATGAAGTACCTGGAAGCCCGCGGTTTCATCCCGGCCGGCAAACAGAAAGTCTGGTGCTTCATGGGCGACGGCGAGTGTGACGAGCCGGAATCCCTGGGTGCGATTTCCCTCGCCGGCCGCGAGAAGCTGGACAACCTGATCTTCGTCATCAACTGCAACCTGCAGCGCCTCGACGGCCCGGTTCGCGGCAACGGCAAGATCATCCAGGAACTCGAAGGCGTGTTCCGCGGTGCCCAGTGGAACGTGAACAAGGTCATCTGGGGCCGTTTCTGGGACCCACTGCTGGCCAAGGACACCGACGGTATCCTGCAACGCCGGATGGACGAAGTCATCGACGGCGAGTACCAGAACTATAAAGCCAAAGACGGCGCGTTCGTGCGTGAACACTTCTTCAACTCGCCAGAACTCAAGGCAATGGTTGAAGACCTGTCCGACGACGAGATCTGGAAACTCAACCGTGGCGGCCACGACCCGTACAAGGTCTACGCGGCATACCACGAAGCGGTCAACCACAAAGAACAACCGACCGTCATCCTGGCCAAGACCATCAAAGGTTATGGCACCGGCGCCGGCGAAGCGAAGAACACCGCGCACAACACCAAGAAAGTCGATGTCGAGAGCCTGAAGTTGTTCCGTGATCGCTTCGACATTCCGGTCAAAGACAGCGAGATCGAAAACCTGCCGTTCTTCAAACCTGAAGAAGGCAGCGCCGAAGCCCGTTACCTGAGCGAACGTCGCACCGCACTGGGCGGCTTCGTGCCTCAGCGTCGCGCCAAGAGCTTCAGCCTTCCGACCCCGCCACTGGAAACCCTCAAGGCGATCCTTGACGGTTCCGGCGATCGTGAAATCTCCACCACCATGGCCTTCGTGCGGATTCTTTCGCAACTGGTCAAGGACAAGGAAGTCGGCCAGCGCATCGTGCCGATCATCCCGGACGAAGCCCGTACCTTCGGTATGGAAGGCATGTTCCGCCAGTTGGGCATCTACTCCTCCGTCGGCCAGCTCTACGAGCCAGTCGATAAAGACCAGGTGATGTTCTACCGCGAAGACAAGAAAGGCCAGATCCTCGAAGAAGGCATCAACGAAGCGGGCGCCATGAGCTCCTTCATTGCCGCCGGTACTTCGTACTCCAGCCACAACCAGCCGATGCTGCCGTTCTACATCTTCTACTCGATGTTCGGCTTCCAGCGTATCGGCGACCTGGCCTGGGCCGCTGGCGATAGCCGCACCCGTGGCTTCCTGATTGGCGGCACCGCCGGCCGTACCACGCTTAACGGCGAAGGCCTGCAGCACGAAGACGGTCACAGCCACTTGCTGGCAGCGACCATCCCGAACTGCCGTACCTTTGATCCAACCTACGGCTACGAGCTGGCGGTGATCATTCAGGACGGCATGAAGAAGATGACCGAAGAGCAGCAGGACGTCTTCTACTACATCACCGTGATGAACGAGTCTTACCAGCAGCCAGCCATGCCGGCCGGTGTCGAGGCTGGCATCATCAAGGGCATGTACCTGCTCGAAGAGGATACCCGCGAAGCGGCGCACCACGTACAGCTGATGGGCTCCGGCACCATCCTGCGTGAAGTCCGTGAAGCGGCGAAGATTCTGCGTGAACAGTTCAATGTCGGCGCTGACGTCTGGAGCGTTACCAGCTTCAACGAACTGCGTCGCGATGGCCTGGCCGTGGAACGCACCAACCGTCTGCACCCGGGTCAGAAGCCTAAGCTGAGCTACGTCGAAGAGTGCCTGAACGGCCGTCAAGGTCCGGTCATTGCTTCTACCGACTACATGAAGCTGTTTGCTGAACAAATTCGTCAGTGGGTCCCGTCCAAGGAATTCAAAGTCCTGGGCACCGACGGTTTCGGTCGCAGTGACAGCCGCAAGAAGCTGCGTCACTTCTTCGAAGTCGACCGTCATTTCGTGGTGTTGGCAGCCCTGGAAGCCTTGGCTGACCGTGGTGATATCGAACCTAAAGTGGTGGCTGAAGCCATCGCCAAGTTCGGGATCAACCCGGAAAAACGCAACCCACTGGACTGCTGAGGAGATTTTCTGTGAGCGAACTCATTCGCGTACCTGACATCGGCAGCGGTGAAGGTGAAGTAATTGAACTGATGGTCAAGGTTGGCGATCGCATCGAAGCCGACCAGAGCATCCTGACGCTTGAGTCGGACAAGGCAAGCATGGAGATCCCTGCGCCAAAGGCCGGGATCGTCAAAAGCCTGAAAGTGAAGCTCGGCGATCGCCTGAAAGAAGGCGACGAACTGCTGGAACTGGAAGTCGAGGGTGCCGCTGCCGCGGCGCCAGCGGCTGCCGCCAAGGCCGAAGAAAAACCAGCTGCCGCCCCTGCTCCTGCAGCGGCTGCACCGGCCGCCGCGCAAGCCGCTGCAACCACTCAGCAAGTGCACGTGCCGGACATCGGTTCGTCGGGCAAGGCCCAGATCATCGAGATCCAGGTCAAGGTCGGCGACACCGTCGAGGCTGATCAGTCGCTGATCACCCTGGAATCCGACAAGGCCAGCATGGAAATCCCTTCGCCCGCCGCTGGCGTGGTTGAAAGCATCAGCGTCAAGCTCAACGACGAAGTCGGCACTGGCGACCTGATTCTGGCTCTTAAAGTGGCGGGTGCAGCTGCACCGGCTGCCGCCGCGCCAGCCCAGGCCGCTGCTCCGGCC
>NZ_CABVHQ010000003.1 GCF_902497895.1 Pseudomonas fluorescens
CTCGCCACAGGCAAGCGCCCTCACCACAAGTCTGGTAAAGAACTTCGGCGACTATCAACTCTGGGATGCTTGTTGGCTGTGACAGGCCCCGCACATTCTGGAGCCAAGACTCAAACCCTGTGGCGAGGGGGCTTGCCCCCGCTGGGGCGCGCAGCGGCCCTAAAACCTGCCAACGCATTGTGTCAGGTTCACCGCGTGAGCCGATTTTACGACTGCTTCGCAGCCGAACGGGGGCAAGCCCCCTCGCCACAGGCAAGCCCCCTCGCCACAGGCAATCCCCCTCACCACAGGCAATCCGCCTCGCCACAGGCAAGCCCCCCTCGCCACAAAATTACCCTCGTTCCTTGAATTCGTGCCAACCTGCAGGCCCTGGTCGAAAGACTACAGGCATCCTTCACAAATTTTTCACCGACACCAACCACGGTCTAAGCTTCAAACAAGTCCGATCAATCTGCGTGAATGGATCAATCGACTATGGGCGCTTTGCGGCAAACCGATTCGAGTAATACTGCAGTGCCAACCGACAATGTGGATGAAGTGCCTTTACCAAAAAAACCTCGACTTCGCCGGTATGGGTGGCGGATGTTCTGGTTGCTGTTGTTGATTACCTTGATCGCCCTGGGTTTCGCTGCCACCAAGGAGATGCGCACCTCGAAATTGCAGGCCCGCGAGTTCAGCAAATTCGCCGCGTCCTTGAGTTACTCGATGCAGCCGGGCCCCAGCGACTCGATTTTCTATCCGGGTGCCGGTCCGTTCGATCAACGCCTGGGCTACAGCTCCCTGGGTGAGTTCCTGCCACGGTTGGTCAAACGTGATTACCTGATTCAGTCACAAACGCGCTTCTCCGAGGACTTGCTCGACTACAGCGAAAAAGGTTTTTTCGTACCCTATGCGGAAAAAATCCAGGCCGGATTGTCGATTACCGACTGCCGCGCCGCGCCGTTGTACCAATATCACTACCCACAACAGCTCTATTCGAGTTTTGCCGATATCCCGCCGCTGGTGGTGCACAGCCTGTTGTTTATCGAAAACCGTGAACTGCTCGATCCGCAACAGCCTCTGGCCAACCCCGCGGTGGACTGGCCGCGTTTTGGCATGGCGGCATGGTCGCAAGTGGCAAAAATGCTTCATCTGCCCGGCCAGACGGCGGGTGGCAGCACTCTGGCCACCCAGCTTGAAAAGTATCGTCACTCACCCGATGGCCTGACGGTTTCCGGCGGCGAGAAGATCCGCCAGATGATTTCCGCCAGCGTGCGCGCCTATCAGGATGGCCCGCAAACCCTGGAAGCGCGGCAGAACATCGTCCGCGATTACCTCAACAGCGTGCCGCTGTCAGCGGTGCCTGGCCATGGTGAAGTGCATGGCATGGCCGAGGGTCTGCGAGTCTGGTATGGCGCGGATTTCAATCAGGTCAACGAACGCCTGGCCAGTACCGCCAGTGATCCGCAAAGCCTGGCCCAACGCGGCCTGGCCTTGCGTGAGGTGTTGTCGCTGATGATCGCTCAGCGTCGGCCTTCGTTTTATCTGACACGGGGCCACAACGAACTGGCGCAACTCACCGACAGCCACATTCGTTTGCTGGCGCAGAACAACGTGATCGATCCAGCATTGTCCGCCGCGGCCCTGGCCAGCAAAGTGACGTACCGCGACTGGCAGCAACAGCCGACCATCCAGCCGATCGAAACCAACAAAGGCATCAGCGTGGCCCGCAGTCGACTGGCCGGGCTGCTCAATCGCCCGCTCTATGATCTGGACCGCCTCGACCTGTCGGCCACCAGTACCCTGCAAGGCGAATTGCAAACCCAGGCCACCCAATACCTCAAGCGTCTGGCCGATCCGGCCTACGCCGCCGAAATCGGTCTGATCGGCGAACGCCTGCTGACGCCCACCAGCACCACGCAAGTGCGTTACAGCTTCACCCTGTTCGAACTGACTCCCGACGGTTCGAGGGTGCGGGTACAGACCGACAGCACCGACCAGCCGTTCGATATCAACGAAGGCAGCAAGCTTGAGCTGGGCTCCACCGCCAAGCTGCGGGTGCTGACCACCTACCTGCAAATCATCGCGGAACTGCACGACCGCTACGCGGCGCAGCCCGCGGCGGTACTGAAGAAAACCGAGGTCGCCGACCAGGACCGAATCACCCGCTGGGCCGTTGATTATCTGATCCAGAACAAAGACCGCAGCCTGCCGAAAATGCTCGGCGAGGCCCTTGATCGCAAATACTCGGCCAGCCCCGGCGAAGCCTTTTTTACCGGTGGCGGACTGCACACGTTCAACAACTTTCGCAAGGAAGACAACGGCCGCATGCCGACCTTGCGCGACGCCATACGCGAGTCGATCAACCTGCCGTTCATTCGGTTGATGCGTGATCTGGTGCGTTACAGCACTTACTCGGGGCCTAATAACAGTGCCCTGTTGCTCAAGGACGACGGCCAGCCGCGGCGTCAGGAATACCTCGCCAGATTCGCCGACCACGAGGGCACCTCGTTCCTCTTGCGGTTCTGGAAGAAGTATCAGAAAAAGGACACCCAGGCCCGCCTCAACACCTTCCTCGACGGCATGCGCCCGACGCCGATTCGTCTCGCCGCCGTGCATCGTTATTTGCTGCCGGATGCCAGTCAGGAGAGCTTCAACAGCTTCGTGCGCTCGCACCTCAAAGGCGTAAAACTCAACGAAAAACTCACCGATGAACGCCTGGAAAGGCTCTATCTGAATTACGGCCCAGGTCGCTATGACCTGCCCGACCAAGGCTTCATCGCCAAGGTCCACCCACTGGATCTGTGGATGCTGGGCTATTTGCTCAACAACCCGGATGCCAAGTTCAGCCAGATCGTCAAGGCCAGTGAATTCGAGCGCCAGGAAGTCTATAGCTGGCTGTTCAAAAGCCGCCACAAGGGCGCCCGCGACAGCCGCATTCGGACCATGCTGGAAATCGAAGCGTTCCTCGACATCCACCAGCGCTGGCAGAAAGTTGGCTATCCGTTCGATCACCTGGTGCCGTCTCTGGCCACCGCCATCGGCAGCTCCGGCGATCGCCCGGCAGCCCTGGCGGAACTGGTCGGGACCATCCTCAATGATGGCGTGCGCCAGCCAACGCTGCGCATCGACAGCCTGCATTTCGCTGCCGGCACACCCTATGAAACCAAACTGATCAACGACCCGGACAAAGGCAAACGCGTGATGCCTTCCGAGGTCGCCACGGCTCTGCGCGAGGCGCTGTCACAAGTGGTGGATGCCGGTACCGCGAAACGGGTTTCCGGCAGTTTCAAACTGGCCGATGGCACCCTGCTGGCCATGGGCGGCAAGACCGGCACCGGCGACAACCGGATCGAGGCCGTCGGTTCCGGCGGGCGGATTCTCAGTTCCAAATCGATCAACCGCACCGCGACCTTCGTGTTCTACATTGGCGATCATCACTTCGGCACCATGACCGCATTCGTGCCCGGGCGCACAGCCGAAGCCTTCAAATTCACCTCGGCATTGCCGGTACAGGTACTCAAGGGCATGGCGCCGATCCTCAACCCTTACTTGCAACCGGGTAGCAACTCTCAGTGCCTGCCCATTCAAGTCGCGCGAGGCGGATAACCGCGGCCGCGCCAAGGGTGGTGGAACGCTTCAACGACAGAGGTGGTAATTAGTTATTTTCTGCATTTCATTATTCAATGTTTTATAAACACAAACCCTTACTCAACAACAGATATTCAGACTTTTATTTTGAACCCTGACGGATAGGCTGGACACTCCAATCGATGCTCAAGGTTTATTACGATGTCTGACTTACAAGGACGTATATCCGCACGTCAAACTCCTGATACAAGCGCCAATAAAGGTCATCACTACGACTTCATCAAGAGCAAGATTCATACGGCATTCCAGACCGCCTCGGTGAAGCGAGTTCAAGAGTTGAGCGCTACTCCACTGGGTCTTCAAGAATGGTACAGCACCGCATCTTCCACCCAGCACAATGCGTTGCAAGCCGCCAACATAGACCTCTGGACTTCTCAAAACCAAATAGATCGACTGCTTGACGACCTGCAGGGAGTCTATGAATTTGCCGAGCCGTTGCTCAGCGCCGCCCTGAAAGAGCAGTACGGGGTCGACGATGACGTAACGACTACTTATCTGCACCTCTACCTTCCCAAGGACCGACCTTGGTACACGTTCAACATTACGGGTGGCGTCGTCACCCGAAGCGTTTCGTTACTGGATGCCGCCTTGCACAATTTTGCAGCGTCTGAAACATACGAAGCCGACTCCGACTTCATCAGCAAACCCGATGAGCGCGGATTGTTCGATATCAAGCCGATCAAAAGCAAAATGACCATCGCGCAGTTCCAGACCCTTTGTCGTGAACTGGATATCGGCGCGCGTTATACAAAACACCTCGAAAGCCTGTTGCTTGCCGGCGATGCGGTAGCGAAGGCTTTTTTAAAATACAAAGTCACTGAAAGCCAGAAAGCCGCCTTTAAAGCCGCAGCACATCTGGCCTTGATGACCAAGGACATAATCCGCGACAGCCAGGAGTTGATTCTGGCCATGCTCGACGGCCAGCGAAACCTCACCCTTAAAGGCAAGGTGGTGCAGTTCGCCGAGCTATCGATACTGGATGCTGCCTTGACCGGCATCGTGCTGATTACCCCAGACCTGGAGCAAAGCCGTAACGTCGAAAGGCTGATCGCGTATGTGCCCAATGACCCTGAGCATCCGCTGAAAGAATACGCCTCGGGAACCGATTTCTTGAATGAGCTGACCCGCCAGTTGCGGGATAACGCCTTCATAGAATCGAGCCAGATGACCTATCGACAATACTTCAGCCAGTTCGTCGATCAGCAACAGCGAGGGCACTTTTTCGCCGGGCTCCAGCAACGCCTGTTCGAGGTGCAATGGCACAAGAAAGAAGCGCTGGACCAACGCCCGACGTGGCGCGAAGAACCCGTGACCAATCCCAGGCTGCAATTCAGCGTCGCACCGATCACGGGGGATTTCTGGACGCATCTCTATCAGCAAAAACTCAACAAGATTCTCAATGACGCGCGAGCTATAGCAGTCTCCACCGCCGATACCGATAGCAATGCCCGTTGGGCCTGGTGGGACAACTTCAAGAAAATAGTCTCGGATATCTTCAACGCCGCGCTGATGGTCGTCACCCCCTTCGTACCGGGTCTGGGCGAATTGATGATGGCCTACACCGCCTATCAAATAACCTACGACCTGATCGAATCCATCGTCGATCTGGCTGAAGGCCTGTGGGTCGAAGCCGCCGAACACTTCGTTGGCGTGGTGACGGATATCGTTCAGCTGGCGACCTTTGCCGCAGGCGGCCAGATTGGCCAGGTGGCTCGGCTGAAACTCTCGTCTTTCGTCGATGGCATGAAACCTGTTGAATTGCCCGATGGCCAGACCCGCCTGTGGAATCCCGATCTCAAGCCCTACGAACAGCCGAACCTCAAATTGCCAGCCGACTCCAGCCCCAATGAGCTGGGTCTGCACTCACACGAAGGCCAGGACATTCTGCCGGTGGATGGCAAACACTACGCTGTGCAAAAAGACCCGAAAACCGGCAACCATCGGATCAAGCATCCAAACCGCCCCGGGGCCTATTCACCCGAACTGAAACACAATGGCCTTGGCGCCTGGACCCATGAAGCCGAAAACCCACGGACATGGGAAGGCCCGACGCTGATGCAGCGTCTGGGCCACAGCGTGAAAGGCTTGAGTGATGCCGAGCTCGAGCAGATTCGCACCGTCAGCGGGACAGAAGACAATGCCCTGCGCAAAATGCACGTTGAAAACTCTCCGCCACCGCCGCTGCTGGCCGACGCCCTGAAGCGCTTCAAGATCGATACAGAGGCCGGACGGGCCAGCACACAAATCCGCCAAGGGACTCCCCTCGATCCGTCCTGGTACTGGTTCGAATCCCTTGCGCCCCACCTGGAGGGATGGCCTTCGGATAAAGCGCTGAAAGTGTATGAAGCCACCAACAAGACCGGAAACTTTCGCCAGTATGGAAAGGTCGGCGCACCAG
This sequence comes from Pseudomonas fluorescens, assembly GCF_902497895.1. Lineage (GTDB taxonomy): Bacteria > Pseudomonadota > Gammaproteobacteria > Pseudomonadales > Pseudomonadaceae > Aquipseudomonas > Aquipseudomonas fluorescens_BP. The sequence continues at coordinate 6,029 of NZ_CABVHQ010000003.1, forward strand.
AGGACCACACGCTCACCACCAGCCTCTCGCACGTCTTGAGCGGTAAATTTCCGGAAAGCATCGTGGATTTTCTTGACGAGAAGGAACTCGAGACGCTGCTCGGCAAAAAGGTCCCAAAGGATGAGCAAGTGCAAGCCCTGCGCGATCGGTTGGCTGACGAGGCGGAAAAGGACAAGGCTGACATCTTCAAGCAGCTGTATCAGTTCAGGGAAAAATCAGATAACCCCCCTATTCAACTGCTTCAGCGCACATTCCCGGAACTGCCGTCCGATGTTGCAGAACAATTGCTGAGCAGCGCCAGCAACTCCGAACGTGGCCGTATGAACCAAGAACAACGCCTACCGTTACGTTTGAAAACCCTGGCCCGCGAAGCTGCGTTCGAAGCACGGACCAGCCATGCGTATGAAGGGTTCCATGACGAGGCATACCTTGTACCTGATGCCGAAAGGCTGGCCCTGAACTCACTCAGAATCCATACCGACACCTTCAATGATTTGCGCATCGAAGTCCGTGAGGGCTCCCCTGAAGGCCCCCTGCGGTGCAGCGTTGGCGGGGAAGATGCCCCGACCGTCCGGCTACTGGTCAGGAATGAATTCGCAAAATACGAGGTTCACGGCGGCGACCATCCATCGCGTGAAGGCGTCGATTTTTTTCAGGCCATCCTTCAGGCGCTGCCTGCCGACAAACGCACGGCCCTGGGCTATCGGGTGAACGAGGGGCAGCCACTCAAGCAATGGGTGATGGCCAAAACCGCTCCCCCCGCCGAGCGTCGGACCATTCTCGCAGAGCCGCCGATCCGCACAAGGGCTGATCGGGAGACCATGACTCTGCTTCAGCGTCCAATGCTCGGGGCTTTTAGCAGGCTCCTAGGCAGGCGCCCTCCTTCGCTCGAAGATCGGGTGAAGTCGCTTTATCCCAGCCTGACGGAAGAAGAAAGCCGGGAGTTTGTGCAGAATGTGGACTCCCCTGAAGGGCTGAAAATCCTCGGCGACCTCGAGGCCGAGAAAAAGGCTCTGGTGGAGGATCTGGACACCTGGGTGAAGTCGCCGACCCTGGGACTGCCAGGTAGTCGCCTGCAAGCCGAGGAGCGACTCACAAGAACCCGCATTTCCAACATACTGAGGGAATGTTGGGAAAAACCTGCGAAAGGCTATGAAGACGAGTTCGGAGACCGACGCTTCGGCAGTAAGCTCGATCTGCGAGGGCAGCCCTTATATCGACACCTCAGAGGCCTGCCCCAATTGCGGGCTGACTTTAGCCACGTCACCAGTCTGGACCTGATGGACACGGGCCTCTCTGACGAAGAGGCGGGTTTTCTGAAAAACTTCCCCAACCTTCGTTCGCTGGATCTGACAGGCAATCCATTGGCCAGCTTCCCGCAAGCTGTGAACGACATGCCCCGCCTCACTTTCCTGGGGCTTGCAGAAAACCCGATTGAGTGGTCCGAGCAGAGCCTCGCACAGCTCAAAGAATTGAAATATATGAAAGTATTGATCCTGGCGGGCAACAATCGATTGAAGATAGCGCCGGATATCAGCCACATGCCTGATCTGCAGGCATTGGTCTTGTCGAAAACCGGTATCAAAGACTGGCCAGTCGGACTCTTCGAACACCCCCGCCCCCCTGACTTTTTACTGGATCTGCAAAACACTTCCATCAAACACGTGCCTGAAGTCACGCCAGGTTCCCCTGAAGCGGAAACTGTCGCGCGCACTCGCCTGGATCGCAACAAGCTCAGCCTCGACGATGAAGAGCGAATGGTCAATTACAGGCAAGCGGCCGGCCTGGACCCGTACCGCACCTATGACCCCAGGGGAGAAAATGGCAGCACGTTCTGGATGCAAGGCTTGAATGCCGAGCAGCGAACAGCCAGGCAAGAAATATGGGATGACCTTGAGCATGAACATGGCTCCCAGGGCTTTTTCGAGGTCATCAAAAGCCTGGAGGAGCCTGACGCTTTCGAGACTGAGCAGGATGGAATGCTGTATCGGCAAAACCGCGCAGAGCTCACTCAGAAAGTCTGGCGCATGCTGATTGCGATTGACCAGGATGAAGCCCTGCGTAACAAGTTGTTTACTCAGGCGAACTCTCCCCACAATTGCGCCGATGCAGGTGCCCAGATCTTCAACTCCATGGGCGTCGATACGCTGGTCTTTGAAGCTTACAGGGACTCGACTCCCGAAGGCCTTGAAGTCCTGCTGGTAACCCTCGCCAAGCAAAAGTCGCGCTTGAACCAGGTGAATAACATCGCCAAGGCCGAGGTCAAACGTCGAATCTCACCTGAAGCAGAGGGCGGGGATGGCTTGCGACTCAGCACCGATATGCTCAATGGAAACCCCGGAACCGTCGATGAAGTAGAGGTTTTCACCGCCTTTCAAACCGCTTTGAAGGCCCGACTCGACCTGCCGTGGCTGTCTGAACACATGACCTATAGGGTTACAGGCGATGTCAATAGCGCCATGATCGACGAGGCTTACAACACCGTTATGGCGCTGGAGTTCGGCGACGGGTTGGTCGATCAAATGATCGAACAGTCATTCTGGGAAGCGTATTTGCATGAAACTTACCCAAACGAATTCAAGGAAAATGAGCGGTTATACGAAAGCAAGGCGCAACTACTCGATGAGTTGCGGATAGCACAAAAAGACTGGGCACATTCCGACGGCTTGCCTGACGCGCAAAAAAACCTGCGCAAGGAGACACTGAAGGACCTCGCCAACAAACTCCCGGTCCCTGAGAGCGTGGTCTTTACCGGAGAGGAAATGACCGATGTAGTTTATACAAGACTGTACCGCGACCTCGGGCACGATGAGCAGGAGCTGAGTCGGCGATTGACTCGCGCGGCGTTGAGAAAAGCAGGCCATTAACCGACCCATCCTGCTGCTGCAGGCTGCTGCGAAAAGATCGCAGGCTACGCCAGCTCCTACCCCGACCGGGTACACTCGTGAATGTTCGAATGTACGCAGAACGGGTAGGAGCTGCCGCAGGCTGCGATCTTTTGATCTTCGACTGCCCGACAGAGCATCAGCCTTCCCCTCACCCCACTTCCGAATCCCAGATAACAGTCACGTTGCCGGAGTATTGTCGGGGCCGTCCTGGCTTGATCATCTCTGCCACTTCACTCGTGGGAATCTCGAAGTGCAAAGTCCCGGGCTTGCGATCCACGTAAAAACCTGGCTGGAACAACTCGGTGCCATTGCCATCGAGCAGCAGCGGTCGGCGATTGACTGGCTGACTGGCTGCATCCGTCAGACCATTGGGCAGGCTTACGCTGACATTGAGCGGAACGAAATGTCCCGCTGTCGGCTCCAACAACGTGCAGGTATTGCCACTGGGGTATTGGCACTCCAGGTTCATCTTGAAACGACTCGATGCCGACATATTAAATGTCTGATCACGGAACAGCCGCGTTGGTTTACGCCCCTGATTCAGCCAGGCCTGCCAGCCGCCCTGAGGGACCAGTTCAACGCGATTGCCACCGGGCGGGATATCGACTTTTAGCGTGTGTTCGACGTTCAGGGTAAAGTTAAGGCTAATCAAATCGTCATCAGGCAACATGATATCGCCCATATCGAAGTCTTGGTGAGGGCCCACGGTATAGTTCAATACTCCCCTGTAAGTTCCCGTCGACATCTTCAGCGGATTGGGTGTCACAAGCTCATATGAAAAAGCCATATCTTGATAAGCAAACTCAAGGGATTCAGGTATCAGGTGCTGTGCTTGTTTCAAACAAACACCCGCATCAGCCGGAACTCTCCAAAAAAAAGCGTAGTACAACGAAGTACCATAACCCACGCCCCCATAGAGGCAGGGTGGCGGGGCATATACCCAATTACTTTGCCAGATTCCACCAGGAAGAGGATCCTTGTTCGTGTAGGCTGCCCCTATTCCATTGATGCGCATTTTAACCACTTCGGGCTCACCGGTTACCTCATGGATAACGGTAACGTCCCTCCAGGACGAAGGAACCTGGAACATAGGTCCCTGACGTTCGTCATGCAGAGGCTGGATGGAGGCGATAGACCTGAAACGAATCGGTAATGCAAGACTGAAGACCCCATTCTCGCAATACTCCGGGTGTACTCCGCAATAACCGCCTTGCGGTGTTTTATTTTCAAAAACATTCTGCATCGGTTTTGCCGGATCCGGCCGGAATACCGCCGTCATTTCCACGGTTACCGCTCCGACCGATGCTGTAAATACCCCCAAGAGCAAACCCGCCACTATCGATGCACGCGGGAAGTTCAAGGTTCTTGTTGACGTCATGATTTATAAACTCAGAGATGTAAACAAAGATCGTCAATATGCTTTTATACAAAGCACCTCACAATCAAGGACCCGGCACCGCCGCATTGAAGATCATATTGACGTTGCCAAAGTAATCGCCTGATTTATAAACACCGTCAGCGGGTGGTATCGGTACTATTTCCAACAACACACGTTTACCCAGCGCCGCATCATTCAGGGAAACAACCTCACTGGACTCCAGCTCACTCAATAACGTGCCATTAAACATGACCCGTAGCGCGATATCATGAGCATCGGTGCCGTTGGACAGATAAGGTCGCCCTTCAAGTCGTGCTTCGATCGAACCGGCTTCATTCTTGACATCAAAATACTTGCGCACGTTGCCCAGTGTGGAGGTCAGCAGATTCCAGGGCAGTCTCTGCTCGCGATGAATCCAGCCCGGATCTGCCGCAAGCACATAAAACGCCGAGGTTGGAATGCTCACCGACACCTCGAACGTGTGTTTCTCTATCGCGGCAAAAGCCGCAGCGCTTCCCAACACTGCACCGGCCAGTGAAAGCACGATGGTCAGTTTCTTGAACATTTTCATCACCTGTTACTTCAAAGCCAATCGCCAGGATGCGGTTGCGTAGTTATCCCTTCACTTCCAGTTTTTTGCTGATCTCACCTTCGACCAGAGTGAAACGGTATTCACGACCCGCCTGCTTTTCGAACTGGAAGGTGCGACCGGCCAGAATGTGATGTTTGGTGGTCGGCTGGCACTCTTGTTCGTTTTTCACTGAACAGTCCTTGAATTCATCGATCACCACCACGGTGTTACCGTTGTTGCGGATCTGATAGTGACTCGCCGCGTTATCAATCACGCTTTCGTAGCGCATTTCTTTAGGCCGCACAAAAAACACCGTGCCATAACCGGCCAACACGTTAACCCCGGCCGACAGGCCCTTTTTGTAGTCTTCGCGCTCTTCGGCCGAGACGGCGAATTCATCTTCTTTTTCTGGCACTACGGGTACAAAGCGCACCCGGAAGTAGCGCTCTTTTTCACGCTCACCCATGTATAGAAGTCGCGTGCCCTGCATGCCATTGGCCGGCACAATCAATCTGGCCGGACTGGCCATCAGGCCATCACGGGCGCTGGCGTCGGCCTGAGAGATGAGTGGAATTTCCCGCGAAGTGCCATCGGCGTCATAAACAATCTCAAGGATATTGACCTTGACGAATGCGGTGCTGTCGCCGCCGTTGAACACGCGTTTCAAAAAAGTACTTTTGCCCCCATCCAGATAGTCATACACCGTCCCGACATTGATGCTCGGTCCCGCATGAGCGGACTGGGTAAATAGACAAAAACCAAATAATGCCAACAGGCGTTTCATATTCCTGTACCTCGTTGATTGAATGCAGCAGTGCCGCGAAGACCTGTTTCAAGAACTGACTAAATGTCCGAATCCCAGATAACCGTCACATTGCCGGAGTATTGCCGGGGCTGGCCTGGACGGATCATTTCTGCCACTTCGCCTGGGGGAATTTCGAAGTGCAGTGTTCCCGGTTTGCGGTCCACATAAAAACCCGGCTGGAACAACTCGGTACCACTGCCATCACGCAGTAACTGCCGACGATTAACGGATTGCCCGCCAGCGTCGGTCAAACCATGAGGAAGACTTACGTTGACATTCAGCGGTACCACATGACCGGAAACCGGCTCTCGCAAAGAGCAGGTATTGCCATCCTGGGAGTACTGACACTCCATGCTCATCTTGAACGGTGTAGAGGTCCAGATATTGAAGGTTTGATCGCGAAATAATCGCACCGGTCTTCGGCCTTGATTCAGCCAGGCCTGCCAACCGCCTTCAGGTAACAAAGCTACTTTATTTCCGCCCGGTGGAATTTCTACATTGAATACGTGATCGACCGTCAGGGTGAAGTCGAGTTGAATCGTGCTATCTGTGGGCTGCATAGTGTCGCCCATATCGAAATCCAGACCGGGGCCAATGGTATAAATTGCACGACCGGTGTAAATACCTGGTACCATTTTTAATGGATTTGGCGTTTTAAGTTCATAGGCAAAATCCAGGTCTATATAAGAAAACCCCGGAATATCATACTGTGCTTGCGTAGCGCATACACCCACCCTCGGTGTAAACCAAAAGAAACCATACTGTTTATCCAAATCGCTAACCGTACCCCCTCCAGGACTATTTAAACAGGGACGTGGACTAATCCCCCAATCTCCACCACTCCATAATTTTTTGTGTGCGCTGTAAGAATCCAGTTCTTCTCCTATCAGCACCTGAGCTCTATCACTGAGTTGGTAAATTGCACCAACGCCGGAAATTCTTATTTGTACGTTGGGACCATCCCTTCCTGTTGAATCTTGAATAGCTACATCCTTCCAGGCCGCAGGGGCACTAAACATCGGCCCCTGACGTTCAGTATGAAGAGCACGAATGGGTGTGATCGAATTGAAATTAATGCGAGTGCCGATACTAAACATATTCCACATCTTGCACGAGTTTGGATTAGCTGCACAAAATCCACTTGATATTGTCGTATTTTCGAACTCGTTGACGTAAGGCCTCGATGGATCGGGTGCAAACTTTGCAGTTATCTGCACGACTTCAGCCAAGGCCGATGTTGTCAACAGCATCCCCATCAACGCTATTGCGTTGAGGTTAATCATCAGTTTTCCAATCATCTTTAACCTGCCGCCTCGGATTTATTCGTTGCAGCCGCCAACGTATCCGGCGTACAACGCAAATCTCCTATCATCAACACATCATTCTCACTGCGCGCGCTGCCCGGATCGAGGCGGAACTGACACAGCAACTGATTGCCATAACGCACTTCCAGGGTCGGCGAACCGGCATTCATCTCCATGGAGAAGAACCCGTCCACTTCACTGACCCCACGGCTGGCGTGGTTGATGATGTGATGGCCCTTGAGCGGCTTCCCTTGAGGATCGATCAAGCGACCGAGCACGGTCAGGGTTTTACTGATGGTAATCTTGCGGTAGTCCACGCCGCCCTTGTTCAGGTGATAGCTGGTGCGTGCTGGCTGGATACTCGCAGCCGGCGGATGGTTGCCTTCAAAGTCAAAGCTCACCGAACTGCTCTTGTAGGCGGTGATCGGGATAAAATTACGCCCCGGTCGCAGGCTGGCGCTGCCACCGCTCAGGTCGTCAGCGCGAAGAACGATGTCATCGAGGTCGGATTCGACGTCGACAATCATTCCTGCCCCCCTGCCCTGATGCTGGCTGGTCATGACGACGTGCCGGCCACCCACGGCAACGGTGCTGTCCAGGTTCAAGCCGCCGGTGTAGTTGCCGTTGAACGATGAACGCTGGACGAAGGCATCGCCGTTAATAGCTTCGGTGCGAAAGTTCGCCATGCCGGACAGCCCGACTCCGTAGGTGTCGGTAATCGCGGTGGCCGAGACGCTTTGCAATACATGGCCCTGCAGGTCTTTGCGGTAGCTGACCGACGCGTTGTTGTCGCGGCCGCCGTCACGGGAGGTACGGGAACCAATGCTGCCGGACCACTGCTCACCCGGCCCACCCAAGGCCAGGCTGACGGTCAGATCGAAGCCACGATTGCGTTGGTCGCCACTGCTGAAGGTCCCGGGCCGGTCAAACACCGAGAAACGCCAGTTGGCATCGCTGCCGAACAGGTTGGTGCGCTGAGTCCAGCCCAGATCCAGGCCTGCGCCTTCGCTGTTGCCGTCGCTGTAAGAGACCCGGCCGTTGACCGAGCTTTTGCTGCTGACCCGGTGATTCACCGACAACGACGAGTTGCTGGTCTGGCCGATAAACACATTGCGCTGCCGTACCCGAGTGCCGTCGGGCAGGGTTTCATAGGTATTGGTGGTGTCCAGCCAACTGCGGTTATGGGTGGCGAACAGGCTTCCGGAGCCGTAGTTGTACATCGCTTGCAGGTCCAGACCGGTGCCATGGTCCTCGGTCTGATAGACGTTGGCGAAGAGGCTGGTGTTGTTGGCCAGGGACCAGTCGACTGACGAGCCAACTTGCAACGTGTCGCGAACCTGGCGACCCGAGACGCCAAGAATGACCCGTGGATGCAGCAAGTAGTTGAAGGCGGCGCCGGCAGTCATGTCGCCGTAAGCCTGCTCATCCCAGTTACTCAACAACTTGCTTTCCTGCCCGGCAAACAGGTTGTAGCGCCAGCGCTCGTCGTGGTTACGCCAGTTGCTCGGTTTGTACACCAGCTCCTGGGTGGTGGAAGTGATTTGACCATCCTCAATCAGACGCACTTCCACTTCGTAGATACCGCCGGGCAAGGGTCGGGTATCCAGAGTTTGCAACCCGGCATCGACCGGCTGGGTATTGATCATCAAGCCATTGCGAAAAATCTCCACGGAGGCCTGACGGTTGGCGGTGACATAGATCGGGTAGACGCTGGGCTTGGGGCTGTTGATCGCCAGGCTGTCGGAACTGCCGTACATGAGGCCCACTGCCGTGTCGGGACTGGCACCGAACGAACGCGGCTGACGGCTCAGGCCTTCGGAATTGGGAGTGAAATAGCCCAGGCGCAGAAAACTGCCTTCCAGCTCCCGCTGGCTGTAGAGCTCATGGACTGCGTGATAGAGCTTGTCATCCGGGCCGCCCAGGCGGGCCAGTTGCATATTCAGGCTCTGGGTCCAGTTGCCCAGGCTGCTGCTGGCTTCCAGGCCATAACGCCCGCCCAGGTCCTGATCCTGGCCACCATTGAGGTTCAGCTGGTTGCGCACGATCAAGCCGCTGCTGCCGCCTTCGGGTTGCTCGTAATAACGCTTGGTTTCAGTGTCGCGCTCGGCATTTTCAGTGAGGATCGACACCAATGAATTCTGCAGGTTGTAATGCACGGCCAGCATCTGCTCCGGGCAATTGCCTTCGCAGGCGCCCAGTGCCGCACCTTGTTGTAGATAAGTTGCCCAGGTTTCCCGCTCACTGGCGTTGAAGTTACTGTCGCCGGTGTCGGTAAATTCGATCAGGGTGATGCGGTCATCACGGGACAATACAATCATCGCCTCGCCGAGAAGCTGCTGATCAAGTTCCACCCGAACCGCCAATGGCACATCGAAGAAGTGCTCTTCGAACTCGGACGGCAAACCTTTGGCCTGAGCGAGCAAACTGCGAGGTGTTGTGCCGGCAGCAGGCGCGGCAAGTGCACTGGCGCATAAAAAAAAGGCAAGTGCGGCCGCGATGGGAGTCATCGGGAACATGAAGGAAATACTCTGATGGCGAACGATCAACCCGGTAAAAGTCCGGTCGACAGGGAGATCGCCTGTCGACCGGTTATGAATGCCTTGTGAGATTTGCGCTCACAGGCATCCAGGGACACCCGGCTTAGAGAACTGGCGGCACAGCGTCGAAGACCATGGTGACGGCAGCGGTGTATTCACCCGGCTTAAAGCCACCAGCCGGTTTCGAAGGAGCAATGACCAGCTCGACACGTTTGCCAGGAGTGGACTCAGTCTCGCCCACTACCATCTCGGCCCTGGTGTGGCTCAGCACTTTGCCATTGAACGTGACGGTCAAGGGAACCTTCTCGGCCTCTACACCGTTGGACAATATAGCTTCGCTTTCAAGGCTGGCATGAATCGAACCATCGGTATTTTTGGTATCGAAAAATGCACGCAAAGTGCTCAGCTCATCGGCAATCGGGTTGTAGTTCAACACCTGATCTTTAACGATCAGATCTGGATCAACCGGCAGCACGTGGAACACCTTGGTTGGAATCGAGGCAACCAGGTTAATGGAGTGACGCGCTTCACCTGCTGCAAAAGCCATGGAAGAACTCAGTGCCAGAACAGCCAGAGGAGTAGCGATTGCAATTTTCTTGAACATTGTTAAATCCCTGTTATCTCAAATGAGTCGACAATTAAAAGCTCGAATAAGCCGAGGCTTCCCCTTCTTTTAACGAAAGGCGCTGACAAGCCAATACTGCCTAGAGCCAAAACGGCTATTTACTTGAACTTTCAACGCCGGAACATCATCGAGAAAATCCCTGGCAAAGTAAGCAGGCAAGTTCCGACAAACGCGTAGTTAGTTCGACATAGAGGGAGAGTGAAAAAACCAGAAAAAACAATAGATCAGATGTTTAACCGTAAGAGACTGGCTACAGACAGATTAACAGTATTTCCATTACAGGCCCTCAGCGTTTTGTAACTTCCGTAAGACTAGTACCACACCCCGAATAAATAAAGGCCGAATTCGATGCATTAGAGAGTTAACACTAAACCATTCTCTTTTGAACAGGAACCAAATACTAAACTTTAGCTATCAAGGATTGTTCGACAATCCAACAATAACTCAACCTGATGAATCTGCCGGCACCCGGAACCGGGGTTGCACTCGCCGTGCACCGTTGATCCTGCCCTCTTGCTTTTCTGACAAGATATATCTTAAGTTGTATCTAAACCCGGCGAGAGACTTAAAAAATGAGAGATCATCATCTCCATCGAGAACAGGGTGACGGCCGCGACGGCTTCGAGAAACGCCCCGGTCGCGAGCGCGGCGGCCGTGGACCGCGGGTCTTCGCTCCCGGTGATTTGAAATTACTGCTGCTGGCGCTGATCGCCGAACAGCCATGCCACGGCTACGACCTGATCCGCCAGATCGAAAACATGTTCGACGGCGCCTACAGCCCGAGCCCTGGCGTGATCTACCCGACCCTGACGTTTCTTGAAGAGAGCGAATTGATACTGGGTGACGCCGAAGGCGGAAAAAAACGTTACACCGTGACCGACGCCGGTGGTCTTTCGTTAAGCGAGCAAGCGATTGCCCTCGATGGTGTGCGCATGCGCATCGAGGTCAGCAAGCGCTCCTTACGCGGGCACGACCGGCCAGCGGAGATCCATGAAGCCGTGCACAACCTGCGTCATGCCCTGCAACTGCATCACGGACGCTGGAGCCCGGAAGAGGTCCTGCGGGTTCGCGACCTGCTGAACAACACCGCCAAAGCCATAGTCGACGGCCCTGCGGTTCAACCTGCACCGGAGCAAGCCGAATGACCACCGTTACCGTACAAACTATTCATCGCGTCAACCATGAGATCAAACGTCGTCGCCTGGAAGTGCTGCGGGTCGTGGACCTGACCCCGCGCATGCGCCGGATTACCCTCGGTGGGCCGGAGCTGGCCGGGTTCGTCAGCCTGGGCAGCGATGACCATGTGAAATTGCTGTTCCCGCAGACGGCTGAAGAACGGGCCGCGCTGGAAACCCTGGTGCTCGGTGCCGGCAAAGAGGGCGGCCCGGCGCCTGCCATGCGCAACTACACGCCACGGCGCTATGACCTGCAAACCCTGGAGCTGGACATCGACTTCGTGCTGCACGGCGACGGCCCGGCGTCGACCTGGGCCGAACAGGCCAAACCCGGTCAGTACCTGCATATCGCCGGACCGCGCGGTTCGATGGTGGTACCGGACATCTTCGACAGCTACCTGCTGATCGGCGATGAAACCGCCCTGCCCGCCATCGCCCGCCGCCTGGAAGGCCTGCCCGCTCATTGCCGCGCGCTGGTGGTGGTCGAGGTGGAGAACGCCGCCGAACGGCAAATACTGGAAAGTGCCGCACAGATCGAGGTGATCTGGGTGCAGCGCGAAGGCGGCACTGAGGATTTGCTGAGCACCGTGCGGCAGCTGCAAATACCCGCCGGTGAGTTGTATGCCTGGGTGGCGACCGAGATCATCGTGTCCCGGCAGATTCGTCGGGTGCTGCTGGATGAGCACCGGTTGAATCAGGCGTTCGTGAAATCTGTGGGGTATTGGCGGTTGGAGGATGGTGAGGAAGAGTGATTCGCCTTGAGTGGAAAGCCAACCTTTGTGGCGAGGGGGCTTGCCCCCGCTGGGTCGCGTAGCGGCCCCAAAGCCAGCCACTGGGATTTTCAGATAGATCGCGTTAGCAGGCTCTACGACTGCTTCGCAGCCGAGCGGGGGCAAGCCCCCTCGCCACAAAAATAGCGTTCACTGCAGATCTGCGCTGGAACGCCGTCCCCGCCACCGATCCACCCCAACCACCAGCAACGAAATCAGCACAAACCCAACCAGTATCCCGGCAGCATTGATAAACACCTGTGGATAACCCAGCCGGGCCACGTCGATAAAAGGGTACTGGTACTGCCCCAGCGAATGACCACGCATCAGGGCGTAGCCGAAATACACCAGCGGGTAGATGACCCACAAGCCAATGTGCCTCAGACCCAGTGTCCCTTTTGGCACACGCAGCCACCAATAGCCAAGAAACAACAGCGGCATCACATCATGCAGCAGCTCATCGGCGAGAAACTGCCAGCCTTGCGGTTGCCACAAATGCCGCAACAACAGGCTGTAGGCCAGGCCGACCAGGATGATGCTCGCCGCAATCCCACTGCTGACCCACGGCTGCAGAAAGAAATCCCGCGCCTTCGACTCACGCGGGTTCAGCTCATAGGTCAGGACTACCGCCACCAATGTATTGCTGAGCACAGTAAAGAAGCTGAAAAAACTCACCAGGCCACCCAGCAGACTGGCTTCGATACTCCAGCGACCGTAGAGAATCAGATACAGTTGAATGCTCAATCCCGCCCAACCGAGGACCGCGGCCGGCGCAATAAAACCCCGCAGCGTGCGTGAGCAAGTAGCCGGCTCGGCGTGCATTCCGGTGGCCTAGATCGGGCGTTTGGTGCGTTGCAACTTCAGGTACAGACCTTCGACTTTCTCGCGTGCCCAAGGGGTTTTACGCAGGAAGGTCAGGCTCGACTTGATGCTCGGATCACTCTTGAAGCAGCGAATATCGATGCGCTCGGCCAGCCCCGACCATTCATAGTGTTCAACCAGCGCGGTGAGGATCTGTTCCAGGGTCACGCCGTGCAGCGGGTCGTTGTTCGGTGCGGTCATGCCAGGCCTTTGAGCGAAGAAGGAAAAGGAAGCCGCGCACCTTAGCCGAGGGCGTCGTCGCGTGGAAGCGCCGGATGCGAGGGTATTGATTAACTGTAGGAGAGTTGCGCACAAACCAGAGGCATATAGTCACCCTGTGGCGAGGGGGCTTGCCCCCGCTGGGTCGCGTAGCGGCCCCAAAACCCGCCAGCCGCGGTGTTCCTGGCAAAACACAGTTGCAGGTTTTGGGAGTGCTTCGCACTCCAGCGGGGGCAAGCCCCCTCGCCACAGGGTAGGTGCACGTTTCAAAATAATCGTGCCCCACCCGACTATTACCAAATTCAAAATGATCCATGTCAATAAAAGCGCTTTCTCTCGCGCCGGCAGAGCTTTATCCTTGCACTCCTTAAAGCTGAACCGCTTCACCCTCCTTTTTTAAATCAGCAGCATGCCGTTCTCGAATCGAGGGCGAACAGCTTCTATTTCTACCCATTCCCAGAAAAAGATCTCAACCCGCCTCCCATGCCCGACCTCCAGAAACCCAAAGACAGCGCTGTCCTAAAGACTTTTGCCGGCCAAAAAACCCTGATCCTGCTCGGCGGCCTCGCCGCTTTCGGTCTCGCCACCCGCACCCAGGCGGCCCCGGCATTCGACAGCGACTCCCCCTGGATGCTTGGTGACTGGAACGGGACTCGCACGGAACTCGCGGAAAAAGGCTACGACTTTAAACTCGACTACACCGGCGAGATGGGCTCCAACCTGCATGGCGGTTACGACCATGACCGTACTGCTCGTTACAGCGACCAGTTCGGCCTCGGCACCCATCTGGACCTGCAGAAGATCCTCGGCTGGGACGACGCCGAGTTCCAGCTGACCATCACCGAGCGCAACGGCAACAACATCAGCAATGACCGGATCAACGACCCTCGGGTCGGCGGCTTCACCTCGGCTCAGGAAGTCTGGGGTCGCGGCCAGACCTGGCGGCTGACGCAGATGTGGTATCAGCAGAAATTCCTCGACCGGAAACTCGACATTAAGGTCGGCCGTTTCGGTGAAGGCGAGGACTTCAACAGCTTCCCCTGCGACTTCCAGAACCTGGCGTTCTGCGGTTCGCAAGTCGGCAACTGGGTCGGCGACATCTGGTACAACTGGCCGGTCAGCCAATGGGCGCTGCGGGTCAAATACCACCTGACGCCGGAGCTCTACGCGCAGGTCGGCGTTTATGAGCAAAACCCGTCGAACCTTGATCGCGACAACGGCTTCAAGCTCAGCGGCAGCGGCACCCAGGGCGCGATCCTGCCGGTAGAGCTGGTCTGGACTCCGAAGCTCAATAGCCTGCCCGGCGAATACCGCGCCGGTTACTACTACAGCACTGCCAATGCCACTGACGTTTATAAAGACCGCAACGGCCAGCCCGCCGCCTTGAGCGGCGAGGCCTATCGCAGCAGTTCGAGCAAGCACGGCATCTGGCTGGGGCTGCAGCAGCAACTCACCAGCCGTGCCAGCGACCACTCCCGGGGCTTGAGTGTGTTCGCCAATGCCACGCTGCACGACAAGAAAACCAACGCGATCGACAACTACGTCCAGGGCGGCGTCGTCTACAAGGGCCTGTTCGATGCACGGGCCAAAGACGATATCGGCTTCGCCATGGCCCGGGTCCATGTCAATCCGGCCTATCGCAAGAACGCCGAGGCCAGCAATCAGGCCCGCGTCGTCAACGATTTCGACGACCCGGCCTTCCTGCCGCCGCAAGACACCGAGTACAGCGCCGAGCTCTATTACGGCGTGCACCTGACCGATTGGCTGACCGTGCGCCCGAACCTGCAGTACATCCGCCACCCCGGTGGGGTCGACCGGGTCGATGACGCGCTGATCGGCGGAATCAAGGTGCAAAGCTCGTTCTGACAGCCTTATCTGAACCAACCCGTTTTAGCTGAACCAAGCCCGTGCCTGATCGTCATCTACAGTGAACTTGCGCGGGAATACTCTTAACGTCACGGAGAATCACACTATGAGCACTGATGGTGCTTTGAGTCGAAGCCGTCTGTTGCCGAGCCTGCTCGGTATCCTGCTTCTGCTAATGGGCCTGGCCTTGCTGGCCGGCGGGATCAAGCTGAGCATGCTCGGCGGCTCGCTGTATTACCTGTTGGCCGGTATCGGTCTGGTGCTCACCGGGCTGTTGCTGCTCGCGGCGCGCCGAGCGGCACTGAGCCTGTACGCCCTGGTGCTGTTCGCCAGTACGGTATGGGCACTGTGGGAAGTCGGCCTGGACTGGTGGCAGCTGGTGCCGCGTCTGGCAATGTTGTTTGCCTTGGGCATCGTCCTGCTGTTGCCGTGGTTCCGCCGTCCGTTGTTGCGCGGTCAGGTCTCAACCCTGGGCAGCCAGGCGCTGAGCGCGGCCGTGGTCATTGCCGGTGTTACCGCGCTGGCCAGCCTGTTCACCAACCCCGGTGAAATCAAGGGCCGGCTGGATCGCGACGCGGTTCCCGGCATGACCAACACCGCCCCGGCCATGCCCGACGGTGACTGGAATTCCTACGGCCGTTCGGCCCATGGCGACCGTTACTCGCCACTGGCGCAGATCACTCCAGAGAACGTCAGCAAACTGGTACCGGCCTGGACTTATCGCACCGGTGACCTGCCAGGGCCGAACGACCCGGGTGAGACCACAGCGGAAAACACCCCGCTCAAAGCCAACGGCATGCTCTATGTCTGCACGCCTCACAGCCAGGTGATTGCCCTGGACCCGGATACCGGCAAGGAAATCTGGCGTTTCGATCCGAAGCTCAGCACGCAAAATGCGGCGAACTTCAAGGGTTGGGCACACATGACGTGTCGTGGCGTGTCGTACCACGATGACGCGGCCTACGCGGCCACCGAGCAAAGCCCGGCCACCCCGGACGCCACAGCCACTGCAGCGCCGGCGAGCAACGTCTGCCCGCGGCGGATCTTCCTGCCGACCGCCGACACCCGTCTGATCGCCCTCGACGCCGACACCGGCAAAATGTGCGAAGACTTCGGCGACAAGGGTCAGGTCGACCTGCGCAGCAACATCGGCAGCTTCACCGCCGGTGGTTACTACTCCACCTCGCCAGCTGCGGTAACGCGCAATCTGGTGATTATCGGCGGTCACGTCACCGACAACGTCTCCATCGACGAACCCAGCGGCGTGATCCGCGCCTTCGACGTGCACACCGGTCGCCTGGTGTGGAACTGGGACAGCGGCAATCCGGATGAGACCACGCCGATTGCCGAAGGCCAGGTCTACACCCGCAACTCGCCGAACATGTGGTCGATCTTCAGCGTCGACGAAAAACTCGGCATGCTTTACCTGCCGATGGGCAACCAGACGCCGGACCAGTGGGGCGGCGATCGCACCCCCGAGTCGGAAGAGTACAGTGCCGGTGTCACCGCGCTGGACATCGACACCGGCCGCGTGCGCTGGACCTTCCAGTTTACCCATCACGACCTGTGGGACATGGACGTCGGCGGTCAACCGACCCTGATGGACCTGAAAACCGCTGACGGGGTGAAACCGGCGCTGCTGGCCTCGACCAAGCAAGGCAGCATCTACGTGCTCGACCGCAGCACCGGCCAGCCAATCGTGCCGATCCACGAAGTGCCGGTTCCTCAGGGCGCGGTTGAAGGCGACCACACTTCGCCGACCCAACCCATGTCGGAACTGCACATGATGCCGCCGGTGCTCGAAGAGCACGACATGTGGGGCGTCACCCCGTTCGATCAGATGCTCTGCCGGATCGACTTCAAATCACTGCGCTACGACGGCATCTACACCCCGCCCTCGCTGCAGGGTTCGATCGTCTATCCCGGCAACTTCGGGGTGTTCGACTGGGGCGGTATCTCGATCGATCCGGTGCGCCAGATCGCCTTCCTCAACCCGAGCTACATGGCCTTCAAATCGAAACTGGTGCCTGCCGCTGAAGTGGCTGGCAGCCCGGGCCGCAAAAGCGAAACCGAAGGCGTGCAGCCGAACAAGGGCGCGCCCTACGGCGTGATCCTCGAACCCATGCTCTCGCCCATGGGCCTGCCATGCCAGGCACCGGCCTGGGGTTACGTGTCGGCGATCGACCTGACCACCAATAAACTGATCTGGAAACACAAGAACGGCACCGTGCGTGACAGCGCACCGGCTCCGATCCCTCTGAGCATGGGCGTACCAAGCCTGGGCGGGACCTTCACCACCGCCAGTGGCATAGCCTTCCTCAGCGGCACCCTCGACCAGTACCTGCGCGCCTACGACGTGAAAAACGGCAAGCAGCTGTGGGAAGCTCGTCTGCCAGCAGGCGGTCAAACCACACCGATGACCTACACCGGTAAAGACGGCAAGCAGTACGTGCTGGTCGTCGCCGGCGGCCACGGCGGGCTGGGCACCAAACAGGGCGACTACGTCCTGGCGTTCAAACTGCCGGATTAAGGGTCAGCGCAGTAAGGAGAAAGGCGACTTCCGAGAGGGGGTCGCCTTTTTTGTGGGTGTCGTCAGGGTCAGGCTCTTGCTGTAAGTCAGACCCGATATTCAAGGCCAACATCGCACCTGTGGCGAGGAGGCTTGCCCCCGCTGAAGTGCGAAGCACTCCCAAAACCTGCAACTGTGTTTTATCAGGAACACCGCGGCTGGCTGGCTTTGGGGCCGCTACGCGACCCAGCGGGGGCAAGCCCCCTCGCCACAGGGTTCTGCGTTCACCGGAAGGTTGATCGGTGGCCTTGCAAGCGCCTATATCGCGGGCAAGCCACGCTCCCACATTTGGATCGCATTCCCCCTGTGGGAGCCGGGCTTGCCCGCGATGGCGTACTGCCAGGCTATGGAGATTCCCGACCAACCGGCAAACCTGTCTGCACCCTGAATGCCTGCCATGAAATACCCATTAACAACCTCCCACCATTGAAACCACCACCCACCTGCCCCATCTAACCACCATACCCAATGCGCAGGTGCCCCATGAGCGACCAGCAAGAATTCCCGGAAGACCCCAGCGAATACGCCGACCCGGAAAACGCCGAACACCACACCACGGGCACTGGCCTGGCCTTGCCCGGGCAGAATCTTCCGGACAAGGTTTACATCATCCCGATCCACAATCGGCCGTTCTTCCCGGCGCAAGTGCTGCCGGTGATCGTCAATGAAGAGCCGTGGGCCGAAACCCTGGAACTGGTCAGCAAGTCCGATCATCACACTCTGGCGCTGTTCTACATGGACACGCCCCAGGAAGATCCACGGCATTTCGACACCTCGAGCCTGCCGCTTTACGGCACGCTGGTGAAGGTCCATCACGCCAGCCGCGAAAACGGCAAACTGCAATTCGTCGCCCAGGGCCTGACCCGCGTACGTATTCGCACCTGGCTCAAGCACCATCGTCCACCGTATCTGGTGGAAGTCGAATACCCGCACCAGCCGAGCGAGCCGACCGACGAGGTCAAGGCCTACGGCATGGCGCTGATCAATGCGATCAAGGAGCTGCTGCCGCTCAACCCGCTGTACAGCGAAGAGCTGAAGAATTACCTCAACCGCTTCAGCCCCAACGACCCGTCACCGCTGACCGACTTCGCCGCAGCCCTCACTTCGGCCACCGGAAATGAGCTGCAGGAAGTGCTCGACTGCGTGCCGATGCTCAAGCGCATGGAAAAAGTCCTGCCGATGCTACGCAAGGAAGTCGAAGTCGCGCGTTTGCAGAAAGAAATCTCCGCCGAAGTGAACCGCAAGATCGGCGAGCATCAGCGCGAGTTCTTCCTCAAGGAACAGCTCAAGGTCATCCAGCAAGAGCTGGGTCTGACCAAGGACGACCGCAGCGCCGACATCGAGCAGTTCCAACAGCGGCTGGAGGGCAAAGTCCTGCCACCGCAGGCGCAAAAACGCGTCGAAGAGGAAATGAACAAACTGTCGATCCTCGAAACCGGCTCGCCGGAATACGCGGTGACCCGCAATTATCTGGAATGGGCGACGGCAGTGCCGTGGGGCGTGTATGGCGAGGACAAACTCGACCTCAAACACGCGCGTAAAGTGCTCGACCAACACCACGCCGGGCTCGGCGACATCAAGACCCGGATTCTCGAATTCCTCGCGGTGGGCGCCTATAAAGGCGAAATCAGCGGTTCCATTGTGCTGCTGGTAGGCCCGCCAGGCGTGGGCAAGACCAGTGTCGGTAAATCCATCGCCGAATCCCTCGGGCGGCCGTTCTATCGCTTCAGCGTCGGCGGCATGCGCGATGAAGCAGAGATCAAGGGCCACCGCCGGACCTACATCGGCGCCCAACCGGGCAAGCTGGTGCAGGCCCTTAAAGAAGTCGAAGTGATGAACCCGGTGATCATGCTCGACGAGATCGACAAGATGGGCCAGAGCTATCAGGGCGACCCGGCCTCGGCGCTGCTGGAAACCCTCGATCCGGAACAGAACGTCGAATTTCTCGATCATTACCTGGACCTGCGCCTGGACCTGTCGAAGGTGCTGTTCGTCTGCACCGCCAACACCTTGGACTCGATCCCCGGCCCGCTGCTGGACCGGATGGAAGTGATTCGCCTGTCGGGCTATATTACTGAAGAAAAAATGGCCATCGCCAAGCGTCACTTGTGGCCCAAACAGCTGGCAAAGGCCGGCGTGTCCAAAGGCAGCCTGTCCATCACCGACGGTGCCCTGCGCGCGGTGATCGATGGCTATGCCCGCGAGGCCGGGGTGCGCCAGCTGGAAAAACAGTTGGGCAAACTGGTGCGCAAATCAGTGATGAAGCTGATCGACGAACCGAACGCGGTGATCAAGATCGGCAACAAAGAGCTGGAAGCCTCCCTCGGCATGCCGGTGTTCCGCAATGAACAAGTGCTGTCGGGCACCGGGGTGATCACCGGGCTGGCCTGGACCAGCATGGGCGGCGCCACCCTGCCGATCGAAGCAACGCGGATTCACACGCTCAATCGCGGCTTTAAACTCACCGGGCAATTGGGTGACGTGATGAAGGAATCCGCCGAGATCGCCTACAGCTACGTCAGCTCCAATCTGAAGTCGTTTGGCGGTGATCCGAAGTTCTTCGACGAAGCCTTCGTCCACCTCCACGTTCCGGAAGGCGCCACACCGAAAGACGGCCCGAGCGCCGGCGTGACCATGGCCAGTGCCTTGCTGTCCCTGGCCCGGAACCAGCCACCGAAGAAAGGCGTGGCCATGACCGGTGAATTGACGCTGACCGGGCATGTGCTGCCCATTGGCGGCGTGCGCGAGAAGGTGATTGCGGCGCGGCGGCAGAAGATTCACGAGTTGATTCTGCCAGAGCCGAACCGGGGCAACTTCGAAGAGCTGCCGGAATATCTGAAGGAGGGGATTACCGTGCACTTCGCCAAGCGTTTTGCGGATGTGGCGAAGGTGTTGTTCTGATAGATCTGTAGCGCCTGAAAGATCGCTATCGCGGCCGCACATCCCCCGTAGCAGCTGGCGAAGCCTGCGTTCGACTGCGCAGCAGTCGTAAATCCTGCTTCCACGGTATGTCTGGAATACCGCGGCGCTTGATTTTACGACTGCTGCGCAGCCGAACGCAGGCTTCGCCAGCTGCTACGGTTCGCGTACCGCCTTGACTGACTGGTTCGATGCCGCCGCCCCCTGTCACACTTTGTCTCATCTTCAGTTATGCTCGCCGTTCGTCGTGAATGACCGGAGCTTCCTGACCCATGTCCCCCACTCGCCTGCTTCTCCCTCTCAGCCTCGCCCTGCTTGCCGCCTGCGCCAGCCAATCCAGGCAGAACGTCACGGTGGAAAAACAAAGCGAATGCCCGGTGCAGTTGAAGACCGGGCAGAACCTGATCCTGACCCTGCCGAGCAATCCGACCACGGGTTACCGCTGGGCGATTCAGGATTCGGCCGGGGGGGTGCTCCACCGCCTCAGCCCCGAGGTCTACAGCAACCCCAAAGACGCCGGGCTGGTGGGCAGCGCCGGGCAGTCGACCTGGCGTTTTCAGGCCTCGGCAGCGGGCAGCGGGCGGTTGCGCCTGACTTATCAACAGCCATGGGCGCCGGAAGTCGCACCGGTGGAAACCTTTGATTGCGCGATTGCGGTTAACTGATTGTGGGCTGGCTGATCCTGGCGCTGATGGGCGCGGTGACGTTCATCTATGGGCTGAGTGTTCATGCCAGCTTGCTGTGCCTGGTGGTCAAACCGATGCCGGTGCTGGCGTTGCTTGGCTGGTTGCACGATGCGCCGCCCAGTGAATATCGGCGCTGGATCAGCCTCGGCCTGATTTTTTCGCTGGTGGGCGATGTGTTGCTGGCCTGGCCGAGCGATTTGTTCGTGTTCGGCCTCGGCGCGTTTCTAATCGCCCACCTGGCCTATCTGAAGGCCTATTTGAGCGACTGTCGGCGACTGGCGCTATTGCCGCTGGTGTTGGCGCTGGGAGTCGGCGCGCTGTTGCTGGGCGTATTGATTGCCCATGACCTTGGCCCGTTGCTGATTCCGGTGATTGTCTACGGCCTGGCCATCAGTGCCATGCTCTGGCGCGCGCTGGCACGCCTGGGCGGCGACGTCCCCAGGCGCTCGGCGCTGCTCGCGGCGGGCGGTGCCGTGGCGTTTGTATTCTCCGACAGCGTGATTGGCATCAGCCGCTTTGTAAGGCCCTTTGAGGCCGCACCGTACCTGATCATCCTCAGTTACTGGCTGGGACAATGGGGGATTACCGCGTCGGCGTTCAGCCAACAGAACGGCGAACGGCGCAATCCGTAGCAGCTGGCGAAGCCTGCGTTCGGCTGCGCAGCAGTCGTAATTCGGACACCACGATTCATCTGACGAACCGCGTGCATAGGTTTTACGACTGCTGCGCAGCCGAACGCAGCCTTCGGCAGCTGCTACAAAGGATCATGTTCCCCGCAGCGCTTTATCAGACAATCCGCGCATCCCCCCGCCAAGTTGGCTAAAATGCCGGCCTTTTCCACCTACGCCGCTGGAACCGCCGTGAGCAAAGACCCCGATCGCCTTTTCGCCCAACCCCTGCCTCAGGTGCCGGACTTCGCCTTCAATGAGGACGTGGTGCGGGTGTTCCCGGACATGATCAAGCGTTCGGTCCCGGGTTATCCGACCATTGTCGAGAACCTCGGGGTGCTGGCGGCGCAGTTCGCCCAGCCCAACAGCGTGCTCTACGACCTGGGTTCGTCCCTCGGTGCCGTGACCCAGGCCTTGCGCCGTCATGTACGCACCGACGGCTGCCGGGTGATCGCGGTGGATAACTCGGCGGCAATGGTCGAACGTTGCCGCGAATACCTCAACGGCCAGGACTCGATGTTCCAGGAGTTGCTGCCAGTGGAAGTGATCGAGGGCGATATCCTCGCGCTGCAGTTCCAGCCGGCCTCGGTGGTGGCGCTGAATTTCACCCTGCAATTCATCGCCCCGGACCAGCGCCTGGCGCTGCTCGGCCGCATTCGCCAGTCCTTGTTGCCAGGCGGCGCACTGATTCTCTCGGAGAAATTGCGCTTCAATGACCTTGAAGAGCAAGCGCTGCTCACCGACCTGCATATCGCCTTCAAACGCGCCAACGGCTACAGCGAACTGGAAATTGCCCAGAAGCGCAGCGCCATCGAAAACGTGATGAAACCCGACAGCCTGGAAGAACACCGCGAACGCCTGCTGGCGGCCGGGTTCTCGAAAGTCGTGCCGTGGTTCCAGTGTCTTAACTTTGCCTCGTTGATTGCCTTGCCATGATTGATCTGTCCCCTCTCGCCCGCCGTCTGGCGGGCACCCCGCTGGCCGAATGGGCCAACACCCTGCAAGCGCA
This sequence comes from Pseudomonas fluorescens, assembly GCF_902497895.1. Lineage (GTDB taxonomy): Bacteria > Pseudomonadota > Gammaproteobacteria > Pseudomonadales > Pseudomonadaceae > Aquipseudomonas > Aquipseudomonas fluorescens_BP. Next base: position 28,879 of record NZ_CABVHQ010000003.1, read on the forward strand.
ACTCGATTTAAAGATGGAAAAAGGTCACGGCGATCTGGAGCGCTGGCAAAGCGCGCTGGATGCCTTGCCCAGGATCCAGCCGAGCGAGATCGATCTGCTCAACGGCCTCAAGCTCGACACCGACTGCGACCAGGAAACCCGCGCACAGATGCGCAGCGCCCTGATGGGACTGTCCCCGTGGCGCAAGGGACCCTTCGATCTGTTCGGCGTGCATGTCGACACCGAATGGCGCTCGGACTGGAAATGGGAACGGGTCGCCCCGCACCTGGACCTCAAAGGCAAACGCATCCTCGATGTCGGCTGCGGCAACGGCTACTACATGTGGCGCATGCTCGGCGCCGGTGCCGACAGTGTGATCGGGGTCGACCCGAACTGGCTGTTCTTCTGTCAGTTCCAGGCGGTGCAACGTTATCTGTCAGAGCCGTCGGCCTGGCATCTGCCGTTTCCCTTCGAGGACTTGCCAGCGAACCTGGAAGGCTTCGACACGGTGTTTTCCATGGGTGTGTTCTACCACCGGCGCTCGCCGATCGAGCATTTGCTGGCGCTCAAGGACTGCCTGGTCAAGGGCGGCGAACTGGTACTGGAAACCCTGGTAGTGGAAGGTGACAAGCATCAGGTGCTGGTCCCCGAAGACCGCTACGCGCAGATGCGCAACGTCTGGTTCCTGCCGTCGGTACCGGCCCTGGAGTTGTGGCTACGGCGTGCCGGGTTCAGCGATGTGCGCTGCGTGGATATCAGCGTGACCAGTGTCGAGGAACAACGTGCCACTGAGTGGATGAAGTTTCAGTCGCTGAGTGATTACCTTGATCCGGATGACCACAGCAAGACCATTGAAGGTCTGCCGGCGCCGATGCGCGCCGTCATCGTGGCTCGCAAGTAAACGCAGTCCCCCTGTGGCGAGGGGGCTTGCCCCCGCTGGAGTGCGAAGCACTCCCAAAACCTGCAACGGTGTTTTGTCAGGGACGCCGCGCTGGATGGTTTTACGACTGCTGCGCAGCCGATCGCGGGCAAGCCACGCTCCCACAGTAGATCGCATTCCACATTGGTTTTGCATTCACTCTGCAGGCCTGGCCCGCCGCGCCTTGAAAAACTCGCTCAACACCGCACCACACTCTTCAGCCAGAACCCCACCCTCGAACAGCACCCGATGGTTCAGGAAACCCTGGCTGAAAAATTGCCCCTGGCTTTGCACGATCCCGGCCTTGGGCTCCAGTGCCCCATACACCACCCGCGCAATCCGCGAATGCACGATCAACCCGGCGCACATGCTGCACGGCTCCAGGGTGACGTAGAGCGTGCTGCCCGGCAGGCGATAGTTGCTCGCTGCTTGCGCCGCGGCGCGAATCGCCACCATCTCGGCATGGGCGCTGGGGTCGCTGCCGCTGATCGGGCAGTTGAAGCCGCGACCGATGATTTCACCGTCCTGGACCAATACCGCGCCTACCGGCACTTCGCCCAGCGTGGCGCCTTGGGCGGCGAGGACCAGGGCTTCGCGCATGAAGTCCTGGTCGCGACTGCGATCGATGATTTGCGCTGGCCGCATCTGCCGCATCAGGAGACCTCGATCGCGGCCATCAGGCCGGTTTCCATATGGTCGATCACATGGCAGTGGAACATCCATACCCCAGGATTATCCGCCACCAGCGCCACCCGGGCGCGCTCGTTCTTGCCCAGCAGGTAGGTGTCGGTGAAGTATGGAGTGATCTTCTTGCGGTTCGAAGCGATGACCTTGAAGCTCATGCCATGCAAGTGGATCGGGTGTTGATACTGAGTCATGTTCTTCAATTCGAAAATGTAGCTGTTGCCCTTCTTGAGCGTGGCGATCGGCCGGTCGGCGCAAGCCTTGTCGGTGATGTCCCAGGCCTTGCCGTTGATCTGCCACAGGCTCGGTGGTCTATTTTCCACGTTCACCGAGACCGAGCCAACCCACTCGAAGTTGAAGTTGAGCTTCTCGGCATTGGCGATGTCCGGTTCGGAGACTGGATTGGCCGGTAGCGCGGGTGGCCACTCGGTCGGGGCATCGTTGTGGGCCACCGAACGGAAAGTGCCCAGGCGCACCGGGCCATTGCGCAGCGACAGCTCCTCACCGACCGGCGGCGCCTTGATCGCCAGGCAGATCCGCATGCCAGGGCCCAGCCAGTATTCCTTGCCCAACGGCCGCGGTTCGATGGGATTGCCATCCAGCGCGTAGATCTGCGCGTCGACGCCGGGGATGTTCAGGCGGTAGGTCAGCGTGTTGTCCAGGTTAAGCAAACGTACCCGGGTGATCTGCCCGGCCGGCAGGTCGATCACCGCCTGCGCTACGCCGTTGATGGTCGCCAGGCGTCCGGCCGTACCACCGCGAGCGGCTTCACGGGGAATACTGAAGGGCAAGTAAGCGCCTTGTTCATCGACGTGCCAGCTCTTGAGGCTCAGGGTGCGCTCGTATTTGAAGCCGGTGGGCTCGCGCTCTTCGATGATCAGCGGTCCGACCAGCCCGCGACCCAGTTCTTCGCTGCTGTTCACGTGAGGGTGATACCAGTAGCTGCCGGCGTCCGGCACGCGGAACTTGTAGTCGAAATACTCGCCGGGCAACACCGGCAGCTGCGAGACGTAGGGAACGCCGTCCATCTCCAGCGGCAGGCGGATGCCGTGCCAGTGAATGGTGGTCGCCACCGGCAGATGATTAATGAAACGCACCCGCAGCCACTCGCCCTGACGCACTCGCAGCTCGGTGCCGGGCGCCGAAGTTCCGAAGGCCCAGGCCTCGGTCTTGTGCCCGGGGACCAGTTCAACGTCCAGCGGCGCGGCGATCAGTTGGTAATCATGGCCCGCGTCGGCGTCGGCCATCTTCCCCAGCCAGTAGCGCGACGCACCGCCAGCCCCGACGCCAACCACCACAAGACCGGCCAGACCACCGAGTATTTGTCGACGGGTAAAGGACATGGACTCAACTACCTCACGTATCGCAGCAGGCCTGAGCCCGCAAAAGGCGAATACGATACACCCGCAGTTGAGAAACAGTAAGGGCGGCGCGGCGACCGGACGCAGGGGCAGCGGTCACAATTTCATCGCTCCCATCATCACCTCAGGCTACGCCCGGCGGAACATCCCCGCTATACTTGCCGGCTTTTCCTGAATAAATGCCAATAGGGTCCCGCCGCGCATGGATAAGACCTACCAGCCGCACGCCATTGAAACTTCCTGGTACAACACCTGGGAGTCCGAGAACTATTTCGCTCCGCAAGGCGCGGGCGATTCCTACACCATCATGATTCCGCCGCCGAACGTCACTGGCAGCCTGCACATGGGCCATGGCTTCAACAACGCGATCATGGACGCACTGATCCGTTTCCGCCGCATGCAGGGTCGCAACACCCTGTGGCAGCCGGGCACCGATCACGCCGGTATCGCCACGCAAATGCTGGTAGAGCGTCAGCTCGAAGCCCAGGGCCAGAGCCGTCATGACCTGGGCCGCGAGAAATTCCTCGAAAAAGTCTGGGAATGGAAGGATCAGTCCGGTGGCAACATCAGCCGGCAGATCCGCCGCCTCGGCTCGTCCGTGGACTGGAGCCGCGAGCGCTTCACTATGGACGACGGTCTTTCCGAAGCCGTTAAAGAAGCCTTTGTGCGCCTGCACGAAGACGGCCTGATCTACCGCGGCAAGCGTCTGGTCAACTGGGACACCAAGCTGCACACGGCAATCTCCGACCTCGAAGTGGAAAACCACGACGAAAAAGGTTTCCTGTGGAACCTGCGCTACCCGCTGGCCGATGGCGCCCAAACTGCTGACGGCCTGGATTACCTGATCGTCGCCACCACTCGCCCGGAAACCATGCTCGGCGACGCCGCCGTCGCGGTAAACCCGGAAGATGAACGCTATAAAGCGCTGATCGGCAAGTTTGTCGAGCTGCCCCTGGTTGGCCGCCGCATCCCGATCATCGCCGACGATTACTGCGACCCTGAATTCGGCACCGGCTGCGTGAAAATCACCCCGGCCCACGATTTCAACGACTATGAAGTCGGTAAGCGCCACAACCTGCCGCTGCTGAACATTTTCGACAAGAACGCCGCTGTACTGTCGGTCGCGCAGGTGTTCAACCTCGACGGCAAGCTTAACGAGCAAGTCGATGGCAGCCTGCCGGCCAAATACGCTGGCCTCGACCGCTTCGAAGCGCGCAAGCAGATCGTGGCCGACCTCCAGGCTCTGGATTTGCTGGTGAGCGTTGATGATCATGGCCTGAAAGTGCCGAAAGGCGACCGTTCCGGGACCATCATCGAGCCGTGGCTGACCGACCAGTGGTACGTCTCCACCAAACCTCTGGCAGAGCCGGCGATTGCCGCCGTTGAAGACGGCCGGATTGCCTTCGTACCCAAGCAGTACGAAAACATGTACTTCTCCTGGATGCGCGACATCCAGGATTGGTGCATCAGCCGTCAGCTGTGGTGGGGTCACCGGATTCCGGCCTGGTACGACGAGTCGGGCAAAGTCTATGTCGGTCGCGACGAAGCCGAAGTGCGCGCCAAGAACAACCTTGGTCCGGACGTCGCCCTGCAACAAGACAACGACGTACTCGACACCTGGTTCAGTTCAGGTCTGTGGACTTTCTCCACCCTGGGCTGGCCGGAGCAGACCGAGTTCCTGAAGAAATTCCACTCCACCGACGTGCTGGTGACGGGCTTCGACATCATTTTCTTCTGGGTCGCCCGGATGATCATGCTCACCATGCATTTGGTGAAGAACGAAGACGGCACACCGCAGGTACCGTTCAAGACCGTCTACGTGCATGGCCTGGTCCGCGATGGTCAGGGTCAGAAGATGTCCAAGTCCAAGGGCAACGTCCTGGACCCGCTGGATATCATCGACGGTATCGAGCTGGAAGACCTGGTGCAGAAACGCACCCAGGGCTTGATGCAGCCTAAACTGGCGAAGAAGATCGAGAAGCAGACCCGCGACGAGTTCGCCGAGGGCATCGCCAGCTACGGCACCGACGCCCTGCGTTTCACCTTCTGCTCGCTGGCCTCCACCGGCCGCGACATCAAGTTCGACATGGGCCGCGTCGAAGGCTATCGCAACTTCTGCAACAAGATCTGGAACGCCGCGCGCTACGTGCTGGACAAGGGCGAAGACTGCGGCCAGAACGGCGAAGCCTTCGAGCTGTCCCTGGCCGATCGCTGGATCATCTCGCAGCTGCAACGCACCGAAGCCGAAGTGACCCGCCAACTCGACCAGTTCCGTTTCGACCTGGCCGCGCAAGCCTTGTACGAGTTCATCTGGAACCAGTATTGCGACTGGTACCTGGAACTCTCCAAGCCTGTGCTGTGGGACGACAACGCGCCGGTGGAACGTCAGCGCGGCACCCGTCGCACGCTGGTTCGGGTGCTGGAAGTTGCCCTGCGCCTGGCGCACCCGTTCATGCCATTCATCACCGAAGAAATCTGGCAGCGCCTGGCGCCGCTGGCCGGTGTCGAAGGCAAGACCATCATGCTGCAACCCTGGCCAGTGGCCAACGAAGAACGCATCGATCCGGCAGCCGAAGACGACATCGAATGGCTCAAGAGCCTGATGCTCGGCACCCGCAACATCCGTGGCGAAATGAACATCGGCCCGGGCAAACCCCTGACCCTGTTCCTGAAGAACGTCAGTGCCGAAGATCAGCGTCGTCTCACCGAGAACGATGCGCTGCTGAAGAAACTGGCCAAGCTCGAGTCGATCACCATTCTCGCCCCAGGCGCCGAAGCACCGCTGTCCGCTACCGCTCTGGTCGGCGAGATGGAAGTGCTGGTGCCAATGGCCGGCCTGATCGACAAGGCCGCGGAACTGGCGCGCCTGGACAAGGAAATCCAGCGTCTGCAAGGCGAAGTGCAGCGGGTCGGCGGCAAGCTGTCCAACGCCGCGTTCGTTGACAAGGCGCCGGCCGAAGTCATCGACAAGGAACGCGCCAAACTGGCCGAAGCCGAACAGGCTCTGGGCAAGCTGGCCGAGCAGCATGCGCGGATTGCCAGTTTGTAACGGCAAATCGAGCTGCTGAAAAAAGGGAGGCCCATAATGCCTCCTTTTTTTCCGCAAAATTGGCACGACCCGCCTTTTGTAGGAGCTGCCGCAGGCTGCGATCTTTTCCCCGGAGCACCAATGCTCTGTTGATTTATTCAAGAACCAAAGATCAAAAGATCGCAGCCTGCGGCAGCTCCTACAGGGGTGCGTACACCCGATCCATCACATTTGTACCCGATGGCGAAGCCTGCGATCTTGGCGATCTCGCACCCGACGATAGATGTGGGACAATACCCGTCACTTTGAGCCACCCCCGAATCGACTTCGCCCATGACCACCCCCAGAACACCCAGAGCTCCACACACAAAGCCCCAGCCAGCGACTCCCGCCAAGGCCATCGAACCCCGCGAGAAGGCCACCCTTCACCCGCGCAATCGCCACCAGGGTCGTTACGACTTCGCCCAGCTGATCAAAACCACGCCTGAACTGGCGCAGTTCGTGATCATCAATCCGTACGGCAAGGAAAGTATCGACTTTGCCAGCCCGGACGCGGTTCGGGTGTTCAACCGGGCGCTGCTCAAGTCGTTCTATGGTATCGCCCATTGGGATATCCCGGCCGACTACCTGTGCCCGCCGGTTCCGGGTCGGGCCGACTATGTTCACTTCCTGGCCGACCTGCTGGCCAGCGGCAATGAAGGCGTGATCCCTCGTGGGGCTGCGGTGAAGGTGCTGGACATCGGCATGGGCGCCAACTGCGTGTATCCGCTGATCGGGCATAGCGACTATCGCTGGCAGTTCCTCGGTTCGGAAGTCGATCCCAAGGCCATCGCCGCGGCCAAAGCCATTATCCAGTCCAATGGTCTGAACAAAGCCATCAACTTGCGCCTGCAAACCAACCCCAAGCAGATCCTGCTGGGCTTGCTCGAACCCGGCGAGCGGTTTGACCTGACCATGTGCAACCCGCCCTTCCACGCGTCCATGGACGAAGCCACCCGTGGCAGCGAGCGCAAATGGCGCGCCCTGGGCCGTGCCGACCCGAAACGCAAACTGCCGGTGCTGAATTTCGGCGGTCAATCGGCGGAGCTGTGGTGTGAAGGCGGCGAAGCACGGTTTGTGACGCAACTGATCGCCGAGAGTGCGCATTTTCAGCAAAAAGTACTGTGGTTCAGCACTCTGGTGTCGAAAGCTTCGAACCTGCCAGCGATCCAGACCGCGCTGAAAAAGGCCGGTGTGTTGGAGAGCCAGGTGGTGGAGATGTCCCAGGGCCAGAAGCAGAGCCGCTTCGTCGCCTGGACCTTCCAGACCAAAACCGAGCAACAGAACTGGCGCCAACGCTGGGTTCGCAAGGACTGAACAGGTAACACCCGGGTTTTCCTTGAGTAAAACCCGGGCAACAAAAAACCGTGCCCGGATCGCTCCGGAGCACGGTTTTTTTTAACAAGTCTTACTTGTTAACAGCGTCGGTCAGGCCTTTAGCCACGACCAGCTTGATAACTTTCTTGGCAGCGATTTCGATGGCAGCGCCAGTCGATGGGTTACGGCCAGTACGGGCAGGACGCTCGGTCACTTTCAGCTTGCCGATACCTGGCAGAGTGATTTCGCCGCCATTTTCCAATTGATCAGCAACGATTTGGCCCAGTTGGTCCAGAGCGTTACGCGCGGTGGTTTTCGGCGCGTCGATGGCTTCAGCGATATCAGCGATCAGTTGGTCTTTAGTCATAGCCATGGTGGTGTTCCTTCCCTATCAAATTCATTTGGATTGCAGAGTGCAGAGTCAGCCATCGAGCCAGGTCGCCGGGACCTGGCACCCGATTACAAACCGCGACGAATCGGGGATGTAGATAACAAATTCAGGGTTTGGTTCGACCTGACAAATGCTGAATGCACGCTTAACGCCATTACTGAGCGCAAGACCGGGCAAAACTAGCACAGAGACGGGGAAATATCCGCCTCTACCTACCCATTTGGTCAGCTTTATCACACTAAAACCGTAAAATTTTGCATAACCGCGCTCAGACCAGCGCAAAACACCCCTCGGAGAGCGCCAAAACCAGCAGGTGCGGTACACTGGGCGCTTTTTCGGGGAGCTCAACCCTCCCCATTCAACCAGCCGAGAAGCCCATGCCGATCCGTCATTGCATCGTCCACCTGATCGACAAAAAACCCGACGGTACCCCTGCAGTTCTCCACGCTCGCGACTCCGAACTGGCAGAGTCCCAGGCCATCGAGCACATGCTTGCCGACCTCAACGAGAACTACAACGCCAAGCAAGGCAAGGCCTGGGGCTTGTTCCATGGGGAATCCGGGGCACACCCTTTCAGCGGCTGGCTGAAGGAATACCTCGACGGTGGCAAGGACTTCACTGGATTCAGCCGTATCGCGGTCGAACACCTGCAAAAGCTGATGGAAGAGTCCAACCTCTCGGTGGGTGGCCACGTGTTGTTTGCCCACTACCAGCAAGGCATGACCGACTACCTGGCCATCGCCCTGCTGCACCACAGCGAAGGCGTGGCGGTGAACGCCGAACTGGACGTGACCCCATCGCGTCACCTCGATCTGGGCCAGTTGCACCTGGCGGCGCGCATCAACCTCTCCGAGTGGCAGAACAACAAGCAATCCAAGCAGTACATCTCGTTTATCAAAGGCAAGAACGGCAAGAAGGTCTCGGAGTACTTCCGCGACTTTATCGGCTGCCAGGAAGGCGTCGACGGCCCGGGCGAGACCCGCACGCTGCTCAAGGCCTTCAGCGACTTCGTCGAAAGCGAAGACCTGCCGGAAGAGTCCGCCCGGGAAAAGACCAAGACCCTGGTGGATTACGCCAGCAGCCAGGCGAAAATGGGCGAGCCAATGGGGCTGGAGGAGCTGTCCGAACTGATTGACGAAGAGCGTCCGAAAGCCTTCTACGATCACATCCGCAACAAGGACTACGGGCTGTCGCCGGAAATCCCGGCGGATAAACGCACCCTCAACCAGTTCCGCCGCTTCACCGGTCGCGCCGAGGGTTTGTCCATCAGCTTCGAAGCGCACCTGTTGGGCTCGAAGATCGAGTATGACGAAGAAGCCGGCACGCTGATCATCAAGGGCCTGCCGACCCAACTGACCGACCAGCTCAAGCGTCGCAACTGATGTTGAACGGGATGCTGAAGAAATTCCTGCTGATCCTGCTGGTGGTCGTGGTTTACCAGAACTGGGGCAAGATCGAGCGCCTGTTCAACCCGCAGGCGATGGTGTCCGAGCAGACCCAAGCCACCGCCAGAGTCGTGCTCTACGCCACCGACTGGTGTGGCTACTGCAAGCTGACCCGGCGCTTCCTCGATCAGAAAGGTATCCCGTACAACGAGTTCGACATCGAGAAGGATACCGAAGCACGCAAGGCCTACGAGGCCCTGGGTGGACGGGGGATTCCCCTGCTGGATGTCAACGGCACGTTGATTCGCGGTTATAGCCCTGAGGCTATCTTGGCGGCGTTGAAATAGGAGCCAACGCGCCAGACCGGCCGTACGAAAACCCCTGTAGGAGCTGCCGCAGGCTGCGATCTTTTCAACGGTTCAGCGGTTTTCCAAACGGACGCGAAGATCAAAAGATCGCAGCCTGCGGCAGCTCCTACGAGAGCGTTTCGATGCGAAAGCCAAACCGCGGAAAGTGCACATGCACCACCCCGCCACGCTCGTCCTCACGGCGCAGGATCAACTCTTCGCTGCCGGCAAACAGCAACTCGCCGGCGACCGGATCGACGCCATAGTCCGTCGCGGCAATTACTACCTGCTGACCGGCCTGGAAACCATTCGGATCCTGGAAGACTTCCTCGGGCAAGGCTGCCGGCTCGGCCTGACGGGCAATCTCCAGGGCTTCGCTCGAGCTCATTTCGTTCGAGGCGCCATGACCGAAGCTCAAGACCCGAGCCAGCCAGGAGGAGACCGCCGGATAGGTATCGACAAAGGGCGCAGTCACCGGTGTCGCCTTGAGGAACCACAGGCTGTGGGCCAGGGCGAAGTCGGCAATCGACGGTTCACCGAACAGGTAGTCCCCCTCTTCTCTCTGCAGCTGCTGCTCAAGCCGGCCCATGATCGTTGGCCACTGATGCTTGGCCTGCGCTGCCGATAACCGCGTGGCACTGCCGCCCGCGAACAAACCTGCACGGTCAGCGACAAAGTACTCAACGGCTTCGGGGGCCATTTTGGCGAAGCGTACGGCTATGGATTCCGGCTGGAACACCAGGCTTACTGCATGCTGGAATACCACCGAATCAGCCCAGGCTGCGAAAGCCGCAACCACCAGCTCCTTGCCTTCCGGAAACAGTGCCGGCGAGGATTTTTCCTGTTCGAGGCGACGGGCGATCAGCGCGGTATCGCAGTAGATATCGGCGCCGACCTGCAGCACGGGAGTCTTGCGATAGCCGCCGGTCAACGCCGTCAGATCCGGCTTGGGCATCACCGCCGGGATGTTTACCGAGCGCCAGGACAGCCCCTTGAAGCCCAGCAAAAGACGGACCTTCTCAGCAAAAAGCGACGTGGAGTAATGGTGAAGAATCAACTCTGACATGCTGCAGTCCGCCGGGTGAATAGAGACAACCAGCTTAACGCGCAAAAGGTAAGCAGCCTACCCATCTGCCTGATGGCTGCTTATCAGGCAGACTGATAAAAGGTAAAGACATGCCAGTGGCAGGCCCACCATCACAGACTAGACAATACCGTGCATGAAAAACCACTATACATATAGTAAAAATCATCCCTGACCCGCCTGCATGACTTCACTCTTCCACCACTTGTCATATCCCGAGTGCGGCAGAACATCCCTTATATAAATACGCTTTCAAATCAAAGCTGATTGATCTCGAACACCACCGAGATTTCCTGACTGCCCGAATCCCACACATACCGCAAATGCTTGCCCTGCAATGGGATAGACATGGCGGGCGGGCGCAAGGCTGCCACGCACTCATGGCCGGGTAGTCGAACGCTGTTATAGAGCAGGCCCCAGGATTGCGCTTCACGCAAGGTTCTGGCGAACGCCTGCGCGGGGCCGTAGTTCGCCGGATCTGCATCATGCAAATGCGGGTAGCCACTGCGCAGATCATGCAATGGTTTTACCACTTGGTTGACGTAGGTACGCAGGGTCAACTCGATGTCAGGCTCGTTGGTCGCGGTGAGGAATTGCGCCTGATGAAAACGGGTTTCGGCAATTGCAGCCGCCTGGCTGCTGGCGGCGTAATACACACCGTAGGATCCATCGGTGAATCGGCTGGGCTTGCCAATATGGGTGAATGCTGCCATTACCGGTGTTGAGCCCGGCCCTGAAATCCGGTCCTCGGACCGGACTCGGGAGAGTTCGCCTGCCTCTTCCCTGAGTCGATCATTGGTCAAGGCTTCCAGCAAATAAGCGGTTTGCAGATCTGCCGGATCGAGGACGTCTTCGAACAGGCTGATGGGTGGAAAGGCGCTGCTGATGATTCGATAAGCGCGGTCCCACTCCGGCGTTTGCAACGGTGGCTGCATTAACCGCGGACTCCATCGAGATAGCGGCGAACATCGGCAATATCCACCACCCGCCCGCCCAGCATGTACTCGAGCGCCGTCCGGCCGTTGAAGGGCGCGGCCGTATTGGGGCTGGTTACCCACTTGTAGACGCGTTCGCGGTTGTTGCTGAAGATGATACTCAGCGCCTTGTGAATCCCCATCAGATAGGAAATTCGCTCGAGTGTGTCATGGGGCAAACGCACGTCCGGAAGGCGCTTGTACTTGTAGAACGTGGTGTTTCCGACCTTTCCCAGCAACGCTCGCTGTTGCTCCGTCGTGCAGCCCCAAAGCTCCACGAGATTGAAAAAAAAGGTCAGGGCTACCCTGCCGGCATGCGGCGAATCGAGATTCTGGTCGACCTGGTGAGCGGTTGAAGTTTTCATACTTTATCTCCCGACTCATTGAATACTGATTTCAGCTTAATACGGATGCGAATAAATTCAAGATGTTTATTCACATCCGTATTAATCAGAAACAAGATGGGTGCCGACCGAGGCACTGGCCACCAGACATTCCTTGGCGCTTTTCTTGAGTTTTTTGATCAAGCGTTCCTGCCGCAAGGCTTCACCCTTGTCGCGGCAGATTTCTGTGTAGACCAAGGCTACAGCCGGGCTGGACAGGAAGAAGCGCGCGCCCTTGCCGCTCTGATGGGTGGCGAAACGACGCAGCGGATCATCGCTGATCCCGCAATAGAGTGAACCATTGGCCGCGCGCACCAGATAGACGAACCAGGGTTTGCTGACCGGGCTCTGGGCTTCGACGCTATTGAGTGGGGTTGGGGCGCTGCTGCTCACGTGACGATCTTGGTATGCGGAAAACCAGCGGCAATCTTAGCAGAGGCCAACCTTTAACGACTGGTCTGGAATGCCCTCAACCCTTTCAACGCCTGGGCTCGGACGGCGTTTCTCACTAATGGCGTCCAGCCCAGCAACAGACCTTTGGCACCCAGTGCCTGCCGCGACCAGCGCCACAAATCGAAGCGGTCATGGTGCTCGCAGATCTTGCCGTCGCGGAAAACGAAGCGCGCCTGGATATCGTTGACCACGATGTTCCCGGTCTGGCTGAACAGGTAAGTCGCCACCCAATGGGCGCTGCCGGTGCGCTCGTCACTGCGCACGGTGTCGAAGGTCAGGGTGAAGTCTTTGGCCCGAGTGGTCAGCATGCGCCACATGTCACCGACATCGCGGCCGCGCAACTCGCCAAACGCCGGATCACTGAACACCACATCCTCGGTGTAACAGGCGCTCATGGCCTCGGCGTCCAGCCGTTGGAAAGCCTTATAGAACTCAGTGATCAATGCGTTGTGGGCATCACTCATGGACAGGCTCCGATTATCGAAAGGATACCTGCACGATAGTTGGCAAATGCGCTGCAGACTATCGGCATTCGTGACAGGAATACCAATAGTTCGCTGCGTCAGACCTTTTCGCTTTCGACCTGGACGTACAGCGAACGTCCGGCGCCGAGACCGGCGAGGATCGCGGCGCTACCGACCACCCCGAAGATCCAGCCCAGCGCCGTCCAGCCGCCAGTCAGGTCGTGGACCAGGCCGACCGCGAACGGGCCCATGGATGCCAAGGTGTAACCGATGCCCTGGGCCATGCCCGAGAGATTCGCCGCGACATGGGCGTCGCGTGAGCGCAACACGATCAGGGTCAGCGCCAGGCTGAACGACCCGCCCTGCCCCAGGCCGAGCAGAATCGCCCAACCCCAGAGACCTTCGAGCGGTGCGTATAAACAGCCGAACAGACCCGCCATCACCAATGCCATTACGATCACTATCGCCAGGCGCTGATCCTTGCCCCGGGTTGCCAGCCATGGCGCAGCCAGCGAACTGGCCAGCTGGACAATCACCGAACCGGACAACACCAGACCCGCCTGCGTCGGGGTCAGTCCGCGGCCGATCAGAATCGACGGCAACCAGCCGAAAACGATGTAGGCCAAAGAAGATTGCAGGCCCATGTACAGCGTCACTTGCCAGGCCAACGGATCACGCAGCAGTCCGCGCACCCGATAGGCCACGTGGTGGGCACCCTGTTTGTGCCCGACTTGTGGCAACCAGAACACCGCCGCGACCAGTGCTGGCACTATCCAGAACCCCAGGCCCATGGTCCAGCTGCCCGCGAAATGCTGACTGAGCGGTACCGTCGCCCCCGCCGCCATGGCCGCGCCCAGGCACAGCGCCATGGTATAGACCCCAGTCATGGTCCCGGCGTGTCTGGCGAAATCGCGCTTGACGATACCCGGCAGCAACACACCGATCACCCCGATACTGGCTCCGGCCAGGACGCTGCCGGCAAACAGGCCGGTTTCCCCAAACGAACTGCGCAACAGGATCCCGCCAGCCAGGGTCAGCAGGATGCCCAACACCACCCGCTCGGCACCGAAACGTCGCGCCAGAATCGGCGCCAGCGGAGCGAACAACCCCAGACAGAGCACCGGCAACGTGGTCAGCAGCCCGGCTTGCGCCGCCGACAGCCCGAGGCTTTTCGACACTTCGCTGAGCAATGGCGCCATGCTCGACAGCGCCGGACGCAGGTTCAGCGCCACCAGAATCAACCCCAGCAGCAACAGCCAAGGGCGGTGCAGCAGCGGATGACTTTGCTGGACTGCTTCGTCATCGGCTTCGGCGTCGATCAGGAGTTCTTCGAGCTCCGCCGTACGCTTGGCGTGGGTCAGGCGGTTACTACTCGCCTGTGGGGCGTTATCGGACATGGCGTTCCCAGTTTCAAGGTTCATTGATCAGCGATCGCCATGGTAATGATTCAAATTTTTATCCGATCACGGGATGAATTTCCTGACATGTTAGTCAGCTTTGTCGGCGAGCACAACCGTAGGAGCTGCCGCAGGCTGCGATCTTTTGATCTTGGCGTTCGCCTGGAGACCTATTAACCGCTGAAAAGATCGCAGCCTGCGGCAGCTCCTACGGGGGGTCGGTGCAGGCCCGACCGGGTGGGGTTGGCGCCATGCAATTCAGGCAAAAATAAACCCGGGACAAGTCCGGGTTTATTTCATTGCCAAGCGTCGATCAATGCAGGATCTGGCTCAGGAACAGCTTGGTCCGTTCGTTCTGCGGGTTGTCGAAGAAGTCGTTCGGCGCGGCCTGTTCGACGATTTCGCCCTTGTCCATGAAGATCACCCGGTTGGCCACAGTGCGGGCAAAGCCCATTTCGTGGGTCACGCAGAGCATGGTCATGCCGTCTTCGGCGAGGCCGATCATGGTGTCCAGAACCTCTTTCACCATCTCTGGATCGAGGGCTGAAGTCGGTTCATCGAACAGCATGATTTTCGGCTTCATGCACAGTGCACGGGCAATCGCCACGCGCTGTTGCTGACCACCGGACAGCTGCCCCGGATACTTGTGCGCCTGCTCTGGAATGCGCACGCGCTCCAGGTAGTGCATGGCAATTTCTTCGGCCTTGCGCTTGGGCATCTTGCGCACCCACATCGGCGCCAGCGTGCAGTTCTGCAGGATGGTCAGGTGCGGAAACAGGTTGAAGTGCTGGAACACCATGCCGACTTCACGGCGGATCGCTTCGATCTGCTTGAGGTCGTTGGTCAGTTCCACGCCATCGACGACGATGCGGCCCTGCTGGTGTTCTTCCAGACGATTGAGGCAACGAATGGTGGTGGATTTTCCGGAACCGGACGGCCCGCACAAGACAATACGCTCGCCCTGCATGACATTCAGGTTGATATCTTTCAATACGTGGAACTGGCCGTACCACTTGTTCACGCCCTGCATTTGAATAATGCCTTCAGGGCTCGTCGGCTTTTTGATTGCTTCGCTCATCAGAGAACTTCCTAAATTAGGTACGGCATTAACGCTTGTGGCCAGTGTCGAGCTTGCGTTCCAGATGCATGGAATAGCGCGACATACCAAAACAGAAAATCCAGAACACCAGGGCTGCGAACACATAGCCTTCGGTGGCCATGCCCAGCCATTTCGGGTCGGCGGCGGCTTGCTTGACGCTATTGAGCAGGTCGAACAGGCCGATGATGATCACAAGGCTGGTGTCCTTGAACAGCGCAATGAAGGTGTTGACGATGCCCGGAATTACCAGCTTCAAGGCTTGCGGCAGAATCACCAGGCCCATGCTGCGCCAGTATCCAAGGCCCATCGCCGCAGCCGCTTCGTACTGACCTTTGGGAATTGCCTGCAGACCGCCGCGCACCACCTCGGCCACGTAGGCCGACTGGAACAGGATCACCCCGATCAGTGCCCGCAGCAGCTTGTCGAAGTTCATGCCTTCAGGCAGGAACAGCGGCAGCATCACCGAGGACATGAACAGCACGGTGATCAACGGCACGCCACGCCAGAACTCGATGAAGGTCACGCAGACCACTCGAATCGCCGGCATGTTCGAACGCCGCCCCAGCGCCAGCATGATCCCCAGCGGCAACGCACCGGCAATGCCGACCGTGGCGATCACCAGGGTCAGCATCAGGCCGCCCCATTGGCTGGTCGGTACTTCGCTCAGACCGAACCAGCCACCGTGCAGCAAGGTGTAGGCAATGATCGGATAGAGCACCAGGAAGCCCAGGCCGTAGATCGCCTTGCGCGGGAAGCGCGAGATGAACAACGGGGCCACGCCAATCACCGCCAGCCACACGGTCAAGTCGACCCGCCAGCGCAAGTCGGTCGGATAGTAGCCGTACATGAACTGGCCAAAGCGCTGCTGGATGAATACCCAGCAGGCGCCTTCCTTGGTGCAGTCGGCACGGGTGGTGCCGACCCAGTTGGCGTCGATTATCGCCCAGCTCAGGATCGGCGGTACTATCAGCCAGATCAGGTAAAAGGCGAACAGCGTCAGCAGGGTGTTGATCCAGCTGGAGAACATGTGCGCCCGCATCCACGCCACGATACCGATACTACTGCTCGGCGCTGGCAGGTCAGGTTTGAAAATATGAGTCGTCATATGCGCTTCCTCACCGCTCGATCAGCGCAATGCGCTTGTTGTACCAGTTCATCAGCAGGGAAATGCTGATGCTGATCGCCAGGTACACGCTCATGGTGATGGCAATAACCTCGATTGCCTGCCCGGTCTGGTTGAGCACCGTACCGGCAAACAACGAGACCATTTCCGGATAACCAATACCGGCAGCCAGCGAGGAGTTCTTCGCCAGGTTGAGGTATTGGCTGGTCAGCGGCGGAATGATCACCCGCAGCGCTTGCGGGATGATCACTTTGCGCAGGGTCGGACCGTTGCGCAGACCGAGGGAACGGGCGGCTTCGGTCTGGCCATGGCTGACCGACATGATCCCCGAACGCACGATCTCGGCAATAAATGCCGCGGTGTACACCGTCAGGGCCAGGGTCAAGGCCAGCAGTTCCGGGATCAACACCCAGCCACCGACGAAGTTGAAACCTTGCAGCTTCGGCATTTCCCAGTGCAACGGAGCGCCAAAGATCAGTGCGCACAGTGCAGGAATCACCAGGAATAGCGCCAGGCCAACCCAGAACTTGTGGAACGGAACACCGGTCGCTTCGAAACGCTTGTTGGCCCAGCGGCACATCACCACGACGGCAACGATCGCCACCAAGACACTGACCATGAACGGCCAGAACCCGTCGGCGGTCAGGGCTGCCGGCATGTTCAGTCCCCGGCTGCTGACAAAGAACGTATCACCGAAGTTATGACTGTTGCGCGGCCCCGGCATGGTCAGGAACACCGCGAAATACCAGAACAGAATCTGCAGCAACGGTGGAATGTTGCGGAAGACCTCGACGTACACGGTCGCCAGCTTGCTGATGATCCAGTTCTGCGACAGCCGGGAAACACCGACAATGAAACCGAGGATCGTCGCCAGGATGACGCCGATGAAGGTCACCAGCAGGGTATTGAGCAGGCCGATGACAAACACCCGGGCATAGCTGTCCGATTCGGTGTAGTCGATCAGGTGCTGAGCGATGCCGAATCCGGCGCTGCGCTCGAGAAAGTCGAATCCGGAAGTAATGCCCCGGTGTTGAAGGTTGGTTTGGGTGTTATCGAACAGATACCAGCCCATTGAGACCACCGCGACAATCGTGATGATCTGAAACGCCCACGCACGCACTCGTGGATCGCTGAGGCTGAGCCTCTGCTTTGGTGCGCCGATTGAATTTTGCATGAAGTGCCCCAGAAATAATGGAACAGAACATCACCCGGTGGTTGGCCCACCGGGTGATAGAACCATCAGCGCACTGGTGGTGCGTATTGAATGCCGCCGTTGTTCCACAGAGCGTTCAGCCCGCGGTCGATGGCTAGTGGAGTGCTCTTGCCGAGGTTTTTCTCGAACACTTCACCGTAGTTGCCCACTTGCTTGACGATCTGGACGACCCAGTCCTTCTTCACTTTCAGGTCTTTGCCGTATTCGCCATCAGTGCCCAGCAGACGTGCAACGTCCGGGTTCTTGGTGGCTTTGGCTTCGGCTTCGACGTTTTTCTGGGTGATGCCCATTTCTTCGGCATTGAGCATGGCGAACAGGGTCCACTTGACGATGCTGAACCACTCTTCGTCGCCTTTACGCACGACCGGGCCCAGCGGCTCCTTGGAGATGGTTTCCGGCAGAACCACGTAGTCGCCCGGGGTCGCCAGCTTGCTGCGCTGTGCATAGAGCTGGGATTTGTCGGAGGTCAGCACGTCGCAACGACCGGATTCCAGCGACTTGGCGCTTTCATCGGAGGTGTCGAAAGTGATCGGGGTGTATTTCAGACCATTGCCGCGGAAGAAGTCGGAAACGTTCAGCTCGGTAGTGGTACCGGCCTGGATGCAGATGGTGGCGCCGTCGAGTTCTTTGGCGCTCTTGACGCCCAGCTTGTTGTTTACCAGAAAGCCGATGCCGTCATAGTAAGTCACGCCGGCAAACACCAGACCCATGCCCGAATCGCGGGAGCTGGTCCAGGTGGTGTTACGCGACAGCACGTCGATTTCGCCGGATTGCAGCGCGGTAAAGCGCTCCTTGGCGTTCAACTGGCTGAATTTGACCTTGGTCGCGTCGCCGAATACGGCAGCGGCCACGGCGCGGCAGACGTCAGCGTCGATGCCGATGATTTTGCCAGTGGAGTCCGGAACCGAGAAGCCCGGCAGACCATCACTTACACCGCACTGTACGAAACCTTTTTTCTGCACTGCATCCAGGGTTGCACCCGCCTGAGCGAACCCGCTGACACCGAGTACTGCGGCCGCAGTCACGATGGCCAGGGTGGATTTCAACATCTTCATTCAAACCTCCAGGTTTTGCTCTTGTTGTGTCGGAGCTTGAGCCTTGCCGCACCCTTATGAGGCGCTGTTGACCCGTGTTGGCTTTTATCAGGGTCAAGCGGCTAAGGCCTTCGCCATGAGTCTAGTAGGAGAAAATCCATATAATGGAAAACTCACTTCTCACCAATCGGCCGAACGGGCTGTAGCCCTTTCATATTCGCGAAGCCCGTAACGGCCTTTGGCGAACGTCCATCAGCGGATTTTTTTGCTCTCCCACAACCGAAGGTAGACTGATAGTGTTACCGCTCGGCGCAGGATTACTTGCACAACTTTCCCCATAGCAAAGGCCGTACCATACCGGCCGCTAAAGCGTTTCAGTGACAGGTCAATAGCAAAACTTGCAGCCTTGCGACATCTTCTTAACTGATCAACCAGGCGCGCACGCAGACCGAGCACACAATGAGAGCGCACGCACACAATTGGAGCAGACATGACCCAGACCTTGATTCTTCAGCCCATCAAGCCCGTCGACGCCTGCGTGATCTGGCTGCACGGCCTGGGTGCCGACCGCTACGATTTCCTGCCGGTGGCCGAAGCGCTGCAAGAAAGTCTGCTGACCACCCGCTTCGTTTTGCCTCAGGCACCGACCCGCGCCGTGACCATCAATGGCGGTTACGAGATGCCGAGCTGGTACGACATTCTCGCGATGAGCCCGGCCCGGGCCATCAGCCGTGAGCAGCTGGATGAGTCCGCGCAAACCCTCGTCGATTTGATTGAAGAACAGCGCGCCAGCGGAATAGACGCCTCGCGGATTTTTCTTGCGGGCTTTTCCCAAGGCGGCGCAGTGGTTTTACACACTGCTTTTCTGAAGTGGCAGGGCCCTTTGGGTGGCGTAGTTGCCCTCTCCACTTACGCACCGACCTTCAGTGACGAACTGCAATTGTCCGCCAGCCAACAGCGGATTCCCGTGTATTGCCTGCACGGTCATTACGATGAGGTTGTCCAAAACGCCATGGGGAGAACCGCTTACGAGCACTTGAAACGCCTTGATGTCACCGTGACATGGCAGGAATACCCAATGGGCCACGAAGTGTTACCCGAAGAAATCCGCGACATAGGCGTCTGGCTCGCCGACCGGTTGCGTTGAAAACCGAAACTTCCTGTAGCCGTATGACCAATGAACTACGCCGCGCCCGATTCTTGCATTACACTGCCCGGCACTTAACCAATTTGAATGAGATGACCGTGCTCAAAGCACTCAAGAAAATGTTCGGTAAACGCGAGGCTGAGCAGCTCGCGCCTGGCTCCATTGCACCTTCCCACAGCTCCGGAACCCGCACCGACGCTAATCAGCCGGGTCGCGCAGTGCCTGGGGCCGTACCCAAAAAAGAGCCGGTGAGCACAGCCGTCGCCCAACCTGCAGCGGCTCCTGTCGATGAACAACCGCGCAGCGAAGAAGCCAAACCTGCTCAACCTCGCCGCCAACGCGCGCCGAAACCGCCAGTCACACCCTGGAAACTCGAAGATTTCGTCGTCGAACCCCAGGAAGGCAAAACCCGCTTCCACGATTTCAAACTTGCACCAGAACTGATGCACGCGATCCAGGACTTGGGTTTCCCGTACTGCACGCCGATCCAGGCCGAAGTGCTGGGCTTCACCCTCAAGGGGATGGACGCCATCGGGCGGGCCCAGACCGGCACCGGTAAAACCGCCGCCTTCCTGATCTCGATCATCACCCAACTGCTGCAGACCCCGCCGCCCAAAGAGCGTTACATGGGCGAACCGCGAGCGCTGATCATCGCTCCGACCCGCGAACTGGTGGTCCAGATCGCCAAGGACGCGGCCGATCTGACCAAATACACCGGTCTGAACGTAATGACCTTCGTCGGTGGCATGGACTTCGACAAGCAGCTCAAGCACCTCGAAGCCCGCCACTGCGACATTCTCGTGGCCACCCCTGGCCGCCTGCTGGACTTTAATCAGCGCGGTGATGTTCACCTCGACATGGTCGAAGTGATGGTTCTGGACGAAGCCGATCGCATGCTCGACATGGGCTTTATCCCGCAAGTGCGTCAGATCATTCGCCAGACCCCGCCGAAAAACGAGCGTCAGACCCTGCTGTTCTCCGCGACCTTCACCGAAGACGTGATGAACCTGGCCAAGCAATGGACCACCGATCCGGCCATTGTCGAAATCGAAGCGATCAACGTCGCCAGCGATATGGTCGAGCAGCACATCTATGCCGTCGCCGGCAGTGATAAATACAAACTGCTTTACAACCTGGTGAACGACAACGGCTGGGAACGGGTGATGGTTTTCGCCAACCGCAAGGATGAAGTGCGGCGCATTGAAGAACGCCTGGTGCGTGACGGCGTCAACGCAGCGCAGTTGTCCGGCGACGTGCCGCAGCACAAGCGCATCAAGACCCTGGAAGGCTTTCGCGAAGGCAAGATCCGCGTACTGGTCGCCACCGATGTCGCCGGCCGCGGGATTCACATCGACGGCATCAGCCATGTGATCAACTTCACTCTGCCGGAAATGCCGGACGATTATGTGCACCGCATCGGCCGTACCGGCCGGGCTGGCGCCAGCGGTGTGTCGATCAGCTTTGCCGGTGAAGATGACTCCTACCAGTTACCGTCCATCGAGGCACTGCTGGGTCGCAAGATCAGTTGCGAAACCCCACCGACGCATCTGTTGCGCGCAGTAGAGCGCAAGCGCCCGTAAAAACCGGCGCAACCCAAGAGACGCAGTCCGGAAACGGCCTGCGTTTTTTTTCGTCTGGACATTGTCAGCCAGAACTAATAGTCCATAATGGACTAATTAGTTTACTTTCATTTCCACGGGAGCATCTGCATGTCCAGCACGCCTTATGTGATCGCCCAGGCCCAGGCCCGCCAGCTACTCGAGCAAGTCGACGTGCCGCAGATCCTGCGCAAGCTGTTCCGTGACCTGGCGGCCGGGCAAGCGGTGCAACCTGCCCAGCAGCTGGTGGAATTCCCTCAGGGTGCTGGCGATTTCATCAACTACCTCGGGGTATTGGCCGAAGACCGCGTCTATGGGGTGAAAACCTCGCCCTATATCGTGCGTAGCGAAGGCCCGCTGGTGACGGCCTGGACGCTGTTGATGTCAATGGAAACCGGCCAGCCGTTGCTGCTCTGCGACGCTGGCGAACTGACCACCGCCCGCACCGCCGCGACCACTGCGGTGGCGGTTGATGCACTCGCCGCGCCTCACGCCCAGCGTCTGGCCATCATTGGCAGCGGCCCTGTAGCCCAGGCGCACCTGCGCTATGTGAAAAACCTGCGCGACTGGCAAAGCATCAGCCTCTATTCGCCGAGCCTGACCGGCAAAAGCCCCGCGGAGCTCGCGTCGCTGCGCGCACTTGAGCCGCGCCTGCAGATCGTTGCCAGCCGTGAGGAAGCGCTCAGCGACGCCGATGTGATCATGCTCTGCACCTCCTCGGCCGCTCCGGTGATCGACCCGCTTGCATTGAGCAAACCGGCACTGATTACCTCGATCAGCACCAACGCGCCGCGAGCTCATGAAGTGCCGCCGCACGCCTTGAATGAAATGCAGGTCTATTGCGACTATCGTCAGACCACCCCCGGCTCGGCTGGAGAAATGCTGATCGCCAGCGAGCAGCATGGCTGGGACAAAAGCGCCATTCGCGGCGATCTGCCAGAGCTGCTAAGCAACCAGACACCGCGTCCAGCCTACGACCGTCACGTATTCTTCCGCTCCATCGGCCTGGGCCTGGAAGACATCGCACTGGCCAATGCGCTCTACCATTTGCAGCGCAAAAGCTGACACAGCCGATTGACCAGACAGGGTGCAGTCCCTGTGGCGAGGGGGCTTGCCCCCGCTCGGCTGCGAAGCAGTCGTAAAACCGGTGGATGCGTTCTACCTGACAGAATGCGGTTGCCGATTTTAGGACCGCTTCGCGCTCCAGCGGGGGCAAGCCCCCTCGCCACAGCAAGCTCCCTCGCCACAAAATTCCCCGCCAGACTCAGGCTCACAATTCCAAGGAGAACCTCATGACCCAGGCAGATTTCATCATCATCGGCGGCGGTATTGCCGGTGCATCCACCGGTTACTTCCTGTCGCGTCACGCCAGGGTGATTGTGCTGGAGCGCGAATCGCATCCGGCCTATCACTCCACCGGGCGTTCCGCTGCCTTATACACCGCCGCCTACGGTACGCCCCAGGTCCGGGCGTTGACCCTGGCCAGTCGAGACTTCTTCGATGCGCCGCCGGCCGGTTTCTGTGAGCACCCGTTGCTGACTCCACGCGGGGAAATGACCGTGGATTTCACCGACGATCCCGAAGAACTGAACAATCAATACCTGAGCGCCAAAGCCAGCGTGCCTGAAATGCAACTGCTCAGCGCCGACGAAGCCTGCGCGCGGTTGCCGATCCTGCGCCGGGAAAAGGTCCACGGTGCGATCTACGATCCAAGTGCCAGCGATATCGATACCGACGCCCTGCATCAGGGTTATCTGCGGGGTATCCGGCGCAATCAGGGTGACGTGCATACCGACTGTGAAGTGCAGAGCCTGAGCCGTGACGACCAGGGTAACTGGCAGGTTGTAACAGCCAACCAGACCTTCAGCGCTCCAGTGGTGATCAATGCGGCTGGCGCCTGGGCCGACAAAATCGGCGAGATGGCCGGGGCCAAGGCGATCGGCCTGCAACCCAAGCGCCGGGCGGCGTTTATCTTCGCAGGTCCCGAAGGGATGGATAGCCATGACTGGCCAATGCTGGTCAGCCTTGATGAGTCGTTCTACATGAAACCGGATGCCGGGATGTTCCTCGGCTCTCCGGCCAACGCCGATCCGGTCGAGCCCCACGACGTGCAGCCCGAAGAGCTGGACATCGCCATGGGCATTTATCAGATTGAAGAAGCCACCACCCTGACCATTCGCCGACCGACCCGAACCTGGGCCGGATTGCGCAGTTTCGTCAGCGACGGCGATCTGCTCTGCGGCTTCGATCAGCAGGTGCCTGGCCTGTTCTGGGTCGCGGCCCAGGGCGGCTACGGGATCCAGACTTCGCCGGCCATGGGCCAGGCCGCTGCCGCACTGTTGCGTGGCGAAGCCTTGCCGGAACAGCTGACACGCTTTGGCTTGAGCAGCGCCATGCTCTCCCTCGCTCGCCTGGGCTGAAGTGCCCTCAGGTGACGGCCCGCCTCGATTGCGGCAAACTCCCAGCGCCCTTTTCGATAGGGCGCTGAACGCTGCCTGGAGCAACACCCTATGACACCACCTCGACAAGACCCCGCCCTGGACAACTTCCGGGCGATTGCCGATGCCATCGCCACGCTGTTTTACCCCCATGCCGAGGTGGTGCTGCACGACCTGCGCACGCAAAAGATCGACTACATCGCCAACAACCTGTCCAAGCGCGAAGTGGGTGACGATGCTGCACTGGAGGACATGCTCAGTGAAGAGGTCAGTGAAGAGGTCAGTGAACGAAACATTGGCCCGTACGAAAAACTCAACTGGGACGGTCAGAAAATCCGCAGCCTGAGCAGCGTACTGCGCGACAGCAACGGTCAGCCGCTGGCGGTGCTGTGCATCAACCTGAATATCTCACTGTTCGAAAACGCCAAGGCTGCACTGGACCTGTTCCTGTCGCCGAGCAAGCTGATTGCGCAACCGGACTCACTGTTTCGGGATGACTGGCAGGAGCGCATCAACACCTTCCTGCACGCGTGGCTGCGCGAACGTCAGTTGAGCCTCAACCTGCTGACCCGCGAGCACAAACGCGAACTGGTGCTGGCCCTGCACGCCGAAGGCGCCTTCAAAGGCAAAAGCGCCTCCAATTACGTGGCTAATGTGCTGAACATGGGACGGGCGACGGTGTACAAGCATTTGAAGGAATTGAAGGAATTGAAGGAGCTGAAGGACTGAAGATCAAAAGATCAAAAGATCGCAGCCTGCGGCAGCTCCTACGCCGGCCGAGTACACCTGTGAAATTGCAGGCGCATGCAATCCTGTAGGAGCTGCCGCAGGCTGCGATCTTTTGATCAATCGCCGTAGATATCCGACTTGAAGTACTTGGCCTGGATCTTCTGGTATTCGCCGTTGGCGCGAATGTCGTCGATGGCTTTGTTCAGCTGGCTCACCAGCTCGGTGTTGCCCTTGCGCACGGCGATTCCGGCACCCTCACCCACGTATTTCGGATCCTTGAGTTCCGGGCCGACAAAGGCGTAATCGGCGCCACGTGGCATCGACAGGAAATCATCCAGAGGAATGGTATCAGCGAAAATGGCGTCCAGGCGACCGGACGCGAGGTCCATGTAGATCTCTTCGTTGTTGCCATAACGCTTGACCGTGATCCCCTTGGGCTCGAAGACTTCGGTAGCGTAACGGTCAGTGGTGGTGGCCCGTTGCACGCCAACCGTTTTGCCTTTGAGGCTGGCGTACTGATCGTCAACCACAGCGCCTTTCTTCATCACCAGCCGCGACGAGGTGAAGTAGTACTTGTGGGTGAAGTCGACCGAGTTCTTGCGCTCTGCGGTGATGGTCATCGACGACAGCGCGGCATCGATTTTCTTCACCTTCAGCGATGGAATCAAGCCATCGAACTCGCTCTCGATCCACTCGCACTTGACCTGCATTTGCGCGCACAGCGCATTGCCGATGTCGTAATCGAAGCCGCTGATTTTTCCTTCGGACGTCTTGAACGCAAAGGGCGGGTATGCCGCTTCAATACCAATGCGCAGGTTTTTTTCAGCGGCGAACAAGCTGCTGCATGCCAACAGACTGAAGGCCAGGCCACTGATGAGGGTGAGTTTCTTCATGTTCGTTTTCTCGCGGGTTGTTGTTTGTTTGGCAAGATGAAGAAGGGCAGCTGCAAGCTGCAAGTTAAAAGCTTGAAGCTGCTTCTATTGTACTTATAATTCCATACTGGACTTTTATGTATTGATCGTCAATCGAGTGGCCGCACTTCATTCTTCCTTTGGTCGCGAGGATGGATTGGGGTGAATCAGGAAGATAGAGGGTGTGGCTGATGGCCCTATCGCGAGCAAGCTCGCTCCCACAGTGAATTTGTGGTGAACACAAAAAAGGTGATCGACACAGATGCCATGTGGGAGCGAGCTTGCTCGCGATGACTGACTTACAGTCAACGGAGAATAGCCAGCCTGTTTACTTGTTCCAGCGCTCCACCGCCGCATGATCGCTGTCCTTGCCTTCCACCCAGCGAGACCCGTCGCTGGTGTTTTCTTTCTTCCAGAACGGTGCACGGGTTTTCAGGTAGTCCATGACAAAGGCGCAGGCATCGAACGCAGCCTGGCGGTGGGCGCTGGCGGCACCGACGAAAACAATCGGCTCGCCCGGTTCCAGGGCGCCGATCCGGTGCAGCACTTCAAGCTTGAGCAGCGGCCAGCGCTGCTCGGCTTCCACGGCGATCTTGCCGAGGGCTTTTTCGGTCATGCCCGGGTAGTGTTCTAGAAACATTCCGGCAACCTCAAGCCCATCGTTGAAGTCACGCACGTAGCCGACAAAACTCACCACCGCACCGACGCCGACGTTCGCCGCGTGCATCGCGTTGACTTCAGCGCCCGGGTCGAACGCCGTGGATTGCACGCGAATCGCCATGGTCAGCCTCCGGTCACGGTGGGGAAAAACGCCACTTCATCGCCGTCGGCCAGTGGCTCGTCGAGCTGGCACAGGTCTTCATTGCGCGCGCACATCAGGTTCTGTTCGCTCAGCACCTGGGCACCATCACGCTGCGCCAGCAGCACCCGCACATCATCGACCGAGGCGAAATCGCCTTCGACTTTCAGCGAATCCACACCCAGTGCCTCACGGTAGCGGGCAAAAAACTTCACCGTCACTTTCATTATTCGGATACCTGATAGTGGCCGCTCTTGCCGCCCAGTTTCTCCAGCAAGCGCACGTTCTCGATGATCATGCCGCGATCCACGGCCTTGCACATGTCGTAGATGGTCAGCGCGGCGACGCTGGCGGCGGTCAGGGCTTCCATTTCGACACCGGTCTGCCCGGCAAGCCTGCAGCGGGCGACGATGCGCACCGCGTCTTCACCTTCGGCACTGAGTTCGACCTTGACGCTGGTCAGCAGCAGCGGATGGCACAACGGGATCAAGTCCGAGGTTTTCTTCGCCGCCTGAATCCCGGCGATCCGCGCCACGGCGAACACATCACCCTTGGGGTGACCGCCGCTGACAATCATCTGCAGGGTTTCGGGGAGCATGCGCACAAGCGCTTCGGCCGTGGCTTCACGTGACGTCACGGCTTTTTCGGTGACGTCGACCATATTGGCGCGACCTTGGGAATCGAGATGAGTCAGCACAGGTTTACTCCTGATCAGGAGCGTCGATTGTAAACCTGCGGGTTAATTATTCGCACGTTTGATTGCAAGATCGCCACCGGTCCCCCGTAGGAGCTGCCGCAGGCTGCGATCTTTTGATCTTCATCGAGCTTGCCGACGCCAAAAGATCGCAGGCTTCGCCAGCTCCAAGATCAAAAGATCGCAGCCTGCGGCAGCTCCTACAGGGGGGTTGTCGTTTGTCAGACAGAAACCGGGCGGCTTTGGGCCGCCCGGTTTTGGTGAGGGGGTTACAAATGCGATTCGGCGTATTCGGCCAGAATCGAACGAGGCACCCCTTGCAGGGTGATGTGCACCCCGTTGGGGAAGTCTTTGAAACGTTCGGTCAGATAGGTCAGCCCGGAGCTGGTCGCGGACAGGTAAGGGGTGTCGATCTGCGCCAGGTTGCCCAGGCACACCACTTTGGAACCGGCACCGGCACGGGTGATGATGGTTTTCATCTGGTGCGGGGTGAGGTTCTGGCATTCATCGATCAGGATCAGGCTCTGCTGGAAGCTGCGGCCTCGGATGTAGTTGAGGGATTTGAACTGCAACGGCACTTTGCTGAGGATGTAGTCGACGCTGCCATGGGTGCTCTCGTCATCCATGTGCAAGGCTTCGAGGTTGTCGGTGATGGCGCCCAGCCAAGGCTCCATTTTTTCCGCTTCAGTGCCGGGCAGGAAGCCGATCTCCTGGTCCAGTCCCTGCACGCTGCGGGTAGCGATGATCCGCCGGTAACGCTTGCTGACCATGGTCTGTTCGATGGCGGCAGCTAGGGCCAGGATGGTTTTCCCGGAACCGGCAGCACCCGACAGGTTGACCAGGTGGATGTCCGGATCGAGCAAAGCGAACAGCGCCAGGCTCTGATAAATGTCACGCGGTTTCAGACCCCAGGCTTCCTGGTGCATCAGCGGTTCCTGATGCAGGTCGAGAATCAGCAGTTTGTCTACCTCGATCTCCTTGATCCAGCCGACAAAACCCTGTTCGTCAATGATGAACTCGTTGATGTGCACCGCCGGCAGATTGTCGATCAGTTGCACCTGGTGCCAGGTGCGACCGTGATCCTGACGGGTTTCGACCTTGCTCACACGGTCCCAGAACGACCCCGTCATGTTGTGGTAACCGTTGGGTAGCAGCGACACGTCGTCGACCAGTTGGTCGGTGCTGTAGTCCTCGGCTGCGATCCCGCAGGCCCGGGCCTTGAGGCGCATGTTGATGTCTTTGGTGACCAGCACCAAGGGCAGCTCAGGGTCGCGTGCATGCAGGTCGATCAACTGGTTGATGATGATGTTGTCGTTCAGATGCTCGGGCAGAATGATGTTCGGTTCGGCACGCTTGCTCATCAGAATTGACAGCAAACCCTTGGGCCCGCTTTTGCCACGCTGGATCGGCACACCGAGCTCGACGTCTTCAGGGCTGGCGTCGCCCAGGGTCTTGTCGATCAGGCGAATGGCCTGACGGCATTCCGCGGCCACGCTGTGATGCCCGCTCTTGAGCTTGTCCAGCTCTTCAAGCACGGTCATCGGGATCGCAACGTGGTGTTCTTCGAAGTTCAGGAGAGCGTTTGGATCGTGAATCAATACGTTGGTATCGAGTACATAAAGGATTGGCTGGTTGGAAGGGCTACGTCCGTGATCATCCATACTCGGTCACCTTTGTGGGAGCCAGTCGACGCAATACCGTGACAGTGCTGCGCCTCGAAGTGGCCACCGAATTCACCTGCCGCACTCAAATGAAAAGCACGATACAAGTGAACTGCACACAAGGGGTCTTGGAAGACGCCACCTGTGTTGCAGGTTTCGGCGGTCTGTATTCGTAATACTCCAAAACCTGTGACAGAAAAAAGTACTTTGACGTTTTTTTGAAGTTTATTTTTCAGAGTGACCAATAGCACTTGGCGGACTGCCATCACCCCGTATAAAGTCGGAAGTCCGCCTGCAATGAAATCTTCGTAAAAATTTCTCTTTTCAGCTTTTCCCCCAGCATTTGCTGGCCTTTGGTCCTTTCAGCGAAAAGCGTCCTGGCAATCCTCCCAGCCGATCCCGCTCTGTGCGGTTTGCCTGATCAACCAGGGCAGCGCGTTTTTTAGCGCATCCTGTTTAACATTGAAATTGATCACCCCGCGCCGCCACAGCAGCATCAGGGTCAACACCCGCTCGCCACTCTGTTGAGCCTTGAGCCTGCCGCCTGCGTCCTGTGGATCGATGTCCCACAAGACCACCTGCAATCCCTGAGCCTTGAAAAAAACTTCGCCATCGGCGCGACGCTGGCCATAGGGCGGGCGGAACAGCGGCACATAGCTCTCCGGCAGCTTGCCTTTGAGCAGTTCGATGCTGCGCTGGATCGAGTAGTGCCAGTCCTGCCAATGACTATGGGAGCGGTATTCCCAGCCCTGCACGCCCACGCACTGCTGTGAATACAGGGCCTGCAGATCAGCCACCGAGTGCTGGGCCAGGCGCGCCTGAATATCGCTGCCCAGCACAAAGAAGGTCCCGCTCATGTTCGACTGGCGCAGGTAGTCGGCGAGCCAGGCGCTGTTATCCGGCGAAGCAGCGGCAGCACTGTCGAAGGTCAGCAGAAACAACCGGTCGTAGAGTTCGTCACCGTTGCGCTCGTAGTCACCGAAACGATCGATTTCGCTGCTGGTTTGCGGAAACAACGCCGCCTTGTGCAGCTGCTCGTCCAGATAGCGCTCATGGAACATCCGGCTCGGTTCGGCCCAGCGTGTGTAGAAGGAATCGGTCGCAACCTGAAACTTGCCGGCCTGTTCGCGCAGGCTGTCCAGGTCTTCGACTCGATAACAGAAGGAGGCGTCCTGATCGCAGCTTTGCTGGGCGAAGTTGTAGTTGGCGAGCAAGCGCTGCCACATCCGCTGACGAACGCGATCGATCGACTCCAGATTGATCATCCGCAAGCCCAGGCGCTGCTTCAACGCCGCCTCGTCCAGAGCTTCACTGGCCAGCAACGCGCGCGAGAAGGTGAGGATTTCCGCCCGCGACGCCACGTCGAACAAGGTCGGACTGCCGAGCTGCTCCGGCCAGGTGCTGCGATCCAGCGTGGCGACGTCAGTGGGCGCGGCCATGGCACCGAGACTGAGCAGCCAGGCCGAGAAAACGAGGGCGATACGCAAAGGGATGTCTCCATAACAAAACCCGCGGCGCACTATAGCTGATCTGGTGCACTACCCCCGGCCCTGTTGGCGCGCCCGAAAAGATCGCAGCCTTCGGCAGCTCCTACGTGGACCGTGTGCATCCGGCCAATCTGGTGAACAACGCAGACGTCCACGGTTCAAGGTGAACACGACCGTGTCCATCCGACCATTTTGGTAAACAACGCATACGTCCACGGTTAAAGGTGAACACGACCGTGTCCATCCGACCATTTTGGTAAACAACGCAGACGTCCACGGTTAAAGGTGAACACGACCGTGTCCATCCGACCATTTTGGTAAACAACGCATACGTCCACGGTTAAAGGTGAACACCGTCCCCGTAGGAGCTGCCGCAGGCTGCGATCTTTTCAAATGACGCCGTCGATCCCTCTATAACCTCCATTACTGGAGTCAACTCGGTCAACCCCCTAGAATCCCCCGACGATTTCAGGAGACGACTTCATGCTGATGGTGATTTCCCCAGCCAAGACCCTCGATTACCAGACCCCGCCGGTGACCCAGCACTTTACCCAGCCGCAGTACCTCGATCACTCCCAGGAGCTGATCCTGCAGTTACGCGAGCTGAGCCCGGCGCAGATCAGTGAGTTGATGCACGTTTCCGACAAGATCGGCGGCCTCAACGCCGCCCGTTTCGGCAGCTGGACCCCGGCCTTCAGCCAGGCCAACGCCAAGCAGGCGCTGCTGGCGTTCAAAGGCGATGTGTATACCGGTATGAATGCCGAAACCTTCAGCGAGGCAGATTTCGAGTACGCCCAGCAGCACCTGCGCCTGTTGTCGGGCCTGTACGGCCTGCTGCGCCCGCTCGACCTGATGCAACCGTACAGACTGGAGATGGGCACCAAACTGGTCAATGCCCGTGGCAAGGACCTTTACGCTTTCTGGGGCACCCGGATCAGCGAGTGGCTGAACCAGGCCCTGGTCGAGCAAGGCGATGACCTGCTGCTCAACCTGGCTTCCAACGAATACTTCTCGGCGGTCAAACGCTCGGCCCTGAACGCGCGGATCATCAATACCGAGTTCAAGGACCTGAAAAACGGCCAGTACAAAATCATCAGCTTCTACGCGAAAAAGGCCCGAGGCATGATGAGCCGCTTTGTTATTCAAGAGCGGATCAACGACCCTGCCGCGCTCAAGCAATTCGATGCCCAGGGCTACCGTTTCAGTGCCGAACAGTCGAAACCCGACACTCTGGTTTTTCTGCGCGACCACGCCCCCGAATAAAGCACTGTTTCGGCGCACGTCATTTGTAAGGCACGTGCGCCGACCGCTATTCCCCTCCGATTTCCCCCGCCGAATACGCCATTTTTATGGCGTCAAAAATACCTCTTATGTTTTTTGAACTTTTCATTCGTTCGAAATTTGTCGATTTTTTTTGTAGTGGCACTTATTTTTTTTGCCAGTAGTGGCATATACCCATCCAAATCGATCAATCCCCCGTCAATAAAGGGCCATATGGCCAGTGATAGCAATATGCAGTCGGTGCCATCTTTGGCAATATTTCAAGAAATTTCAGATTTCAGGATGGGCGGGCAGGAACTATGTCCAGATGAGTCGTTCATACCACCGGTAACGATTATCTTTGGGAACGTACGAGATAACTTACGTAGCAAGGCGATCACCGTAGCGAAGTTGTCACATGAACTTCGACACTCTGATCCCTGAGGTGGAACAAACGTGAAGGACGGGAGATAAGACAACATCACTATCCCCTATAAGGCCATGGCCGCGCCCCTACAATTGCGCTCACCTGAGTGCATAACCACTTGATTTAAATGGCTTTAAGTCAACTATCGAGTGCGAGAAATTCTTTGCACGAATGTCTTCCCGAGGAAGACCGGCTGCATATCAGGGCAGGTCATAACAACAAGGCCAAGTTTCGCACACCTTGAGTGCTTTATTTAGACACTCGGAACTTAGTATGCCTGCACACGGCCTGTGGCGCCTTACGGTCACACTTTCGAGTGCACTATGACCGCTGAACATCATTAATTCCGGCCATCTAATGGCGTAATAAATTACAGAGGTAAATGCGATGCGCATCAGCATATTTGGTTTGGGTTACGTCGGTGCAGTATGTGCCGGCTGCTTGTCTGCACGGGGCCATGAGGTCGTTGGCGTAGACATCTCCAAAGACAAGATTGACCTGATCAACGCCGGCAAATCGCCGATCGTCGAACCGGGTCTGGGCGAGCTGCTGACCCAGGGCATTCAGACCGGTCGTCTGCGTGGCACCACCAACTTCGCCGAAGCGATTCGTGACACCGACCTGTCGATGATTTGCGTTGGTACGCCGAGCAAGAAGAACGGCGACCTGGAACTCAACTACATCGAAGCAGTATGCCGCGAGATCGGTTTTGTCCTGCGTGACAAGACCACCCGCCACACCATCGTGGTCCGCAGCACCGTATTGCCGGGCACCGTGAAGAATGTGGTGATCCCGATCCTCGAAGACTGCTCCGGGAAGAAAGCCGGCGTCGACTTCGGTGTCGCGGTCAACCCTGAGTTCCTGCGTGAAAGCACCGCGATCGCAGACTACGACCTGCCACCGATGACCGTGATCGGCGAGTTCGACACTGCTTCCGGTGATGTTCTGCAATCGCTGTACGAAGAGCTCGACGCTCCGATCATCCGCAAGGACATCGAAGTCGCCGAGATGATCAAGTACACCTGCAACGTCTGGCATGCGACCAAAGTGACCTTCGCCAACGAGATCGGCAACATCGCCAAAGCGGTCGGCGTCGACGGTCGCGAAGTGATGGAAGTGGTCTGCCAGGACAAGACGCTCAACCTGTCCCAGTACTACATGCGTCCGGGCTTTGCCTTCGGCGGCTCTTGCCTGCCAAAGGACGTCCGCGCCCTGACCTACCGCGCCAGTACCCTGGACGTCGAAGCGCCGCTGCTCAACTCGCTGATGCGCAGCAACGTGTCCCAGGTGCAGAACGCCTTCGACATCGTCTCCAGCCACGACAAACGCAAAGTCGCCCTGCTGGGCTTGAGCTTCAAGGCCGGCACCGATGACCTGCGCGAAAGCCCGCTGGTAGAGCTGGCGGAAATGCTGATCGGCAAAGGCTACGACCTGAGCATCTACGACAGCAACGTCGAATACGCCCGCGTCCACGGTGCGAACAAGGAATACATCGAGTCGAAGATCCCTCACGTCTCGTCCTTGCTCAACTCGGACTTCGATGCAGTGATCGGCAATTCCGACGTGATCATCCTCGGCAACCGTGACGAGAAGTTCCGCGCCCTGGCTGAGAACGCACCTGCCGGCAAGCAAGTGGTCGACCTGGTCGGCTTCATGTCCCAGGCCACCAGCGTGAGCGATCGCACCGAAGGCATCTGCTGGTAAACACGTCTGTAGGAGCTGTGTAGGAGCTGTGTAGGAGCTGTGTAGGAGCTGTCGAGTGAAACGAGGCTGCGATCTTTCCAGATCCACTTGAATCCCAAGCGAAAGATCAAAAGATCGCAGGCTTCGCCAGCTCCTACGGGGATTCTGGCGTTATCCAAACCGGGTGGCGCCAGTTTTCACAAGCCTGCCTTAACCCCATCGGGCCACCCCACTGGCTCGCCCGAGATCGAGACGGATGCAGATTATGCACAGGCTAAAGCACGGCCTACTCCAGGCCGCCGGTTGGCTGTTTTACCTAAGTTTATTGTTGGGCATCGCTGCTGCGTTGCCTACGTCCACATTCGACTCCGAGTCGAAGGACTTCATCTTCCTGATTGGCGTCGTGGGCATCTGGCGCTACTCCATGGGGGCCACGCACTTTCTGCGCGGCATGCTGTTTCTGTACGTGGTCTACCCGCACCTGCGGCGTAAAGTGCGCAAGCTCGGCAAGGCGTCAGACCCGTCCCACGTGTTCCTGATGGTCACCAGCTTTCGTATCGATGCGCTGACCACCGCTCAGGTCTACAGCTCGGTGATCCGCGAAGCCATCGAATGTGGCTTCCCGACCACCGTGGTCTGTTCGCTGGTGGAAATGTCCGATGAGCTGCTGGTCAAGAGCCTCTGGACCAAAATGAACCCGCCGCCCCACGTCAAGCTCGACTTCGTGCGCATCGCCGGGACCGGCAAACGTGACGGCCTGGCCTTCGGCTTCCGCGCCATCTCCCGCCACCTGCCGGATGACCGTGCAGTGGTTGCAGTGATCGATGGCGACACCGTGCTGGCCCCGGGCGTGGTGCGTAAAACCGTGCCCTGGTTCCAGCTGTTCGGCAACGTCGGCGGCCTGACCACCAACGAGTTCTGCGAAGTGCGCGGCGGCTACATCATGGCCGAGTGGCACAAACTGCGCTTCGCCCAGCGTCACATCAACATGTGCTCGATGGCGTTGTCCAAGCGCGTGCTGACCATGACCGGACGCATGTCGGTGTTTCGCGCCACCGTGGTCACCGACCCGGACTTCATCGCCGACGTCGAAAGCGACTCGCTGCAACACTGGCGCCTGGGCCGCTTCAAGTTCCTCACCGGCGATGACAAGTCCAGCTGGTTCAGCTTGATGCGCCTGGGTTACGACACCTTTTACGTGCCGGACGCAGCGATCAATACCGTTGAGCACCCGCCGGAAAAAAGTTTCATCAAGGCCAGTCGCAAGCTGATGTTCCGCTGGTACGGCAACAACCTGCGGCAGAACTCCCGGGCACTGGGCCTGGGCATGAAGCGTCTTGGTTTGTTCACCTCGGTCGTGCTGTTCGACCAGCGGGTGTCGATGTGGACTTCCCTGCTCGGGCTGACGGTCGCGATCATCGCCAGCTTCAAATACGGCATGGCCTTCATCCTGGTGTACCTGCTGTGGATCGGCATCACCCGGTTGATTCTGACCCTGCTGCTGTCCTGCTCGGGGCACAAGATCGGACCGGCCTATCCAATCATTCTCTATTACAACCAGATCGTCGGCGCGCTGGTGAAAATCTACGTGTTCTTCCGCCTCGATCAACAGTCCTGGACTCGCCAGGACACCAAACTGACCCGTGATCTCGCCAGCTTTCAACGTTGGTTCAACACTTGGTCGTCTCGGACCATGACCTTCTCCGCCGGCAGCATATTCGTTGCCGTGTTGATGATGATGGTCTGACCCTGCCTCGCCTGAATTAACTAGGAATTACATCGATGAACAGCCCAATGAATACCGCCTCAAACTCCAACGTGGTGCATGAATCCGAAGCTCAGCGCCAGCACGCCCGGGTCAAAATCCCGGCCAAGCTGCGCTTCGTCGACAGCGCCGGTGCTGCCATGATCGCGCGGGTCGAAGACCTGTCCGCCGGCGGCCTGAGCTTTAACGCCGGGCCACAAAAGGACCTGAAGATCGGCGCGGTCCACAAGGCTCGCCTGCAATTCGTCATCGACAACCTGGGCCTGGCCATGGACGTCGAGCTGCAGGTCCGCTCTTACGATCGTCAGTCCGGCCGCACCGGTTGCCAGTTCCAGAGACTGGACCAACAAGACATCTCGACCCTGCGCCACTTGATCACCTCGCACCTGAGCGGTGACATCGTCACCATGGGCGAAGTGCTCGCCACCCTGCAGCGCGACAACTTCACCAAGGCGCGCAAGGTCAAGGACGGCGGCCACGGCATGTCCGCCCTGGGCCGCATGCGTGCGGTGACCTTCAGCCTGGCGATTTTCCTCGTCGGCCTGACCGCCTTCGGCTTCATCTTCAAGTCGGTCTACGGCATGTACTTCGTCAGCCACGCCCAGGCCGGGGTGGTCAGCGTGCCGGCGATGAACGTCACCATGCCCCGTGACGGCACCGTGCAAAGCCTGATCCAGGCTGACGGCGTCGCCGCCAAAGGCGCTCCGCTGGCGACCTTCAGCACCAGCATGCTCGACGTGCTCAAGGGCCACCTGACCGAAGACCAGTTGCAACCGTCCAAGGTTGAAGAACTGTTCGGCAAGCAAATGACCGGCACCCTGACCTCGCCCTGTGATTGCACCGTGGCGCGGCAGACCGTTTCCGACGGCCAGTATGCCAGCAAAGGCGACGTGATCTTCGAACTGGTGCCGCGTAACACCGAGGCCAACGTTGAAGCACGCTTCTCCTATCGCCAGTTCGGCGACGTACGTCCAGGTACCGCGGTGAACTTCCAGGTGGCCGGTGAAGACCAGGTACGCCGCGGCACGATCGTCAGCAGCTCCAGCCTGAACAGCAACGACCTGTCGTCCGACATCCGCGTGAAAATCAAGCCCGATGCACCACTGGACAGCACCTTGGCCGGTAGCCCGGTTGAAGTGACCAGCGATCGCGGACCATCCCTGAACTGGCTGATCGATAAAGCCACGGCCGCCAGTCTTTAAGCGGAGGACATGCCTATGACTAGCCTACCCATTGACGAGTGCTGCGCACTCGATCGCGAGCAAGCTCGCTCCTGCAAGAGCGACGCAATGACCTGTGGGAGCGAGCTTGCTCGCGATCGGTCGCGTAGCGGCCGCACCTACCTGTGTGCGCTAGCATTGGCAGTCAGCCTGGCCGGTTGCGCCGGCTTGCCCGACCAGCGTCTGGCCAATGAAGCCATGAAGCGCGGCGACACTGCGCTGGCGTCGCAAAACTACCAGCAGCTGGCAGAGCTGGGCTACAGCGATGCACAGGTCGGCCTGGCTGATATCCAGGTGGACAGCCGCGACCCGGCGCAGATGAAACAGGCCGAAGCGACTTACCGCTCCGCCGTCGACAGCTCGCCACGGGCTCAGGCCCGTCTCGGGCGTCTGCTGATGGCCAAGCCCGGTGCCAGCGAGGCCGAACGCCACGAAGCCGAAGGCCTGCTGAAAAAAGCCTTCGCCAATGGTGAAGGCAATACCCTGATTCCGCTGGCGATGCTGTACCTGCAATACCCGCACAGCTTCCCGAACGTCAACGCCCAGCAACAGATCAGCCAGTGGCGCACTGCCGGTTACCCTGAAGCGGGTCTGGCCCAGGTGCTGCTCTATCGCACCCAGGGCACCTACGACCAGAACCTGGGCGAGGTCGAAACCATCTGCAAGGCGGCGTTGCACACCACCGACATCTGCTACGTCGAGCTGGCCACCGTCTACCAGAAACGCGCCCAGCCCGAGCAACAGGCCGAACTGCTCAAACAGCTGCAAGCCGGTTACAGCGCTGGCACGGTTTCGGCACAGCGGATGGACAGCGTCGCTCGGGTCCTCGGTGATGCCACTCTCGGCGCCACCGACGAAAAAACCGCGCAGACCCTGCTCGAACAAATCGCCCCGGTCTACCCCGCTTCCTGGGTCAGCCTGGCGCAACTGCTCTACGACTTCCCCGAACTGGGCGACGTCGACAAGATGATGCAGTATCTGGACAGCGGCCGCGCCGCCGACCAGCCGCGCGCCGAACTGCTGCTGGGCAAACTCTATTACGAAGGTAAGTGGGTCCCGGCCGACGCCAAACAGGCTCAGGCGCATTTCCAGAAAGCTGTCGGCCGTGAAGTCGCCGCCGATTACTACCTGGGCCAGATCTATCGCCGTGGCTACCTCGGCAAGGTCTACCCGGACAAAGCCCTGTCGCACTTGCTGACTGCCGCCCGCAATGGCCAGAACAGCGCCGACTTTGCCATCGCCCAGTTGTTCTCCCAAGGCAAGGGCACTCGACCTAACCCGGTCAATGCCTATGTCTTCAGCCAACTGGCCAAGGCCACGAACACCCCGCAAGCCACCGAGCTTGCACAAACACTCGAAGCCCAGCTGCCGCCTGCCCAACGTGCCGAGGCTCAACGCCTGTTGCAACAAGAGCAGGCCATGCGTAGCGGTTTGAGCAAGGACACGTTGGACCTGCACGCCCTGCAAGAAGAAGACGGCGAGGAATCCCTATGAAGTTGAATCCATTTGTGCAAGCTGGCATTGGCCTGGGCTTCGCCCTGCTGTGGTCCTGCCCGACTCTGGCCGCCCTGACCGACGAGAAGAACTACGGTCTTGACGTGAAAGCCACCGGCCAATCGGAAGATGACCGCGACCTCGGCACCCAAAAGGGCGGCGACGTCAACGGCGTCGGCCTCGACCTGCGTCCCTGGATCTACGGCGAAAGCGGTAGCTGGAGCGCCTATGCCATGGGCCAGGCCGTGACCTCGACTGACATCATCGAGACCGACACCCTGCAACAGTCCGACAGCGACGGCCCCCAGGCCACCGACAACGGTGATCGCAAGAGCAAAAAGAACTACCTGGCGATGCGCGAATTCTGGGTCGGCTACAGCGGCCTGACGCCTTACCCCGGCGAGATCCTGAAGCTCGGTCGCCAACGCCTGCACAACGATGACGGCCAATGGCGTGACACCAACATCGAAGCCCTGGCCTGGACCTTCGACACCACCTTGTTGAAAGCCAACGTCGGTGTCGCCGAGCGCTTCAGCGAATACCGCACCGACCTGACCGAGCTGTCGCCCCAAGACAAGGATCGCCTGCACGTCTTCGGCGATATCTCGACTCAATGGACACCCGGCAATTGGGTCGGCGTGCGCGGCCACCACACCCATGATGACGGCAAGCTGGACTACCCGACTCCTGGCGTAGCCGCCGACTCGCTGGACAAGACAAAGAACGGCGACCTGACCTGGCTTGGTCTGGAAGCCAACAGCGACGCCTACAACTATCGCAACACCAACACCCTCAACTACTGGGGCAGCGTCACCGGTATGTCCGGCGACCGCGACACCGTCAACCCGCTGGATCCCGATAACACCGCCCCGGCACAAGCCAAAAACAGTGGCAGCGTCAACGGCTGGGCCACTGATATGGGTCTGCGTCTGCGCCTCGATCCGAACTGGCAAGTCGGTGGGGCCTACGCCCGCGCCAGTGCCGAATACGAACAGAACGGTCTGGAAAGCAACCGTTCGAACTACACCGGCACCCGCTCGCGAGTGCATCGTTTCGGTGAGGCCTTCCGTGGCGAAATGAGCAACATGCAATCCGCCACCCTGTTCGGCTCCTGGATGCACAACGACGAATACGACGCCAGCCTGGTCTACCACAAGTTCTGGCGCGTCGATGGCAACAAGGAAGTCGGCAGCAACGGCATCAACGCTGTCGAGAATATCCAGAATAATGAGGACCTTGCCCTCGGCGAGATGACCACCATGGCGCTGCCGAAAAACGGCAAGAAAGACCTCGGTCAGGAAGTGGACCTGGTGCTCACCAAGTACTTCAAGCAAGGCCTGCTGCCGGCTGGCCTGAGCCAGTCGATCGATGAACCTGCGGCGCTGGTGCGTTTGCGCGGCGGCGTGTTCAAGCCCGGCGATGCCTATGGCAAAGACGTCGACTCGTACATGCACCGTGCCTTTGTCGATGTCGTCTGGAAGTTCTGATGCGAAGTGCCAAAGGAGTGCGTGAGATGAATAGTCAAGCCATCAAGGGCTCGATCAGCCTGTTGGCCGGCGCACTGCTGCTGGCCAGTGCGGCAGCCTTTGCCAGTGTCGAACCGGCGAGCAAGCCGGCGACCGTGGCCAAGGGCCTGCAACAAGCGAATACCTACACCGTCACCAGCGCGCCGACCGCGCCGCTGGACCTGGCCAAACCGAAACTGCCCGACCTCTCCGGCTACACCGCCGAGGCCGTGGCGGCGAAGATTGTGCGCAGCAAAGCGGGCAAGGTCAGCGTTCGACGGATGATGCAAGAGAATGCGCTGAAGGACTTTATCGGCGGCGACAACAAGATGGCCGAGTGGGTGGTGCGTCAGCACGGTATCCCTCAGGCGATCTTTATCGACGACGGTTACATCAACCTCAAGGACCTGAGCAAGAAGCTGCCCAAGCAGTACTTCAGCGAGACCTCGCCGGGTGTGTTCCTGGCGAAACTGCCGATAGTGGTGGGCAACAAAGGCATCCTCGAAATCGACAAACAGACGCAAGAGTTGCGCCTGTCCCAGGAAGCCGGTTCGTTCCTGGTCAACGATGGCCAGCTGTTCGTGCGTGATACCAAAATCACCGGCTGGCGCGAAAAGGAAAACGCTCCGGCGACCTTCCGCTCGCCGAAGGAATTTCGTCCGTTCCTGCTGTCCTGGGGCGGCACCGAGACCTACATCGTCAACAGCAAAATGGCCAGCTTCGGCTATGCCAACAGTAAGTCCTACGGTGTGAGTATTTCCCAGTACACGCCGAACATGGCCAAGGTGCTCAAGCGCGCTGAACCCACCGGCTGGATCGTCGGTTCGGAGTTCTCGGACATGTGGTACGGCTTCTACTGCTACGAAACCACGGGTTTCGTGGTCAAGGGCAATACCTATCGCGACAACATCGTCTACGGCATTGACCCCCATGACCGTTCCCACGGCCTGATCATCGCCGATAACACGGTGTACGGGACCAAGAAGAAGCACGGGATCATTATTTCCCGTGAGGTCAACGACAGCTTCATCTTCAACAACCGCAGCTACGAGAACAAGTTGTCAGGCCTGGTGATCGACCGTAACAGCGTCAACAACCTGATCGCCGACAATGAGATCTACCGCAACGAGACCGACGGCATCACGCTCTACGAGAGTGGCAACAACCTCCTGTGGGGCAACAAGGTGATCAGCAACAAGCGCCACGGCATTCGTGTGCGTAACAGCGTGAACATTCGCCTGTACGAAAACATCTCCATGAGCAACGGCCTGACCGGGGTGTTCGGGCACATCAAAGACTTGACCGATACCGACCGCGACATCGATCTCGATCCGTTCGACGCCCAGGTCTCGCTGATTCTGGTGGGCGGTGAACTCGCCGCCAACGGCAGTGGCCCGCTGTCCATCGACTCGCCGCTGAGCGTCGAGTTGTACCGGGTATCGATGCTTGCTCCGACCAAATCCAGCGGGATCAGCTTCTCGGGGATTCTCGGCGAGCGCCAGAATGAAATTCTCGACCTGCTGGTACGCCAGCAGAAAGCTGTGCTGATCGACCCTGTCGAACGCCAGACCGATATGCGGGACTGAGGATAATCTTATGCACCCACACTTGATCAAACTACTCAGCCTTTCGGGCCTGACCGCGGCGATTCTCGCCGCCAGCGCAGGCGCACGTGCCGATGAGGCCCAGGCGCCGAATTTCACCGCCGAGCCGTGCTGCAACCTGTGCCCGGAAGCGCACGACGCGAAGAACTACACCACTCGCTATCAGCAGAACTTCACCACGCTGGTGCAGGCACAGGGCGACTGGTTGTTCCGGACCCAGGAAGACCTGCGTACCGAGTTCGACACCACGCCCGCCGGCTACAAGCGCATGAAGCAACTGCACGATGCGTTCAAGAGCAAAGGCGTGGAACTGGTAGTGGTTTACCAGCCGACCCGTGGCCTGGTGAACCGCAACAAGCTGAACCCGGAAGACAAAGCCAGGTTCGATTTCGACAAGGCGCTGCGCAACTACAAAACCATGCTCGGGCGTTTCGCCGCGATGGGTTATGTGGTGCCGGACCTGTCGCCGCTGACCAATGAGCAATTGCCCGACGAAACGACCGCCCACGATTTCTACTTCCGTGGCGATCAGCACTGGACCCCTTACGGCGCCCAGCGTACAGCGAAAATCGTCGGTGAAAAGGTCAAGCAAATTCCGGCCTTCGCGGACATTCCCAAGCGCGAATTCGAGTCCCATAAGTCAGGTCGCATGGGCAAGACTGGAACGTTACACAATATGGCTGGTCAACTCTGTGGCACTAGCTACGCGATCCAGTACATGGATCAATTCACCACCGAGCCAAAAGGCGAAGCGGCCGATGGCGATCTGTTCGGCGAATCCGGAAATCCGGAAATCACCCTGGTCGGTACCAGCCACAGTGGCAAGAACTACAACTTCGCCGGTTTCCTGGAAGAAGCCATCGGCGCCGACATTCTCAACGTGGCATTCCCCGGCGGTGGCCTGGAAGGTTCGATGCTGCAGTACCTGGGCAGCGAAGAGTTCCAGAAAAAACCACCGAAGATTCTCATCTGGGAATTCTCGCCACTTTATCGCCTGGACCAGGAAACCACATATCGACAGATGATGGCGCTGCTCGACAACGGCTGCGAAGGCAAAGAAGCGCAGATGAGCGGCAGCACCACCCTCAAGCCCGGCAAGAACGAGCTGATGGTCAACAGCAAGAACCTGGACCTGCGTAACAGCAATCATCAGGTCGACATCCGCTTCGCCGACCCGTCGGTGAAAACCATGCAAGCCACCCTCTGGTACATGAACGGGCGCCACGAGGACATCAAGATCGAAAAACCGGAAACATCCGACACCGACGGGCGTTTCGCCTTTGAACTGCGCACTGACGAAGATTGGGCCTCGCAGACCCTGCTGGCCGTAGAGGTCCAGGGTCCGGAAGCGGGTGCCACTGCGCAGAAGGTCGAAGCGAAAGTATGCAAACGCAACGTGTTCCCAAGCGCTGAGCAACGTACCGCTCAGGCAGGGCAATGAGGTTACCAATGCACACTGGAACTCGAACACTGACGATGAAAAAGCTGCTGGCGCCGACTCTGCTGGGGCTGGCGATTTTCGCCGGCACCGCACAGGCCGCCGCACCACTGCGCCCGCCTCAGGGCTACTACGCGCCGGTGGAAAAATTCAAGACCGGTGACAAGGCCCAAAGCTGCGAAAGCATGCCGACGCCCTACACCCAGAAACTGCAATTTCGCAGTAAATACGAAGGCTCCGACAAGGCCCGCTCGACGCTCAATACAGAATCGGAAAAAGCCTTCCGTGGCGCCACCGCCGACATCACCAAACTGGAGCGTGGCATCAGCAAACAGGTGATGCAGTTCATGCGCGATGGCCGTCCGGAACAACTCGAGTGCACCTTGGGCTGGTTGACGGGTTGGGCCAAGGCCGATGCGCTGATGTCCAAGGACTTCAACCATACCGGCATGTCGATGCGCAAATGGGCGCTGGGCAGCATGGCCTCGTCCTATGTTCGCTTGAAGTTTTCTGACAGCCATCCGTTGGCGAACCACCCGCAAGAGTCGCAACAGATCGAAGCATGGTTCAGCAAAATGGCCGATCAGGTAGTCAGTGACTGGGACAACCTGCCGTTGGAAAAAACCAACAACCATTCGTACTGGGCAGCC
The DNA here is from genome assembly GCF_902497895.1 of Pseudomonas fluorescens. Taxonomy (GTDB): domain Bacteria; phylum Pseudomonadota; class Gammaproteobacteria; order Pseudomonadales; family Pseudomonadaceae; genus Aquipseudomonas; species Aquipseudomonas fluorescens_BP. The sequence continues at coordinate 72,063 of NZ_CABVHQ010000003.1, forward strand.
TGGTCAGTCATGGCCACTGCGGTCGCGACCGATCGCCGCGATCTGTTCGACTGGGCAGTGAAGGAATACAAAGTCGCCGCGAACCAGGTCGACGCCGACGGTTTCCTGCCTAACGAGCTCAAGCGTCAGAAGCGCGCCCTCGCCTATCACAACTATGCCCTGCCGCCGCTGGCGATGATCGCCAGCTTTGCTCAGGCCAACGGTCTGGATGTGCGTCCGGAAAACAACGGTGCGCTGAAACGCCTGGGTGACCGAGTGCTGGCCGGCGTCGAGGATCCTGACGAGTTCGAAGAAAAGAACGGTGAAGAACAGGACATGACCGACCTCAAGGTCGACTCGAAATTCGCCTGGCTCGAACCCTTCTGCAGCCTCTACACCTGCCCGGCCGATGTGCTTGAACGCAAACGCGAGATGCAACCGTTCAAGACCTTCCGCCTCGGTGGTGACCTGACCAAGGTCTATGACCCGAGTCATGAGAAAGGCAACAAGGGTTCGTAAGGCTGAACGCTTTCCCCTGTGGCGAGGGGGCTTGCCCCGCTGGGGTGCGCAGCGCCCCCAAAACCTGCCAACGCGGTGCTTCAGTCAGAACGCGCAAGCAGGTTCTACGACTGCTTCGCCCGAGCGCGGACCGGCCGACGGGGGCAAGCCCCCTCGCCACAGGTAAGCGCCTGGCATTAGAGCCAGGTCAGTTTCAAATGCAATACAACCTCCCCGATTTTCGTGGGGGGGTTTGGGGGGGCTTCGGCCCTTAACTGTTGGATAAACACGGAGAGTCGGGATGGTTTTTTCATCCAATGTGTTCCTGTTTCTGTTCTTGCCGATCTTTCTCGGCTTGTACTATTTGAGCGGGCAACGCTATCGCAATCTGCTGCTGCTGATTGCCAGCTACATGTTCTACGCCTGGTGGCGAATAGACTTCCTGGCGCTGTTCATGGCCGTCACCCTGTGGAACTACTGGATCGGCCTGAAAGTCGGAGCTGCCGGAGTTCGCACCAAACCTGCGCAACGCTGGCTGTTGCTCGGCGTGGTGGTGGATTTGTGCATCCTCGGCTACTTCAAGTACGCCAACTTCGGCGTGGACAGCATCAACGCGATGATGACGTCGGTCGGTCTTTCGCCGTTCATCCTGACTCACGTGCTGCTGCCGATCGGGATCTCGTTCTACATCTTCGAGTCCATCAGCTACATCATCGACGTCTACCGCGGCGACACCCCGGCCACCCGCAACCTGATCGACTTTGCGGCGTTCGTGGCGATCTTCCCGCACTTGATTGCCGGCCCGGTGTTGCGTTTCCGCGACCTGGCCGATCAGTTCAACAATCGCACCCACACCCTCGACAAGTTCTCCGAAGGTGCCACGCGGTTCATGCAGGGCTTCATCAAGAAGGTCTTCATCGCCGACACCCTGGCGGTCGTGGCCGACCATTGCTTCGCCTTGCAGAACCCGACTACCGGGGATGCCTGGCTCGGCGCGCTGGCCTACACCGCACAGCTGTACTTTGACTTCTCCGGCTACAGCGACATGGCCATCGGCCTGGGCTTGATGATGGGTTTCCGCTTCATGGAAAACTTCAAACAGCCGTACATCAGCCAGTCGATCACCGAGTTCTGGCGGCGCTGGCACATCAGCCTGTCCACCTGGCTGCGTGACTACCTGTACATCACCCTGGGCGGCAACCGTAAAGGCACGCTGACCACCTACCGCAACCTGTTCCTGACCATGTTGCTCGGCGGTCTGTGGCACGGTGCGAACATCACCTACATCATCTGGGGTGCCTGGCACGGCATGTGGCTGGCGATTGAAAAGGCCCTGGGTCTGAACACCTCGCCGTACAGCTTCAACCCGATCCGCTGGGCGCTGACCTTCCTGCTGGTGGTCATGGGCTGGGTAATCTTCCGTTCGGAAAACCTGCACGTCGCCGGTCGTATGTACGGCGCCATGTTCAGCTTCAACGAATGGTCGCTGTCGGAACTCAACGCCGCGAGCCTCACCGGTCTGCAAATCGCGACCCTGGTGTTGGCTTACGCAACCCTGGCGTTCTTTGGCCTGCGGGACTTCTACAGCAACCGGCCAAAAGCCAAGCCTGCCGTGGATACCGAAGCCAATGGCCCGGCCACCGCGCAACCTGGCCTGATCAAAGCCGTACCGGGTGATGCCGCAGACAGCATTCACCAGCCGGGCTACACCGTCGGCACCGATGCAATGGTGCAACCTGCCTATTGGGCTGCCGATTGGCCGCGCTACGCAATGCGCGCCCTGGTACTGCTGCTGTTCGTCGCATCGATTCTCAAACTCTCGGCGCAAAGCTTCTCGCCGTTCCTTTACTTCCAGTTCTGAGGGAGCCGACCATGACCCGCTCATTACGCATCCTCTATGTCGTCCTGTTTATGGCCGTGCTGCTCGCCTTGGGCGTCTGGTCGACGCGCAGTTTCTTCGGCTTCAGCACCACTGCCGAGACCACGGTGCTCAACGGTCGCTGGACCAAGGCCGTGGAGACTCACTACGACGAAGAGTTCCCGATCAAACGCCTGGGTACCAACCTCTGGGCGGCGCTGGATTTCAAGTTGTTCAATGAAGGTCGTCCGGGCGTAGTGCTCGGTCGCGATCAATGGTTGTACAGCGATGAGGAATTCAACCCGATCGTCAACGAAGACCAGAACCTGCAAGGCAACTACGCGCTGGTCGAAGGCGTGCGTCAGGTGCTCAAAGAGCGCGGCGTGAAACTGGTGATGGCGATTGTTCCGGCCAAGGTGCGCCTGTACCCGGAACACCTGAGCGATGTGCGCCCTGCCAGCATCCACGCCGATCTGTACCAGGACTTCCACGCCCATGTCGCGGCGAACAAGATCCTCGCTCCCGACCTGCTCGGCCCGATGCAACAGGCCAAGCAAAGCGGTGAGCAAGTGTTCCTGCGCACCGACACTCACTGGACTCCGACCGGCGCCGAGATCGCAGCCAAGCAATTGGCGGCAGCGATTGCCGAGAAAACCCCACTCAATGGCGAGCCGCAACGCTTCGTGACCGAAGCCGAGAAAACCGAACAGCACAAAGGCGACCTGACTCTGTTCCTGCCGCTGGATCCGCTGTTCAGCAATCTTATGCCGCCACAAGAGCCGCTGGAAAAACGCACCACTCGAGTCGCTGAAGACCAGCCGGTTGCTGATGACGCCCTGTTCGCCGAAAGCGAAGTCCCGGTGGCATTGATCGGCACCAGCTACAGCGCCAACCCTAACTGGAATTTCGTCGGAGCCTTGAAAGAGGCCCTGAAAAGTGACGTGGTGAATTACTCGGAAGACGGCCACGGCCCGATTCTGCCCATGCTCAGCTACCTGAAAAGCGCTGCCTTCAAAGACAGTCCGCCACAGGTGCTGATCTGGGAATTCCCGGAACGCTATCTGCCCGTGAACAACGAAATCGGCGATGCCGACCCACAGTGGGTCGCAGCACTCAAAGAAGCCGGTACGCGCCAACAAAACCTTGCTACAAACACCAAATCCGAGACGCCCGATCGGGCGCAAAACTGAAAGAGAGGTACTACACATGACTTTCACGACTACTCCTCGTCGTCTCGCCAAGACCTTCGCCCTCGTTGCCGGCGTCAGCCTGTTGTCGATGCAAGCCTTCGCCGGTGACGCCGCGCTCTACGGCCCGACCGCACCGAAAGGCTCCAGCTTCGTGCGTATCTACAACGCCAGCAATCAGGAAGTCAGCGCCACGGTTGGTACTACCAACCTCAGCGAAGTCGCTCCGCTGGGCAGCAGTGACTTCAGCTTCATGCCTGGCGGCGACTACAGCGCCAAGGTCGGCAGCCAGACCCTGCCCGTGAAACTGGCCGGCGACCACTATTACACCCTGGTCAACAACGCCGGCGGCAAGCCACAATTGATCGAAGAACCACCGTTCAAAAACAAGCAGAAATCCCTGGTGCGCGTGCAGAACCTCAGCGACAAACCGCTGACCCTGAAAACCGCCGACGGCAAAACCGAAGTAATCCCGACCGTGGCCGCCAAAGGCCGTGGCGAGCGTGAAATCAACCCGGTGAAAGTCAGCTTCGCCCTGTATGAAGGCGAGAAGAAAGTCGGCGAAGTCAAACCAGTTGCCCTGGAACGTGGTGAAGCCGCCGTGCTCTACGTCACTGGCAGCGGCACCAGCCTGTCGCCAGTCTGGGTAAAACGCCCGGTTTCGACGCGCTAATCAATTTTCCGGAGGGTTAACGCCGCCCCCTCGGGACCGCTCAACCGAATGGTTGATACACGGTCCCTGTAGGAGCTGCCGCAGGCTGCGATCTTTTGATCTTCGGCGTTATTGAAAACGCCAAAAGACCGCAGCCTGCGCAACCATTCGATACGGAACAAGTACAAGAGTGAAACGACAGAACGCAGTAGCTCTGACCCATACGATTTTCAAGGAGTAACAACATGATTCCGGTGATCTTGTCAGGTGGTAGCGGCTCACGTCTTTGGCCGCTTTCGCGTAAACAATTCCCCAAGCAGTTTCTCGCCCTGACCGGCGAACAAACGCTGTTCCAGCAGACCCTCGAGCGCCTGGTGTTCGACGGTATGGACACACCGATTGTGGTCTGCAACAAGGAACACCGCTTCATCGTCAACGAGCAACTGCACAACCGCAAGCTCGACACCCAGCGCATCCTGATGGAACCGTTCGGCCGCAACACTGCGCCGGCCGTGGCCCTGACCGCGATGATGCTGGTCAACGAAGGCCGCGACGAATTGATGCTGGTACTGCCGGCTGACCACGTCATCGAAGACCAGAAAGCCCTGCAACGCGCCCTGGCCCTGGCCACCGTGGCTGCGGAAAACGGCGAGATGGTGCTGTTCGGTGTGCCGGCGACCAAACCGGAAACCGGCTACGGCTACATCAAGTCGACCAATGATTCATTGCTGCCCGAAGGCGTCAGCCGCGTGTCGCACTTTGTCGAAAAACCAGACGTAAAACGCGCCACCGAATTCGTTAACGCTGGCGGCTACTTCTGGAACAGCGGCATGTTCCTGTTCCGCGCCAGCCGCTTCCTGGAAGAGCTGAAAAAGCACGATCCGGACATCTACGACACCTGCCTGCTGACGCTTGAGCGCAGCGAGCAGGATGCCGACACCGTCGACATCGACTCCGCCACCTTCGCCTGCTGCCCGGACAACTCCATCGACTACGCCGTGATGGAAAAAACCCAGCGCGCCTGCGTCGTACCCCTGACTGCCGGCTGGAGCGATGTCGGTTGCTGGTCGTCGCTGTGGGAAGTCAACGAAAAAGACGCCAATGGCAACGTCACCAAGGGCGACGTGGTCATCCAGGACAGCAAAAACTGCATGATCCATGGCAACGGCAAACTGGTGTCGGTGATCGGCCTGGAAAACATTGTGGTCGTCGAAACCAAGGACGCCATGATGATCGCCCACAAGGACAAGGTCCAGGGCGTGAAACAGATGGTCAACACCCTCAACGAGCAAGGTCGCAGCGAAACCCAGACCCACTGCGAAGTCTATCGTCCGTGGGGCTCCTACGACTCGGTGGACATGGGCGGCCGTTTCCAGGTCAAGCGCATCTCGGTCAAGCCGGGCGCGTGCCTGTCCTTGCAGATGCACCACCACCGCGCCGAACACTGGATCGTGGTCAGCGGCACCGCCGAAGTGACCTGCGACGAGAACGTGTTCCTGCTGACTGAAAACCAGTCGACCTACATCCCGATCGCCTCGGTACACCGCTTGCGCAACCCGGGCAAGATCTCGCTGGAAATCATCGAAGTGCAATCGGGCAGCTACCTGGGCGAAGACGATATCGAGCGGTTTGAAGATATCTACGGTCGCACCCCGGTCGAACGCGGCGTTTCGGTGAAAACCATCGCGCAGTGATTGATCGGTAGTACCACAAAACAAAAAGCCCTCGTCCAGCCGACTGCGTACCCTATCCGCAGTCGGTGGGGCGGGGGCTTTTTTTGTGGGGTTGCGACAAGCAAGATCAAGATCAAGATCAAAAGATCGCAGCCTGCGGCAGCTCCTACGGGGGGAGGCGTACACCCGTGATGTGATGGATGGAATGGACCTGTGTAGGAGCTGCCGCAGGCTGCGATCTTTTGATCTTGCCTTTCCCATCGCCAATCACACCCTGGCTTATGTAGGATGACTTTTTCTATCCCGAGATTAACCTCATGTTCATCGGCGTCCTGCTGGTCATTACCTGGCTGGTCCTGTTGCTGCGTTATCCGGCCAAAGCCTTGCCGGTGTCGCTGGCGGCGGCGATCGGTCTGGGCCTGGTGGCGGTGTGGGTGATCTGGCTGGACAATCGCGAGGTCAAGCAGCTGGCACGGCTGGAGTTGCGCATCAGCTATGCGCCCGAGCACTGCCCGGCAGATCGTCCGCTGCTGCTGAAAATGAACAATGGCAACGACGTGCCGCTGACCGAGCTGCGCTGGCGGATCGCCGCCTATGCGCCCGGCGACACGGTGAACCTCGCGGATAATCTCTACGCCGCCCCACGCTACCGTGGCCCCGGCGAACTGCAGGCCGGCGCCTCGTGGGAAGACTGTTTGCCGCTGCCACCGCTGCGTCCCGGTTATATCCCGCAATCTCTGGAGTTTCGCGCCGAGCGTTTGCAAGGTAGTTTCTCCGACTGAGCCACTCCTTCTCCCCTCTTGCACAAGGACCGCGTCATGCCCCTCGCGTTAATCACCGGTTGTTCCAGCGGCATCGGCCGCGCTTTGGCCGATGTGTTCAAAGCTGCCGGTTATGAAGTCTGGGCCACCGCGCGCAAGGCCGAGGATGTGGTGCTACTGGCGGCCGCCGGGTTCACCGCGGTGCCACTGGACGTCAACGACGGGCCGGCATTGCAAGCCTTGAGCGAACGCATCAACCAGCAACACGGCGGCCTGGATCTGCTGATCAACAATGCCGGCTACGGCGCCATGGGGCCATTGCTCGATGGGGGTGTGGAGGCACTGCAGCGCCAGTTCGAAACCAATGTATTCGCGGTGGTCGGGGTGACCCGGGCACTGTTCCCGGTATTGCGTCGCGCCAGGGGTCTGGTGGTGAATATCGGCAGTGTCTCCGGGGTGTTGGTGACGCCGTTCGCCGGTGCTTATTGCGCCTCGAAAGCCGCCGTGCATGCCTTGAGCGATGCCTTGCGCATGGAGCTGGCGCCGTTCGGTATCGGGGTGATGGAAGTCCAGCCCGGCGCCATCGCCTCCAGCTTCGCCAGGAACGCGGGGCATGAGGCCGAACAATTGATCACCGAACAATCGCCCTGGTGGCCGCTACGCGAAGGCATCCGCGCCCGGGCCAAGGCCTCCCAGGACAACCCGACACCGGCCAGTGAATTTGCGGCCGGGTTGCTCAAGGCCGTGCAACAGAAAAAGCCACCGCGTTTGCTGCGTCTGGGCAATGGCAGCCGGGCGTTGCCGTTGTTGGCGGCGTTGCTGCCCAAGGGCTTGTTGGAGTCGGGGTTGATGAAGCGGTTTGGATTGGCTGGGCGGTTGTAAGAGAGTTGTGTTTTCCCTGAAAAACTTCGCGCTCTTGTGGCGAGGGGACTTGCCCTAATGCCTGTCAGTTAAGGAGTTTCAGGTTCAGCACCGCCCCCCGTAGCAGCTGCCGAAGGCTGCGTTCGGCCGCGAAGCGGTCGTGAAATCAGGCGCTGCGGTATTCCAGACAAACCGTGCAAGCAGGATTTGCGTCTGCTTCGCAGCCGAACGCAGCCTTCGGCAGCTGCTACGGACCGCGTAAAAGCTTGCCCCCTCGCCATAACGATTACATTGCTCTGACGACTACTGCCCCCCTTCCTGCTTCACCACCACCGTACAAGTAATCCCCGCCGCCAGCAGCACACCCTCCGGCACTTCATCTATGTGAATCCGCACCGGCACTCGCTGGGCCAGGCGCACCCAGTTGAAGGTTGGATTGACGTCGGCGATCAATTCGCGGCTTTGCGGGTTGTCGCGGTCGTAGATGCCGCGGGAAATACTTTCCACGTGCCCCTTGAGCACTTCACCGCTCATCAGCTGCATATCGGCTTTGTCGCCGACCCGCACGTGGGGCAGTTTGGTTTCTTCGAAAAAGCCGTAGACCCAGAACGAGTTCATGTCGACCACGGCCATTTTCGCTTCGCCAATGCGCGCGTAGTCACCACGATGGACATTGAGGTTGGTGACATAACCGTCCACCGCCGCCAGCACCTGGGTGCGTTTAAGGTTCAGCTGCGCGGCTTCCAGTTGCGCTTGCGCGTGTTGGTAATCGGCCAGGGCCGAGTCGGCGATATTGCTGGCGTCGTCGCGGTTTTCTTTGGAAATGACCAGGCTGTCCATGTCGGCGCGGCGATGAGCGTTGACCTTGCGCATCTCCCAGGTGGCCTTGCGTGAAGCCACCAGCGACTGCGCCTGCTTCACCGCAATCTGATAGTGCTCGGGATCGATCTGCATCAGCAGGTCGCCCTTTTTCACCAGCTGGTTGTCACGCACGGGGACGTTGACCACTTCACCGCTGACGTCGGCGGCGACGTTGATGATATCGGCGCGCACTCGGCCGTCGCGGGTCCAGGGAGTGTTCATGTATTGCACCCAGAGGGTCCGGCCGATCCACAGGGCGAGGGCCAGCACCAGCAAGGTGGCGAGCAGGCTGAATAGCTTTTTCATCAGGTCGTTCTCAACGGTAAACAGTAAGCGCCAAAGCGCCGAAGATGCAGGTGAACAGGCTCAGGCGCAGCAGCGCCGGGTGCCAGAAAAAGCGGTATAGATCAAAACCTGCCAACAACCGATCGAGGGCCCAGGCCAGCGCGGCTGCGATGAAAAACATCAGGGTCATGGTCGGCATATACACACCGTGGAAGGCGATTTCACGAGGCATGTTTTAGTCCTTGGGGCTCGGTGGGCGCAGCGAACGCCGCCAGCGGCGATTGCGGATCGAGCAATGAGGTGCGGATGAAATGCAGGTAACTTTTCACCCGACGCAGGGCCGAGGTATCGAAGTGCGGCGCGAAGGGTTCGTCGGTGGCCTGCACCCGGCTGATGGCGTGGTCGACCGCGATCAAGCCGCGTTCGAGGTTGCTTTGGCTGGGCTGGATAAACAGCCTGACCAGCGAGCGGCCCATGACCCGGATCGCCTGGCGCCACGGCTGGGATTCGGCGTAGGCCGGGTGCACCGGTAGAATCGCCTGTTCCTTGCGCAACTCGATGATCGCGTGGCCGACCTCCAGCACCACGAACATCCAGCGCAACAAGTCACGCTGCACCTGGGGTTGTCCGGCGGCCAGACCATAGGCCTGGTGCAGCAAATCCCGGGTGCGGCTTTCGAAACTTGACCCCAGCCCCTTGAGCTTGCCGCTGATGGCGTACACCACCTGCTCGCGCAAGTCCTGTTCCATTCGACGCCACAACCAGCGGCTGTTGGGCGGCAGAATGATCGCCCCGGCCGCTGCGCACACCAGCATGCCCATGACCATGGCGATGTAGTCGTTGATAAAGGCGTAGGGGTTGTAGACGGTCAGGTTGTCCGGCACGGAACCGGTGCTGAAAAAGATCAGCAGGCCCAGGCCGACCCCGGCATATTGCGCACGGGAGGAGAGGAACGAGCCCAGCACGATCACCGGCGCCAGCATCACGCAGAGCAAGGGAAAACCATCGATCCAGGGAAACACGAAAAACATCTCGACGAAGCCCACCAGTGCACCGATCAAGGTGCCACAGGCCATCTGAAAGGCCATGCGCTTGGGGTTTGGGGTGGCCGCCGACAGACCGACTGTAGCGGCGGCGATCAGGGTCATGGTCGCGCCGCTGGGCCAGGCAGTGGCCACCCAGTAACTGCCGAGCACCACCAGGATGAAGGCCGCACGAAACCCCGAGGCCGCCGCAGCCAGCCAGTTGGTCTGCGGGGTAAAGGGTTCGTCCCATTGCTCGCGTTGGTGGCTGTGTTCGGCCAGCGAGGCGTGGGTCTGTGCATAACTGTGCAGGTCATCGACGAAACGGTAGAGCAACTCATAGGCCGTGTGAAAATCCAGCTGCTCGGCGTCACTCGGCTCACTTTCCTGGAAGCTCGCCCGCAGGCTGCGCACCCGAGCGGGTAAACCTTCTTTATAAGCCGCCAGTTGCATGACCAGGCGTGCCGCATCGGCACTGGTCAGCGCCCGGCCGGAAAAGCCGTCGAGCACTTCAGCCAGGTCCTGCAAACCGGGCTTGATCGCCGCCACCGCCTGTTCGGTGCCACTGCTGCGCAAACGCTCGAGCAACTGGTGCAAGGCGTTGAAGCGCGTGGTGATGCCCATGAATTCGCTGTTCAAGCGACTGAGCCGACCGTTGCGTCGCCGCATGTGCGGGTCCTCGAACACGGTGACACTGCGCAGCCCTTCAAGGCCGACCGCCTCGGCGATAAAGCGCACGTTGCTGTTTTCGAAGGCATCGCGCTGACTGCGCCCGCGCAGGCCATCGGTGACAAACAGCGCGAATACCCCGAAGCGCTGGTACAACGCGTTGCGCATCGCCGCACTGGCGGTTTGGGGCAGGATCGCGGCGCTGACCAGAGTAGCGCAGAGAATTCCCAGGGAGATTTCCAGCACCCGCCATACCGCAGCCATAAAGGCGCTTTCGGGGTGGGCCAGCGCCGGCAAGCCGATCATCGCCGCGGTGTAACCGGCCAGCACGAAACCATAGGCGCGAAAGTTGCGATAACGCGCGGCACCAGTCGAGCAGATGCCGACCCAGATCGCCAACGCGCCGAGGAACAGTTCGGTGTTCTGGGCGAACAGGGCAATCAGCGCAACCATGACCACCGACCCGGCCAGGGTGCCGAGGAAACGGTAGAAGCTCTTGGCGAAGACCTGGCCGCTCTGCGGTTGCATCACGATAAACACCGTGATCATCGCCGTGCGCGGTTGCGGCAGTTCCAGACGCATGGCCAGCCACAGGGTCAGAAATGCGGCGATCAACACCTTGAAGATATAAACCCAGGTCACGCCATCGCTGCGCGCCCAGTCGAAAAAACCACGGCGCCACTCAAGGGAGCACAGCCAGCGCAGGGGTGCGGGCAAGGGAGTCATTGCGTCCTTCTCAATGGTCAAAGGCGGCGAGAATCGCCGGGGTCTTGCTGGGCACGGTTTTGCTGTCATCCGGTACGTCGTTGCCGGCGCCGAGCCCACCGCCCAGTGCGGTGACCAGTTCGGCGTGGGCGCTCAGGCGCGCGGCCTGGACCTGCTGCTGGATCTGCTGCTGCTGGAACAACAGGCTCTGGGCATTAAGCACGTTGAGGTAGTCGGTGAGCCCGCGCTGGAAAGCGATCATGGCGATGTCGTAGGTCTTCTGTGCCGAGGCCACCGACTCGGCGGCGAAGTCTTGCTGCTTGTCCATCGACTCGCGACGAATCAACTGGTCGGAGATGCTTTTCAGCGCGTTGACCAGCGTCTGGTTGTATTGGGCGACGGCAATGTCATAACCGGCCGAGGCTTCACCCAGTTGCGAGCGCAGGCGGCCGCCATCGAAGATCGGCAGGGAGATCGCCGGGCCGACGCTGTAGTTGAGTTTCTTGCCGGCCAGAAACTCCAGGGCGCCACCGCCGGTGGCCATGAAACCGAGGCTGCCGACCAGATCGACGTTGGGGTAGAAACCGGCGTGAGCGACATCGATACCCCGCGCCTGAGCCGCGACTTGCCAGCGACTGGCGACCACGTCGGGACGTTGACCGAGCAGTTCGGCGGGCAAGGCCGAGGGCAGCTTCAATGCAGCACCCAGCGACAACGTTGGCCGTTGCAACTGCGCGCCCTCCCCCGGGCCTTTGCCGACAAGGGCCGCGAGTTGGTTGCGACTCAGGGCGATTGCTTCGTCCTGCGCGTCCAGTTGCCGATGGGTTTCCGGCAGCGGAGTCTGTGCCTGACTGACTTCGAAGTGGGTACCGATGCCACCGTCCAGACGCTTTTGCGCCAGGTCGAGGATCTGCTGTTGCTGCTTCAAGGTGGCCTCGACGATATCGCGCTGGGCGTAATGCAACGACAGCTGGATATAGGCGCGCACCACGTTGTTCTGCAATTCCAGCCGGGCCATGCGCGCTTCAGCGGCACTCATGTGCGCCATGTCCACGGCACGTTCGGTGGCGTTGCTTTCGCGGCCCCAGAGGTCGAGGGCATAACTGAAGCCCAGCGCGGCATTGTTGTCCCAGGTGGTGGTATTGGCCAGATCACCGGGGCCGTAGAATGGGTCGGTGGGCCAGTTGTGGCGCTTGAGTGTCGAGTCGCCATGGATCTGCAACGACTCGGCCGATTCGACAATCCCGGCCATGGCCCGGGCCTGACGCACCCGGGCAGCGGCCATGGCCATACTCGGGCTGCCTTGCACGGCGAGGTCGATCCAGCGATTCAGTTGCGGGTCGCCATAGGCCTGCCACCACTGGGCGGTCGGCCAGTGGGCATCCTGCGCGGCGCTCTGGATTGCCTCGTCGGTGGCCAGGGTATGGGCGGCGAGTGTCTTGCCTTGCGGGGCAATTCCTCCGGTTCCGATGCAGCCGCTGATTGCTAACGATAAAGCCCAAACACTGAGAGTCTTCAGCTCTCTGTTGATGCGACGCGGCACTGCTGCAATTTCCTGGAGTGGGGAGGTTTTCCTGCGATGGAACAATTCTAGGGGGCGTCCGGGACGGCGATAAGCCGGGATTCCTGTGAATCTTTGTTACCGTTATCGCGATAATCCGTTGGTCGGGTCACAGCAGCCAGTTACTTCGTGTCACAATTTGCCATCTCCCTTGAGAGTTCACCATGGACACTTTGCAAAATATGCGCGCCTTCAGTTGCGTGGCCGAAGCCGGCAGTTTCACCGCCGCCGCCGTGCAGCTGGACACCACCACCGCCAACGTCTCGCGCGCGGTCTCCACCCTTGAGGCCCACCTGCAAACCCGCTTGCTCAACCGCACCACTCGGCGCATCGCCCTCACCGAGGCCGGCAAACGCTATTTGCTGCGCTGTGAGCAAATCCTTGCCTATGTCGAGGAAGCCGAAGCCGAGGCCAGTGACGCTCATGCGCGACCGGCCGGGCAGTTGAAGGTGCATACCATGACCGGCATCGGTCAGCACTTTGTGATCGACGCCATTGCCCGCTATCGCAAGACCCACCCGGACGTGACCTTCGACCTGACCATGGCCAATCGCGTGCCGGACTTGCTGGACGAGGGGTACGACGTCTCCCTCGTGCTCGCCAGCGAACTGCCGGATTCCGGCTTCGTTTCCCAGCGCCTGGGCATCACTTACAGCATCGTTTGCGCCTCCCCGGCCTACGTCAAAGCCAACGGCTGCCCACTCAAGCCCAGCGACCTGCTGAACCACGCCTGCCTGCGCCTGGTGAGCCCGGTAATTCCGCTGGAAAAATGGACGTTCGACGGCCCCGAAGGCCAGGAAATGGTCACCATCAACAGCTCGCCGTTCCTGGTGAACTCCGCCGATGCGATGAAAACCGCGATCATCAGCGGCATGGGCGTGGGTGTGCTGCCGGTCTACGCGGCCATCGAAGGCCTGCGCAACGGCACGTTGGTGCGGGTGATGCCCAACTACCGCTCGCAAGAGCTGAACCTGTACGCCATCTACCCGTCGCGGCAGTATCTGGATGCGAAGATCAAGACCTGGGTCGAATACCTGCGCGGTTCGCTGCCGGAAATTCTTGCGGCGCATCAGGCGGAGCTGACGGCGTATGAATTGAGCGGGAGCATGAGCGGCGGGCGATTGGCGATTTGATAGCGATCAGTTAAGACATTACGCGAACCGTAGCAGCTGGCGAAGCCTGCGTCCGGCGGGTAGACACTGCCGAGCCTGCGAGGCTGCGTCCGTCTGGTAGCAGCTGCCGAGCCTGCGAGGCTGCGTTCGGCTGCGCAGCAGTCGGAAAATCAGGCGCTGCGGTATTACAGGTTAACCGTGGTGGCAGGATTTACGACTGCTGCGCAGCCGAACGCAGCCTCGCAGGCTCGGCAGCTGCTACGCAGGCAAGCCCCCTCGCCACAACCCCGCCAAGAATGATAGCTTGCTTGGCATTCTCCTCCGCCCGACGAGCCCTTCCCCATGAAAAAAACCGTACTTGCCTTCAGCCGTGTCACCCCCGAAATGGTCGAACGTCTGCAGCAGGACTTCAACGTGATAGTGCCAAACCCAAAACTGGGGGATATCAACGCGCAGTTCAACGAAGCTCTGCCTGATGCCCACGGTCTGATCGGGGTCGGCCGTAAACTCGGTCGGGCTCAGCTTGAGAATGCCGCCAAACTGGAAGTGGTCTCCAGCGTTTCGGTCGGTTACGACAACTACGATCTGGCGTACTTCAACAAACGCGGGATCATGCTCACCAACACCCCGGATGTGCTGACCGAAAGCACCGCCGACCTGGCCTTCGCCCTGTTGATGAGCTGCGCCCGGCGCGTCGCCGAACTGGACGCCTGGACCAAGGCCGGACAATGGAAAGCCACCGTCGGTGCGCCGCTGTTTGGCTGCGATGTGCATGGCAAGACCCTGGGCATCGTCGGCATGGGCAACATCGGCGCGGCCATCGCCCGCCGGGGCCGTCTGGGTTTCAACATGCCGGTGATCTACAGCGGCAACAGCCGCAAGACTGACCTGGAACAGGAACTCGGCGCTCAGTTGCGCAGCCTCGATCAGTTGTTGGCCGAGGCGGACTTCGTCTGTCTGGTGGTGCCCCTCAGCGAAAAAACCCGACACCTGATCAGCCATCGCGAACTGGCGCTGATGAAACCGGGCGCGATCCTGGTGAATATCTCCCGGGGTCCGGTGGTCGACGAGCCGGCACTGATCGAAGCCCTGCAAACCAACCGGATTCGCGGTGCCGGGCTGGACGTCTACGAGAAAGAACCGCTGGCCGAGTCGCCGCTGTTCCAGCTGAAAAGCGCCGTAACCTTGCCGCATATCGGCTCGGCCACCCATGAAACCCGCGAAGCCATGGCCAACCGCGCCCTGGCCAACCTGCGCAGCGCATTGCTCGGTGAACGGCCGCAGGATCTGGTCAATCCGCAGGTGTGGAAGAGCTGAGTACGGCCCCCACCTCTTTTGGCATCAAAGGAGGTGGGGCTCCAGGCTGGGGAAACAACCTGCAACCCATGAACTCCCGAGTCACTCCTTGCACGTTCTAAGCTGTTCTTTTGGAACATGAGAAGGAACTCATCATGAAAAATATCACCACTGGCGGCCTGGTCAGGCGCAGCAAATTGTTGATCGTATTGTTTGTAAGTTTTTTTGGCATGTTCGTCGTGTTCAACAACCTGACCGATTACTCCACCAACTACCAAAACGTCCAGCACATCCTGAGCATGGACACTACCGACAGGAACAGTTCACTGATGTATCGCTCCATCACCCTCCCGATCCTGCATCACCGGATCTACTGGTTGATGATTACGCTGGAAACCACCTTCACGGTGTGCTGCCTGATCGGCGCCCATCAGCTTTACAAGGCCCTGAATGCCTCCAGTACGGAGTTTCATGAGGCAAAGAAATTTGTCGTGGCCGGCTTTATGGTCGGTATTTTCATCTGGTACTTCTGCTTTCAGGTGGTCGGTGGCGAGTGGTTCGTCATGTGGAAGTCAACGGAGTGGAACGACCTGAATACCGCCGCGCGACTGACGGATTTCCTGATGATGGCCTTGGTCTTCATTGCCTTGAAGATCGACGACTGACGCCATCAATCCCAGGGTTCTGTTCGCCAGCCTTTCTCAAACCAGCTTGCCGCTACTCTGCATGATCAACGGCCTGGCCTTGCGAAATACCAACACGTTACCCAGCATCACCAGCACCAACCCGGCCAGCGCCGGTGCCGTCCATTGGTAGCCCTCAACGAACGCCGAAACGTTCAGCGCCACCACCGGGAACAGCACGGTGCAATACGCCGCGCGCTCCGGGCCCATGCGTCCGACCAGGGTCAGGTAGGCGGTGAAGCCGATCACCGAGCCCGGGATGACCAGATACAGCAGTGAGCCGACGTAGCGAGTGTTCCATTCCATGTCGAAGGGAATGCCTTTGACCAGGCAGTACACCGACAGCATCGCCGCCCCGTAGGCCATGCCCCAGGCATTGGTGGTCAGGGGTTTGAGGCCGGCTTTCTGTTGCAGGCTCGACAGCATGTTGCCGGCCGAGAAGCACAGGGTCCCCAGCAGCGCCAACCCCAGACCGAGCAAGGTTTGTGGACTGGCGGCATGACCGACCACTTCCGGCCAGAACAGCAAGCCCAGACCGAACAAGCCCAGAGCGCCGCCCATCAGCACGTTGCGGGCGATTTTCTGCTTGAAGAATACCCGGGCATTCAGGGCATTCCACAGCGTCGCGGTAGAAAACACCACGGCGACCAGGCCACTGGGAATCCATTGGCTGGCGTAGAGAAAACACATGAAGTTCACACAGAACAGGCACACACCCTGGGCGAGGCAAATCAGGTGCCCGCGCCGATTCATGACTTGCAGGCGGCGGCTGAGCAGCAGCATGACAAACAGCACGAGCGCCGCCAGGCCGAAGCGATAGACGATCGAAACGGGAATCGCCACCGCGCCCAGTTGCAGCTTCAGGGCAATCCAGGTGGTGCCCCAGATCAGCACGGTGAGCAGGTATAACGAGATGTTCATGACGAGGGCTCCTGAATAGGGCTTCAGTCTCAGCCCATGACGCCCCGGCGCGCTTGCATAAACTTGCGCTTTTGTCGGCTCGCCGGCTCACAGCGCCAGGGCGACGGAGTAGGATGCAAGGCGTTGGAGAAAACGATCATGTCCACACTGGAAAACCTGCAAGTCTTTCAAGCCCTGAACCGCTCGCCCCATGCTCGTCTGGAGCACAGCGCCGAGCTCGGTGACGGCCTGGCTGCAGCCCTGTGGAGCAACCATCACGATGCCCAGGACTACCAGGCGCCAAGCCATCACACCTTGTCCTGTTACATTGCTGGCGGCACCGGGACCTTTCGCCGGGAGCATCCCGGTATCAAGGGCGGCCCGGACAAACTGTGCATTCTGCCGGCTGAACATCAGTCCGCCTGGGTGATCAACGGCGAAATCCGCCTGGCTCACCTGTATTTCAGCCCGGAACAATTCGCCCTCGGCTGCGTCACCCTGCTTGACCGCGAACCCCGTGAACTGCAACTGCAGGAAAGCACTTTCCTCGAAGACCCGCCCCAGGCCCGACGGTTTCGGCAGCTGATTCAGCTCAATTGGGCCGAACCCGGCGAGCGCCTGCTGACCAGCAGCCTGGCCCACGAACTGCTCAGCCATACCTTGCTCAGTCAGGTGGGTCTGCGCCAGGGTCTGCGTCTCAAGGGTGGTCTGGCCGCGCATCAACGGCGGCAACTGGTGGAGCATATCGACAACCAATTGGCCGAGCCGATCAGCCTCGGGCAGCTGGCGGGGTTGTGTGCGCTGTCGGAATACCACTTCGCTCGAATGTTCCGTGAAAGCTTTGGTTTACCGCCCCATCAGTACCTGCTCGCGCGGCGCCTGGCCCATGCGCGGCAGTTGCTGCGCAATACTTCACAGCCGCTGGGCGAGATTGCCCTGGCCTGTGGTTTTGCCAGCGCCAGCCATTTCACCAATCGCTTCAGGCAGGCGGTGGGTGGTACGCCCGGTGAGTATCGGCAGGCGTTTTTGCGCTAAGTCAAAAGATCGCAGCCTGCGGCAGCTCCTACGCTCAATTCGCCCACTGCGCCAGGGCAACCGCCACTTTGTCTTCCAGTATTTTGATCCGGTCGCCGTCCACCAGGTAATTGTTCGAGACCATGGCAAACACCAAGGACCGGCCATTGGCACTGCTGACATAACCGGACAATGATGAGACAGACCCCATCGAACCCGTCTTGGCGTGCAGGTTGTTTTCGGCGGGCGTGTTGCGCAGTCGATTGCGCAAGGTGCCGCCCAGCATCCGCTGCGGATTGCCGGCAATTGGCAGTGCGGCGTACCAACTGCCGAACCAGGGCTGTTTGCGCACGACCAGCAACAAGTCAGTCAGGCTTTGCGTGGAGATCAGGTTGCGACGCGACAGACCCGATCCGTCGACCTGGACCAGCAGCTCGGTATCAATGCCCTGACGGACCAGGAAGCCATTGATGGCCGCCACCCCAGCGCTTGCCGTTCCGGCGTTGACGGTCTTGCGGCCCATGGCTTTGAGCAGCACTTCGGCGATGCTGTTATTCGATAGTTTGAGCAAGGGCAATAGCAATTGAGCAAGCGGCGGTGATTCATGACTGGCCAACGGTATGGCACCCGGCGCGGTAACCCCGCCAATCAAGGTCTGACCGCGAATCTCGATCCCCTGCTCGGTCAGTGCCTGCTTGAAAACATCCGCGACCAGTCGGGTCGGTTCCCAGACGCTGACCCATTTACGACTTTGTTTTCCCGGGGGCAAGGTGCCACTGACGGTCAGCTGATTACTCCCGTGTTCGCGGTTCACACTAATGCTGTTGGTCGGCCCGACCGTCGCACGATTGAGCAGCGTCAGTGTGCGGTTTTGCGGACTGATGCTGACGAGCGTCGGCTCACCATCAATCGCCGACGCACTGACCGTGACAATCACCGTACCCGCGTCGAAATCATCATTGGGCGAAAGGCTGAGCGCTGAAATTTGCGCACCGTAGTACTTCTCCTCATCGTCATGGGCCCAGTCGACGCCGAGTCTGCTGGCATCGAATGCAGTGTCGTCGATCACCAGATCGCCACTGACGCTTTTGATGCCCTGGCGCGCCAACGCCATTGCCAGCTGGCGGTAGTCCTGTGCCTGAATGCTCGGGTCACCAGAACCTCGAAGATAGAGGTTGCCGTTCAGACGACTGCCCAGCTGCTGGCCATTGCTCAGCAGCTGCGTGGTAAACCGGTAATCGGCGCCCAGTACATCCATTGCCGCCGCCGCGGTGAGCAGCTTGAGGCTCGACGCCGGCAGTAGACGCCTATCGCCATTGTGCTGAAAAAGCGTTGCACCGCTGTTCGCATCGCGAACGGTCAATGAGCTGATCGCGCCATCCAGGGTCGGATCGGCCAACACACTTTCGAGGGCCAGTGTCGACTCGGCCTTCGGGACATTGGCGCAAGCACTGAGCAATAAACTTGCCGCAATCAGCAGCCCCGTGGCGTTAGTACGTTGTCCTGTTTTCATAAAAATCCTTTTTCGTTTTACATCCTGATAACCGGGAAATACCCATTGAAGATCGCCCGGCCAACGACCGCAACGACTGGCGTGGTTCTTCATGACCAGCGCCAGGCCCTCAGATAACAATCAACGCATTCTCGCTGTCAACGAAGGACTTTCCTTGAAATCATTTCCACGCAAACAGCTCAACCCAGCAGGCTAAAAAAGTGATCTCTGTAACAACGGGTTGCCCTCAAAATTCCAACGTACTCGACAACATCACCTGCCGCGAATCGCCCATGGAGACAAAGAACCGACTGGCCGCCGAGGTGTAGTAGGTACGGTCGAACAGGTTCTTCACGTTGAGCTGGAACTTGACCCTTTGCCCGTCGACCTGGGTGTCGTAGGTGGCGAAGGCATCGGCCACGGTATAGCTCGGCAGGTCGAAGTCGTTCACCGCGTTACCGGCCCGCTCGCCGACATACCGCGCACCGGCCCCGACCCGTAGCTGGTCGCCGCCGAGGAGGCTGCCGAAGTCGTAGACCGCCGACAGCGAGCCACTGTTCTTTGCCACATTTTGCAGGCGCTTGCCTTTGTAGGTCGGGTCTTCGGTGACTTCGGCATCGGTGTAGGCGTAGCTGCCGATCATGCTCCAGCGATCACTCAACTGGCCGCTCAGATCCACTTCCAGTCCCCGGGAACGCACCTCGCCGGCGGCGCTGTAGATCGTCGTCGGACCTTCGGAATTGGCCACCAGCACGTTGCGTTTCTTGATGTCGAACAGCGCGACGTTGCCCGTCACGCGGCCCGGCATGTCGAGTTTGGCCCCCAGTTCCCAGGACTTGGCTTCTTCCGGTGCGACGGCTCCGTCGAGGACCACGGTGCTGCCGCTGAGCGGCGCGATGGTGGAGTTGGGTTTGAACGATTCGGTATAGCTGCCGTAGAACGACAGCTCATCGGTGTAGCGATACACCAGCCCGGCCCGCGGCACCCATTTCTGCCCGTTGCTGTCGGTGTTGGCCTTGAACGGGCGGCCCTTGCCGGCGTACTGGTCATACTCCTGAAAGCGCGCACCGCCCACCAGGATCCACTGATCGGTGAGGTGGATCGAGTCCTGCAGGAATACCGAATCGCTGCGCAGCAAATCGGTCTGGGCACTGTCGGCAGGGCTGACGGTGCTGCCTGCCACTTCACGGCCGTAAACCGGATCGGCGTAGCTGAAGGTCGTCAGGCTTTTCTGGCGGATCAGGTCGGCGCGGTAGATCTTGCGGTATTCGTCATCGAGACCGAACACCAGATCATGTTGCATACCGACCACATCGACCTTGCCCTCAAGGCTGGCCGTGGTGAAACGGTCGGTACTGATGGCGTCCTGGGTGCCGTCCATGTTGCGGGTCAGCGTACCCTTTTCGGTGTCGATGGCCGTGACCCGGACCTGGCTGGCATCGTAGGTTTCGCGGTTCCAGCTGTAGCCGAAGTGGGCGTTCCAGTTATCGTTGAGTTGGTGATCGGCTTCGAAGTGATACAGGTCCGACCGCCCTTCCATGTTGTTGAATGGCTCATCCAGACGCCGCTCCCGGGGGATATTCAGCGGATGATTGGTGTCGGGGTCGATGGCCGTGCCACGGTCGAACGGCGAGAGAAACTCCCGGTGTTCGTAGGCGAATAACAGCTGGGTGCTTTCGCCGAACCAGGCCAGGGATGGGGCGATCAGGCTTTCGCGGTGAGTGCCGAAGTTGCGCCAGTAATCTTCGTCTTCATGGTCCAGGACCATTCGGTAAGCCAACCCCGAATCCGTCAATGCGCCCGTGCTGTCGAGGCTGCCGCCGCTGCCATTCTTGCCATCGCCGTAAGTCGAACCGCGCACCGTCAAGGCGTTGTATTGCGCCAGCTCTGGCTTCTTGCTGACCATGTTCACCACCCCGCCCGGGTCTTGGATGCCATAAAGCAAAGAGGCCGGCCCCTTGAGCACTTCGACCCGATCCACCGAGGCGTTCAGGCCACGGCCCTGCACCACCGGCATGCCATCGCGCATGATCGAACCATTGCGATTGTCGCCAAACCCGCGGGTCATTACCGAATCCTGAGTGCTGCCCAGGGTGTTGCCTTGGGTGATGCCGCTGACATTCGCCAGCGCGTCATCCAGATTGCGCGGCGCCTGGTCGCGGATCACCTGGGCCGGGATCACGTTGACGGTCTGCGGAATTTCCAGCAGCAACGCCTGGGAGCGCATCACCGAACTGGTGGGTGGCGGCTGATAGCTCAGCGGTGGCTGGACGATCGAAGTGATGGTGGTCGCCCCAAGGTTCAGCGCGCCTTCGGTGGGCTGCGGTTCAAGGGCTAGGGTATGGGCGTCGGTCTGGCGGAAGGTGAAACCGGAGTTGCTCAGCATGCGCTGCATGGCCTGCCCGGCACTCATCTGGCCGCTGACCGTAGGTGCCGTGAGGCCGTACGGCGCTTCATCGGTGTAAACCACGCTGATGCCGGTGACCCGGCTGAAGTCACTCAATGCCTGGGGCAGGGGCTTGGCCGCTATGGCGAAGTTGAACTGCGCGCGCTGTTGAGTGCTGCCAGCATCCGCGGCCAAGGCCACACCCAGGGGTAACAAGGCTAAAGCCGAAACGGCCAGTGCCCCGGCACCGAACCATTGTTTAACCGAACCGCTTGCCGTCGACTTTGCCCTGGACTTCATGCTCATGACCTGTGTGTAGAAACGTTACGGATGCGAATGAATCGCACTTTCAAGCACTACACGGATGTCACTTGGGTTTACCTCACAATAAATTTGAAATATTTCTTTGGAGCAGATCAGTAAGTGCGCGTCGCCAGCTAGAAGATCGCAGCCTGCGGCAGCTCCTACAGGGGAACGCGGTCGGCCGCTCAATCAGCGCAAAATAATCAGATGTCCCAAAACGCTGTGTTGTTGAAACCCCAACACTCCCTGCAACGAATTCAACACCGCCTGCGGATCCTTGCTCGGAAAACTGCCACTGACCCGACGGACAGCCAGTTCATCATTGAGCAGCACAATCCGCCCCGGGTAATAACGTCCCAGATCTTTGACCAGGTCGGCCAGGGGTGCCTTGTAGTAATTCAGCCAGCCCTGACGCCAGGCCAGCTGCGCTTCGCTGTCGACCGCATGCAGTGGTTGCGCCGAACCTGCGGCATAGGCCACTTGCTGACCGGCCGTGAGGATTTGTTGCGCTACGCCCTTGTCAGCGCTCACCCCGACTCTTCCTGACAGCACAGTCACCTGGGCACCCGCCGGTTGCAGCCGTACCTCGAACCGAGTGCCAAGCACTCGCGCCTCGCCCCCTTCGGCTTCGACAACGAACGGTTCGCCGGTGTGGCTCACGCTGAAAAATCCGGCACCGCGACGCAGCTGGATATGCCGTTGTCCGTGGCTGAAATCCACGGCAATCGCACTGTCGGCATCCAGGGTGACCCGGGATTGATCGGCCAGGATGACGGTCCGTATTTCGCCCGGCGCCGAGACATAGTCCGCGCCCAAATCATCGATCCAGCGCGATGGTTGCCAACCGGCGCCCAGGGAAATCATCAGCAGCAAACAGGCAGCCATGGCCAAGGCACTGGACCTGCGTCGCAGCGAAGTGCGCCGGGAACGGTTCATGGCGTTGAGATAACCCTGCAGGGCGAAGGCCTCTTCCTGCGCCAGTCTGCTCGCCGGGACTTCACTCAATTCCCAGAGCACCTGAGCCAGGGCATAAGCCTCGACGTGGGCCGGATCGGCCTGCAACCAGCGGCTGAACGTGGCCTGATCGCCGCTGCTCGGCTGGTCATGCAACAGGCTCAACCAAGTCAGTGCGGCTTGTTCCTGGGCAGGCGTCGGGGTGACGCGAGAGGTATTGATCACGGTGCTTTCCCTGGCGTGCGTGGTTTCGAAGGTTCCCGCAGGCTCGCCTTGCAGGCTTCGAGGGCGCGCATCATATGTTTTTCCACGGCGCTTTGGGACAGCCCCATGGCCTTGGCGATCGCGGCGTACTTGCGGCCGTGAATGCGGTTGAGCAAGAAGATCTGCCGAGTGCGCTCGGGCAAGCTGCGCAACGCGGCTTCGACGTGGCGCAGGTCATTGCCGGCCTCGAGCACCGCTTGCGGTTCAGTGCCCTGGTTGTCCTGCTCCGGCAACCAGCCTTCGTTGACCCGCACCCGCGCGCCTTCGCTGCGCAAATGGTCAATGGCGATGTTGCCGGCACAGCGCAGCAGATAGGTACTGAGTTCTTCGACCTGCACCAGGGGCCGGCGCCAGAAACGCAGGAACAAATCCTGCACCAAGTCCGCCGCCGTCGCCCGACAGCCCACCCGGCGACTGACCAGCGCTTCCATCTGCGGGCGCTGGGACAAAAACACCTGCAGAAAATGCGCACGCCCGCCCGAGGCTTCAGTGCTGTCAGCGTCCCGGGATCCGGGGGGCGTAGTGATCATTAAAAGGGGACTCGAATAAAGAGAGGCATCCAGCGGCGGACTATTGCCAGACCTGGATCAACAAGCCGCCAATACTAATGATAAATATTCTCATATACAAAATATTTCTGGCGCCGCACATCCCTCCGTAGCAGCTGCCGAAGGCTGCGAGGCTGCGTTCGCCTCACGTAGCAGCTGCCGAGCCTGCGAAGCAGTCGTTGAAATCAGGCACCGCGGTATTCCAGAAAACCGTGGACGCAGAATTTACGGTTGCTTCGCAGCCGAACGCAGCCTCGCAGGCTCGGCAGCTGCTACATGCGGTATGTCTGGCAGAGCCGGCTTGCAGGTCTTAGGGCCGCTGCGGGGGCAAGCCCCCTCGCCACAGAAAACAAAACGGGCCTGCAATGGCAGGCCCGTTTTCATTGGGGTGGTATAGGTGTGTCAGGCCTCAGCTATTGAGTGCGGCCTGTTCGTTTTCCAGGAATTCTTCTTCAAGCAGCGCGTCTGCCTGGCCTCCATCTTCATTTGCCGCCGTTGCGGCGCGTTTGTTGCGCAGTTTGCCGAACATGTGTTCCAGCGCATGGTCGAGCTTGGTGGCTGCACCTTCGATCGCCAGTTCCAGCGTATCGGCTTTATGGGTGACCGAAACCGGTTGATGGCCTTTTGGCCGCGCCTCAAGTTGGCAGCGCATATCGTGGGGACCGGGTTTGTCGCCGTTCTCATCCCGCAGGTGAACTTCGATACGGGTCAGGTCTTCTTCGTATCGTTCGAGCGTGCTCTCAATGGTAGTACGTACCCACTCCTCCAGTCGGATGCTGCTTTGAATATGGTTATCACTGTTGACTTGGATTTGCATAGTTCATCCCTTATTTCAGCTAGCTCGCGAGAGGCTCCCCGGTTGCCCGTTGGGCGTGATCACCGTGACCTCTTACTTACACAATCGGTCTGCTCGCAGAACAATTCAACCCCTAAAAAAAGATAAATCTCGATTCGCAAAAAAAGCCGGACAAAGGGCAAATGCGCTGTTAATGTCGGGAGTTGGGTCGCACCGGCCCCCCTCCCCATTTCTTACAACTGCCCCTCGCCCAAAGGGTGCAGGCTGCGAAAAATCCCCGCCTCCTCCACCAGCCAGTCATGCACCGCGCGCACGCCCGGATGGCTCAGCGCACCCGGCGCATAGAGCACTACATAGCGCTTGTGATTGGGCACCGCGACACCAAACGGCACGATCAAGGTACCGCGCTCCAGTTCGTCATTGAGCAGAGTACGACGGGCAATGGCCACGCCCATGCCGGCAGTCGCCGCTTCAATGGTCAGGTGGTTGCGATTGAAGGTGTGCCCGCGCCGCACATCCGCGCCTTCGAAGCCGATGGCGTTGAGATAGAACTCCCACTCCGCGTATTCATAACTGCCGCGCCAGGCGGTGATGTCGTGCAGCAACGGAAAATGCACCAGGGCCGCCGGTCCGTGGAGTGGCGGTCGGCCGCGCAACAGGCTGGGGGCACAGACCGGGAAAATCTGCTCGTCGAGCAAGGCTGTGGATAACAAGCCGGGGTAACTGCCGTCGTTAAGATCGATGGCCAGATCGAAATCGCCTTCATGCAACGGCACGCTGCTGTCCTCGGCCACCAGACGCAACTGAATGTCCGGGAAACGCTGCTGCAATCGCGGCAGACGCGGGGTCAGCCACTTGCTCAGGAACGACGGAATCGAGCGCACCCGCAGAATCCCGCTGATCATTCCGGCGTCCAGTCGTCGCAATTCTGCATCGATGCTGCCATAGGCCTCGCTGACGGTAATGGCCAGTCGCTGGCCTTCGGCGCTCAACTCCACCCCCCGGGCGCGCCGGTGAAACAGGCGAAAACCCAGCCGTTCTTCCAGTTGCCGAATCTGCTGACTGACCGCACCCGGTGTGATGTGCAGTTCTTCGGCGCAACGGGTGAACGACAGGTGCCGCGCGGCACAGGAAAACACGTGCAGCCAGACGTAGGTCTGGGCGTGCAATTGACGACTCATCGTTTAGTCCTGCTAAAGGCTGTCTTAGGAAGTTTCGTTGGTCAGTGCTGACCGAGGAAGGCAGTATCGCCGACATTGCGCTCGTCCTACAAAACATGGCAGCGATTCCTACTCCATTGCTTGTAAGGGTTTAGCATGGCTATCAGTGTTTTCGATCTATTCAAAGTCGGTATCGGACCGTCCAGCTCCCATACTGTCGGCCCTATGCGGGCCGCCGCGACCTTCGCCCAATCCCTGTTTGACCAAGGTCTGCTGGATGAGGTTCGGCGGGTGGAAATCCGCCTGTACGGTTCACTGTCCGCCACCGGCGTCGGGCATGCCACCGACCGTGCCTGCGTGATGGGACTGATGGGCGAGTGGCCCGACAGCATTGATCCGACCAGCATCGGTCCGCGCATTCAGCAGCTACATGAGTCCGGTGAACTGTCGTTGGCCGGTCGCTCGACCATTGCCTTCGACTGGCAGCGCGACTTGCTGCTGCTCGACGAAAGCCTGCCCTACCACCCGAACGCCATGTCCCTGACGGCTTTTGGCGAAACCGGCGAACTCTGGGAACAGACCTACTACTCGGTCGGTGGCGGTTTCATCGTCGAAGCGGCCGAGGCCGAATCCGGTGTTTCCCCTGCCGGCGATGTCGAGTTGCCCTACGATTTTTCCAGCGCCGCCGAACTGCTCGCACTCTGCAACCAGCATGGCCTGCGCGTATCCGAATTGATGATGGCCAATGAACGGGCCTGGCGCAGCGACGCCGAGATCCGCAGCGGCCTGTTGCATATCTGGTCGGTGATGCGCGAGTGCGTCGAACAAGGCCTGCGCCACGAGGGCATCCTGCCAGGTGGCCTGAATGTGCCGCGTCGGGCAGCGAAATTGCACCGCAGCCTGCTGGAAATCGGCAAGCCGAATGTCATCAGCTCGACCTTGTCGGCCATGGAGTGGGTCAACCTGTTTGCCTTGGCCGTGAACGAAGAAAACGCCGCCGGTGGGCGCATGGTCACCGCGCCAACCAACGGCGCCGCCGGGATCATCCCGGCCGTGTTGCATTACTACATGAAGTTCAATCCCGAAGCCTGCGACGACGATGTCGTGGCGTTCTTTCTCGGCGCGGCGGCGGTGGGCATCCTGTGCAAGAAAAACGCCTCGATCTCCGGTGCCGAAGTCGGCTGCCAGGGTGAAGTCGGCTCGGCCTGCGCCATGGCCGCCGCCGGGCTCGCCGATATCCTCGGCGCCACCCCGGAACAACTGGAAAACGCCGCCGAGATCGGCCTGGAACACAACCTCGGGCTGACCTGCGACCCGGTCGGCGGGTTGGTGCAAGTGCCGTGCATCGAACGCAATGCGATTGCTGCCGTGAAGGCGATCAACGCCACGCAAATGGCCCTGCGCGGCGACGGCAAGCATTTTATTTCCCTGGACCGGGTGATCCGCACCATGCGCGATACCGGCGCCGATATGCATGACAAATACAAAGAGACTTCACGGGGCGGCCTGGCGGTGAGCTGGGTGGAATGCTGAGACGCATTCCCTGAGCGCCATACCCGCGTGAGCCCGAGCAAGAACAATAACGAGGCGATACCGATGACTGATGTACGTACACCTGCTGCCGATAATCCCGCTGTAGAGATTTCACGCGACACTGCTGCGTCCAGCAAAGGTTGGAGTAAACATGACACCACCTGGATGCTCGGTCTCTATGGCACCGCGATTGGTGCCGGTACCTTGTTCCTGCCGATCAACGCTGGCGTGGGCGGTTTCTGGCCGCTGTTGGTACTGGCAGTGCTGGCCTTCCCAATGACCTTCTTCGCCCACCGGGGCCTGACCCGCTTTGTGTTGTCCGGGCGTTCCGGGAACATCACCGAAGTGGTCGAAGAGCACTTCGGCGTTGGCGCCGGCAAGCTGATCACCCTGCTGTATTTCTTTGCGATCTTCCCGATCCTGCTGGTGTACAGCGTGGCGCTGACCAACACCCTGAGCAGTTTCATGGAACACCAACTGCATATCACCCCGCCACCACGGGCGATCCTCTCGCTGGTACTGATCCTCGGTTTGATGGCCATCGTGCGCTGCGGCCAGAGTGTGATCGTCAAGGCCATGAGCGTGCTGGTCTACCCGTTCGTCGCCGCCCTGCTGCTGCTTGGCTTGAGCCTGATCCCCAACTGGAACGGTTCGTTCTTCGCCTCCGCCAGCGAAGGCATGCCGCTGCCGATGTTCTTCAAAACCTTGTGGCTGGCGATTCCAGTGATGGTGTTCTCGTTCAACCATTCACCGATCATTTCCGCGTTTGCGCTCGACCAGAAGCAGCGTTACGGCGACCAGGCCGAACGCAAGAGCAGCGGCATCCTGGCGATCGCCCACAGCATGATGGTGCTGACGGTGATGTTCTTCTGCTTCAGCTGCGTGCTGGCGTTGTCTCCCGCTGATCTGGCGACCGCCAAGGCGCAGAACATCTCGATCCTGTCCTACCTGGCCAACCACTTCCAGACCCCGGTCATCGCCTATGCCGCGCCGTTGATTGCACTGGTAGCGATCACCAAATCCTTCCTCGGCCACTACATCGGCGCCAGCGAAGGCTTCCAGGGGCTGATCGTGAAAACCCTGCGCAGCCGCGGCCAGGTCATCTCGGCGAGCTGGCTGAATCGTGCGACTGCGCTGTTCATGGTGCTGACCTGCTGGGCCGTGGCGACCTTCAACCCGAGCATCCTCGGGATGATCGAAACCCTCGGCGGGCCGATCATCGCCTGTCTGCTATTCCTGATGCCAATGTATGCGATTCGTCGGGTACCGGCACTGCGCCAGTACTCCGGGCAACTGTCGAATGTGTTTGTGGTCGTGATCGGTTTGGTGGCGCTGTCGGCGATTATCTTCTCGTTTATGCCCTGAAACGGGCACACCTCAGGTGCAGCACTGTCTCCCGTAGCAGCTGCCGAAAGCTGCGTCCGGCTCGTGTAGCAGCTGCCGAAGGCTGCGTTCAGCTCGTGTAGCAGCTGCCGAGCCTGCGAGGCTGCGTTCGGCTGCGAAGCCTGCGAGGCTGCGTTCGGCTGCGAAGCAGTCGTAAAATCAAGCACCGCGGTATTCCAGACAAACCGTGCAAGCAGGATTTACGACTGCTGCGCAGCCGAACGCAGCCTTCGGCAGCTGCTACGGCTCGCATAACGTCTTAACCAGCATTAGGCCAGTGAACCCGCCTTTTTATTGCTGGTTTATTGCCTGACAATTTTCCCGGCATGCCCTTTGCTTTCACCAGTCATGAAGAAAAATGGAATTGCAAAACCTCAGCGAACAACCTGCCGGCGGTCCGGAATTGCGAACTAATCCTGATAACCGCCGGTCAATGACTGCATGTTCTAATCAGGCGGTAACGCAATATGGACAATCCATTCCAGATTATTACCGAAGCGTTTGCCCCGGAGTATCAGGTCAACCTGAGCATTCAGGGCCTCGACGGTCGCATTATGCTGACCCTTTCCAACGCCGGCCACGTTGTGGCCAAGCGCATGATCAGCGCCGAGCAGCGCAATGATCCGCAGCGTCTGAAACGGCTGGTGCAAAGTATTCAGTTCGGCATCGCCATCGAGCATGGCCACAGCGCCATGGAGATTCTCGAGGCCATGACCGACAGCGACAACCTCACCCTGCCGGCGCCACCGCGCAAGGGTCGGCCCGCCGGCCAACCGGTGCGTGGGGTGGCGATTTAAAGCTCGCCCTTCTCCACTTCCTGATACTCACCCGAACCCGCGGCGCCCTTGCGTTGCGGGCGTTCGACCTTCACCGAAGGGAACTGCGATGAGGCGTAACGCACCACCAGAATCGCAAACGCCAGCAGCAAAATCCCGCCGCACAGATAAATAATCCCCAGGTCTGGCGGACTGTGGTGTGAAACGTTGGAAATCAGCAGACGGGTCAGCGCGGTGATCGCCACATAGATCAGAAAGCGCACCGGCATGTGGTTGGTCTTGAAGTAAATCCCGACCATCGCACCCAATTCGAGATAGATGAACAGCAGCAGAATGTCATCGATCTTGATATGACCCTCTTCGATCATCTGCAGAAATTCCATCACCGCAGCCCAGGCCGTCACCGCCCCAATGGCGAACAGCGCCAGGTAGTGGAAGGTCTCGACAAACAGATTGCCCAGGGACTCGGCCACTTCGTGGACGTTTTGCCGCAGGTTCTCGGCCCAGTTGATTTTCACGATAGTACTTCCTTAGGTCGGTTCGACCGGATCATGCGGGTTTGATGTGACGGTTGATCTGCATGCAGAAAAAAGGCCAGAGAGTGATAAGTGAGATGGTGGCGGGTTGGCATGAGGCACTTTCTGTGGTGTCTGTCTGACGCTACGCGGGCAAGCTCCAATGCCGGCCAGTTAACGGAAATCTATCAACTGGTGATTAATTGTGGCGAGGGGGCTTGCTGTGGCGAGGGGGCTTGTCGGAACGCCGCACCGCCCCGCTGGAGTGCGAAGCACTCCCAAAACCTGCAACGGTGTTTTGTCAGGAACACCGCGGTTGGCTGGCTTTGGGGCCGCTGCGCGCCCCAGCGGGGGCAAGCCCCCTCGCCACAGGGTTTGTGCCTATTTCGAGATCTGCGCCTGCAACCGTCGACCGATCACGTCCAGCAGATCACACCCATCGCGCAGTGGAATAGCACACAGCCGGGCGAAGTCGTGGAGGATCACCGCATCGGTATGAATCTCCTGGCGCATGGCCAGATTCTCCATCAGCTGAGTGACGGTGCGGATGCGGTAATCGGCAGCGTCTTGGAGCACATCGAGTGGTGCCTGGGTGTCGACGAACAGAGTCGGGATATCGCAATCGTTGCTGGTGAGGGGCATGTAGCGATTGGTGGGGTCGGTGGAAAAGGGTAGATCGGGGGTAAGTGTTTTCATTTGAGAGCTCCGGTTATGCATGGGAGCTGCCAACGGCCTTCCTACGGGCTTGGGTGGCAGCTATACGCGGGGTAGGAATACCGAGTACCAGAGAGACTCGGCCACGTCGAAACGTGCCCGCGTACAGCCGCCGAAACGGATCTTACGGACGCATGTTAAGCGCCGCAATCAGGTATCGACGCGAACGAGTCTCCGGTACTTGAAAGGTTCCTACACCCTGCCACTGAATTTGCAGTGACCGCCAAAGATTATCGATGCAGCCAATCTCCCGCCAGTTCACCCAAACCGCTACAACTTGCGGGAAATGTCCGATGGCTTCGCCCGGAAATGTGACCCCCTTGTAGGAGCGAGCTTGCTCGCGATGGACGTATGGATGGCGCGTTTATTCAAGAAATACGCGTTATCGTTAACGTCCATCGCGAGCAAGCTCGCTCCCACAGGGTTGCAGGCAAACCCCTAAAACACAGCTACATTCAAAAGCCACTACCCAAAACGTCGGGATTCGCTTATCCTTTTAGCTGTATAAAAATACAGTAGTCGCAAAAGACAACTTATCGTGAAGGCATGTGAGGTGGTAAATGGCCGTCGAAGTGGTATACCGCAGCAGCCGAGATCTGGAGCGCTTGTTCATGGATAAAGCCGAAGCTGACCGTCATGACAAAATGCTCGAACTGGCCGAGTTGCTGGCTGAAGTGTTGCAAAAAGCCGTTCCGTCGCTGACCGAGCAGCAAGTGGAAGAAGCCGGGATCTACATGGCGAAAAACCGCGATGTGTTCGCCAAGGCATTCAAGAGCCAACCGGACGCCCTGTCCGAGTTGCTCAACGTGCCGGCTGAAGTGGCTAAAGTCGCTGAACCGGTTGAAGCACCTGAAGTGACTGAAGCAGTTGAACCGGTCGAAGCAACCGAAACAGCTGAGCCCGTCAAGCCCGCGAAAGCCGCGAAAGCCGCCAAGCCCGCGAAGTAAGCAACGCCCGAATTGAATAGGCCCTGAGTCACTGGCTCAGGGCCTTTTTAATGCCAGCAGAAAAAGTCTAATCCTCGGGTTTCTCCAGCGCTTCGACCAACGCCTTGAAGAACCGCGCCGCCTCACCGCCCGTCACCGCCCGGTGATCGAAGGTCAGGGACAGCGGCAGGATCGGATGCACCACGACCTTGCCGTTCATGGCGACCGGTTCGTCGCGAATGGCGCCGGCGGCGAGAATTGCCACCTGGGGTGGCACCACCACCGGATTGGCGTAGCGTCCGAACAGGGTGCCGAAATTGGACAGGGTCAAAGTCGCGCCCATCATTTCCTGGGGTGGTATCGAGCGCGCCTGTACGTCGGCGCGCAATCGATTCATGCCCTCTTTAAGGTCGGCCGAGGCACGCTTGCCGACATCGCGCAGCACCGGCACAAACAAACCGTCCGGCGTGTCGACCGCGATGCCCAGATCGAGAGTCTGATGCTGCTTGATCGACAGCGACTTGCCATCGAACGCGCTGTTCAACACGGGTTCCACCGCACAGGCGGCGGCCATGGCCTTGGCCAGGCGAATCAACGGATCCCGGGCCTGGCCCCAGCGATGCAAGTCGGCATCGCCGAAGATCGTCACCGGCACCACTTCGGCGTGGGACCTGGCCATGTTCAGCGCCATGCTGCGACGCACACCGCGCAGCTGCTCGCCGCCGAATTTTTCGCGCTCGGTCCGGGACGCGCTCTCGACGTCGCTGCGGGTAATCAGGCCATCGGCACCGGAACCGCTCAGCCCGCTCAAGTCGACGCCCAGTTGCCGGGCCAGTTGCCGCACTGCCGGGGTGGCGCGAGTCGCCATATGCTCGCGGGTCGACGGCGCGGCACCGACGAAAAACTGATCGTCCTGGCTGCTACCACCCCCTTCCAGGCGCCCGACCACCGTGCCCGCATCCGCCTCGCCTTCATAACCGAGCAACGGCTCGCCGACGTGCAGGATGTCGCCTTCACCACCGTAGGTTTTCGCCACCACCCCGTCATAGGGCGCGGGAATATCTACCAGCGCCTTGGCGGTTTCCACCGAGACCAGCAATTGATCGGCCTTGACCGTATCGCCGATCTTGACGTGCCATTTGACGATTTCCGCTTCCTGCAGACCTTCGCCCAGGTCGGGCAGTTTGAAAAATTTCATCACTCCCTCCTCGGGCTCAGGCGAAATTCAGCACGCTGTCGCAGGCGTGAAGAATGTCTTCAACGCTGGGGATATACAGCTGCTCCAGTCGATACAGCGGCGGCGGAATATCCGGCGCGGTGACCCGCTGGATCGGCGCCTGCAATTCCAGCCACGCCCGTTCGTAGAGGCTGGCTGCGATTTCCGCGCCGACCCCACAGGAGCGCGGCGCTTCATGGACGATCACGCATCGGCCAGTCTTGCGCACCGAAGCCTCCAGGGTGTCGAGGTCCAAGGGTTTGATGCAGGCGACGTCGATCACCTCCGCCGACACGCCCTGCTCGGCCAGAGCAGTGGCGGCCTGCAAGGTTTCCATGACACTGGCACCCCAGCTGATCAAGGTGATGTCGCTGCCTTCGCGCAAGGTGAAACAGCTATCGAGCGGCAGACGTTTGCCATCGTCGATAAGCGGTTGCGGGTTCATCCGGTAGAGCCGGGTGGGCTCCAGGAACACCACAGGGTCCGGATCATCGATGGCCGCCAGCAGCAGGCCATAAGCTCGGGCCGGCGACGATGGGATCAGCACACGCAACCCCGGAATATGCGCGAACAGCGCCTCGGTACTTTCGCTGTGGTGCTCCGGGGCACGAATCCCGGCACCCATCGGGCTGCGCATGACTATCGGGCAGGTGATCCGCCCCCGGGTGCGGTTGCGCATGCGGCTGGCGTGAGACACCAAGTGTTCCATGGTGGCGTAGATGAAGCCCATGAACTGGATTTCCACCACCGGTTTCAAGCCTTGGGCGGCCATGCCGATCACCAGCCCGCCGAGCATGGTTTCGGCCAGCGGCGAGTCGATTACCCGCTTGAAACCGAAGCTGTCTCGTAGCCCCAGGGTGGCGCGAAACACTCCGCCGTTGACGCCAACGTCTTCACCCAGGACGATGACATTTTCGTCTTCGCCCATGGCTCGATGCAGGGCCAGGTTCACCGCTTCCAGCAGGCTGACTTTGGCGTCACTCATGAGCCGCACCTCCCGCGCGCCGGGCTGCCCGCTCGAGAAACCATTCGCGCTGATCGGCCAGGGCTACCGGCCATTGTGCGTAGACGTAATCCATCAGCGTTTCAGGCGGCTGGCTGCCGGCCGCGTCGAAGTTATCCACAGCACGTTGCACCAGCTCCTGGCATTCGGCGATCAGCGCCTGTTCGCGACCTTCGTCCCAGACACCCTGCCCGGCCATGAAGGTTTGCAGGCGTTTGATCGGCTCTTCGAGCCAGGCGTGCTTGACCTCCTCGGCGGGGCGATAGCGCGTGGCATCGTCCGCGGTGGTGTGATCGCCGAGGCGATAACTCAGGCACTCCAGCAACACCGGGCCCTTGCCATGACGCGCCCGCTCCAGGGCGATTTGCACTCGGTCATACACCGCGAGAAGGTCATTGCCGTCGACCTGTTCGCCGTGGAACCCGGCGCCAATCGCTTTCTGCGCCAGGGTCGGCGCGCCGCACTGAATCCGCCGCGGCACCGAGATCGCCCACTGGTTGTTGTTGATCACAAACACCACCGGCAACTGCCAGGCGCCCGCCACGTTAAGGGCCTCGAGAAAGTCGCCTTTGCTGGTACCGCCATCACCGCAGGTAGTCACCACCACCCGGTGTTCGCCACGGATCTTGAATGCGCTGGCGACACCGCAGGCATGCAGCGCCTGGGTCGCGATGGGTACGCAGATCGGAAAGTCCTGAGCCACCGCCGGCTCGGCAAAGTGGCTGCCGCGTTCGTCTCCGCCCCAGTACAGCAGGATCTCTTCCATCCGCACCCCGCGCATCAACTGCACGGCGGTGTCGCGGTAATACGGCACCAGCACATCTTCGGCGTGCATCAGGCTGCCGATCGCCACGCCGATTGCTTCCTGGCCGAGGGTTGGGGCGTAGGTGCCGATACGCCCGGTGCGTTGCAGAGCGACGGCTTTGTGATCGAACAGGCGAGTCAACACCATCTGCCGGTAGAGGCGCGTCAGCAGGTTGAAGTCATCCGCCCAGGCAGGCAGTTCACCGAGCAATTGGCCATCGGGGGATAAATAACGGGTGTAGGGAAGATCGACCTTGTTATGGACCATGGCACAGCTCCTTGCACGCCGGATAAGCGTGATGCTGGGCTGTGGAGCAAGTTGGCCGGGGTCGGGCTTTGCTCCTAAGGGTACAGCAGGCGCTCCGCCAACTCGTCCGCCACCCGCGCCGGGGAGCGCTTTTCGGCCTGGGCGTGGGCGAAGACTTCGGTCAGCCGCGCGCCGATTTTCGACAGATGCGCGGTAATCACCGGCAACTCCTCGCCGCGATGTTTCAGCGAGACGTAAATCAGCCCGCCGGAATTGATCACGTAATCCGGCGCATACAGAATCCCGCGATTCTCCAGTTGGTCGGCGACTTGCAGGTTGGTCAGTTGATTGTTCGCCGAACCGGCTACCGCCGCGCAGCGCAATTGGGCGACGCTGTGGCTGTTGAGCACACCGCCCAGACCACAAGGCGCGAGGATGTCGCAGGGGGTGCTGAGCAGTGATTCGTTGGCAATCGGATGGGCTCCGAGTTGCTCCATGGCCAACTGCACTTTGCCCGGATCGATGTCGCTGACCAGCAACTCGGCACCGGCGGCATGCAATTGTTCGGCGAGCGCGAAACCGACATTGCCCAGACCCTGAATGGCAATCCGCAAGCCCTCGAGGTTATTGATGCCCAGGCGAGCGATGGCGGTGGCGCGGATTCCGGCAAATACACCCATCGCGGCATGGGGCGATGGGTCGCCCGCTGCAGTGGTGCTGGTGACATGTTGGGTTTGTTGGGCGATGCAATCCATGTCGGCCACTGAGGTGCCGCTGTCGATGGCGGTGATATAGCGACCGTCGAGTTCTTCGACGCACCGACCGAAGGCTTCAAACAATGCGGAACGGCTTTCGACATGGGCCGGGCGAATGATCACCGCTACGCCACCGCCTTGAGGCAGTCCGGCCAAGGCAGCCTTGTAACTCATCCCTTGGGCCAGGCGCACGGCATCCGCCACGGCGCTTTCGTCGTCGGGGTAGGCAAGGTAGCGACAACCGCCAAGGGCAGGTCCCAGGCGACTGCAATGGATAGCAATCACCGCCTTCAAACCGGTCACTGGGTCGACACTCAGGTGCAGCGATTCAAGGCGGGTGCTTTGCATGAGAGCGAACATCGGCGGGCTCCCGAATCAAGCTTCTACTCGCCAGTATAGGCTTGTGGCGAAAGATTGCAGAAACGCACAGGAATAAGCCGAGGCGGCTTCCACGCTTTAAGAAATAACCTCTAACCTCATGTGCATAGCACTGGACGAAAGTCGACGACGGGGCTAAAACGAGGCAATGACCGGAGATTTTAATGACCCCGCGCCAAGCGTTTTTTGCCTGTCTGCAACGCTCCCCGCCAGCGCTCTTTGAAGCGGCGGTATGGATCGCTGTCGAGCATGATCCGGCGGT
The DNA here is from genome assembly GCF_902497895.1 of Pseudomonas fluorescens. Classification (GTDB taxonomy): domain Bacteria; phylum Pseudomonadota; class Gammaproteobacteria; order Pseudomonadales; family Pseudomonadaceae; genus Aquipseudomonas; species Aquipseudomonas fluorescens_BP. Next base: position 108,055 of record NZ_CABVHQ010000003.1, read on the forward strand.
AGAGCCAGAGGTGCTGCTGCGCAACTTCAAGGAGCTGGTACAACGGGTCAGCTGCGGTTTACCCCTGCTGCCAGTGAGCGAACTCGGGCAACCGTTGCTGCGCCGGATGAATGACCTGAGGTTTGCCCAGGATGACGCCACCCCGCTACGGCCCCAGGCCGCACTGGTCAATAAAGTCCTGGAACGCAAACGCGGACAGCCGCTGGCGCTGGGGTTGATCGCCCTCGAGTTGGCCAGGCGCCTGGAAATCCCGCTGGTCGGGGTCAACTTCCCAGGGCATTTTCTACTGCGAGTGCCGGGCGCCGATCATCTGCTCGACCCTTGTGGTGGGCGGCGCCTGTACCCCAATGACTGCCGCGATCTGCTGCAACGCCAGTACGGCCAGAACATGAAACTCAGTGCCGAGCATTTGCTCACCGCCGAGCCGGTGCAGATGCTGCAGCGCCTATCGCGCAACCTGCGCCAGCTGCACCTGGCCAACGACGACAACCTCGGAGCCTTGATCGACGCCGAGCGCGTGCTGGAACTGGGCAACGCCAGCGCCTCCGACTACCTGGCCCGCGCCAGCCTCTACCAGCGCCTCGACTGCCCGAATGCCGAACGCTTCGACCTGGAGCATGCGTTGTTGCTCAGTGAAGACCCGATCCAGCGGTTGCGGCTGACCGAACGGCTGGGGCATTTGCCGCCGAATTCGATTGTGCATTGAGTCTATGTGGGAGCGAGCTTGCCCCAATGCCGGTACGCGAACCGTAGCAGCTGGCGAAGCCTGCGTTCGGCTGCGCAGCAGTCGTAAATCCTGCTTCCACGGTGTCTGAAATACCGCGGCGCTGGATTTTACGACTGCTGCGCAGCCGAACGCAGCCTACGGCAGCTGCTACGGGGAATGTGCGAAGCCAGAAATTCCTTAACTAACTGGCATTGGGGCTTGCCCGCAAAGCTTTCAGGGGGTATCGGGCTGCTGTGCCGGATGGGCCTTGAGAAACGCCGGATGCTGGGCCGCCAACGCGGCCACCCGGCGAATCCGTGGGTAGGCCTCAAGGGAGATGTTGAACCGTTCGGCCGCATACAGCTGCGGGATCAGGTAGACATCCGCCAATCCCGGCTCATCGCCGAAGCAGTAACCCTGGTTACCGATCAAGTGCTCGACCGCCGCCAGTCCCTGGGTGATCCAGTGGCTGATCCACTGCACCACCTGGACTTCATCATGGCCCCATTGACGCAGCAGGTTGAGCACGCTGACGTTGTGCAGCGGATGAATATCGCAACCGATCAACGCTGCCACTCCTCGCTCGTGGGCGCGGGTGGCCAAGTCATTGGACAGCAGCGGCCGCAGTGGATAACGTTCCTCGAGGTACTCAATGATCGCCGGTGACTGGATCAGCAACTCGCCATGTTCAGTGCGCAAGGCCGGGACGCGACCCTGGGGATTGATGGCCAGGTACGTCGGCTGCCGATGCTCGCCGCCCTGGGCGGCGATCAGGTTGATCGGCAGTGCCTGGTAATCCAGCCCTTTGAGCGCCAGCGCGATTCGCACCCGATAGGACGAAGTCGAACGGTAGTAGGTATAGAGTTCCATGACCCGAACCTCCTTAACGTGCCGGGAGGATTTTGCCGCGGCATTCGCCGAAGCCGATGGAGGCAACACCCTCAGCGCTGCAACGAGCACGCAGGATGATCTCATCACCATCTTCGAGGAATTTGCGTACCTCGCCCGACGCCAGTTCGATAGGCTTTTTGCCACCCTCAGTGATTTCCAGCAGGCTGCCGAACTGGCCATTCTCAGGCCCTGACAGGGTGCCCGAACCGAACAGATCACCGGCCTGCAATTGGCAGCCGTTGATGCTGTGGTGCGCGACCAACTGCGCCACGGTCCAGTACATGTGTTGGGTGTTGCTCAAGGTCAGGCGATGAGCCGGCAGGTTCTGCTCTCGCATCGCTTCGGTCAGCAGCAGTACTTCCAGTTCGATATCGAAGGCCCCGGCAGCCTGATCGCGTTTGTCGAACAGGTATGGCAACGGCTGTGGATCACCTTCCGGGCGAACCGGCTGGGCACGGCGGAATGGCTCCAGCGCTTCGGCGGTCACTACCCAAGGCGAGATGCTGGTGATGAAACTTTTTGACAGGAACGGACCCAGCGGCTGGTATTCCCAGGCCTGGATATCCCGCGCCGACCAGTCGTTGAGCAAGCAAAAACCGGCGATGTGTTCGGCCGCATCACCAATGGCAATCGACTCGCCCAGGTCATTGCCCTGACCGATCCAGATACCCAGTTCCAGCTCATAGTCCAGACGCGCGCAGGGGCCGAAAGTCGGTTCGGTCTGGCCGGCCGGCAAGGTCTGGCCTTTTGGCCGACGCACGTCGGTGCCCGACGGGCGAATGGTCGAAGCGCGGCCGTGGTAGCCGATCGGCACGTATTTGTAGTTTGGCAGCAGCGGGTTGTCGGGACGAAACAGTTTGCCGACGTTTTGCGCGTGCTCGATGCCAACGTAGAAGTCGGTGTAGTCGTTGATTCTCGCTGGCAGGTGCATTTGGCAGTTCGCCGCCAGTGGCAGCAATTTCGCGCCCTGGGCTTCGATTTTGCCGTGCAGGGTGCTGCCCTCGGCCAACAGCTCCAGCAGACGTTCGCGCAATGCGACCCGGGCACTGCGGCCCAGATCGAAAAAAGCATTCAGCTGACCGCCGCGGGTGGCTTCGGCCGCCGTGCGCGCGGCACCGTCAAACAGGCCGGCATCCAGCGCCGCCTCCAGGTCGAAGATGTGCTCACCGATGGCCACGCCGCTGCGCGGTGCGCCGCCCTTGATACTGAATACGCCCAGCGGCAGGTTCTGCAATGGGAAATCGGCGTGGCCGTTGGCGGAGGCAACCCAGCTGCGAGTAATAGTTGGCTGATTCATCGGTTATCTCCGGTTCGGATTGAAAGTAGCGGGCAACGAGGCCCAGCAAGCATCATAGTTGTTCTGCAACTGCGGGCAGTCGAGAGCGAAACGGCTCGGGCGCAGCACCTGGCTGGTCTCGAACATGAAGGCCATGGTGTTGTCGATCTTGCTCGGCGAAAGCTCGGCGACGATCGCTTTGGTGCAGGTTTCGCCATCCGGTCCATGGGCGCTCATGCAGCTGTGCAAGGATGCGCCGCCCGGCAGGAAGCCTTCAGCCTTGGCGTCGTAACTGCCCTGGATCAGACCCATGAACTCGTTCATCAAATTGCGATGGAACCAGGGTGGACGGAAGGTGTTCTCGGCCACCATCCAGCGTGGCGGAAAAATCACGAAGTCGAGGTTGGCCAGGCCGTGGACGCTGGTGGGCGACGTAAGTACCGTGAAAATCGACGGATCGGGATGATCGAAACTGACCGTACCGATGGTGTTGAAACGCCGTAGGTCATACTTGTAGGGCACGTTGTTGCCGTGCCAGGCGACCACGTTCAGCGGCGAATGATCGAGTTCGCAGCCCCAGAGTTCGCCGAGGAACTTCTGCACCAGGGTGGTCGGCTGTTTCAGGTCTTCATATTGGGCGACCGGAGTCAGGAAATCCCGCGGGTTGGCCAGGCCGTTGCTGCCGATCGGCCCCAGGTCCGGCAGGCGCAGCGGCGCGCCATGGTTCTCGGCGATGTATCCGCGAGCCTGGGCATCGAGCAACTCGACTCGAAACTTCAGACCGCGAGGTAGTACGGCGATTTCCAGTGGTTCCAGTTCCAGCACGCCCAGTTCGGTGACGATGCGCAGGCGGCCCTGCTCTGGCACCAACAGCAACTCGCCATCGGCGTTGAAGAACACCCGCTCCATGGAGCGGTTGGCGCAGTAGTTATAGATGCTGATTCCGGCCGGTTTTTGCGCCGCCGAGTTGGCGGCCATGCTCACCAGCCCGTCGATGAAGTCGGTCGGCTCGGAAGGAATCTCCAGTGGATTCCAGCGCAGGCGATTGGGTGTCACTTCACCCAACGGACCGCCATCCAGCTGCCGATCAAGCTTCACAAAGGCCGGATGATTGGCCGATGGCTGTATGCGGTACATCCAGGTGCGCCGCGCTTCGCTACGGACCATGGTAAAGGCGGTGCCAGAGAACAGTTCGGTATAGAGACCGTAGGGCGCTTGTTGCGGGGAATTCTGGCCGACGGGCAATGCACCGGGTAGCGCTTCACTGCTGAATTCGTTGCCAAAGCCTGACTGATAAGCCAGCGCTGGCGTCGAGGAATCGAGGGTCATGGAGCCTCCTGAAAAGGGAGTGGGCAGTGGGCCGCATCTCCAACAAGATGCCTCGGCACGCTGCATTATTTTTATCGTAATCCAATTACGCATAACGTAATTTGATTGGTGTTGACCGTCAAGCTATAAAGACGCCCATTCATCTCCAAATATGACGACCCCATGGAAAAGCCGCGCGACACCAGCGCCACCAACGGTAAACAGAAAGTTCGCTCGGCTGAGGTCGGCACCGACATCCTCAAGGCCCTGGCGCAACTGTCACCCTCGACTTCTTTGTCACGCCTGGCCGAACACGTGCAGATGCCGGCGAGCAAGGTTCACCGCTATTTGCAGGCGCTGATTGCCAGTGGCTTTGCCGAGCAGAACAGCGCCACCAACCATTACGGCCTGGGTCGAGAAGCCTTGCGTGTGGGGTTGGCCGCTTTAGCCAGTATGGACGTGCTGAAAGTCGCAGCCCTGCCGCTGGCCGAACTGCGCGACGAGCTGAACGAAACCTGCTTCCTCGCCGTATGGGGTAACCAGGGCGCGACCGTGGTGCATATCGAGCCAGCCGTGCGGGCGGTGACGGTGGTCACTCAACTGGGGTCAGTGTTGCCATTGCTCAGCTCATCGACCGGGTTGGTGTTCAGCGCTTTCCTGCCGAACCGCGAAACTGTCGAGTTGCGTGAACTGGAGTTGAAGGCGAGCGATAACCATCTACTGGCCGATGACCGGGTTTACGCACAGGTGTGCGAACAGATTCGCGCGCGCGGGTTGCATCATGTCCATGGCTTGCTGATGCCGGGAGTAGACGCCTTGTCGGCACCTGTGTTCAACGCGGTAGGAAACGTGGCGGCCGTACTCACGGTGGTGGGCCCGACTTCGTTGTTTCATGCCGATGAACATGGCCCGGCCGCGCAACGCTTGTTGGCAGCGACCCGGGCAGTGAGTTGGCGGATGGGGTTTGAGCCGACTATTTGACGCAAATAGCAAACGGTTTTGTAAAATTGAACGTGTACAAAACCGTTCCATACCTCAAGCACGCTCTATGCGAATTACCGGATCAAGGTTTTACTTTTGGCCGAATTGGAGTCATCGAGAACTTCCTGGATGACCTCCAGCACTCGCTGATGCAACCGTTGCTGCCCGGAAATCTGGGCGATGAGGTTTTCCGCCGTATTCACATCGCCAAGCAGTTGAATCAAGGTTTTTTGAACGCCGCTGACTGGCTTACCCTTGATCCCCGCATGGCCCAGCAATGCAAGATCAATCAATGCGTCGATGAAATGGCTCAAGGCTTTGGCCCGGTCACCATCGTTATACGCCTCGGCGCCCTCCAGCAGACTCTTGGTAATCAATACCGCACTGAGTGCCAGTCCTATTGGTGCATATACCAGGCTGATAACGCTCGCCGCAGCAGTGACTGCATTGAAGACCAGGCCCGAAATGATGTCATTGAGGCTCTCAGTCTTGGCATCGACATCGGCAATGATTCGATCGATCAAACCTTCATAAGTGGCAGCCAGGTTCCTCACGCGGCTGTTGCGCCCCAGAACCGGTGCATCTGTAAAATTGCTGTTTAATTCCAGCTCAGTGATGTATGTGCCGACCACCCGTTGATCTGTGTACCTGACCCGTCTGTAGAAATAATCCCCGAGGCCGCGCTCCTTGACTGCCAGGACGAACTCCGACATCGGTCGCAAGCATCGACCGTCGGGGGCATCGGGGGTATACAGGAATTCCTCGACCAACATGTCCTTGAGCAGTCTGAAGACGAATACTCCCTCAACCAAGCGACCCTCGATATGGAATTGGAACAGGGCATTGTGCAGTACTTCATTCGGGTACTCGCCCATAGGGTTCATGGGTATCGTATCGATTGAACTCAACGTATGGACGAGCTCTCGTAACCGATCGTACTTGTCCTTGAGCAGCCGGCCTTGAAACAACTCCGACATTATTGCGACTTGCATCTGTCGCTGCTGGATCTCGAAATGAATACTTCGTTTGAACGCCGTCTCGGAATTATTCATATCCAGATAAATCGAGCGAAGCATGTCAATGTACTTCTCTCCCGGACGTAGCGTTCGAGACCAGTTTGCTATTCCCTGAATAGTCAGCGCCTTGAGCGGCGGGTGGTCATTGGTCAAAATCAACCGTGGATAAAGGGGGTTTCGAGGGTTGTCGACGACTTCGAATTTGTATTCCTTGATGATCAGCTGCGTTAGCGTCATCTTTTCATTCGGACTCATCTCCACGACGATATGGTCAGGATTCAGCGGCGTGTATTCGCCATGTTCGGCCAATAATTGTCCCAGGCGTTCTTTTATCAGGTTGTAGCTGAATTTCTCATAGGAGATGAATCCCCCCTCGCGCACGGCGACAGTATGAAGAGCCCTGAGTTCGGTATTAAGCCGCGCGAAATACTGACGCTCAATAGTGGTCGCAGTGCGATATCCGTAGGGAGTCATGGCCTCTTCATTTGACACCAGCCAGGCACGGACATTGGAAACACTGCTATTCAGGACTGCATTGTCGATATACGGATTGGGGGCTGGAATCACGCCGATCCAAAGGGTGGGCTTGGCTTCGACTTGTTTCAGGTAACCGGTGATTGCCTCGCGATCCAGGGCATGGGATTGCCAGGTCAGATAGTCACGACCTTTTTGCTGCTGTGTCCACTCGCCTATCGCAATGCCCACCCCTCTCAAGTTGACGCACTGGTACCAATCCCTGCCCCCCGGCGAACCCGGCGCGTAGAGAAGCCACTCGCCCTGCCCATTGCGATTACGGACAACCATCACATCCTTCAGCGGACGGTTTTTTTCGTGAAGTTGCAGGCACTCCAGCGTCAGATCGGCATCGCCGGCAATGGCGCCCATGATCCGCTCGAAGTTCTCGCCAAGGTGCCCTTGGATCTTCGCCGTAAACGCGGTCAGTGCCAGCCGCTGTTTCAACACTTCACCCATGGCCCGGATAACCGCCGGGCGCAGGTAATGCGATCTGATTTCTGCGCCATAGGCCGCGCGGACATCCTCCTCCAGCGCATCTTCGAGCCATTGTCGGGTCAGGCCGGTCGGCAAGTCCTCGCCCTTGAAGGTGATTTCGTAGCGCTGTCCCTGATCATGCAGACCATAGAGGAATAACTCGGTGAGGGTTCTTTCGTCTTGCTGAACCAGAGTTTTACTGCCCACTTCAAATACGTGGCTAATGGAGGTCATGATTCGGTCAGGATCAAGATCGCTGCCAAACTCATTATTCAGCAGGTAGCTTGCAATGTATCGCGCATAAACCCTGACCGAGGCAAAGTGCCCTAGTAGCTTGGCAAGTTCAGCCTCACTGGATTCCAGATCGCGTTCAAGCGCGAGATAATGTTGTCGATCGGCAGCGTTCGCGTGTTCAAACCATTCGGGTCGAGCGTCCATGCTCACGGGGTGTTGAGTGGTGATGATGTCCAACTTCACTGTCCTTATGTCGCTGAATATAGATGGCGTGCGCCATTTCGTTGAAGGCGCAAACTTAATCCAGGACATACAAAAGCAAAACCCTCAAACCCATACCGAATATGTACAGATAACTTCCTGTAAAACTTAAATTTTATAGAGCAGCATCGACAGCCAAAAGCTATCAGGCCCACAACCCCAGCAACTTGGCCTTGGCCACGGCTTGAGTTCTGCGTTCAACTCCTAATTTTCCGTGTATACGTCGGGCATGGGTTTTCACCGTATGCAATGAGATAAAGAGTTGCTCGGAAATTTGCCGATTGGAATGACCCAGGGCGATCAGTTTGAGCACTTCAAGTTCGCGCTGGCTGAGGGGATTGTCATTGATCGTCAAGCATGGCTGCTGCTCCCGGGTTCGCTCTCCATGACCCAAGTCGCCAAGCAAATTCGGTTGGCGCAATTGCAGTTCGTGAAGCGCCTGCTGCAGATTGCAACGGTGCACCAGGGCCAGACCGGCTTCCAGAGACTTCCTGGCCAGAACTGCATCCCCGCAGAGCCAGGCGACCTCGGCCAGCGCCAGCTGCAGCTCAACCTCAAGGCCCGACATTCCTCGACGCTGCGCGGCCTCGAGCAAGACCCCAAGCCGAACCGCAGGCTCTTTCGCTTGTTGTAGATACACCTCAGCCAACACCAGCAAATACTCGACTCGCGGAATCAGCTCCAGGGTTGCCGGCGGCGCCTGACACGCGTGTGGCCCGCGGTAATGCCGCAGCACCCGGCTCAAGGCTGCATGGGCCAGTTCCGGGCGACCTTGCTGCAACCAGAAATGACTGCTGACTTGCAGCAGTACCCCACGATAAACCGTTTCGGGGATATGCCGCTGTTGCATCAGCCGATCGGCATCGCGCAATCGCACAAAGGCCTGAGCGTAGTCACGCTGATTGGCCGCCAACTGCGCCTGGCCGAGAAAGCCATACAAGGCGAGCTTGTCCTGACTGTGGACACACTCTTGCAACCCCGACTGGAAGTGCAGCGCGGCTTGCGCATCCTGTCCCTGGCGCAACGCCAGGCGCCCGCGACGCAAGGCAATCCGCCCCAGCAATGGCGTGGCGCGGTTGACTTGCTCGCCGAGCAACTCATAGACAGTGCCCAGCAGACTTTCCGCCCTCTGAGGAGCTCCGCGCTGCTCGAGCAGTTGCGCGTGATCCAGTTCCAGCAAACCCTCCAGTAACAACGAACCTTGCGCGCGCGCCAGGCACAACGCTTCGCGATTGATCGCCTGCGCCACATCCAGCTCGCCATTAAGCAACGCCTGCTGGGTCAATCCGGACAGACACAGCAAACGCGCAGTCCACGCCGACGCGGGAAGCTCGGTCAGGGCGTCGATAAAGTGTGCCCGCGCAGGCTCGTGTCGGCCCAGCAGGTGTAACAACCATCCCTGCTGAGCCTGCCAACGCGCCACTAACTGGCGCTGCAAGGTGGCAGACGGCTGTGGAGCGAACCGCGCCATTTGCTCGATGCAGGCAGCGGCCTGCTCGAAGCGGCCGGCAAACAGCAATGCAGCGGAAATCAGCCCGACCAGTTGCGGGGTGCCAAGCATCAGTTCATCACCTTGCTGCTCATGCAGGCGCAACAGCAGCACCACGTTCTGTTGCTGGAACAAGTGCTCGAAGCTGAAGTGCTGCAGCAAGCTGACTGCCACTTCATATTCCTGGGCCAGCAAGGCCTGCTCGAAAGCGGCCTGCCAGTCTTCCTGAGCGATAAACCACTGACAGGCGCGACGGTGCCAGGAACGCCCGCCCGGCCACTCTTCGTCGCGCATGCGCCGCGCCAATGGTGGAAAGACTTGCAGCCAGTCCGCCGAAGCGTCCCAGGCTTCGATGAAGCACCCCGACTCCTGCAGCGAACGCAGCCACTGGGCGCCCTCGCCTGCGCCAAACAGATGCTCGCACAAGCTCGCGTTAAAGCGCGGCAGGTGGGCCAGCACCCGCCAGGCCTCGGCCAATTCCGGCGACAAACCGCTGAACAGTTCATGTTCCAGATAGTCGAGCAATGTCCCCGAACGGGTGAATTTGCCGCTTGCGGTATCCAACAGGGCAATCCGCACCCCGACGCACCAGCCGCCAGTGAGCTGGAATGTCTGCGCAGCAGTCCGCGCGCCGGGACTGCACGGCGAGGTCTGCTGCAACTGTTCGATTTCCGCCTGATCGAAGCCCAGGTCCGCTGGGCTGCATTCATACAACTCATCGTCCAGCAGCAAGCGTGGCCAGTTGCATTGGGGGCGGCGGCGGCCGCTGATCCACCAGGTCAATGCCGGACTGCTGACGACCAGCAGCCGATCGAGCAGCACGTCCAGTTCCGCCGCAGGCATACGGCAATAGTCGTCGAGAAACAGCCAGGTCGGGGCCTGCAAGCGACTCAGATAATTGAGCAAGGAGGCCTCATCGGCCGATACCAAACCCAGCGCCTGAGCCAGTAGTCCACAGAATTGCGTGCGCGTTTGTCGCTGTCCGGCCAGCGGCAACCAGCCGATTTTGCATTGCGCCGGGACCTGCAACAGGCATTCGCCGAGCAACACGCTTTTGCCACTCCCCGCTGGCGCGCAGAGCAACTTGACCCTTGCCGTCGAAGCCAGCAAGGCGCTGCTCAAACGTGGGCGGTACAGGTGCAGGGAGGGCAAGCGAGGCACAAACCCAGGAAGATCCAGACGTGCGGTCATGGCGGTCATTGCGGCATGCCTTTTCTTGATTTTATCCGGCCACCCTAGTCCTCTTGCCCGAGCGGATTGAACAAGTATTCAGTGTGTTGATGGGTGCCCATAAAAAAAGGCGACCCGTGGGTCACCTTTCGCTCCAGCTATGACGATCTAACGCACACCCTCGCTGCGCAGGGCCGATGGCGTGTAATCCGCCGACTTGGCCGCGAAGCCGAATTCGAAGCTGTGCTTCTCTTCGTTCTTCATTCCGAGGGCGATGTAACGACCGGCAATGATGTCGTAAAGCGCTTCGAGGGTGTAAGCCGGCACCTGGTGGTCGTAGTAGAACTGCTGGTGCCCTTCGGCCACCCGCCAGAGCTGGCCACGACCGTCGTAGTGATCCACCAGTGCTACCTGCCAGCTGTCCTCGTCGATGAACATATGGCGCTTGGCGTAGATGTGCCGCTCGCCCGGCTTGACGGTACCGACCACTTCCCAGACCCGATGCAGCTCGTAACGGGTCAGGTCCTGGTTGATGTGCCCGGCCTTGATCACGTCGTCGTACTTGAGGCTCGGCGAATCGAGTTTGTAGGCGTTGTACGGAATGTACATTTCCTTCTTGCCGATCAGTTTCCAGTCATAACGATCCGGCGCTCCGGAGAACATGTCGAAGTTGTCCGAGGTGCGCAGACCATCGGCGGCAGTACCCGGCCCGTCGTAGGCCACTTGCGGGGCGCGCCGCACCCGGCGCTGACCGGCGTTGTAAATCCAGGCCAGACGCGGCTCCTTGACCTGGTCGAGGGTCTCGTGGACCAGCAACACGTTGCCTGCCAGGCGCGCCGGGGCAGTCACCGACTGCTTGAAATAGAGCAGCACGTTGGCGCCTTTATCCGCGTCTATGTCGGGAATTTGCCCAGGCACCGCGACTTCTTCTTCGAAGCGGATGGAGGTATAGCTGCCGTTGGTCTGCGGTGTCGCCTGGGTGATGATGCGCTTGAGGTTACCACCGCGATAACGGGTGACATGGTTCCACAGCACCTCGACGCCGGCCTTGGGAATCGGGAAGGCGTAGTAACGGTTGCCCGTGAAGTTGGCCAGGCCGTTACCGTCGTTGATCGAGTTCACGTTGAGGGCGCTGCGCTTGGCCGCTTCGTAGACATCAGCCGGTAACGCAACGGTGCGGTGACTTGGATACACCGGAATCTTATAGGTCTGCGGGTAGCGCTTGAACATTGCCAGCTGGCCGTCCGAGAGTTTGTCCTTGTATTGGTCGGCGGTGGCAGCGGTGATGGTGAACAGCGGTTTTTCATTGGCGAACGGATCAGCCAGGAAGCCTTTGCTGTCCACCGCCCCGGCATTTTTCGGAATGCCGCCGGTCCACGCGGGAATCGAACCGTCGGCGTTGCCGGCCTTTTCCGCCCCCACTGGCGTCAGGGTGGTACCCAGTTTGGCCGCCTCCTCGGGCGAGACCGCGGCCATTACGTTGGCAGCCAACAGGCTCAAGGCCAGGGCACCGCATTGCAGAATCATTTTGCGCATGTTGTTGTCCTTCTCAGCCATATCAGAAGTTCACGCCGAAGCTCAAAGCGACGAAGTCACGGTCAGTCAGGGTGTTGTAGTCGCCACCGAAAAAGTCGGTGTAACTGAGGTTCGCGGTGTAGGTGTTGCGGTAGTCGGCGTCGACTCCGAGGCTGACTGCCTTGGCGCCTTCGTTGAACAGTCCGTTGGGGCCGTAGCCATCGACGTCATGGGACCACGACAGGTTGGGTTTGAGGTTGATCCCGGCAATCGCGTTGTTGTAATCGAGGATCGCCCGGGCGCGATAGCCCCAGGAGGTAGCGGTGACAAACCCCTCGGTATCGCCGCGAAAACCATACTGGCCATAGACCGAGTCGCGGCCATAACGCAGCTCGCTCGTGGACTCCAGACCACCGACGTGCACCACCGCCGCCTCGCCGACCAGGGTCAGGCGATCGGCACCCAGCACTTGATCGAAGAACTGCGTCAGGGTGCTTTGGATCTGGGTGACTTCCTTACGCCGGTAACCGGTATTGTCGGCCCCTGGCGTAGTCTGGATCGGCGATGCGGCACCCCCGGCAATCGGGTTGAGCAGGGCCAGGGTCAGGTCGTTGGTGTTGACCTGTACCGGAGCGTTGGGCCGATAGCTGATTTCCCCGGTCCAGGCAGTACCGGTGGGCAAGGTGGTGGCGAAGCTGGCGCCGTACAGGCGAATGTCTTCCGGGTATTCGAGGTAGTACTGACCACGCCCGAGCATCACGCTTTGTGCCAGCCCCGAGCCGCTGCCCGGCGCCAGGCGGTTGGCGACACTGATCATGCCCGGCAGGGCGGCCAGCGTCGAGCGTCCGGCGGTTGTGGTACCGACCGTCGGCGTGCGGCTGTGATAATTCATGAAGTACAGGCCGTACTCGGTGTCGTCCCCCAGCCAGCGCAACGCCGTGCCCCATTGCCCGGAATCACGGGCATCGCGGTCGCCGCCCCGGGGTACCACAACGCCCTCGGAAGTGACCTCGAAGCCCTGCCCGAACGCCGCCGCCACCGGTTGCAACGGCGCGATGGCCGGGCTGCCGACCGTGTAATTGCTGTCGCAACCGTCCTGAACCACATCGTTCCCAAAGAAGGTCCCGCAGTTATCCACGACAGTCTGGTCCCACTCCAACTGGTAGAAGCCTTCTATCGTCAACTGGTCAGTCAGGCCTTGAGAAGCGAACAGCATATTGACCGGAATCAGCCCTTCCTTGATCTCCGCGCCAGGGCGGCGGAATGCGGAAACGTCGATCGGGTTGATGCTGTTGATCGAGTTGCCGATGAAAGTACTTTCACCCCAACTGACCACCTGTTTACCCGCGCGCACCGTGCCAGGCAGATCGGCGATGGAATAGTTGTGATAGACGAAAGCATCGAGAATCTGCGCACCGGAAGACTTGGCGCCCTCTTTGCGGTTGTGGTTGCTGATTTGCTTGAACTCGCGGTCTTCATCCTGAAGTTCGAAGTCATACCAATACTTGCCGCGAACAAATACACCGGTGTCGCCATATTTGAGTTCGAGGTCGTGCAGGCCCTTGAAGATTTTCGAGAAGGTCTCGCCCTTCTTGAAATTCAAACGTCCATCGTCCCCGGTCGACGACTGGCCATTGCCCCCATTGGTAATGCCGACCAGATCCTGGTCGGCATCGCGCAGCCCCCAACTCGCGCCCACCGACAACGAGGAGTCGAACTGCCCCTCGATTTCCCCGATGTTGAATGAAACAGCCTGCGCCTGGGCACAGCAACCCAAGGCAACCGCAGCGGCCAGCGCCTGCGGCCTGAAGATGGCGCGCATTGTTGTTTTTGTCATGCGTCTTCCCCGGTGAGTGACAGAAGGCCTCACCCTACTGCCGGCCCCCACCCGCGATAAGCGCACCAAGGAGGTATTCGCGGTGTACCTCCAAAGAGTGACAGGCCGCGCAGAGCGGGCCTTTGCGAGATGCATCGACGGGCTGGATGGAGGGTTATCAGGGGGATGGATAGCGCGGGGCCCGTAGCAACTGCGTTCGTCTGTGTAGCAACTGCCAAAGGCTGCGCTCGTCTGTGTAGCAGCTGCCGAAGGCTGCGTTCGTCTGTGTAGCAGCTGCCGAAGGCTGCGTTCGTCTGTGTAGCAGCTGCCGAAGGCTGCGTTCGGCTGCGAAGCAGTCGTCAATAATGACTGTCTGTTGAACCCGAAAACCTTCAGTGCCTGGCTTTTCAAGTGCTCCGCACTCAGACGCAGCCTTCGGCAGCTGCTACGGGATCGACTGTTACTCAGGACGTAACAGTGCATGTCGCGAATCGCTATTTTTCCTTCGGGGGCAAGCGCTTATTCTTATCGGGCTTTCACGGCAAACCACCTGAAAGCGCAACGATCGAAGTGTGACCATGCCACTGGGTGATCGACAGAATTTAGTTCGAATTGAAACCTTGTTTCAATTCGTCAGCCCTGAGTTTACTGACGTTGATTTATAGCTCCTGATCTAACGTCTTACTTTAGCCACTGCTTATGCAGTGGCTTTTTTTTGCCTGTTTTTTCCTTCTGCAAATCACCACATCCCTTCTCGACATAAGAAACTCGTCGCCACCAAAACCTACACCCATGAAAGAAAGTGGCTACAAAAGAACGCGCTTCTCATTTTTTGGCAACTACTAGTCTGAAAGAAGCCGCACAGGGCACGCACTATTAATTTACTCAACGTGCACCTGAACAAGTTCTTTCAGCAACTACCACGAGTGTTCCCATGAAGCCCATAAACTACAACAGTTACCGTTCCATTAAAGCTTTTAACAACCGAGTTCGTTTCCTGGTCATGCATTACACCGCCGCAAACTTCTCTGCTTCGAAAAACGCCCTGACCGGCCCCAGTGTCAGCGCCCATTATCTAGTGCCTGACATCACAGATCCGAGTTATTTGCAGGCGGGTTTCAGTGAGCAGGAGATTTTCAATCTGGTGGATGAGACTGATCGCGCCTGGCATGCAGGCGCCAGTACGTGGGGTAATCGAAGCAATCTGAATGACACGTCCATCGGCATTGAAATCGTCAACCTGGCAACCGATAACAATGGCCAGTTCACCTTCCCGCCTTATCAGCCACTTCAGATAGCGGCGGTTGAACAGTTGGCGCTGAATATTCTGCAACGCTACCCGGATATCAGCCCGGTGAACGTCGTGGGCCATTCGGATATTGCTGCCGGCAGGAAGAGTGATCCGGGGCCGATGTTTCCCTGGCATCAGCTGTATTTAAAAGGTATCGGTGCCTGGTTTGATAAAGACAGCCAAAACAGCTTTCTCAGGGACTACTGCCTCAAAGGCCTGCCCTCCCGCGAGGACCTGCTCGCCAAGTTCGAGAAGTACGGTTATGACATTTCGGGCGCCACCACTGAGGCGGGTTTTCAGCGGTTGGTTCGTGCCTTCCAGTTGCACTTTCGTCCGGCAAAATATGACGGTGTGCTGGATGCTGAAACCGCGGCGAACCTAGCGGCGCTGGTTCACAAATATTTCCCGGCATGAGAAATACCAAGGCTGCCCAATGTCCTGCGGGACCCTGGGCAGCTTTCGGCGGTATTGGCGCAAAGCCTGGCTTCAGAGGGAATACTTCTGCAGATTCGCCATCATTTCCTTCAAGGCCTCAATGTTGTCCTGCGGATGCGCCGCGCCTTCGAAGTCGCAGATCTGTTGCCATTGAGCCGCCACGTCTTCAGGCGAGAAACCGGCGCGAGGATCGAATCCGGCACCGAGGCTGCGTTCCCAGCGGACTTTGCCCATCCAGCCGCCGCCCACTTCAAACAGCCCGGACGTTTCCTGGCAGTTTTCACTGCCCAGGTACACCACCAGCGGGCTGACCAGCTCAGGTTTGAGCTGTTCGAAGACTTGCGGCGGGATCAGGCCTTCGGTCATGCGCGTACCGCCGGTGGGGGCGATGGCATTGACCAGGATGTTGTTCTTGCGGCCTTCGATGGCCAGGGTGCGAGTCAGCCCATACAGACCCAGTTTGGCCATGCCGTAGTTGGACTGGCCGAAGTTGCCATAGATGCCTGAGGTCGAAGCGGTGAAGATGACCCTGCCATAGTTTTGTTCGCGCATATGCGGCCAGGCGGCGCGGGTGACTTTGTAGGCGCCTTCGACATGTACCCGGTAAACCAGGTCCCAGTCGCTGTCGTCCATTTTGTGGAAGGTTTTGTCCCGCAGGATCCCGGCGTTGTTGACCACCACGTCAACGCGGCCGAAGGCGTCCAGGGCGTTCTGGACGATCTTGTCGCCGTCGGTCACCGAGTCGTGGTTGGCCTGGGCGGTGCCGCCGGCTTCCCGAATCTCTGCCACCACACGATCCGCCGCTGAAGCGTTGGCGCCTTCGCCCTGCGCCGAGCCGCCGAGATCATTGACCAGCACTTTGGCGCCGTGCCTGGCGAACAGCAGCGCGTGGGCCCGTCCCAGACCGCCGCCTGCACCGGTGACGATGACGACTTTATCTTCGAAGCGCACAGACTCATTCATACAGAACTCCAGCAGGGCCAATGGACAGGGCTTTGAGTGTCAGGCACAGGCTGGCTGGTCACAATAAACACGGCTCGGGCTGAATGGCGCGCGATAAGGCAGGGGGATGATTGGGGGGTTGAGGTTTTGTACCTGATCCTCACCACTACCCACAGGCTTGCGGTGCAGCTTATATCGCCAGGATCGCAGCCTGCGGCAGCTCCTACAGGGTTTGTGTCCACCCGCAATTACGCGGGGGTAGCCACAGGGTTTGGGCTCACCTGCAATTACGCGGGGGTAGCCACAGGGTTTGGGCTCACCTGCAATTACGCGGGGGTAGCCACAGGGTTTGGGCTCACCCGCAATTACGCGGGGGTAGCCACAGGGTTTGGGCTCACCTGCAATTACGCGGGGGTAGCCACAGGGTTTGGGCTCACCTGCAATTACGCGGGGGGAGCCACAGGGTTTGGGCTCACCTGCAATTACGCGGGTGTTTCTGGTCGGCGCAGGAGCTGCCGCAGGCTGTGATCTTTTGCTGCCAGCAAGGTTCAACTGCCTGGTGTCAGGACACGCCCCTTCAAGAGCAAGCTCTTTTCTGCGGCCTGGAGACCAGCAGGTCGCGAAAATCCAGATAGTGTTTGAGCAGTTGTCCAGGGGCTTCGGTCTGTGGGTAATGGCCGATGTCTGCCAGCAATACGGTGTCCGGATTGGGGATCAATTGCCGATAACGCTCGACCATGTGCGCGCCGGAAATCGGATCGACTTCGCCATCGATGACCCGCAGGGGCACGTCGCCGCGCTGCATGGCGCTGACCCAGCGCTCACGCTGCACGCGACGCTCCGGGATATAGCAGATCAGCTTGTGCAGGATCCGCGGCCCGTGGTTATTTTCGATCAGGCTCCAGAAGTCATCCAGCGCACTTTCGCTGGGCCGGGTCTGCGGGCCGAAGATCTGGCTGAAATTCCTGACCAGCCCTTCACGACTGAAGGCCCGGCCGATCATCCAGCCCAAGGGGCTGAGCAATAGTTTTTGCATCAGCACCGGACGATGGGTTTCCGGAAACAGCCCACCGTTGAGGAAGACGCAACTGGCGATATGGATGCTGGCTTCGTAATGCCGGGCGAGCAGTTCCTGGGCCACGCTATCGCCATAATCATGGGCCAGCACATGCACTGGTTGCTCGATAGACAAATGCTTGAGCAGCGCCTGCTGCAAATCCGCCTGCTCCAGCAGGCTGTATTCGTGATCCAGCGGTTTGGCCGAGTCGCCGAAACCGAGCATGTCACAGGCGATCACCCGGGAGCGCTGGGCCAGCGGCTGCCAGAGATAATGCCAATCCCAACTGGCGGTCGGGAAGCCATGAATCAGCAACAGCGGTTCACCCTGCCCTGCCGTCCAGTAGCGAATGGTCTGGCCGCGAAACAGAAAACTCTGCCCGCGTTTACGCCAGGCACACAGAGGAATCTCGGCGAGCGGCGTCAAAGTTTATACCCCGAGTCTTGTTTATCGAGTTTGCGCAGCAGCGCCGGCCAGGCCAGCGCGCCACCCATGCCTTGAGCGCTTTTGGCGACCCCGGCGAGGGTGCCGCCGTAGGTCAGCAGGCCGTGGTTGTGCAGTTCCTTCACATTCTGTGTCGATTGAACGGGGGCTACGCTCACGGCAAGGACCTCGGCAGATTTTGTTTTTTAATGTCCGACCAGTCTAGCCAGCCTCTCGACTTGGGGTAGTTGCATTGGCAGCCAGCTTACTGGCCGAGCGAGTCAGACCTGAGCCTGGCATCAATAAGTGCAACTTAGTATCAAAGCATAGACGCCAATAAAGGCGCCGCAAACAGATTCAATAATCCGGTCAGGACCATCACCAAACCCGCCACTGACCCTTCTTCGCCCCCCACTTCATGGGCCCGACTGACCCCGGCACCGTGGGCGCCGACGCCAAACAGCGCACCACGGGCCAAGGCACTGCGCAGCGGCAGCCACTTCAGTAAAACGCCGCCCAGCAGCGCGCCGAAGACCCCGGTGAACATCACGAATATAGCGGTCAATTCCGGCACGCCACCCAGGTCATGGGCCAACGGCATGGCGAAGGGTGTGGTGATCGAGCGCGGCACCAGCGACATCGTCACCGAGCTGTCCAGTGCCAGCGCTTTGGCCAGGCCAAATGAGCTGCCAATCGACGCCATGCTGCCGGCCAGCATGCCGAGCAATAACGCCAACCAGTGGCGAATCAGCAACTGCCGTTGCTGCCAGATCGGTACCGCGAAAGCGACCGTTACCGGGCCCAATACCAGCATCAGCCAGTGAGTATTGCTCGAGTATTCGGCATAGGCGGTGTGCAGGGGCACGGCAAGCGCCAGGAGCAGTGCGGGTACCAGAATCAGCGGTGACAGCAGGTAACGGCCGCTGCGCCGATAGAGCCAGCGGCTGAACAGATAGGCCGAAAGGGTAAAGGCCAGCCAGAACATGGGCATCAGCTCAAGTTTCATGACGCATCCGCAGGCGACACACCAGTTCCACGGTAAACGCAGTAACCAGCATCACCATCAAGGTGCTGATGCCAATCACCAGCAGGATTCGCCAGCCGTCCTGGCGCAGCAGCGCGCCATAGTCGAGCAGGCTCATCAACGCAGGAATAAAGAACAGGAGCATTTCGGCCATCAGCAGCCCGGCGCCCAATTGCAAGGCCGCCGGTTTGACCCAGCCCAAGGCAAAAGCCAGCAGCAACAGTGCCAGGCCGATGACCCCACCGGGAATCGGCCAGGGCAACCAGCGCGCCAGTTGACAGCCCAGCAGGTAAATAGCCAGCAGTACCGCCAGTTCGCACAGGAGTCGACCCAGGTATTTCAAAGTGGAGTTTTTCATGGTCTTTGATCCTCGCAGGTGTTCATTTTAGAGAAGCACCTGCCATCTCCGAAGCGAATTGTTAGACTAGATGCCATTCCAGACTGGAATCGCGGATATGGAATTCAAACAGCTGCGCAGCTTCATCGAAGTGATTCACCAGGGTGGCTTCACCCAAGCTGCCAAGACTTTGCATATCAGTCAGTCGGCCGTCAGCAAGCAGGTCGCGCAGCTGGAGCACAGCCTCGGCACGCAATTGCTGGAACGCCTGGGCTCGCAGATTCGCCTGACCGCCGCAGGCAAGGTGGTCTTGCAACGCGCCGAGGGCATGCTGCGTCTGCGCAATGAGTTACTCAGCGAGCTGGATGATCTGAGCCAATTGGCCCGAGGGGAGTTGCGCCTGGGATTGCCGCTGCTGGGCAGCGACGCGCTGTTCGCCAGCCTGTTTGCCGAATACCGACGGCGTTATCCGAATATCACTGTGCAGTTGCTTGAAGGCGGCAGCCTGAATATCGAACAGGCGGTATTGAGTGGGGAACTGGAACTGGGTGGCAGTCTGCTGCCCAAGGACCCGCAGTTTGCCTTTCAGCCATTCTGCGACGAGCCGCTGGATGCTTTGCTGCCGGCTGATCATCCTCTGGCCATGAAGACAGAGATTGGCCTCGAAGAGTTGGCAGACACGCCCTTTCTGCTCTACCAACGCAGCTTTGTACTCAACGACCGCTTGCTCCAGGCGTGCCAGCAGATGGGTTTTACCCCGAAGGAAGGCGGACGCAGCGGTCAGGCGGACTTTCTCGCGGCGCTGGTGGCCGCGGGACAAGGCGTGGTATTGCTGCCCAGGGTGGTTGCCCACGGCTTGGTCAGACCAGGTGTCGTGCGCCTGACATTGAAGGCGCCCGAGTCTCTGCGCTGGGACATCGCCTTCATCTGGCGTCAGGGCGCGTATTTGTCAAAAGCCGCGCAGGCCTGGCTGGCGTTGCTGCGCGAGTATCCGGTCAGTCGCGCAGCGCCTTGATCAACTGCGCCAGCCAAGGCTCGGCATCGGTTTCCGGGGTAACGCTTTCACTGGCGTCCAGTCGCAACATTTCCTGGACTTCGCGCAGGCCCAGGTCGGCGAAGAACAGCTCACGCATCTGCTCGCCGCCACCGCAGAAGGTATCGCCATAGCTGGCATCGCCCAAACCTATTACCGCGCCAGGCAGCCCGCGCCAGGCAGCTGGTAATTGATCGCGAATCATCGAATACAGCGGTTGCAGGTTGTCCGGCAACTCACCCATGCCGGTGGTCGAGGTCACCGCCAGAAAGGCCTCGGGGCCAAAGGCCAGGACATCGGCCAGACTCGCCCGCGGGTTGTGCCAGGCTTCGAAACCCGCATCATTTAACATTTTTGCGGCATGTCGGGCGACTTCTTCAGCCGTGCCGTACACCGAGCCGGAAAGGATGGCGACTTTCATCAATCTGATCCTGAAACTGAGTAAAAGAACGGGATATTAACAGCACCCGCAAGAAAACCAGCGAGTCGCGCTCGATTCACGCCAACGGCAAGTGGACAGCAGGCAATGATGTCTTAGAATGCTTCGCCCAATCGACTCAGGACGGATTCTATCGATGATTAACGCTCAATTGATGCAACTGGTGATAAACGCCTCCAACGACGGAATTGTAATCGCCGAAAAGGAAGGCGAAGACAAGATCCTGATTTATGTAAACCCGGCGTTCGAACGCCTGACGGGCTACAGCAACGAAGAAATCCTGTATCAGGACTGCCGCTTTCTTCAGTCCGGAGATCGCGATCAACCGGCACTCGAGGTGATTCGCAGGGCGCTGGGTTCGGGTACAGCTTGCCGGGAAGTTTTGCGTAATTACCGTAAGGACGGCACGCATTTCTGGAATGAACTGTCACTATCGACAGTGTTCAATAAGAGCGATCAACAGACGTATTTCGTTGGGGTGCAAAAAGACGTCACCCTGCAGGTCAAGGCTCAGCAGCGCGTAGAACAGCTGGAAGTGCAATTGGCCGAGGTTAAAGCCGAGCTGGAAGCATTAAAGGCGACGGGCGGTTCAAACAATTCTGCGAGTTAGTTGCCATTAACTACAATCCAATAACTTTGTAACTCTTTTTTTCGAGCCTGCCATGCATCGCAACACGCTCCTGACCCAGGATGAGCTGGATTTCATCCAGACCATGCAGCACAACCCGCAACTCAACGTGCGGGATGCGAACTCGAGCCTGCTGGTCAATGGTGGCTCACAGATTCGCGATCTGCTCACGCGCCTGGCCGCTCATGAGCATGTCACCATCCAAGCGACCTTCGAAAACCAGCAAATAACCTTTCCGCTGCAACTGGTGGAAGATGAGTTTCACGCACTGCATTTACGCCTCGGCGTACCGAGCATTTATGAAGACGGGCCATTGGTCCGGCCATGGCGCTTGTTGCTGGAAGAACCGGTCGCTCTGGAAAATGCCAAGGGCACTCCGGGCATGTTGTGGGTCCACGAAGTGTCGTTCAAAGGGGTGCTGCTGGAGATCCGCAACCGCACCAAACCATCGAAGCACTTCGCCCTGTGGTTCAGCCCTTCAGGTTACGAACGCATCGCCCTGCGCGGCACCTTCGAACGCGAAACCGAGCATGGCTACTACGCCTATCGTTTGAACCAGGGTGACAAGGACGAAACCGAGCGCCTGCGTCAGTTCATTCTTCAGCAGCATCGCCTGACCCATCCCGCGCTGCATGCCTGACGGCTATTGCTTCTCAGGTATCCAGTGTTCCTGCGAGGAATTGCTGCAGGCGCTGCTGCATCAATAGGCCATCGCTGCCAAGACACCCAATCGACGACCCCGCCAGACTCTCCTGCGCCAGATTCGCCACCTCACCCGCCAGCATGACCGGGCAATTCAGACTCATGGCCAGACGATTCAAGCGTTTGGGTAACTCGGGAGCCGGCGCATAGCCGGAGAACAGCACCAGCCCCTGGGGTTTGATCTTTTCGCAGACCCAGGCCAACTCATCGTATGGCTGCCCCACCGTCAGCACCCTGACACCGACCTCCGGGCTGCCCATGCACAAGGCAGCCACCAGCAATTCAAGCTCGCGACACCGTCTGACCTTGGCTGTCAGCAGCACCCGCTGCGGTTGCGAGCCTTGTAGCAGGAGTAGACGTTGCGCCACCCGAGCACGTAAAAAGCCATCCAGGAACAACCACTCGCTGGTCTGACCAAAACTATCCTGGTGTTGTACCAGCTGTTTCCAGAGCGGCATCAGGATGTCCTGAAACACGACGGTCTGTGGGTAACTGGAAAAAATCCGTCCATACAGCCATTCCAGTTGCAGGTCATCGAACGCACTGACAGCCGTCTTAAGTTGCATCTGCCATTGCCCATATTCGTCTTGGCCGTCTTCACTCAAATGGTCATTGGGCAGTGCCTGGGTCGCGCTGGTTTTGACCAGGATCCTGCCGACCTTACTGACCGCGACGCCACGTTCAATCCAGCTGAGGATGCTGTGCACTGTCTCGATATCGGCCATTGAATACAACCGATGCCCACTCTCGGTGCGGGTTGGAACAATCAAACCGTAACGCCTCTCCCAGGCTCGCAGGGTCACCGGGTTGACCCCAGTCAGCCGGGCCACTTCCCGGATCGGGAACAGTTGCTCCTGCTCAAGGTAGCGGGAGGACAATGCAGCAGCGGCACGTTCAGTCATGAGGGTCATCTGAGAACTGAATATCGGTCGTAAATTGGATCCCATTCTACGCTTGATCACTACCATTCATCCAAGGAATTGATAACCGATCAACATCGCTGGTGTATTTGGCGAAATCAGGAATAATCCTTGCTTGTACTTGAACGCAGCCCACCACCCCGGTGCTGCGTGCCGTGCGAGCCCTATCCGGGAGCGCACGCCTGCTATACGGAGATACACAATGTCTGCCTCACCCGTCACCCTGATGGTCGCACGCCGTGTCGCCAATGGTCGTTATCAGGATCTGATCGCCTGGCTTGGCGAAGGCGAACAACTGGCCACCGACTTCCCCGGCTACCTCGGTTCTGGCGTGCTTGCCCCGCCCCCTGGTGATGACGAATTCCAGATCATCTTCCGCTTTGCCAATGAACAGACCCTGCATGCCTGGGAACACTCCGCGTCGCGCAGTGCCTGGCTGGTGCGGGGCAGCGACCTGTTCGCGCATCCTTCGGAACATCGGGTCAGCGGCATCGATGGCTGGTTTGGCGCCGTCGGTCAACGCCCACCCCGCTGGAAGCAGGCAGTGGCGATCTGGCTGGCGTTCTTTCCGGTCTCGTTGCTGTTCAACTTTTTGCTGGGTCCGTTAATGGCCGAGTTGGAGCTGTTGAGCCGAGTGTTCCTCAGTACCCTGGCCCTGACGCCATTGATGGTGTACATCTTTATCCCGCTGTCCACCCGCCTGCTGGCAGGCTGGTTGAACACTGTGCCCGTACGCCGGGGCCCTTGTGGGAGCGAGCTTGCCCGCGAAGAACGATAACCGATCCTGCCTGACACATTGCGGCGCACTTGTGGCGAGGGAGCTTGCTCCCGCTCGGCTGCGCAGCAGTCGTAAAGCCTGCTCATGAGGTGTGTCTGGCAGAACCGGTTTGCAGGTTTTAGGGCCGCTGCGCGCCCCAGCGGGAGCAAGCTCCCTCGCCACAGGTTCTGCATTCGATGCCTCGACGCTCTGACCGGCATTGGGGCAAGTCCGCTCCCCCCAAAGGCTCCATGGCTGTACACCCATGGTCGCTGGTATAGTTTTCCCTTACCTGCGAGCCGAGCCGTCAATGAATCTTTCTCCAGCCCCGATCCTGATCACCGGCGCCGGCCAGCGCGTCGGCCTGCATTGTGCATTGCGGCTGCTGGAGGAAGGTCATCCGGTGATCTTCAGCTACCGCAGCGAGCGGCCTGGGGTGCAAGCCCTGCGCGAACGTGGCGCCATTGCGCTGTTTGCCGACTTCTCCACTGAGGCCGGCATCCTGGCGTTCATCGCCGAACTGAAAACCCACACCGGTTGCCTGCGGGCGATTGTGCATAACGCCTCAGCCTGGCTGGCCGAAACGCCTGACAGCGAAACCGCCGCATTCACCCGGATGTTCAGCGTGCATATGCTTGCACCCTATCTGATCAACCTGCATTGTGCTGACTTGCTGGAACGCTCGAAGCCGGCGGACATCGTGCATATCAGCGACGATGTGACCCGCAAGGGCAGCAGCCGGCACATTGCCTACTGCGCCAGTAAAGCCGGGCTCGACAGCCTGACCCTGTCCTTCGCGGCGAAATACGCCCCGCGGATCAAGGTCAATGGCATTGCCCCGGCCCTGCTATTGTTCAACCCCGAGGACGACGCGGCGTACCGCGCCAAGGCACTGGCCAAGTCCGCGCTGGGCATCGAACCCGGCAGCGAAGTGATTTACCAGAGCCTGCGCTATCTGCTGGACAATCCTTATGTCACAGGAACGACCCTGACAGTCAACGGCGGACGGCATCTCAAGTAAGCCGCCCCGCGAGGATGTTGTATGACGTTATCCCTACCTCAGAATTACCGCGAGATCCTGATCGGCCTGGGTGAAAACCCGGATCGCGAGGGCTTGCTCGACACACCCACCCGCGCAGCCAAGGCCATGCAGTACCTCTGTCATGGCTACGAGCAAAGCGTCGAGGAGATCGTCAACGGCGCGCTGTTCGACTCCGATAACGACGAGATGGTGATCGTCGACAACATCGAACTCTACTCACTATGCGAACATCACATGCTGCCCTTCATCGGCAAGGCGCATGTGGCTTATATTCCAACCGGCAAGGTGCTCGGGCTGTCGAAGATTGCGCGGATCGTCGATATGTTCGCCCGCCGCCTGCAGATCCAGGAAAATCTCACCCGGGAAATCGCCGAGGCGGTTCAGCGCGTGACCCATGCCGCCGGTGTCGCGGTGGTGATCGAGGCCAAACACATGTGCATGATGATGCGCGGCGTCGAGAAACAGAATTCGACCATGAACACCTCGGTGATGCTGGGCGCTTTCCGCGATTCGAGCACCACCCGCCAGGAGTTCCTGCAATTGATTGGACGGAGCAAGTAGCAATGCCACAACTTCAACCAGGAATGGCACGTATCCGGGTCAAGGACCTGTGTTTGCGTACCTATATCGGGATCAACGAGGACGAAATCCTCAACAAGCAGGATGTGCTGATCAACCTGACCATCCTGTATGCCGCGCAGGATGCCGTGCGCGACAACGACATCGACCACGCGCTGAACTACCGGACCATCACCAAGGCGATCATTGCCCACGTCGAGGGCAACCGTTTTGCCCTGCTCGAACGCCTGACCCAGGAATTGCTCGATCTGGTGATGAGCAACGAATCGGTACTGTACGCCGAAGTCGAAGTCGACAAGCCCCATGCCCTGCGTTTTGCCGAGTCGGTGTCGATCACACTCGCGGCGAGCCGCTAAGCTTCAAGCTTCAAGCTTCAAGCTTCAAGCGGTAAGCTACAGGCCACCACAATCCTTATCTTGCAGCTTGAAGCTTGTCGCTTGAAGCTGTCTCGCAGAGACCTCTATGACCGAGCAACAACGCCTCGAACTCGAAGCCGCCGCCTTCCGCCGCCTGGTCGCGCACCTGGACAGCCGCAAGGATGTGCAAAACATCGACCTGATGAACCTCGCCGGCTTCTGCCGCAACTGCCTGTCCAAGTGGTACAAGGCCGAAGCCGACGATCGCCGGATCGAGGTCAGCATGGACGACGCCCGTGAAGTGGTTTACGGCATGCCGTACGCCGAGTGGAAAGCCAAATACCAGCAAGAAGCCAGCGCTGAACAGCAAGCGGCGTTCGCCAAAGGAAAAACCCATGACTGATCTGAACACCCTGCGCGCCAGCCTGAAAAGGGGCGAACACGCCTTCGCCGATACCTTGGCGTTTATCGCCGCGGGCTACGATTATCAGCCTCAGGCCTTCAACAACGGCGGCGTGGAAAACGCTGCCGGGCAGAACGAAGGTTCATGCAAGACCCTGGGTCTGGCGCTGCTGGAAGGTTTGAGCGACGAAGAAGCCTTGCTGGCGTTCGGTGAGCATTATCGCTCGGTGGTTGCCACGCCAGAGGGCAGCGACCACGGCAATATCCGCGCGTTGATCGCCCATGGGTTGGCAGGAGTGAAGTTCGAAGCACAGCCGCTGCAGCGCCGCTGATTGGAAGATCAAAAGATCGCAGCCTGCGGCAGCTCCTACAGGGATTGGTATTTACCCCAAGACTGCGAAAATACACGGTCGGCGTAGGAGCTGCCGCAGGCTGCGATCTTTTCGAAAATTGCAAAGATTGAAGCCAATTGCAGACCAAAAAAAACCGGCTTTCGCCGGTTTTTTTACTTTCATAAGACTCAGTGCGTGGCGTTCTGCAGGTCGTCCAGATAACGTTCGGCATCCAGTGCAGCCATGCAACCGGCACCGGCGGAGGTGATGGCCTGACGGTAAACGTGGTCAGCCACGTCACCGGCGGCAAAGATACCTTCGAGGCTGGTCGCGGTGGCGTTGCCTTCACGGCCGCCCTGCACTACCAGGTAGCCGTCTTTCAAGGTCAGCTGACCTTCGAACAACGAGGTGTTCGGAGTATGGCCGATCGCGATGAACACACCGTCGACTTTCAGCTCGTCGAAGCTGCCATCGTTGTTCTTCAGACGCGCACCGGTCACGCCCATGTTGTCGCCCAGCACTTCGTCGAGGGTCGAATTCAACTTGAGAACGATCTTGCCCTCGGCAACCCGCGCGTGCAGCTTGTCGATCAGGATCTTCTCGGCGCGGAAGGTTTCGCGACGGTGGATCAGCGTGACTTTGCTGGCGATGTTAGCCAGGTACAGCGCTTCCTCAACCGCGGTGTTGCCGCCGCCGACTACCGCCACTTCACGGTTGCGGTAGAAGAAACCATCACAGGTGGCGCAGGCCGAAACCCCTTTGCCCATGAAGGCCTCTTCCGAAGGCAGACCCAGGTAACGGGCGCTGGCGCCAGTGGCGATGATCAGCGCGTCGCAGGTGTAAGTGCCGCTGTCACCGGTCAGGGTGTAAGGCTTGGCCGCGAAGTCGACAGCATTGATGTGGTCGAACACGATTTCGGTTTCAAAGCGCTCGGCATGCTCTTTCATGCGGTCCATCAGCGCCGGGCCGGTCAGGCCATGGACATCGCCCGGCCAGTTGTCGACTTCGGTGGTGGTGGTCAACTGGCCGCCGGCCTGCATGCCGGTGATCAGCAATGGCTTGAGGTTGGCACGCGCGGCATAGACCGCGGCGCTGTAACCGGCAGGGCCGGAACCGAGAATAATTACTCGCGAATGACGTACATCAGACATGACTCACTCCTATTGACCGGCCCGGGGCATCTGGCGCGGAACGCCGGAAACCGGCTGGAATAAAAAAAAGGACTGCGACAGCACTTGGGGAAGCGAGACAGTCCTGAAAAATATGGGTGCAGCGTATCGAGGGGGCGAAGATTAAGGAAATACGCAATAACAATCCAGCTCATAGGCGGTCTCTATCTGCAGGAAGTTGATTCAACGTCACCTTTGTTACAGCTGATGTCGACATCATTGCCGCGCTTTCGCCTGCCGGGCAAAGCCGGTAAGGTCGGCGCGTTTCCCCATTGCAAGGACTCTGTTATGCCCGCCCCCGTTCTGTCCGGCCCGCAATACCTGCGCGAAGGCCTGAAGCTGGTCTTGAGCCCCGGCCTGCGTTTGTTCGTCCTGTTACCGCTGGCGATCAACCTGGTGCTGTTCGTCGGATTGATCTATCTGGCCAGCCATCAGTTCAGCCTGTGGGTCGATACCCTGATGCCTTCGCTGCCCGATTGGCTGAGTTTTCTCAGCTACCTGATCTGGCCGCTGTTCGTGGTATTGGTGGTGCTGATGGTGTTCTTCACCTTCACCATGCTGGCCAACGTCATCGCCGCGCCGTTCAACGGTTTTCTCGCGGAGAAAGTCGAAGTGGTGGTGCGTGGCACCGATGACTTCCCAGCCTTCAGCTGGGGTGAGTTGATCGCCATGGTCCCTCGCACCCTGGCACGGGAAATGCGCAAGCTCGGCTATTTCCTGCCGCGAGCCATTGCGCTGTTCATCCTGTCCTTCATTCCCGTGGTCAACTTGATCGCCGCGCCGCTGTGGCTGCTGTTCGGGGTGTGGATGATGGCGATCCAGTACATCGACTACCCGGCGGATAACCACAAACTCGGCTGGAACGAGATGCTCGCCTGGCTGCGGGAGAAACGCTGGCAGAGCCTGAGCTTCGGCGGGATCGTCTATCTGGTGCTGCTGATTCCGCTGGTCAATATCCTGATGATGCCGGCAGCGGTGGCCGGGGCGACCTTGTTCTGGGTGCGGGAACGTGGGGCTGAAAACCTTGTGGTCCAACAACGCTGACCCCGTCATAAATCCATCACCATGCTGACACAATGACGACATGGCCTCAGCCGACACTGGGGTCATGACGACAGCTCTGCGTATCTCCCTGATTACCGAAACCTTCCCTCCTGAAATCAACGGCGTGGCCAATACCCTTGGGCGCTTTTGCGATGGTTTGCGCGCGCGCGGGCATCAGGTCGAACTGGTCCGGCCACGTCAGGCCGGCGATCAAGGCCGGCCGAGCGACGAGCAACTGCTGCTCTGTCGCGGGTGGCCGCTGCCCGGCTATCCCGGCCTGCAATGGGGGATTTGCTCGATGCACAAATTGTTGCGACGCTGGAAGCGCCAGCGGCCTGATGTGCTGTACCTCGCCACTGAAGGTCCGTTGGGCCTGGCGGCACTACGGGCTGCTCGACGCCTGGGCATCGCGGTGGTCAGTGGCTTCCACACCAACTTCCAGCAGTACACCCACCAGTATGGTCTGGGCCCGCTGACCCGGCTGCTGACGCACTATTTGCGCTGGTTCCACAACCGGTCGCAATTGACCCTGGTGCCCAGCGCCAGCCAGCGGATGGAGCTGGAGCGCCGCAGCTTCGAACGCCTGGCGCTGCTCTCCCATGGCGTCGACAGCCAGCTGTTTCACCCGGCCAAACGTCTGAATGTACTGCGGCAAGCCTGGGGCCTGGAGTGCGACGATATTGCCGTCATTCACGTAGGACGCCTCGCTCCGGAGAAAAACCTCGGGTTGCTCAAGCGCAGTTTTGAAGCCTTGCAGGCGACTTATCCACAGCGGCGGATGAAATTGGTCGTGGTCGGTGATGGTCCGCAACGCGCAGTGCTGGAGCAGGAATTGCCGCAAGGGATCTTTTGCGGAACGCAATGCGGGGAAGCACTGGCCAGCCACTATGCGTCAGGGGATCTGTTTCTATTTCCGAGCCTGACCGAAACCTTCGGCAACGTGGTGCTTGAGGCGTTGGCCTCTGGCCTGGCGGTGGTGGCATACGATCAGGCGGCGGCGGCCCAACACATTCGCCATGGTTACAGCGGCGTACTGGCCATG
This sequence comes from Pseudomonas fluorescens, assembly GCF_902497895.1. Classification (GTDB taxonomy): domain Bacteria; phylum Pseudomonadota; class Gammaproteobacteria; order Pseudomonadales; family Pseudomonadaceae; genus Aquipseudomonas; species Aquipseudomonas fluorescens_BP. Next base: position 137,662 of record NZ_CABVHQ010000003.1, read on the forward strand.
CCAGGCGACGAGGATGCGTTCTGCGATGTGGCGTGCTGGTTGCTGGAGGATCGCGAAACCTTGCGCCGGGTACGCCTCAATGCCCGCCAGCATGCCAGCCGGCAAGGCTGGGCGGCGGTGATCGAGCAGTTGGAAAGCCAATTGCGTGGGGTTTGTCAGAAAGAGCAGATGGTCCGTGGCCCAATGCCAGTCAGTTAAGACGTTACGCGAACCGTAGCAGCTGGCGAAGCCTGCGTCCGGCTGCGCAGCAGTCGTAAAATCAGGCTCCGCGGTATTCCAGAAAAATCGGGGAAGCAGGATTTGCGACTGCTTCGCAGCCGGACGCAGCCTTCGGCAGCTGCTACGAGGACAGTGCTGAACCTGAAACTCCTTAACTGACTGGCATTGGGGCAAGCTCCCTCGCCACAGGATTTGCCCGGACGCTGCTTATACCAGGCTCATCAACGCCTCACGGCTGAACGGCAGGATGTCCTGTTCGCGGCCTTCGCGCACTTTCAGCGCCCAGTCCGGGTCGACCAGCAGCGCACGGCCGACGGCAACCAGGTCGAACTCATCGTTGTTCAAACGCTCCAGCAGTTTGCCCAGGCTCGCCGGTTGCGCGACCTTGTCGGTATTGACCATGAACTGCAGGAACTCGCCGTCCAGGCCAACGCTGCCCACAGTGATGCTCGGCTTGCCGGTCAGCTTGCGGGTCCAGCCGGCCAGGTTCAACTCGGAACCGTCGAACTCTGGCTCCCAGAAACGTCGCGTCGAGCAGTGGAAGATATCCACACCGGCGTCGGACAGCGGTTGGAGGAACTCGCCCAAGGCTTGCGGGGTGTGTACCAGACGAGCCGTGTAGTCCTGCTGCTTCCATTGGGAGAAGCGGAAAATGATCGGGAAGCCCGGGCCGACCGCGGCGCGTACCGCCTGGATCAGCTCGATGGCGAAACGTGAACGATTGGCCAGGCTGCCGCCATATTCGTCGGTGCGCTGGTTGCTGCCTTCCCAGAAGAACTGGTCCACCAGGTAACCGTGGGCGCCGTGGATCTCTACGCCGTCCATGCCAATGCTCTGAGCATCTTTGGCGGCCTGGGCGAATGCGTCGATGACGTCCTTGATGTCTTGTGGAGTCATGCCATGCACGACGACCTGGCCGTCCTTGAGTTTTTCCGAAGGACCATAGCCCGGCACGCTGGCATCCGGCTCGGTGCCGATGCGCCGAACGCTACCCACATGCCACAGTTGCGGAACAATCTTGCCGCCTTCAGCGTGGACCGCATCGACGACTTTCTTCCAGCCGGCCAACGCGGCTTCACCGTAGAAATGCGGAACGTTGGGGTAACCATTGGAAGCCTTGTGCCCGACGGTGGTGCCCTCGGTGATGATCAGGCCTACGCCAGCGGCCGCGCGACGACGGTAGTACTCGATGACTTTCGAGTTCGGTACGCCGCCAGGGGAGAACGACCGGGTCATTGGCGCCATGACGACGCGACTCGGCAGTTCGAGGTTGCCGAGATGGAACGGTTTGAACAGGGCTTTGACGGGCATGGGGCGCTCCACGAAAACGTTATCGACGGGATAGAGGTTTTATGACGGCGATAATATGGAGAACAGCAAGGCTTGAGAAGTATTATTGATTCTGGTGATCAAGGGGTAGAAGGCGGGGACGCAGGAGAAGCAAAAGATCGCAACGCCCACAGGCGCGTGTGCAGGAGCTGCCGCAGGCTGCGATCTTTTGATCTTTTGCTGTTTGCTGTTTGCGTTTCAGCCCAGCGCTTTTTCAATCGCCTGAACAACTGCCGGATCATCGGGAGTGGTCCGTGGCGAGAACCGCGCCAGCACACGTCCGTCCTTGCCCAGCAGGAACTTCTCGAAATTCCAGGTGATGTCGCCCGGGAACTCCGCACCCTCGCCCGCCAGCAGGCGATACAAGGAGTGACGATCATGGCCGTTGACCTCGAGCTTGCTGCTCAAGGGAAACGTAACGTCGTAATTGAGGCTGCAAAACTCCTGAATCTCTGCCTCGGTGCCTGGTTCCTGCCCGGCAAATTGATTGCACGGTAAGCCCAGCACACTGAAACCTCGATCCTTGTAGCGTTGATAAAGCGCTTCAAGCTCTTTGTATTGCGGAGTCAAGCCACACTTGGAGGCGACGTTGACCACCAGCACGACTTTCCCTTTCAACGGCGCGAGAGGTAGGTCCTGGCCATCCAGAGCTTTTAATTTCAGGTCGTGAAAAGCACTCATGACGAACTCCAAATTTCCCGTGTTCTTCTCGAAACAGCCACTCGACAGTGCAAGCGCGTTGCAGTCAAGAACAGCCGCGGACTAAAAAGGCGCCCGCGGGCGCCTCTCAAGCTATCTGAGCTTAGCGCAGAAAATCAGTGGTGATGGCCACCTTCGCCATGGACGTGACCATGGGCGATTTCTTCCTGGCTGGCGTCGCGGATATCAACGATTTTGACCTGAAAGGTCAAACGCTGGCCGGCCAACGGGTGGTTGCCGTCGACGGTAACGTCGTCGCCGTCCAGATCACGGATGGTGACGATCTGCATTTGGCCGTCCGGAGCGGATGCGTGAAACTGCATGCCCACTTCCAGCTCGTCGACGCCTTCGAACATGCTGCGGCTCAGGGTGCTGACCAGTTCGGCAGCGTATTCGCCGTAGGCATCTTCAGGTTCTACGGCAACAGTCAGTTCGTCACCGACCGTCTTGCCTTCCAGAGCCTTCTCCAGGCCCGGAATGATGTTACCTGCGCCTTGCAGGTAGACCAGCGGCGCGCCGCCGGCGGAGCTGTCGATGACCTCACCAGCGTCGTTGGTCAGGGTATAGTCGATGGAGACAGCCTTATTGGCGGCGATCAGCATGGGGGCGAGACCTTTTGCAAAAGAATGAAGAATGGTCAAGTTTAGCGAAGCAAACGCCCGAAAGCGAACACAACCCGGACGGACGGGTCGCCGCGCAAGGCTCAACCGTCACAGGCTTTCGTCAAGATGAAGAAGGACACTGGGTTGTCGAGCTTTCCTGCGGCCATACCCAACACCTGCGCCACCAGCCACCGTGGCAATCCCGGGCCTGGGTGACGGATCCTGTGCACCGTCAGGAAAAAATAGGTCAGCCCTTTGCCTGCGGTTGGTGTGCTCAAGGCTCGGATAGCGATAACCTTAGCGATTGATATCCGGTAGATGGCCAGCAATAGGCCTCACCGCGCACATTCCGAGAATCTCGCATGCAGACTTTTTTTATCGCGCCCACCGATTTTGGTGTGGGTCTGACCTCCATCAGCCTCGGGCTGGTGCGTACCCTTGAACGGGCCGGGCTGAAAGTCGGCTTTTTCAAACCCATTGCCCAGCCGCACCCCGGCGACCTGGGGCCTGAACGCTCGACTGAACTGGTGGCCCGTACCCATGGCCTGAAACCACCAAAACCACTGGTCCTGGCCCATGTCGAACGGATGCTCGGCGACGGTCAGCTCGATGAACTGCTGGAAGAAATCATTACCCTGTACCAGGAAGCGGCCATCGGCAAAGACGTGCTGATTGTCGAAGGCATGGTCCCGACCCGCAGTGCCAGCTATGCCGCGCGGGTCAACCTGCACCTGGCGAAAAGCCTGGATGCCGAGGTAATCCTGGTGTCCGCGCCGGAAAACGAAGTGCTCACCGAGCTGTCCGGGCGGGTCGAGTTGCAGGCCCAGTTGTTCGGCGGGCCAAAGGACCCGAAAGTCCTCGGCGTGATCCTGAACAAGGTCCGCACCGATGAAAGCATGGAGGCCTTCGCCGCGCGCCTGAAAGAACACTCGCCATTGCTGCGCAGCGGCGACTTCCGTCTGCTCGGCTGCATCCCCTTCCGGCCGGAACTGAACGCCCCGCGCACTCGTGATGTGGCCGACCTGCTTGGCGCCCAGGTGCTCAACCCCGGTGACTACGAAACCCGGCGCATGAGCAAAATCATCATCTGCGCCCGGACCATGCGCAACACAGTCGAGCTGCTCAAGCCCGGCGTACTGGTGGTGACTCCGGGGGATCGCGACGACATCATCCTCGCCGTCAGCCTCGCAGCCATAAACGGCGTGCCGCTGGCCGGCCTGTTGCTGACCAGCGATACCCTGCCCGACCCACAGATAATGGATCTGTGCCGGGGCGCCTTGCAGGCCGGCCTGCCGGTACTGTCGGTGAGCACCGGTTCCTACGACACCGCCAATCAGCTGAACGGGCTTAACAAGGAAATCCCCATCGATGACCGCGAGCGCGCGGAAATCATCACCGATTTCGTCGCCGGCCACCTGGATGCGAAATGGCTGCATCAACGCTGTGGCACGCCACGGGAAATGCGCCTGACCCCGGCGGTATTTCGCTACCAACTGATTCAGCGCGCCCAGGCGGCCAACAAGCGCATTGTTTTGCCGGAAGGCAGCGACCCACTGACGGTGCAAGCCGCAGCGATCTGCCAGGCCCGCGGCATTGCCCGTTGCGTGCTGCTGGCCAAACCCGACGATGTGCAAGCGGTGGCCCGCGCTCAAGGCATCGAGTTGCCGGAAGGCCTGGAGATTCTCGACCCGGACCTGATTCGTCAGCGCTATGTCGAACCGATGGTGGCCCTGCGCAAAACCAAAAGCCTCAACGCGCCGATGGCCGAGCAACAACTGGAAGACACCGTGGTGATCGGCACCATGATGCTGGCGCTGGATGAAGTCGACGGACTGGTATCGGGGGTCATTCACTCCACCGCCAACACCATCCGCCCAGCCCTGCAGTTGATCAAGACCGCACCGGGCTGCACCCTGGTCTCGTCGGTATTTTTCATGCTGTTTCCCGAGCAGGTGCTGGTCTATGGCGACTGCGTGATGAACCCGCATCCAAGCGCCACTGAACTGGCCGAGATCGCCCTGCAAAGCGCCGACTCGGCGGCAGCGTTCGGCATCACCCCACGGGTGGCGATGATCAGCTACTCCAGCGGTGAATCGGCCAGCGGCGAAGAAGTCGAGAAGGTCCGCGAAGCCACCTTGCTGGCCCATGAAGCGCAAAACTCACTGCTGATCGACGGCCCGTTGCAGTACGACGCAGCAGCCAACGAAACCGTCGCCCGGCAACTGGCGCCCAACAGTCAGGTCGCCGGCCGCGCCACGGTTTTCGTGTTCCCCGACCTGAACACCGGCAACACCACCCACAAGGCCGTGCAACGCAGCGCCGATTGCGTCAGCCTCGGGCCGATGCTGCAAGGCCTGCGCAAACCGGTGAACGACCTGCCGCGCGGCGCGCAAGTCGACGACATCGTCTACACCATCGCCCTGACTGCGATTCAAGCCGCCAATCGACCTATGGATGTTTAAATGCTGGATTCTCTACCTGCACCCGTGCGCGGCGTGATCGCCTCGCTGCTGTTGGCGCTGAACACGATCCTCTGCTGTACGCCACTGTTCGTGGTGGCGATCTTCAAACTGCTGTTGCCCTTCCCGGCCGCCCAACGCTTCACCGACTGGCTGATGGGCCATATCCACGAAGCCTGGATCAGCAACAACAAGGCCTGGATGGACTTGCTCGGGCACACACGCTGGAAGCTCAGCGGGCTCGAAGGTCTGGACTATCAGCATTCTTACCTGATCACCAGCAACCACCAGAGCTGGGTCGACATCATGGTGTTGCAGTACGTGCTGAACCGACGTATCCGACCCTTGAAGTTCTTCCTCAAGCAGGAGCTGATCTGGGTCCCGGTGATCGGTCTGGCGTGGTGGGCGCTGGGCTTTCCGTTCATGAAGCGTTATTCCAAGGCCTATCTGGCCAAGCACCCGGAGAAGAAAGGCAAAGACCTGGAAACCACCCGCAAGACTTGCGACAAGTTCCGCAATAACCCGGTGGGGATTTTCAACTTCGTCGAAGGCACGCGTTTTACCGAAGGCAAGCACGCGCAGCAGAGTTCTCCGTTCCGCTATCTGCTTAAAGCCAAGGCCGGTGGCATCGCGTTTGTGCTGGATGCCATGGGTGAACAACTGGAGTCGATCGTCAACGTCACTATCCATTACCCGGCCGGACGCCTGGGTTACTGGGACCTGCTCTGCGGGAATGTGAAAGATGTGGTGGTGCATTTTCAGGAGCTGAAAATCCCGCCGCAGTTCATTGGCAAGAACTACGACCAGGACGGCGAATACCGACTGCAGTTTCAGGGCTGGATCAACCAGCTGTGGGAAGACAAGGATGCCTTGCTGGCGCAGATGCATCGGGAATATCCCGGTAAACACTAACCTCCTGTTAGCGGGCTATTTTGGCGTATTGGACGAGCTGAATCGTGGCGCGTTCTTCGATGCTGAGTTCGGTATTAATATATGGCAACACCTTACCGGAGAGTAAGGTGTTGCACTCAGCTTTCGCGGCCGCCCGGGTATTTTGAGTCAAGCTGACGATCAGGCTGCACGCGGGCGCATTTTCTCGCTCAAAGATAAATCGGATTTTTGTTTTTAGAGGAGCCCAATAGAGTCGTTTAATCTGGGGCTAATTCGGCGGACAAATGCGAGCGGGACGATTTAAAAATGCAAGCCGCTACACATAACCATCGCTTCCTCCAGTACAGCAACCATATTCATCACCACTATCGTCAGAGCCACCACTTCCGCTACCAAATTCAAGTGACCCAATAGTTACCGTTGCGATATTTCCAGGAGGGGGAGCAGGAGAAACGGGTAATAATGGAGGATGAAAACCACCACCCCCACTACTTTCATTGGGAGCAGCTATCGCAGATGACTGCAACTCTCCAGTTGCAGATATCCAATTACAAGAAAGCATCTGATTATTATACGCCGCAGCCAATGTATCTTTATGAACTATTTGCATATCTGGCGCACAGACATAATCAAGGTAACTATCCAATGCTTTTTCTTTAAAGAAGTTCGCGGCGCTTGTTGTGATTCTTTCAAATGTTTCCGTACCAAGAATCGAATACATACCCGCTGATATCGTCACAAGGCCTAAACCAGTAATTATTGCAGGTGCTGCCCCACCCAAGATTGCCATCGTAGCAATCACTCCTGCAACATTCCCTACAAGACTGATAACATCACCCGCCTTGAATTCGGCGCCATCCCTGATATCTACTCCGATCTTTAAAAAAGTAATTGTTCCCGCGACTATGTTGGCCGGCATGCTCACAATCGGAACATAAGGGCCTGCTAGTCTTGTTACGGAGGTCACACTCGCTATCACAGCTCCTGTTTGCGCCGTTTGATTCAACAACACCATTCCAGCACCGTTAACTAAAAACTGATCTGATACTGCAGTTGCGCCCGCGCCAACAGTCACACCGTCATTGACAACACCTACAAATATTTCGACTTTCCCGGCCATATATCACTCCTTGATCACAGTTTTAAACGCAAGTGTCATTCTTACCTGATCACACTTCACAGAAGGCGATCTCGCGGCATGTGGAATTCGTCCATCGAAAATTACTACCCGCCGTGATTTTGGCAGCACAGACTTTACGACGTTTTCTTTTTTATCATCATAGAAAACGAGTTCCCCACCCCAAGACGTGGGCCAGTGCTCATTACAGAAAACGATCACTGTCAGCCCTGGATGCATTTTATTATCCCGGTGAATTATCGTGTCTTGCCCGAACGTCTGCCATTTGCGTAGACGCCTAATAATGTAATATTGAAATCATGTAATCCTGACAACCTCTCCCAAAACCCGATCAGAAAACACCATGATTCACTACTGCTCAACTCTTCTACACACGACTGCCGGTCAGGACGACCTTTACCAGCAATAAAAACATGCCAACAAGGTCTAATAAAGGGGAGTTCTTCATAATTCGGCCAGTTGTATCTCCAAACAGCGCCTTTAAGCTGAAGATTTATGCTTTCCTCTTCTCCTCGAGTTAAGAAATCGTCAATTACAAATATTCCATTATCAATCTGCTCGATTTTCACATGCTTTCCTTTTCGCTGCGAATCTATTCCAGAAACCATTCCGAAAAATCAACAAAAGCAAATACAGAGACAAAACCGACGATGTAACAATTGCAAGATAATTTTTAATATTGTCGAATCTTGCCCACTGCAATATATCTTTACGACTTATCATTAACCCACCGTCATTATCATACACCCCCCAGACAAATCGATTATTCCGACCTGAATCTACAGCGACCCACAGCTTTCGTGACTCACTCAAGTCCAAGTGCCGAACATCACGACTAGAAACCTCTATAACATGGTCATACACATAATCACCCAGTCCAACCCTAAGATACAGACACGACCTAGTCCTTGAAGCTTCCGAAAGGCTTCTATATATAAAAGCATCTTCCAAAACTATTTTTCTGGGAACTAGAGGTATATCTATTATTTTATTAAAAATATAGAAAGAAAAAATAGAAAATAATAAAAAAACAATCATCAAAAAAATAATTTCAAAGATACTAATTACATACCCGGAAGGGATGAAGAATGTTTTTTTACGCATACCCTAGTTCCCTGAGTCTCAACCTAAGGAAGGTTTGAAGTACCACTGACTTTTGATTGCTACGTTTACCGGTGCATTCAGCATCGGCGAAGTACACATATCTAATCGGAACTCAATCGTTCTGTTCGTATGATGTGAGTGCTTCATAAATTCTGAAACCTATTCAGAGTCCCACTAGACATCTGCTAAGAACATTACCCCCATATGCAAATAAATATAACTTACCAGTTTCCGACACTCCTGTAGTCCATGTCCGATAGCGTTAATTACGCTGTCCGTTCTGTATGAGAAGAGTCGATAGGGATGGCACCCCCGTCTGCTGCGTATAAGCCCTCTGGATCACAGCTCCGCGCAGACTGCTGGATCAATGTGCTGGGAGAAAACAAGGATGCCTTGCTGGCGCAGATGCATCGGGAGTATCCCGCCAGTAATTGAGCTGGATGTGAGGGCCTCATCGCGAGCAAGCTCGCTCCCACAGTTGATCTTTAGTGAAAACTGAATTGGGTTCCACAGAGAACCAATGTGGGAGCGAGCTTGCTCGCGATGGCGATTTCAAGGACACAAAAAAACCCGCGGATGATCACTCATCCGCGGGTTTCTTATGACCGACTAACGCTTAGATCGCGCCGCGGTTACGCAGCAGTTCCAGCACTTGCTTGACGCTCTCTTCCAGCGACAGCGACTGGGTGTCGACCACAAGGTCGGCGTCCAGCGGCACGTCGTACGGGAAGGAGTCGCCAGGGATGTTATCCCCGCCCGCCGCGTACAAACCTTGCGGATCACGTTCGGCACAGACCGTCGGCGAAGCCTGCACGTACACGGTCAGCAAGCGATCGCCGCCGATCAGCGCCTTGGCCTGTTCGCGGCCTTCGGCATCTGGTGCGACAAAGGCGGCCAGGGTCAGCAGGCCGGCTTCGTTGAACTGACGCGCGACGTGAGCCGCACGGCGCCAGTTCTCGGTACGCCCGGCACGAGTACTCGGCAGACCTTTGTTCAGGTCATGACGCAGGTTCTGGCCGTCGAGTACAAACACCGCGCGGCCCATATCGAACAGTTTGCGTTCAACCGCGTAAGCCAGTGTGCTTTTGCCCGCGCCGGACAAGCCGCTGAACAGAACCGTGGCCGGTTGCTGGCCGAAGCGCTGGGCGCGTTCTTCAACCGCGACATGCGCCAGCTTGCCATGGTGAGTGACGCTGTCGTGCGCCACAGGCTGGGCGATGATCATGCCCGCTGCGACAGTGCCATTGGTCAAACGATCGATGACGATGAACGAACCGGTGGTGCGGTTGCTGGCGTAACCGTCCAGGGCGATGGCCGTATCGAGGCTGATCTTGACCCGACCGATCTCGTTCAACTGCAACGAACTGGCAGGACCTTCGGCCAGGGTGTTCACATCGACGCGATTGACGATGCTGGTGATCGAACCCGGCACGTAGCTGGTAGCGCGCTTGATGTCGTATTTCTTGCCCGGCAGCATCGGCTCTTCGGCCATCCACACCAACATGGCGTCGAAGGCGTCGGTTACTTGCGGCACGTTATCGGCATGCACCAGCAAGTCGCCACGGGAGATATCAATCTCGTCTTCCATGGTCAGCGTCACCGCCTGGCCAGGACCGGCGTGTTCCAGCTCGCCGTCAAAGGTGACGATGGACTTGACCCGGCTGCTCTTGCCCGACGGCAGAACAACAACTTCATCGCCCTTGTGCACGATGCCGCTGGCCAGGGTACCGGCGAAACCCCGGAAGTTCAGGTTCGGACGGTTGACGTACTGCACCGGGAAACGCAAGTCGGTGTAGTTGCGGTCGTTGGCGATCTCGACAGTTTCGAGAATCTCCATCAGCGACTGGCCGGTGTACCAGGGCGAACTCTCGCTCTTGTTCACCACGTTGTCGCCCTTGAGCGCCGACATCGGAACGAAGGCCATGGTGCTCGGCTTGAACGCGATGCCTTCGGCGAACTTCAGGTAATCGGCCTTGATCGACTCGAAGACTTTTTCATCAAAGCCGTTGAGGTCCATCTTGTTGATGGCGACGACGATGTGCTTGATGCCCAGCAGCGAGGCGATAAAGCTGTGACGACGGGTCTGGGTCTGCACGCCGTAGCGGGCATCCACCAGAATGATCGCCAGGTCGCAGGTCGATGCGCCGGTGGCCATGTTGCGGGTGTACTGCTCATGGCCAGGCGTATCGGCGATGATGAACTTGCGCTTGGCCGTCGAGAAATAACGGTAGGCGACATCGATGGTGATGCCCTGCTCGCGCTCGGCCTGCAGGCCATCGACCAGCAACGCCAGGTCGATATCATCGCCCGTGGTGCCGACTTTTTTCGAGTCGCGGGTAATCGCTTCCAGGTGATCTTCATAGATCATCTTGGAGTCGTGCAGCAGACGCCCGATCAGCGTGCTTTTGCCATCGTCGACGTTGCCACAGGTAAGAAAGCGCAGCATTTCCTTGCGTTCGTGCTGGCCCAGATAGGCGAGGATGTCCTCGCTGATCAAATCAGATGCGTGCGACATGACAACCCCTTAGAAATAACCCTGACGTTTCTTTTCTTCCATCGAACCTGCGCCATCGTGATCGATGACCCGGCCCTGGCGTTCGGAAGTTCGCGTCAGGAGCATTTCCTGAATGATGTCGGTCAGGCTGGTGGCCTCGGACTCGACCGCGCCGGTCAACGGGTAGTCGCCCAGTGTGCGGAAGCGGACTTTCTTCTTGACGATACGCGCCTTGTCTTCATCACTCAGGTGATTGAGCAGACGCTCGTCGTCGATCATGATCCAGGTGCCGTTCATCTCGATGACGTCGCGTTCGGCGGCGAAATACAGAGGAACGATCGGGATACCTTCGAGGTAGATGTACTGCCAGATGTCCAGCTCGGTCCAGTTCGACAGCGGGAAGACCCGGATCGACTCGCCCTTGTTGACGTTGCCGTTGTAGACATTCCACAGCTCGGGACGCTGGTTTTTTGGGTCCCAGCGGTGCTTGGTGTCACGGAAGGAGTACACGCGCTCTTTGGCGCGGGACTTCTCTTCGTCGCGACGGGCACCACCGAAGGCGGCGTCGAAGCCGTATTTGTCCAAAGCCTGCTTGAGGCCTTCGGTCTTCATGATGTCAGTGTGCTTGGCACTACCGTGGGTCAGCGGGTTGATGCCCTGCGCTATGCCCTCGGGATTGACATGCACCAGCAGATCCAGGCCCAGCTCTTCGACCATGCGGTCGCGGAAGCTGTACATTTCCTTGAATTTCCACTGGGTGTCGACGTGCATCACCGGGAACGGCAGTTTGCCCGGGAAGAACGCCTTGCGCGCAAGGTGCAGCATCACGGCGGAGTCTTTACCGACGGAATACAGCATCACCGGGTTATCGAACTCGGCGGCGACCTCGCGGATGATGTGGATGCTTTCGGCCTCCAGCTGTTTCAGATGCGTCAGTTTGTCGACCATAGCTACTCACGAAAACGATCTTATGGACGGCCAGCGGGCCGTGTTCGAGCGAGGCATGCTAGCACAGCGTCCACTTCTATTGAGGAGGCCAGCTAGATCGAAAAAGTATATGAATATACTCGGGTGTTTGGGACTCACACCTTGTAGGACCTGCGTAGGAGCTGCATAGGAGCTGCATAGGAGCTGCATAGGAGCTGCATAGGAGCGTAGGAGCGTAGGAGCGTAGGAGCTGTCGAGTGAAACGAGGCTGCGATCTTTCCAGGTCCACTTGAGTCCCAAGCGAAAGATCAAAAGATCAAAAGATCAAAAGATCAAAAGATCAAAAGATCGCAGCCTGCGGCAGCTCCTACAAAGGGTACTCGCATCGCCCCCCCTGAAAATCAAATCGGATTCGGGCAATCGATGAAGATGTGCTCGAGGGCAAAGCGCCGTGCCAGGTAGTCCCCCAGCGCCTGTATGCCGTAGCGCTCGGTGGCGTGGTGACCGGCGGCGATAAAGCTGATGTTGTTTTCTTGAGCGCTGTGGAAGGTCTGCTCAGAGGCTTCGCCGCTCAGGTACAGGTCGACACCGGCCAGCACCGCTTGATCGATATACCCCTGGCCACCACCGGTGCACCAGCCGACACGCCGGATCATCTCGCTGCCTTCGATCAGCAGTGGCTCACGGCCCATCACTTCCTGTACGCGCCGGGCGAAATCCCGAGGGGTCATCGGTTCGCTTAACGAGCCGACCAAACCGACGATTTTAAGGTTATCCGGATCCAGTGGGCCTTCGACAGTAATATCCAACTGCCGGGCAAGCTGCACGTTGTTGCCGACCTCGGGATGCAAGTCCAGTGGCAGGTGGTACGCCAGCAAACTGATATCGTGTTTGAGCAAGGTTTTCAGCCGGCGCTGTTTCATGCCGGTGATGCACGGATTCTCGCCCTTCCAGAAATAGCCGTGATGCACCAGCACCAGATCAGCCTTGGCCTCCACCGCCGCGTCGAGCAACGCCTGGCTGGCAGTGACGCCGCTGACGATGCGCATGACCTGCGGACTGCCTTCGACCTGCAAGCCGTTGGGGCAGTAATCGGCAATCCGCGAACTGCTGAGGTAGCGGTCCGCTTCTTCTACCAGGGTGTTCAGGGCAACGGCCATAAAAGACTCCTAAATATCCCGTTCAGAGGCACTCGCACGCCTCTATAATGCGCGACATTATGGGCGGTCTCACACCCCCTGCAACCTCTCAGGACTTGCTTAATGCTCAAGGCGCTGCGTTTTTTTGGCTGGCCGCTGTTGGCCGGCGTACTTATCGCGATGCTGATTATTCAGCGTTACCCGCAGTGGGTGGGGCTGCCAAGCCTTGACGTCAATATGCAACAAGCCCCGCAAACTACCCTGGCCCAGCAGGGCCCGGTGTCCTACGCCGATGCGGTGACCATTGCCGCGCCTGCGGTGGTCAACCTGTACACCACCAAGGTCATCAACAAACCCAGCCATCCATTGTTCGAGGATCCACAGTTCCGACGGTTCTTCGGCGATAACCTGCCCAAGCAGAAGCGCATGGAGTCCAGCCTCGGCTCGGGGGTGATCATGAGCCCGGAAGGCTACCTGCTGACCAACAACCACGTCACCAGCGGCGCCGACCAGATCGTGGTGGCGCTCAAGGATGGTCGTGAAACCCTGGCTCGGGTGATCGGCAGCGACCCGGAAACCGACCTGGCGGTGCTGAAAATCGACCTGAAGAACTTGCCTTCGATCACCGTCGGCCGCTCCGACAACATTCGCATCGGCGATGTCGCGCTGGCCATCGGCAACCCGTTCGGCGTCGGCCAGACCGTCACCATGGGCATTATCAGTGCCACCGGGCGTAACCAGTTGGGCCTGAATAACTACGAAGACTTCATTCAGACCGATGCCGCGATCAACCCGGGCAACTCAGGTGGTGCGCTGGTGGACGCCAACGGCAACCTGACCGGGGTCAACACGGCGATCTTCTCCAAGTCCGGCGGCTCCCAGGGCATCGGTTTCGCGATCCCGATCAAACTGGCCATGGAGGTGATGAAGTCGATCATCGAACACGGTCAGGTCATCCGTGGTTGGCTCGGCATCGAAGTGCAGCCCTTGACTCAGGAGCTGGCGGAATCCTTTGGCCTCTCCGGGCGTCCGGGCATCGTCGTAGCCGGGATTTTCCGCGACGGTCCGGCGCAAAAGGCCGGCCTGCAACTGGGTGATGTGATCCTCAGCATCGACGGCGAACCGGCCGGCGACGGGCGCCGCTCGATGAACCAGGTGGCGCGGATCAAGCCGACCGACAAGGTCAGCATCCAGGTCATGCGCAACGGCAAGGAGCTCAAGCTCACCGCGGAGATAGGCCTGCGGCCACCCCCTGCAATTACTCCCGCCAAAGAGGAAGAGTAAGCCCGTAGGAGCTGCCGCAGGCTGCGATCTTTAGCGCCTGTAGGAGCTGCCGCAGGCTGCGATCTTTAGCGCCTTAAGCAGCACCAAGCCTCTTCACTGAAGCGGGCTCATCAACAGAATACACCCCTACTAGTTATGTTATATTGTTCCAATATCGCTATTGGAACGATGTCATGACGTCTCGCAAAATTGTCTCCCTGGCAGGCCTGGCCCTCGGCCTGCTGGGAGATCCGGTCTTCGCCGAAGAGCCGCAAACCCTCGAGCTGGACGCCATCAGCGTCACCTCCGACTACGAATCCCCTACCGGCCCGGTCCAGGGCTATCGCGCCACCCGCTCGTCCAGCGCGACCAAGACCGACACGGCGATCAAGGACATCCCGCAGTCCATCAGCGTGATTCCCGCCAGTGTGCTCAATGATTTGGGCAGCAGCAGTGTCGAACGCGCTCTGGAATTTGCCGGCGGCGTTTCGAAACAAAACAACTTCGGTGGCCTGACCCTGTACGAGTACAGCGTGCGCGGCTTCACCACCTCGGAGTTCTACAAGGACGGATTCAGCGCCAACCGCGGTTACCCGACTACCCCGGATGCCGCCAACATCGAGCGCATCGAAGTGCTCAAAGGCCCGGCAGCCAGCCTGTATGGCCGTGGCGATCCCGGCGGCACGGTGAACATCGTCACCAAGAAGCCACAGCCTGAGGCCTTCACCACGCTGCAAACCAGCGCTGGCAGTTGGGACCGTTACCGCACGGCCATCGACGTCAACACGCCTCTCGATGCGCAGGGTGATGTGCTGTCCCGGGTAAACCTCGCGGTGGAGGACAACCACAGTTTCCGCGATCACGTCGACAGTCAGCGGGTGTTCGTCGCGCCGTCGTTCAGCTGGCAACTGAACCCGGACACCAACCTGTTGGTGGAAAGCGAATTCGTCCGTCACAGTTCGACCTTCGACCGCGGCATCGTCGCGCCGAACAATAAGTGGAGCGGCGTTTCTCCCTCGACCTTCCTCGGCGAACCCGATGACGACAACATCGACAACCACAACAATAGGCTCCAGGCCGCGCTCGAACATCAGCTCAACGACAGCTGGAAGCTACGCCTGGCCAGCCATTACAAGGAAGGCAAACTCTGGGGCTTCGCCTCCGAGGCTCGCCCGCTGAATGCCGACGGCCACACCGTCAACCGTCGCTACCGCGAGCGCGATAGCAACTGGCACGACAGCATTACCCAGCTGGAACTGCGCGGCCTGTTCGACATCGGCAGCTGGCAGCACGAGCTACTGATCGGCAGCGAATACGAGAACTACCGCAAGAACGAGCGGGTCACCAGCATTGCCGGCGGCCCATACGCCATCGACATCTACCACCCGGTTTACGGCCAGCCGAAACCCGCTGGCGCACACTCGGGCACGGATTTCTTCGAGCACGTCGAAAGCCAGGCGCTGAACCTGCAGGACCAAATCGTTTTCACCGAGCGCCTGCGGGGCATGCTCGGTGCGCGTATCGAGCACTTCGAGCAGCAGATCGACGACCACGCGAGGAACGCCAATATCCGGCAAACTCATGACGCCCTGACCCAGCGGGCCGGCCTGCTCTACCAGCTGACGCCACAAGTCGGGCTGTTCGCCAACGTCTCCACTTCATTCAAACCGAACAATGGCCTGGACGCCGCTGGCAAATCTTTCGACCCGGAGCAAGGCGTGGGCTACGAAATCGGGATCAAAAGCGAGCTGTTCGACGAGCGCCTGAGCGCCACCCTCGCCGCCTTCCATATCGAGAAAGAAAACGTGCTGGCCCTCGACCCGGGCACCGACACCAGCCGCGCCATGGGCAAGGCCCGCAGCCAGGGTTTCGACCTGCAGGTCGCCGGGCAACTCAGCGATGCCGTGCGAGTGATCGGGGCTTTTGCCTATATCGATGCCGAGGTTACCCAAGGCGACGAAACCATCCCCACCGGCAGCCGGATTCTCGGCGTGGCCAGGCACAGCGGTAGTTTGCTCGGAGTGTATGAATTTCAGGATGGTCGGTTACGCGGCTCGGACCTTGGCGCGGCGCTCACCTATGTCGGCGATCGTTCGGGTGAAGCCGGCAGCGATTTCGAACTGCCGGCCTATCACACCGTCGACCTGCTGGCCCATTACAAGGCCAGTGAAAACCTCACCCTGGGGCTCAACCTGAACAACCTGTTCGACGAAAAATACTACGAGCGCTCCTACAGCAATTACTGGGTCAACCCCGGCGAACCGCGCAATTTCACCGTCAGCCTGACACTCAATCTGTAAAAGGAAGTCACCATGCAACAACTCAAATCACTGGCGCTGCTCGGATTGTTGTTCGCTACTCAAGTCTCGGCCCACGGCCTGTGGACCGAACAGCGCCGCGGCAATATCGAAGTCATCTACGGCCATGGCGCCGAAGACAATGCCTTCAAGTCGCAGAAAATCAGCGGCGCCTGGGCTTATGACCTCGACGGCAAGATGATTCCGGTCAGCGTGCGGCGCCTGGTCGACCACGCCCGCCTGCAACCGTTGAAACCACCGGCGGTAATGGCCGTGGTGCTGGATAATGGCATGTGGTCGCAGACCGCCGATAAAAAATGGATCAACGAAGGACGCAGCAAAGTGCCGAGGGCTATTGAGTCAACCCAGACCTTCAAATACAGCCTGGCGATTTACCAGCCGGGGGCGAAATTGCCGAAGCTCGATCAGATGAAATTGCTGATTCTGCCGGAGATTGATCCGCTGACCGTCGGACCGGGCAAGTCTTTGCCGGTGCAGGTGTTACTCGATGGCAAGCCCGCGGCTGGGGTGAAGTTGATTGGTGATTATCGCAATGCGCCCAATACCCTGAGCACCGAGACAGATGCCGAAGGTCGGGCCCAGGTGCTGGTGCGTAATGAGGGGTTGAATGTGATTGGGGCGCAGATGGAAATTCCGCTGAAGGACAATGCCGATGTGGCGACGCGGGGAGTGTTCAGTTCGCTGACGTTTCTGGGGGAGGCGCATCACGAGTAAGGCTTGGAGTCGGTGACGCCCCAATCGCGAGCAAGCCCGCTCCCACATTTGATCTGTGTTTGCCACAATTTTGCGGCTATGCACGGTCCAGTGTGGGAGCGGGCTTGCTCGCGATAGCGGTTTAGAGGTCGCCGAGGCCGTCGATCAACGCCTGGTTCTGCTCCGACGTACCGATGCTGATCCGCAGAAACTGGGCAATCCGCTCTTGCTTGAAGTGCCGAACGATCACGCCTTGCTCCCGCAGCTTGGCTGCCAGACCCGCCGCATCATGGTTCGGATGCCGGGCGAAAATGAAGTTCGCCGCCGACGGCAGCACTTCAAAACCCTTGGCCTCCAACTGCCCGACCAACTTCTCACGACTTTCGATGACCCACCGGCAGGTCTTGTCGAAGTACTCTCGATCCTCGAATGCCGCAGCTGCACCTACATTCGCCAGGCGATCCAGCGGATAGGAGTTGAAGCTGTTCTTGATCCGCTCCAGCGCCTCGATCAAGTCCGGATGACCGACCGCCAGACCGACCCGCAGGCCCGCCAGGGAACGCGACTTGGACAAGGTCTGGGTCACCAGCAGATTCGGATAACGATCCACCAGGCTGATCGCCGTCTCACCGCCGAAGTCGATGTAGGCTTCGTCGACCACCACTACCGAATCCGGGCTGGCCTTGAGGATCTGCTCGACTGCGTCCAGCGCCAACAGGCAACCGGTCGGCGCATTCGGGTTGGGGAAGATGATCCCGCCGTTGGGTTTGGCATAGTCGGCCGGGTTGATCTGGAACTGCTCGTCCAGTGCCACCGTCTCGAACGCAATGCCGTACAGGCCGCAGTACACCGGATAGAAGCTGTAGCTGATGTCCGGGAACAGTATCGGCTGAGCGTGTTGCAGCAGACCGTGGAAGACATGTGCCAACACTTCATCGGAACCGTTGCCGAGGAACACCTGATTGCTCTGCACGCCGTAGTATTTGGCAACGGCTTGTTTGAGCAGGTCGCTATTCGGATCCGGGTACAGACGCAGGTTGTCGTTCAACTCGACCTGCATCGCCGCCAAGGCTTTAGGCGACGGCCCGTAAGGGTTTTCGTTGGTGTTGAGCTTGACCAGTTTTGCCAGCTTCGGCTGCTCGCCCGGCACGTAGGGCACCAGTTCCTTGACGAAGGGACTCCAGAATTTACTCATGCTTTTTTCCCTTCTTCAACGATGCGGTATTCGGCGCTGCGGGCGTGGGCGGTCAACGACTCGCCGCGGGCCAGCACTGAAGCCGTCTTGCCCAGTTCGGACGCGCCCTGTTCCGAGCAGAAAATGATCGAGGAGCGCTTCTGGAAGTCGTACACACCCAGCGGCGAGGAGAACCTCGCTGTGCCAGAGGTTGGCAACACGTGGTTGGGACCTGCGCAGTAATCGCCCAAGGCTTCGGACGTGTGGCGGCCCATGAAGATCGCGCCAGCGTGACGGATCTGCGGCAGCCAGGCTTGCGGATCGGCGACCGACAATTCCAGGTGTTCCGGGGCGATGCGGTTGGCCACTTCGATGGCCTGCTCCATGTCGCGGACCTGAATCAGCGCACCACGAGCGTTGATCGAGGTCTCGATGATTTCGGCGCGTTCCATGGTCGGCAGCAGTTTGGCGATGCTCGCCGCCACCTTGTCGAGGAACCCGGCATCCGGGCTGACCAGGATCGCCTGGGCATCTTCGTCGTGCTCGGCCTGGGAGAACAGGTCCATGGCGATCCAGTCCGGATCGGTATGACCGTCGCAAACCACCAGAATCTCGGATGGGCCAGCGATCATGTCGATACCGACCTGGCCGAATACATGACGCTTGGCGGTGGCCACATAGATGTTGCCCGGACCGACGACTTTGTCGACCTTCGGCACGCTTTCGGTGCCGTACGCCAACGCGGCAACCGCCTGGGCGCCACCGATGGTGAACACCCGGTCGACACCGGAGATGCAGGCCGCGGCCAGCACCAGCTCATTGATTTCACCGCGCGGGGTCGGAACGACCATGACCACTTCGGTCACACCCGCGACCTTGGCCGGAATGGCGTTCATCAACACCGAAGACGGATAGGACGCCTTGCCACCCGGTACGTACAGACCGGCGCGATCAATTGGCGTGACCTTCTGGCCCAACACCGTACCGTCGGCTTCGGTGTAGCTCCAGGATTCCTGTTTCTGTTTTTCGTGGTAGCTGCGCACCCGCGATGCGGCCTTTTCCAGGGCTTCGCGCTGGGGCGCGGTAATTCGGGTCAGGGCCAGTTCCAGGCGCTCGCGGGGCAGGATCAGGTCCGCCATCGACGCCACTTGCAGGCCATCGAAACGCTGGGTGAATTCCACCAGCGCGGCATCCCCACGCTCGCGCACGGCCTTGATGATGTCCAGCACCCGTTGATTGACCGAATCGTCAGACACACTTTCCCAGCTCAACAGTTGATCCAGATGATGTGCGAAGTCCGGGTCAGCAGCGTTGAGTCGGCGAATTGCAGTGGGAGCGGTCATGGCGAAGGCCTCGATAATTGGCGAATGCTCAAATGGGCAAAGCTTACAAATGCAAACTGTGTTTGCAAAAGCTCAGGCGCCGCAAGACTACCAAGCCATCCGCGTGGGCACCTGAGAATTCTGGCTATGACACGGATAGATGGGCGCGACCTGGGTCGCGCGGGTGGCTCAGCCGCGGTGTCGCGACTCTACCGCTTTACGCAGGGTATCGATCAGCGCCTGGATACGGGCGTGTTGCATTTTCATGGAGGCCTTGTTGACGATCAGCCGGGAGCTGATATCGGCAATGAAGTCCTGGGGTTCCAGGCCATTGGCGCGCAGGGTGTTGCCGGTATCGACCACGTCGATGATCTTGTCCGCCAGACCGATCAGCGGCGCCAACTCCATCGAACCGTAGAGCTTGATGATGTCGACCTGACGGCCTTGTTCTGCGTAGTAGCGCTTGGCAACGTTGACGAACTTGGTCGCCACCCGCAGGCGGCCCTTGGGCTCGACGTCACCGACACGGCCGGCGGTCATCAGCTTGCACAGGGCAATTCGCAGGTCCAGGGGCTCGTACAGGCCCTGGCCACCGTATTCCATCAACACATCTTTACCGGCCACACCCAGGTCGGCGGCGCCATGCTCGACATAAGTCGGCACATCAGTGGCACGCACGATCAGCAAGCGCACATCGGCCTGGGTCGTGGGGATGATCAGCTTGCGGCTCTTGTCCGGATTCTCGGTCGGCACAATGCCCGCTTCAGCCAGAAGCGGCAGGGTGTCGTCGAGGATGCGGCCCTTGGACAGTGCGATGGTCAACATGGGAAACGTAAGTCCTTATCAGGATACTCATGCCCGGACGCAAACGGCGCCGGACACACATCGAGCCTGAAAAAGCTCAGGCCAGATAAAACCAGCTGTCGGGCACATCCCTGTGCCCTTGACGCAGAAACTAGCCCGGTACGCGACGAATCTTCGCGCCGAGCATCTGCAGTTTCTCTTCGATGCACTCGTAACCACGGTCTATGTGGTAGATGCGATCGATCAGCGTGTCGCCTTCGGCGACCAGTGCCGAAATCACCAGGCTGGCCGAAGCCCGCAGGTCGGTAGCCATGACTGGCGCGCCCTTGAGTTTTTCGGTACCGGTGACGATTGCAGTGTTGCCTTCGACCTGGATCTTGGCGCCCATGCGGTGCAGTTCATATACGTGCATGAAGCGGTTTTCGAAGATGGTCTCGATCACCGCACCCGTACCTTCGGCAATGGCGTTGAGCGAGATGAACTGCGCCTGCATGTCGGTCGGGAACGCCGGGTACGGAGCCGTACGAATGTTGACGGCTTTTGGCCGCTTGCCGTGCATGTTCAGCTCGATCCAGTCTTCACCGCAGGTGATTTCGGCGCCGGCTTCCTTGAGTTTTTCCAGTACGGCTTCAAGGATGGTCGGATCGGTGTCCTTGACCTTCACGCGGCCGCCGGTCACGGCAGCAGCGACCAGGTAGGTACCGGTTTCGATGCGGTCCGGCATCACTTTGTAGGTCGTCGGGTGCAGACGTTCCACGCCATCGATAGTGATGGTGTCGGTTCCGGCGCCGGAGATCTTCGCGCCCATGGCGATCAGGAAGTTCGCCAGGTCGATGACTTCAGGCTCGCGAGCGGCGTTTGCCAGAACGCTGCGGCCCTTGGCCAGAGCGGCTGCCATCATGATGTTTTCGGTACCGGTCACGCTGACGGTGTCGAAGAAGAAATGCGCACCGCGCAGGCCGCCTTCAGGCGCCTTGGCCTTGATGTAGCCGCCTTCGACGTCGATGACCGCGCCCATGGCTTCAAGACCACGGATGTGCAGGTCAACCGGACGCGAACCGATGGCGCAACCGCCAGGCAGAGCGACTTCGGCTTCGCCGAAACGGGCTACCATCGGGCCCAGCACCAGGATCGAGGCACGCATGGTTTTCACCAGTTCGTACGGGGCGATCAAGGTCTTGATGGTGCGCGGATCGATTTCGACGCTGAGTTTTTCGTCGATCACCGGCTCAATGCCCATGCGCCCGAACAGCTCGATCATGGTGGTGATGTCGTGCAGGTGCGGCAGGTTGGCAACCGTCACCGGGCCATCGCACAACAAGGTTGCAGCCAGAATCGGCAGGGCAGAGTTCTTTGCCCCGGAGATGCGGATTTCGCCATCAAGACGAGCACCGCCGGTAATAATCAATTTATCCATAAGAATCTCGTCGCCCTTGGGCTCAGGTGCGCTCGGCCCAGGCCGTGCTGCTGAAAAATTTCATAGTGACCGCGTGGATGCTGCCATCGGCGATCCATGGGTTCAAATGGGCATAAACGCTCTGCTGACGCTTGACCGGGCTCAATGCCACCAGTTCGTCACTAATCACGTTCAGCTGAAAATTGCAGCCTTCGCCCTCAACTTCTACCTGCACTGATAAAAGTGTTTCGGACAGCTTTCCTTCAAGAAAGCTCTTCACTTCGTTGGCCTGCATGCTCAACCTCAATCGGCGCCCTGTGCGCGCGGGTCGGACATCATACAAAAAAGCCCCGCGCCTGCGAACCCCGCTAAGCAGGACTCTGACGGGGGGCCTCTCTATAGATGATAGTTAGGGATGCGCCAACAGCTCGGTCAAACCGCTGACCTGAGCAATTTCACGCATATCGTCGGGTAACGCCCGGATGCTCAACGCCTTGCCGGCCGCTTGCGCATCCCGCATAAAGGCCAGCAACAGCGACAGACCGACGCTGCTGGACTTCTCCACCGCCGAGCAATCGACAACCAGAGAGGCTGCCGTGCTGGCGTTGATCAAGGCCTGGCCTTCCGTGCGCAGACCGGGACCGCTGCGGTAATCCAGTACGCCACTGAGCAACAACTCGCCAGCTGGGCTCATACGGACAGCCGACTCAGTCATTGCACAGTCTTCTCGGTGGATTCTGCAGTTTTTTCCTTGGCTTTGGCGACTTCACCGGCCCAACCATCGATGGTCTTGTCCAGGTCATTGCCATTGCGCTGCATGGCGTCAGTGAACTGATCACGGAACAGCTTGCCAATATTGATGCCGTTGATGATCACATTGCGGACTTTCCATTCACCGTTGATTTTGGTCAGGGTGTAGGAAACCGGGTAGATCGAGCCGTTGTTGCCCTTGACCTGCATATCGACAGTGGTGCGGTCCTTGCCTTCCTCCTTGGCAGGAGAAACGGTAATGCCCTGGTTGTTGTATTCGAGCAGGGCGTTGCCATAAAACTGCATCAGGCTGCGCTTGAAGTTGTCCTGAAAGCGCGCCAACTGTTCAGGGGTAGCTTTACGCGAATACTTCACCGTCATGATGCTGCGGGAAATGCCATCGGCATCGACCACCGGGCCAACGATACCGTTCAGGGCATCGTAGAATGCACTTGGGCTTTGTTTGTACTTCTCTTTATTGGCTGCCAGATCGGCCAGCAACCGGGTAGTGGTGTCCTGTACCAGATCGTGCGCGGAAGGCGCAGCCACGGCGTTAGCCATCAATGGCAAGGCCGCGAGCAATATCAACAGGCCACGTCGCAAGGTAGAGATCATTGAAAAAACTCCTTATTTGGCGTCTTTACTAACGGTATTGAGCAGGAATTTACCGATCAGGTCTTCGAGCACCAACGATGACTGGGTGTCATGGATAGTGGAACCATCCTTGAGCAGGGTCTCCTCCCCGCCCACGCTGAGGCCGATGTATTTCTCGCCCAACAGGCCAGAGGTCAGGATCGATGCAGTGGAATCAGTCGGCAGATTATCTACCCGCTTTTCCAGCTGCAGCGTGACCCGACCGGTGAAACTGTCGCGATCCAGATCGATAGCCGTGACCTTACCGATGGTCACACCGGCCATGGTCACTTTGGATCTGACCGTCAAACCGGCGATATTGTCGAAATATGCATAAAGTTTATAGCTTTCGCTGCTCGAGGTTGGGGACAGACCACTGACCCGCAACGCAAGTAACAGCAAAGCCAGGATGCCAGCCAGCAAGAAAAGGCCGACACCGATTTCCAGGGTGCGGTTTTGCATCAGAAATCTCCAAACATCAAGGCGGTCAAAATAAAGTCCAGGCCGAGAATGGCCAATGAGGCATACACCACGGTCTTGGTGGTGGCACGACTGATCCCCTCGGATGTGGGCTCGCAGTCATAGCCTTGGAATACGGCAATCCAGGTCACTACAAAGGCAAAAACGATGCTCTTGATCACACCATTGAGCACATCGTCGCTGAAGTTCACGCTATTTTGCATGTTCGACCAGTAGGAACCTTCATACACGCCAAGCCAGTCGACAGCCACCCAGGAGCCGCCCCAGATCCCTACCACGCTGAAAATGATCGCCAGCAGTGGCAGGGAAATGAAACCGGCCCAGAGGCGCGGGGCAATGATGTATTTGAGCGGGTCCACACCAATCATTTCCAGACTGGAAAGTTGCTCGGTGGATTTCATGTTGCCGATTTCGGCGGTCAGGGCCGAACCGGCACGCCCGGCGAACAACAAGGCCGTGACCACCGGCCCCAGCTCGCGCAGCAAGGTCAGCGCAACCATCTGCCCGACCGCCTGCTCCGAACCGTAGCCGGACAGGATATTGAAGCCTTGCAGCGCCAGAACCATGCCAATGAAGATCCCGGAGACCACAATGATCACCAGGGACATCACGCCGACCGAATGCAGTTGTTTGACCAGCAGGCCAAACCCGCCGCCGACCGAACCGCGGCCGAGCAATGCATGAAACAGAAACAGCGTCGAACGTCCGAGCACTTCGACTATATCGATGGCCGAGCGACCGAAGAGGCGAATCCTCTCAATCAGTGATTTCTTGCGCATCAGCGCTTCCCCAGAAGATCTGCGCGGTAGTCCGACGCCGGAAAGTGAAACGGTACCGGGCCATCCGGTTCGCCGGTCATGAATTGACGAATGCGTGGGTTATCGGAGTTCATCAACTCTTCGGGAGTCCCCTGCCCCAGTACCTGCTCATCGCCGACCACATACAGGTAGTCGGCAATGCTCGCGGTCTCGGCCAGATCGTGGGAAACCACGATACTGGTGATTCCCAAGGCATCGTTGAGCAGACGGATCAGGCGCACCAGCACGCCCATGGCGATAGGGTCCTGACCGACAAAAGGCTCGTCGTACATAAGGATCTGCGGATCGAGGGCAATGGCTCGCGCCAGGGCAACACGACGCTTCATGCCGCCCGACAATTCGTCCGGCATCAGATCGATGGCGCCACGCAGCCCCACCGCCTGCAGTTTCAGCAAGACGATGTCGCGGATCATTTCATCCGGCAACTGGGTGTGAACGCGCAACGGAAAGGCCACGTTCTCGAAAACATCCAGATCCGTGAACAGTGCACCGCTCTGAAACAACACGCCCATTTGCTTGCGTGCGTCGAACAGATCGCTGCGCGAAAGCTTCGGCAGGTTCTGGCCGTTGACCCAGACTTCGCCGCTACTGGGCCGCAACTGCGCGCCCATAAGGCGTAGCAGTGTGGTTTTGCCGCAGCCGGAAGGTCCCATGATGCCGGTGACCTTGCCCCGCGGAATGCGAATATCGACGTTATTGAAAATGCTGCGCGTACCGCGCTTGAAGGACAGTCCCTTCAGCTCGACCGCGTAGGCGTTATCGGCACTCATCTAAACTCCTTGCGATGCAGCCTCTCACTTGGACGCCTGGCTCCCTGCCAAAAGCACATAGATCCTGGGCAGGCCGAACTGGCGGCGAACTATATCACTGCTGACGCAGAGCGCCCAAGGCCGATGCCAAGCCTGTTCAGCAACCAGACAGGCAAAAAGCGGCCTGATGGAGCGGTTGGGCAGAACCTCTTACATAAAGCCTGACGAACTTGCGTGAGGGAATCGATCATTACCGTTATAATCGCCGCCTTTTCATCAGGGTATTCGACTTCTGTCATGAGCCAATCCAGCGACCTGATTCAATCAGCACAACGCACCATCCGCCTCGAACTTGAAGCCGTACAAGGCTTGCTGGTCCATATCGACGCAGATTTCGTACGCGCTTGCGAGATGATTCTGGCCAGCAAAGGCCGCGTAGTCGTGGTCGGCATGGGCAAATCCGGGCACATCGGCAGCAAAATAGCCGCCACCCTGGCCAGCACCGGCACCACCGCATTTTTCGTCCATCCGGCTGAAGCCAGCCACGGCGACATGGGCATGATTACCCGGGATGACATTATCCTCGCGCTGTCCAACTCTGGCTCCACCAATGAAATCATCACGCTGTTGCCCTTGATCAAACGCCTGGGCATCCAGCTGATCAGCCTGACCGGCAATCCCGAGTCAGTGCTGGCCAAGGCTGCCGAGGTCAATCTCAATGTCAATGTCGAGCACGAAGCCTGCCCGCTGAACCTGGCGCCGACCTCTTCGACCACCGCCGCGCTGGTCATGGGCGACGCACTGGCCGTCGCCCTGCTTGAAGCACGGGGCTTCACCGCCGAAGATTTCGCCTTTTCCCATCCGGGCGGCGCCTTGGGTCGTCGCTTGCTGCTGAAAGTGGAAAACGTCATGCACGCCGGTACGGAGTTGCCGCACGTGCAGCGCGGGACCTTGCTCAAAGACGCGTTGATGGAAATGACTCGCAAAGGTCTGGGCATGACCGTGGTGCTCGAGGCCGACGGACGTCTGGCCGGGATATTCACTGATGGCGACTTGCGGCGCACACTGGATCGCGCCATCGATATCCACAGCGCCATCATTGATGAAGTGATGACTGCTCATGGCAAGACCGCACGGGCCGAGATGCTCGCCGCCGAAGCCCTGAAAATCATGGAAGACAACAAAATCAACGCCCTGGTGGTGGTCGACAGCGAAGACCGGCCGGTTGGCGCCTTGAACATGCACGACTTGCTGCGTGCCGGAGTAATATAATGAGCACCGATCTGTTGCAGCGCGGCAAACACATCAAATTGGCGATTTTCGACGTCGACGGGGTGCTGACCGATGGCCGCCTGTATTTTCTCGAAGACGGCAGCGAATTCAAGACGTTCAACACCCTCGACGGCCAGGGCATCAAAATGCTGATGGCTACGGGCGTGCAGACCGCTATTATCAGCGGCCGCAAAACCCCGGTGGTTGAGCGTCGGGCGAAAAATCTCGGAATCCCTCATCTTTATCAGGGGCGCGAAGACAAACTGGTGGTACTCGACGAGCTTCTGGCGCAACTCAACCTGAGCTATGAACAAGTCGCCTACCTCGGCGACGACCTGCCTGACCTGCCAGTGATTCGTCGCGTGGGCCTGGGCATGGCAGTCGCCAGCGCCGCCAGCTTCGTTCGCGAACATGCACACGGCATTACCCAGGCCCGTGGCGGCGAAGGGGCTGCACGCGAATTCTGCGAGCTGATCCTGCGTGCCCAAGGCAACCTTGAAGCAGCCAACGCCGCTTACCTGTAGAGCCATCTATGCTGAGCAAGAAAGTTCGTAACATTGTGATGTTCACAGCCATTGCCGCGCTGTTTGCGGCCGTCGGCTACTGGAACATCAGCCCGGAACGCTTTATGGAACGGCCGACGGTGGCTGTCGACGAAAGCGTCATCGACAACTATGCAATCAACGCCCACAGCGTTCAGTTTCTGCCCGATGGCAAGCTGCAGTACGAAATGACTGCAGACAAGGTCGAACACCTGAAAGCAACCGATGTGACATTGCTGACAAAACCCGACCTTAACCTGTATCGCGGCACGACTTATCCCTGGCACGTCCAGAGTGAGCGTGGCGAGGTCAATTCTGGCGGCACTGAAGTCGAACTGATTGATTCGGTACGTATCGCACGTACCGACGATAAAAAGCGCACGACGATCATTACCAGCAGTCGCATGACTGTATTCCCCGAGAAGCAATATGCGCAGACCGAGCAAGCCGTTAGAATCGATGGCGCTGGTGGCGTGTCGACTGGTAATGGAATGAAAGCGTACTTGAAAGAAAGCAGGATACACCTGCTCTCTAACGTAAGAGGACAGTATGAGTCTCGTTAAAACCCTCCCTATTTTGCTCAGCCTGAGCGCAGCACTGGGAAGCGCGAGCGCCTGGGCTCTGCCGACTGATAGAGATCAACCAATTCGCATTCAGGCCGACGACGCCCAACTGGATGACAAGCAAGGCATTGCCACTTACAAGGGCGATGTCATCATCACCCAGGGTTCGATGAAGATCACCGGCAACACCGTGACCATCACCCGCGCCCCTTCGGGTGAAGTCGACGTGGTGACCTCCGTCGGCAACCTGGCTTACTTCGAACAGCTGCAGAAGGCCGGTGATCCAGAGCCGGTCAAGGCCTATGCCGTGACCATCCAGTACCACGCATCGAAAGATCGCATCGTGCTGATCGACAAAGCCAAAGTGATCAACGAAGGCAATACCACCGAAGGCGAGAAAATCGTCTATGACACCGTGAAGCAGGTCGCCAATGCCGGCCGCGCCACCGGCGCCTCGGTGACCGCGCCGCGTCCGCGGGTCGACATGGTGATCCAGCCGAAGAAGAAAACCGACGAGCAAAAGGCCCCGTAATGGCAACTCTGAAAGCTCAGCATCTGGCCAAGAGCTACAAGAACCGCCAGGTCGTGCGCGACGTCAGCCTGTCGATCGACAGCGGCCAGATCGTCGGCCTGCTCGGCCCGAACGGCGCCGGCAAGACCACCTGCTTCTACATGATTGTCGGCCTGGTCCAGGCCGATCAGGGTCGGGTACTGATCGATGATCTGGACGTCAGCCACCAGCCGATGCACGGTCGGGCACGGGCTGGCATCGGCTATTTGCCGCAAGAAGCGTCGATCTTCCGCAAACTCTCGGTCGCCGACAACATCATGGCCATCCTCGAAACCCGCAAGGAGCTCGACAAGGCCGATCGTCGCAAGGAGCTGGAAAGCCTGCTGGAGGAATTCCACATCCACCACATCCGCGACAATCTGGGCATGAGCCTGTCCGGTGGTGAACGCCGCCGGGTGGAAATTGCCCGGGCCCTGGCTACATCGCCGAAATTCATCCTGCTCGACGAACCTTTCGCCGGTGTAGACCCGATTTCGGTAGGCGACATCAAACAGATCATTTACCACCTGAAGGCCAAGGGCATCGGCGTGCTGATCACTGACCACAACGTCCGTGAAACCCTGGATATCTGCGAGACTGCCTACATCGTCAACGACGGCCAACTGATCGCTGAAGGCGATTCCGAGACCATCCTGGCCAATGAACTGGTCAAGGAAGTGTATCTGGGCCACGAGTTCCGCCTGTAAGCCTTGAGACCAGTAGCAGGCGCTTTGGGGCAATCACTCGATCTCGAGTGTTCGGCCATTGCCGGAGCGCCCGTGTCAACAAAACCTTCTACATTTTTATTGTTACCGCGCTCTAGGCAAACACTGCGGTTTCAGGCATATAATTTGCTTATGTTTGGCGCTCCGGCGCCCTGTAGTGGATGGCGCATGCGCGCCGGCGAATAAGGTGTTAAGCCCCTGCCATGAAACCATCGCTAGTCTTGAGAATGGGCCAGCAGCTGACGATGACACCGCAGCTGCAACAGGCCATCCGCCTGCTCCAATTGTCGACCCTGGACCTGCAACAGGAAATCCAGGAGGCCCTGGAGTCCAATCCGATGCTCGAACGCCAGGAAGAAGGCGACGACTTCGATAACGCCGACCCTCTGGCCGACAACGTCGAGCAGAAACCCAACGCCGATGTTCAGGAACCCTCCTACCAGGAAACCGCCCCGACGGTGGACAACCTCGAGGAAGGCGACTGGAACGAGCGCATCCCCAATGAACTGCCAGTCGATACCGCCTGGGAAGACGTTTACCAGACCAGCGCGAGCAGCCTGCCGAGCAACGATGACGACGAGTGGGATTTCACCACCCGTACATCGGCCGGTGAGAGCCTGCAGAGCCATTTACTCTGGCAACTGAACCTGGCGCCGATGTCCGACACCGATCGGCTGATAGCCGTCACCCTGATCGATTGCATCAACAATCAGGGCTACCTGGACGAGACTCTAGAGGAAATCCTGGAAGCCTTCGACCCGGAAATGGACGTTGAACTGGACGAAATCGAAGCCGTCCTGCATCGCATCCAGCAATTCGAGCCGGCCGGGATAGGTGCGCGCAATCTGAGCGAGTGTCTGTTGCTGCAACTGCGTCAACTACCGGCCCGGACCCCTTGGCTGACCGAGGCCAAGCGCCTGGTCACCGACTACATCGATCTGCTCGGCAGCCGCGATTACAGCCAGCTGATGCGCCGCATGAAACTCAAGGAAGACGAGCTGCGGCAAATCATCGAGCTGGTGCAAAGCCTCAACCCGCGCCCTGGTTCGCAAATCGAGTCCAGTGAAGCCGAATACGTCGTCCCCGACGTCATCGTGCGCAAGGACAACGAGCGCTGGCTGGTGGAACTGAATCAAGAGTCCGTGCCGCGCCTGCGGGTCAATCCGCAGTACGCCGGGTTTGTCCGCCGCGCCGACACCAGTGCCGACAACACCTTCATGCGCAACCAACTGCAGGAAGCGCGCTGGTTCATCAAGAGCCTGCAAAGCCGTAACGAAACCCTGATGAAAGTCGCCACCCAGATCGTCGAGCATCAACGCGGCTTTCTCGAGTACGGCGATGAGGCGATGAAACCGTTGGTCCTGCATGACATCGCCGAAGCGGTCGGCATGCACGAGTCGACGATTTCCCGGGTGACCACGCAAAAATTCATGCATACCCCCCGGGGTATCTACGAACTGAAATACTTTTTCTCCAGCCACGTCAGCACCTCTGAAGGCGGTGAATGCTCGTCCACAGCGATCCGCGCGATCATCAAAAAACTGGTTGCGGCGGAAAATCAGAAAAAGCCGTTGAGTGACAGCAAGATCGCTGGTTTACTGGAGGCACAAGGCATTCAGGTAGCCCGCCGCACCGTCGCCAAATACCGCGAATCCCTTGGGATCGCGCCTTCGAGCGAACGCAAGCGGTTGATGTAACGGGCCACGCCACAGCGTTCCAGGGTGTGTTTGAAAACTCAGGCAGTTTTCGGACACAGCCTAGTGGCAGGCAAGCCAGCCTGCCGCCTTATGCACTGGCAACGAAGGAGAAGCTGT
The DNA here is from genome assembly GCF_902497895.1 of Pseudomonas fluorescens. Lineage (GTDB taxonomy): Bacteria > Pseudomonadota > Gammaproteobacteria > Pseudomonadales > Pseudomonadaceae > Aquipseudomonas > Aquipseudomonas fluorescens_BP. Next base: position 168,529 of record NZ_CABVHQ010000003.1, read on the forward strand.
ATGCAAGTCAACATCAGTGGACACCAACTGGAAGTAACCGAACCTCTGCGCACCTATATCGGCGAAAAACTCGACCGATTGGAGAGGCATTTCGACAAGATCACCAACGTGCAAGTCACGATGAATGTCGAGAAGCTGCTGCAGAAAATCGAAGCCACGCTGCATATTCCCGGCGGAGAAGTGGTCGCCAACGCTGAGCATACGGACATGTATGCTGCTATCGACCTGCTCACCGACAAGCTGGATCGCCAACTCAAAAAGCATAAGGAAAAGACCCAGAGCCTCCTTCAGGGCGCAACCGGTCGCTAACATCCCCTACCCATGATCCGACTTGAAAATATCCTGACCCCCGGCCGTTCTTTGGTGAACGTGCCGGGCGGCAGTAAAAAGCGCGCACTCGAACAAATTGCCAACCTTATCCACCGCGAAGTGCCGGATCTGGAAATGCAAGACGTCTTCGAGAGTCTGATTGCCCGTGAAAAACTCGGTTCCACCGGTTTTGGCAACGGCATCGCCATCCCACACTGTCGTCTCAAGGGTTGCACATCGCCCATCAGTGCCTTGATACACCTGGACACCCCCATAGATTTCGACGCCATCGATGGCGCCCCGGTCGACCTGCTGTTTGTCCTGTTGGTCCCGGAAGCGGCTACCGATGCGCACCTGGAACTGCTCCGGCAGATTGCCAGCATGCTTGACCGCAAGGAAGTGCGCGAAAGACTTCGCAGCGCCGCCACCAACGAAGCCCTGTACCAGGTCGTCCTGGACGAGCAGAACGGTCCCTAATCATGCGTTTGATCATCGTCAGCGGCCGATCCGGCTCAGGTAAAAGCACCGCCCTCGACGTACTGGAGGACAGCGGCTACTACTGCATCGATAACTTGCCGGCAGGCCTGCTCCCGGAGTTGGCCGAGCGCGCGTTGATCCATACGGAACTGGCGCAACCGCTGGTCGCCGTCTCGATCGATGCGCGCAATCTGCCCAGCCACCTGACACGCTTCCCGCAATTGCTCGAAGAAGTGCGCGGCCGGCACATCCAATGCGATGTGCTGTACCTGGACGCCGACGAAGAAACCCTGCTCAAGCGCTTTTCGGAAACCCGTCGGCGTCACCCGCTGAGCAACGCCAATCGATCGCTCGCCGAAGCCATTGACGATGAAACCAACCTGCTGGGGCCGATTGCCGACCTCGCAGACCTCAAGATCAACACTACCCATTTGAACCTGTATCAGCTGCGTGACACCATCAAGCTGCGCCTGCTGAATCAGCCGGAGCCAGGCACCGCGTTCCTGGTCGAGTCTTTCGGCTTCAAGCGCGGTATGCCGGTCGATGCCGACCTGGTCTTCGATGTGCGTTGCCTGCCCAATCCGTACTGGAAACCCGAGTTACGCGAGCAGTCCGGGCTGGATCAACCGGTTGCCGACTATCTGGCCGCGCAACCGGATGTCGAAGAAATGTTCCAGGATATTTCCGCGTATCTGCTGAAGTGGCTGCCTCGTTTCGCCGCCAGCAACCGCGCCTACGTCACCATCGCCATTGGCTGCACCGGCGGCCATCATCGCTCCGTCTACCTGACCGAACGTCTGGGCCAGGTCCTGCAAACATCCCTGAAGAACGTCCAGGTTCGCCACCGCGACCTTAGCTAAAGGATCCACACCGCGATGCCCGCTCTGGAAATTGAAATCATCAACAAGCTGGGTCTGCATGCCCGCGCTTCTGCCAAGTTCGTTGGAGTCGCCGGTCAGTTCAAGGATTGCACAATCCGAGTAGGACGTACGCCTGAATCCACGATCGACGGCAAAAGCATCATGGCCATGATGATGCTGGCTGCGGGCAAAGGAACGAAAATCCACCTGAGCACCGAAGGTGAGCAAGAGCAGGAAGCGCTGGACGCGCTGGTCGATCTGATCAACCGCTACTTCGACGAAGGCGAGTAATACACAATCTGTGTTGAGCGGGCTTGTTGTGGCGAGGGGGCTTGCCCCCGTTGGGTCGCGAAGCGGCCCCAAACACTAACACCGCGGTCTCTCAGGTAGATCGCATACTCCGGATTACGACTGCTTCGCAGCCGAGCGGGGGCAAGCCCCCTCGCCACAAGTAATTCATCTATTCCCTACTACGAGACATTGCTACGCCAACGCCGTATCCCTCACCATCATCAGACAAAACCCGATCAGCAGCCCCAGACTGGCCAGTTTGTCGTGACCATTGCGCCGCGACTCCGGGATGATCTCGTGAGTCACCACCAACAGCATGGTGCCGGCAGCCAGCGCCAATCCCAGCGGCAAGAACATTTCCCCCAGGCTCACCAGCCAGGCACACAACAGCGCGAAGACTGGCTCAACCAAACCTGAAGCCGCGCCGATCAGGAACGCCTTGACCCGCGACATCCCTGCCCCAGCCAATACCAACGCAATAGCTGAGTCGGTGATTACACGCCACCCGCCGTGAGCTTTTCCGGATCAAGCAGGACTTCCAGTTGGCTGCGCGACAGTTCGGTGTGTTCCAGGGCCACATCAATAACCGGTCGCCCCTGCTGATAGGCCTGCTTGGCGATCTCTGCGGCCTTTTGGTAACCAATGATCGGGTTGAGTGCGGTGACCAGGATCGGGTTGCGCGATAGCGCTTCCTTGAGCTTGGCTTCGTTGACCTTGAAACTGGAGATGGCCTTGTCCCCCAGCAAACGACTGGAGTTGGCCAGCAACTCAATACTGCTCAGCAAGTTCTGGGCAATGATCGGCAGCATGACGTTCAGCTCGAAATTGCCCGACTGCCCGGCCACTGTGATCACCGTGTCATTGCCGATCACTTGAGCGGCAACCATCGCAGTGGCTTCCGGGATCACCGGATTGACCTTGCCCGGCATGATCGACGAACCAGGCTGCAACGCCTCCAGTTCAATCTCACCGAGACCGGCCAAGGGGCCGGAGTTCATCCAGCGCAGGTCGTTGGCGATTTTCATCAGCGTCACGGCAGTGGCCTTGAGCTGGCCAGAGACAGCTACCGCGGTGTCCTGGGAGCCGATCAGCGCGAACAGATCCTTGCCTGGAGTGAATTGCACCTGGGTCAAAGCGCTGAGCTGCTCACTGAAACGTGCGGCGAATTCAGGGTGGGCGTTGATCCCGGTGCCGACTGCGGTGCCGCCTTGAGTCAGGGACTGCAGGCTCGGCAACAAGTCCTGCAGGTGGCCGATACTGGCCTTGAGCTGTTGCGCCCAGCCGTTGAGCACCTGACTCATGCGCACCGGCATGGCATCCATCAGGTGCGTGCGCCCGGTCTTGATAAACGGGTGAACCTGCTCGGCCTTGCGCTCGATCACCTCGACCAGATGCACCAGTGCCGGCAATAGCTGCTCGTGCAACGCCAAGGCGGCGCTGACATGAATGGTGGTCGGGATGATGTCGTTGCTGCTCTGCCCACAGTTGACATGGTCATTCGGATTGACCACCTCGCCCAGCAAGCGGCTGGCCAGCGTCGCGATCACTTCGTTGGCATTCATATTGGAACTGGTGCCGGAACCGGTCTGGAAGATATCCACCGGAAAATGCTGCATGTAATCACCTTCGAGCAACCCCTGAGTCGCGTCAACGATGGCTTTACCCTGGGCCGGGCTGAGCTGCTCAAGCTCGACGTTGGCCCTGGCCGCCGCGGCCTTGGCCAGGATCAGCGCGCGAATGAACTGGGCCGGCATACGCTGTTGGCTGATCGGGAAGTTGTTCACTGCACGCTGGGTTTGCGCGCCATACAAGGCATCCACTGGGACCTGCAGTTCACCCATGCTGTCGCGTTCGATACGGAAATTACTCATCGGGAAATCCTTGCAGCAGTTCTATGAGAGGAATGGAGGGCTGCAACGAGCAGGTCGCCAGTTGCCAGGAATAGCTTTGCCAGCGTTTGAGCCGACACTTGCACAGGGATAACCGCTCCAGGTCACGCAACGGCCGCCAGGCCTGATCCAGGCACAGACTGCGCCAATGCCAGGGCAGCGCGGTGTCGCTGGCAGTGTCGAGCAACAGGCGGAACGCGGTCTCGGCGACGGTCCAGGGAGAAGTGGCCGTGCAACAGGCCAGATAACGGCCTTCAGCCAGGTAGTGCTCGATCAGGCGCGGTTCGTCAGGATCCAGTGCGCAACGGATCTGACGACTCATCCAGCGCCAGCTTTCAAGATAAGGCTGCTCGTGCAAGGCAGAACTCATGACCTGGGCTCATTCGATAATGAGATTTATTATTATATGATATTAAGAATCAACACAAGATCAAAAGATCGCAGCCTGCGGCAGCTCCTACACAAATCGGCGCGACCCCCCTCCCCCGTAGGAGCTGTCGAGCGAAGCGAGGCTGCGATCTTTTCGGCCCACCTCAACTCAAAAAAAAAGGCGCGTCACCCACTGGGTGACACGCCTTCCCTTGAAGCTGTAGCCGTTTAGCTACCCGCCACCATCATCCGCTCGATCAACACCGACCCCGTACGAATATTGCTACGCAGCTCCAAGTCATTACCCACCGCGATAATCTGCTGGAACATGTCACGCATGTTGCCGGCGATGGTCACTTCCTGCACCGCGAACTGGATCTCACCGTTTTCCACCCAGTACCCAGCCGCACCACGGGAGTAGTCGCCCGTCACCATGTTCAGGCCCTGGCCCATCAATTCGGTGACCAACAACCCGCGACCCATGCGACGCAGTAGCGCAGCCTGGTCTTCATCGCCATGGGTGACGAACAGGTTGTGCACGCCGCCAGCGTTGGCGGTGCTCGGCATGCCCAGCTTGCGGCCGGAGTAAGTGCCCAGCACGTAAGACACCAAATGACCGTTCTCGACAAAAGGCTTGGCATAAGTGGCCAGACCGTCGCCATCGAACGCCGAACTGGCCAGGCCGCGCATCAAATGCGGGCGCTCATCCAGGGTCAGCCACTCCGGGAACAACCGCTGCCCCAGCGTGCCTTCGAGGAACGACGATTTGCGGTACAGGTTGCCGCCGGAAATCGCCCCGAGGAAGCTGCTGAACAGACCGCCGGCCAATTCTGCGGAAAACAGCACCGGCACTTCGCAGGTCGGAACCGGTCGCGCGCCCAGACGGCTGGCCGCCCGTTGCGCGGCGCGCTGGCCAATGCTGACCGGATCAGCGAGCAGTTCGCCCTGGCGGTTCATGTCATACCAGTAATCGCGCTGCATCTGCCCGTCGGCTTCGGCAATCATCACGCAACTCAGGCTATGCCGGGTCGACGCGTAACCGCCGACGAACCCGTGGCTGTTGCCATACACCCGGCAGCCCTGATGGGTGCTCAGGGTGGTGCCGTCGGCGTTCTTGATCCGGCTGTCGGCGGCAAACGCCGCCGCTTCACAGGCCAGAGCCTGCTCGATGGCTTGTTCCGGGGTAATGTCCCAGGCGTGGAACAGGTCGAAATCCGCCAAGTCCTTGGCCATCAAGGCGGCATCGGCCAGCCCTGAACACTCGTCTTCCGAGGTGTGTTTGGCGATGGCCAGTGCCGCGGCGACGGTTTCGCGAATCGCCTCCGGACCGCTGGCCGAGGTGCTGGCCGAGCCTTTGCGCTGGCCCACATACAAAGTGATGCCAAAACCCTGGTCACGATTGAACTCAACGGTTTCGACTTCCCGCTGGCGAACCGAGGTCGACAATCCCTGTTCCAGAGACACCGCGACTTCGCAGGCGCTGGCGCCCTGGCGTTTGGCTTCGGCGATGATCTGCTCGACTTGTTCCTGCAGTGCCGGCAAAGCTTGTGGGCCGACGCTTTCTGCTGCACTCATGGTTTTCTCCACTCAAATTCTGCTTTCGGTTAAGGCCTTCGAGCGACCGGGCCGGACAAGCGGCCCCCGACTGGTTATCATGGCGGCGTTTCTTTGCGGACTGCCACCATGGTTGATTCTTACGACGACTCCCTCGATGGGGAGAAAAGCAAATCCCAGGTCAAACGTGAGCTGCATGCTCTGGTTGACCTCGGCGAGCGCCTTACAACACTCAAGCCTGACTTGCTGGCAAAACTGCCATTGACCGACGCCTTGCGCCGGGCTCTGAACGATGCGCCCAAGCACACCGCGAATATCGCGCGTAAACGGCACCTCATGTTCATCGGCAAACTGATGCGCGATCAGGACACTGACGCCATTCTGTCCTTGCTTGATCAACTCGATGCCTCCACTCGCCAGTACAACGAACGTTTCCACGGTCTGGAACGCTGGCGCGATCGTTTGATCGCGGGCGATGACGGCGTCCTGGAGAAGTTCGTCGTCGATTACCCGGACGCGGATCGCCAGCAACTGCGCTCCCTGATCCGTCAGGCCCAGCATGAACTTGCGCAAAGCAAGCCACCTGCTGCCAGCCGAAAAATCTTCAAATACATCCGTGAGCTGGACGAGACTCAACGCGGTTTGCGTTAGTCTTCGACCCCGGGTGGGTTGCGCCGCGTAGCGGTTCGCCCACCCAAGGCTCCACTTCACCCGCCCGTGCCACCCACGGTGATCGCGTCAATCTTCAAGGTTGGCTGGCCGACACCTACCGGCACCGACTGTCCATCCTTGCCGCACGTCCCTACCCCGCTGTCCAGCGCCAGGTCATTACCGACCATCGACACCCTGCTCATGGCTTCCGGGCCGTTACCGATCAAGGTCGCACCTTTGACCGGTGTGGTGATCTTGCCGTCTTCGATCAGATAGGCCTCGCTGGTAGAGAACACGAACTTACCGCTGGTGATGTCCACCTGGCCGCCACCGAGGTTGGCGCAGTAGATGCCCTTCTTCACCGAGGCGATGATTTCCGCCGGATCGCTTTCGCCACCGAGCATGTAGGTGTTGGTCATGCGCGGCATCGGCAAGTGCGCATAAGACTCGCGACGACCGTTGCCCGTGCGGGCCTGGCCCATCAGGCGGGCATTGAGCTTGTCCTGCATATAACCTTTGAGCACGCCGTTTTCGATCAGCGTGGTGCACTCGGTCGGGGTGCCTTCGTCGTCGACGCTCAAGGAACCACGGCGACCGGCCAGAGTGCCATCGTCGACGATAGTGCAGAGCTTGGAAGCAACCATCTCACCCATGCGGCCACTGTAAGCCGAACTGCCTTTACGGTTGAAGTCGCCTTCCAGACCGTGCCCGACCGCTTCGTGCAGCAGTACGCCGGACCAACCGGAACCGAGGACCACCGGCAAGGTACCGGCCGGCGCCGGAATCGCCTCAAGGTTGACCAGCGCCTGGCGCAGCGCTTCACGGGCATAGCCCATGGCACGGTCGTCACTGAGGAAGTAGCGGTAATCGGTACGCCCGCCACCACCATGGCCACCGCGTTCACGGCGCCCATTCTGCTCGACGATCACGCTGACATTGAAGCGCACCAGTGGCCGCACATCCGCCGCCAGGCCGCCGTCGGTGGACGCCACCAGGATCCGTTCCCAGACCCCGGCCATGCTCACGGTCACCTGCTGGATACGCGGATCAAGGGCGCGGGTTGCCACGTCGATGCGCTTGAGCAGTTCGACTTTCTCGGCGCGAGTCATTACCTCGAGCGGATTGTCGGGCCCGTACAACTGTGCAACATCCTGGGTGGTAAAAGCCTGCACCGTGCCATTCTGCCCGGCGCGGGAGATCGAACGTGCCGCGCGCGCCGCCGCGCCCAGGGCTTCAAGGGTGATGGCGTTGCTGTAGGCAAAACCGGTCTTCTCGCCCGATTGCGCACGCACGCCGACCCCTTGGTCGAGATGGAAACTGCCTTCCTTGACGATGCCATCCTCCAGCGCCCAGGACTCGGAAATCTGTCCCTGGAAATACAGGTCGGCGGCATCGATGCCCGGACCGGCCAGATCACCGAGCACTGCTTGCAGGCTTTCGATGGTCACGCCGCCGGGTGCTAAAAGGTGTTCACTGACTGAGGTCAACAACTCGCTCATATGCTTTACGCCTTAAATTCATCGTTCTGAGGCAGGTCGCTGCGCGCCCTGCGAGAAAAAGCGCCGGTGGCTGGCCACCGGCATCCGCGCCCGGATGGACGCTTGTTCGTTGCTATCGCGTTCGGCCAGCAGCACGGCCTCGCCTTGATCCTGTTCGGCCAGCACGCGGCCCCATGGGTCGATAATCGCGGCATGACCAAAGGTTTCTCGCGGGCCCGGGTGAGTCCCACCCTGGGCGGCTGCCAGTACATAACACTGGGTCTCGATCGCCCGTGCACGAATCAGCACCTCCCAATGGGCCGCACCGGTCACCGCGGTAAATGCCGCGGGTGCGGTGATCAACTCGGCACCGGCGGCGCGCAACTCAGTGTACAACTCGGGGAAACGCAGGTCGTAACACACCGTCAGGCCGACCCGGCCGACGGGCGTGTCAGCCACCACCACCGCCCCTCCATAAGCATAGTCATCGGATTCACGATAACGACCGCGGTGATCGGCCACGTCCACATCGAACAAATGCAGTTTGTCGTAACGCGCCACCGTCTCGCCGTGTTCGTCGATCAGCAACGAGCAGGCATTGGCCTTGGCCGTCGGTTGATCCACCGGTGGCAACGGCAAGGTGCCAGCCACTATCCATAACTTGAGGTCGCGAGCGGTCTGTTTCAACCAGGGCAGGATCGGACCCTCGCCCCGGGCCTCGGCACGGCCGAGATCGGCAACATCCCGGCGACCCATGGCCGCGAAGTTTTCCGGCAGCACCGCGAGCCGGGCACCGCCAGCCGCTGCCTGCTCGAGCAAGCGCCGGGCCTGGGCCAGATTGGCCGGCACGTCGCTCTGGCTGACCATTTGAATCACCGCAAGAGACATGGCGTATTCCTTTTTTCGGTTGGTTCTGCACACCCGACGCAGGCTCAGCAAAACCCTGTGTAGCAGCTGGCGAAGCCTGCGTCAGGCTCGGTCCGCGTTCGGGCGCAGCAGTCGTAAAGCCGTTGCGCGCGGTCTGCCACAAGAATCGCAGTGTCAGATTTTACGACCGCTTCGCGGCCGGACGCAGGCTTCGCCAGCTGCTACAAAAGGGATGCCGTCATGCTACTCCATAGGCATGTATCGTGGTTTTTCAAAAAGGCTTGTCGTAGGTGATTTTCGGCTCTTTCCACGGGCCTTTGACGGTGTATTTCACGCTGGCGAAACGCGCCACGCGATCACCGATCAGCTTGTCGATCAGGAACAACGCACCGCCAATCGCCGGGGCACCGACGATCAAGGCGGCGATCGGCAGGTTGTTGGTTACCGGCAAGGTCACCAGCAACTTGGCGTCGACCCGGTCGGCGACCATGTCCAGCGTGCCATTGAGTTCCAGATTGCTCGAGGGTCCGGTCAGGGTGATCGGTTTTTGGGTGACGTACACCCCATTGGTGGCCACCAGCAAACCCTTGACCCGGTCGTAGCTCAAGCCTTTGCCGAACAGGTCAGAGAAATCGAGACGCAGGCGCCGGCCGATCGAGTTGAAGTTCAGCAGACCGAACACTCGCAACGCCTGTGCGCCGCCCTCGACTTCAACGAACTGACCTTGGCGCAGTGTCGGATCGAGACTGCCGGAAAAGCGCTTGAGCCCGACCCAGGCCGGGGAGCCCGGCCAACGACCGTCGACATCCATGTGGAAATCGCGGCTGGTCACGGTTGGCGCAAAGCCCCAGCCCTTGAGCACATCAGCGAGGTTTTTGCCGCCCAGGCGGCCTTTGTACCAACTGCTGCTGGTCCCTGGCTGGCCTTCCCAGCCGCCGGAACCCTGCAACACCATGCCCTTGAGGCCCAGGTCCAGGTTGTTGAGTGCAATCCCCTTGGCCGTTGGACGCACTTTGAGCGACCAGCCACCGACCAGATCCTTGCCCTGAAACAGCTGGCTGATGGTGATATCCAGCGCGGGGATTTTCGTCGGATCGACCGAGGCCAAGGGATCCGGGGCATTTTCGTCGGCCTGAACCGTCGGATCCACCGCCGGCAACCGTACATATTGCAGGTTGATCACCACCGGCGCGCCTTTGGCGTCGGGGATGCCGACATTGCCTTTGGCCTGCTGGCTATCGATCTGCAAGGCCCAGGTCGCCGGTTTGCGATTCAGTTGCAGCGCCACCTGATCGAAGGTGCTGCCAAAGCCAGTGAGCTTGCCTACTTTAATGTCGGCACTGCTCAACAGTTGTTTGGCGCTGCCACCGGGATCTTGCCCGGCATAACGATCGACCAGGGCTTTCCAGGGTTCTATGTCCAGCTCGGACAGCGTGCCGCGGACCCGCAAGCCCTTAGCGCCCGGTAACTGCGCATCACCATCGCCCAGCAACAGTTCACCGCGACCGTCAGCGATGTTGCCGGGCGGCGCTGCGAAGGTGAAGTTGGCCAAGTCGCCGTAGTCCACCCAATAACGTCGTTCAGTCCCTTGTAGGGTCATCCGGAACACGGTGTCGCGGCTTTCGCCGGCCGCCAGACCGAAAGGCGCGGGCAAATCCACCGCGACTCCCTTGAGGCTGGAATTGACCATCAACTGGCTGTCGGCGCCGTCGAGCTTCAGCTGCAATTGATAAGGCACATCGCCGGAAACCGGCAGCGGCTGGCTGACTTTCAGCCAGTCGGTGAGTTTCTTCACCGCCACCTGGCCATTGGCGACCACGCGGGTGTTGAGCTTCCCCGGGCTGCCGTCGGCAAAGATCTGCGCGGTAATCGGCCGTTCGAAGGCTTGTGCAGTAATGCCTTGGCCACTCAAGCCTTTGCTGCTGTCAAAGCGCAAATCACCCTTGAGCTGACTGAGTTCAAGCTCAGGTTCGCTCATTTTCAGCCGCGCCCTGGCGGTCTTGAAGTCCACCAGGATCTTCGGCAACTCGCCCTTGGCCAGGGGAATATCCAGTTTCAGCTTGCCCTGCAAATCCCCTTCGCCCTGCCAGCCGGCAAAGGCCGAAGCGGTGCCGATCGGCGCTTCCTGGAGAATTTTCAAACCGTCGCCCAGGCCACCGGAAAACTCGCCATCGAGAAACAGGTGACTGGTTTGCCCGGAGGGCACATGGGGAATGTTGACGTAGATGTCGCGAACCTGGGTATCGAGAAGCTGGCCTTTGCTGGCGAGGATTCGTACGCCGCTGTCTTCGACAAAGACATCGCCGCTGACCTTGCTGACGTGCGGCCACCCCGGCTGGAAGGCCAGTTCGGCGTCATGCACCTTGAAGAACAGACTGATACTGCGCGCCGTTTCGGCGGCACCATGGTTCAGCGAGCCCTGATACTGGAAGAAGCCCTGGTCCACTGCGCCCTTGAGAATGGCCGTGCGCAGCCACTCATCCAGGGCCGGGCCGAGCATCGTCGGCAAGTACTTGGCGGTGTAACGACCGTCACCGTCGACCAACCCGACCCGCAGGTCCATGTAGTCTTCCAGGGCGGGATCGAAATACAGGCGCATCAGGAAGTCGCCGGCAATCTTGCCTTCTTCGCCGAGCACTTTCAGATACGGGGAGATCAGCGTCAAACTGTCTTTGTCGAGCTTCCAGGTCAGCCGTGCATTGGCCTGGATGTACTGCCATGGCTTGGCGAAGATCGGGTCCAGGTGCAGGGAAAAATCCTTGCTGTCCATGCGTAACTCGCCCTGGCCGAGGTCACCACTGATGCTGCCGGTGACGTTTCGAGCCGCCGGAGCACCGTGATAAGCGTTGAATCCGACCCGTTCAAGATTGGCGGCGAAACTCAGACGCTGGTCACCAGTGGCCAACGGGCGGTAATCGAGCAGCACGTTGCGCAGGGTGCCTATCACCTTGAGGTTGTCGATCACCTCGGCGACTTTGTCCGGCACCGGGACCAGGGCCTCCAGCAGCGGCGTGAGCGGGGTCAGATCCAGGCGATCAGCCTGGAGATGCCAGCGCTCCGCGGATTTCTCCGCGCCAGCCAGTTGCTGGAGTTGCACATGGGACTCCCAGCGGGTTTCGCCAAGGTTCATGGCCAGCGAATCGACCTTTACGTTGAGGCCTTCAGCGCTGCGCTGGAGCCATGCGTTGAGCGCCAGATTGTGGACCTTGACTGGCTTGCGCTCGGCATAGGCACCGTTGACTTGCGGAGCATTCAGACGCAGGACTGCGCTTTGCACCGCGCCCTGGCCCCAGCTCAGCCAGAACTCGCCACCGGCCTTGAGCTCGGAAAACTTCCATTGCCGGGTCAGGCGCGCCGGCAACCAGCGCGCCCAATCACTTTGCGGCAGGCTCAGGTAGGCATCGGCTTCGCCATCGCGCCACTGGCTGGCGCGCAGGCGAGTGCGCAAGTTCAGGGCCAGGGGTTGGCCGTCAGGCAGGGTCAGGCGCGCGTCGAGACGCTGGCGAGTAGCGCCGGTTTCAAGATTCAGGCCGACATAGGTCAGGGTCAGTGGGGTTTCATTGAACGGCTGCAAGGTGACCTGGCTGTCCAGCACCGACAGCTCAGCAACCATTTGCAGGCGATTGAGCAGTTGCTCGGGATCGAACGGTTGATCCTGCGGCAGCGGCAACCCGTCAAGCGCCCACTGGCCATCCTGGTTTTCCTTCAGGTTGAGTTTCAGACCGTTGAGTTCCAGATGGGCGATGCGGACTTCGCGCGCCATCAGGCTGGCCCAGACATCCGGCACCACCCGCACCTGATCCAGGCGCAACGCGTTGGCGCCCTCGCCCACCATCACGTCGTGCACCAACAGAATCGGTGCCAGGTCGCTCCAGGTGCCTTCGAGACTGCCGATGTGCAGCGGCATGGCCAACGCTTCACGGGCCTTGGTCTCGACTTCGACGCGATACTCGGCGACCAGCGGCGTCAATTCACGACCAAGACTGACGTACAGCGCAGTCAACACCAGCAACAATGCGCAAAGCCCCAGGGACCAACGGGTCAGGGCAGCGAAAAAGCGTATCAGACGCTCCATGTCAGGTGGCCCCCAAGGCAATAGTCATGCGAAACGCTGAAGTCAGTCGCGTTCAATAAAAGTAAAGCACGCCGATTCAGAGCAGCACCACGTCGTATTGTTCCTGGGAATACATGGTCTCCACCTGAAAGCGGATGGTCCGCCCGATAAACCCCTCCAGCTCAGCGACATTGCCCGACTCTTCGTCGAGCAGCCGGTCCACCACTTTCTGGTTAGCCAGTACTCTATAGCCAACGGCCTGATAAGCCCGAGCTTCGCGCAGGATTTCGCGGAAAATCTCGTAGCAAACCGTTTCCGGAGTCTTCAACTTGCCGCGGCCCTGGCAACTGCTGCAGGGTTCGCACAACACCTGCTCGAGACTTTCGCGGGTGCGCTTGCGGGTCATCTGCACCAGGCCCAACTCGGTGATACCGATGATGTTGGTCTTGGCATGGTCACGTTCCAGCTGCTTTTCCAGGGTGCGTAACACCTGACGCTGGTGCTCTTCATCTTCCATGTCGATGAAGTCGATGATGATGATCCCGCCCAGGTTACGCAGGCGCAGCTGGCGGGCAATCGCGGTCGCGGCCTCGAGGTTGGTCTTGAAGATCGTCTCTTCGAGGTTGCGATGGCCAACGAATGCACCGGTGTTGACGTCGATGGTGCTCATGGCCTCCGCCGGATCGACCACCAGATAGCCGCCGGATTTAAGCGGCACTTTGCGCTCCAGGGCCTTCTGGATCTCGTCCTCGACGCCGTACAGATCGAAAATCGGCCGCTCGCCGGGATAGTGCTCGAGGCGATCGGCGATTTCCGGCATCAGTTCAGCGACGAACTGCGTGGTTTTCTGAAAGGTTTCCCGAGAATCGATCCGGATTTTCTCGATCTTCGGGCTGACCAGATCGCGCAAAGTGCGCAAGGCCAGGCCCAGGTCTTCATAAATCACGCTCGGCGCGCTGATGGTCTTGATCTGCTCCGCGATCTGGTCCCACAGCCTGCGCAGGTAGCGGATGTCCATCAGGATCTCATCGGCCCCGGCACCTTCGGCAGCGGTACGCAGGATGAAGCCACCGGCTTCCTTGATGCCTTCCTTCGCCACGCAATCGCTGACTACCTGTTTCAGACGCTCGCGCTCGGCTTCGTCTTCGATCTTCAGGGAAATGCCAACGTGGGCGGTGCGCGGCATGTACACCAGATAACGCGACGGGATCGACAGCTGGGTCGTCAGGCGCGCGCCCTTGGTACCAATCGGATCCTTGGTGACTTGCACCACCAGGCTCTGCCCTTCATGGACCAGGGCGCTGATACTTTCCACCACTGGGCCTTCACGCATGGAGATTTCCGAGGCGTGAATAAAGGCTGCGCGGTCCAGGCCGATATCGACGAATGCTGCCTGCATACCCGGCAGAACCCGGACCACCTTGCCTTTATAAATATTGCCGACGATCCCGCGTTTCTGGGTGCGCTCGACATGCACTTCTTGTAGAACACCGTTTTCAACCACCGCCACGCGCGATTCCATCGGCGTGATGTTGATCAGGATCTCTTCACTCATGGCAGGGTCTCGCTCAGGCGTATTCACGATAATGGCCGCGTCAGTCAGGTACGGCGCTTAGCGAACGGTAAGGTTTTGCCAACAGGGTATGCCGAAATGGCCCAGCAGCTCGAAGGTTTCGCACAGGGGCAGGCCAACGACCGCTGAATAACTGCCATTGAGCCCGGCGACAAACACCGCGCCAAGCCCTTGAATCCCGTAACCGCCGGCCTTGTCCTGTGGCTCGCCGCTGGCCCAGTAGGCTGCTGCTTCTTCACGGCTGATCGGCCGAAACCGCACCAGGCTGCGGACCACCCGCGACTCGCAACGTTGCCCGTCGAGCACGGCGATCGCGGTCAGGACTTCATGTTCACGGTCGGACAGCGCCATGAGCATGGCCAGGGCATCGGCTTCATCGACCGGTTTACCGAGAATCCGCCCATCGAGCACTACCGCGGTATCGGCACCCAGCACGCAAAGCGCTGCCGTCGGCGCGCTGAGCGCCAGCACCGCGCGCCCGGCCTCGGCCTTGCCGCGCGCCAGACGCTCGACATAGGCCGCAGGGGATTCGTCATTCAGAGGGGTTTCATCGATGTCCGCGCTGATGGCGGAAAACGGCACGCCGATCTGCGTCAGCAGTTCGCGTCGGCGTGGTGAGCCGGAAGCCAGATAGAGCAGGTTCATCAAGACATCTCCCTGTCGAGGTGCGGGGGCAAATGCCTACCGAATCAATTGATTTTGTAGCGGCGACTCAATCCACGCAAACCGAAGCTGATCCATGGCCAGAGCAATGCGCTGACCAAAGCTGGCAATACCAGCGCCAGGGTCGGTTGGCGGTTGCCAGTCAGGGCGCTGAGCCACAGCTGTACCAACTGGGCCAGACCGAAGATCACCAGGATGACCAGACATTGCTGCCACATCGGAAACATGCGCAAGCGCTGCTGCAATGACAGCACCAGGAAGGTGATCAGGGTCAGGATCAAGGCGTTCTGCCCCAACAATGTGCCGTACAGCACATCTTCCGCCAGACCCAGACACCATGCGGTGACCATGCCGATTTTCTGCGGCAATGCCAACACCCAGAAGGCCAGCAACAAGGCCAGCCAAAGCGGGCGCAGGATTTCCATGAACTGCGGCAACGGCGAAACGCTGAGCAACAGACCTATAGCAAAAGTCAGCCAGACTATCCAACCGTTACGGGGCCGAGTACTGGGCATCATTGTCTCTCCCGAACAGGTGTCGTCGGTGCCGCAGCGGGCGGTTTGGTCGCCGCAGGTTTGGCAGCAGCCGGTTGCGCCGCGGGTGGTTTGGCTGCAGCTGGTTTGGCTGCGACAGGTTTGGCTGCGACTGCAGGAGCACCCGGCTTGGCC